>NZ_BAAAYB010000064.1:0-39423 GCF_039535905.1 Kitasatospora albolonga | reverse complement strand
ACTTGAGGCTCCGATCCCTCCTGGGCCAGGTGCCTGGCGTACTCACGGGTCGATCATCGGGCAGCATTTCCGCAGGGGGGCTTCCGGGGCCAGCGGATTCCGGCCCGTCGTCAGAGCACGCAATGCGGAGCGGCACGGTGCCACGCCTGGCGCGGGCCGTAGGGGAGGTCGCCGGTGCGGGACGCACGCCGATGCACCGGGTGTAGCGCCGTGGTGGGTGGTCGCGCGAGAAGGCCCACGGGGCGGCCGTCGGGACGGACCTGACGGCGCCTCAGGGACCATGCCACTCGCTGGGGAGTTGTCGGTCGTCAGGCGGGGGAGGGGAGGCCTTCGTCGCGCACGGGCGATCCGGTTGGACGCGGCGCCGACCGTCGCATACCGGGCGCGGGCCAGCAGCGTGAACGCCGCCGGCGGCGAACCAGGCGGCGCGCGGCCCCGGCAGCAGCAGGGGAGCACCAACTCGGCCGTAGCCCGCGGGCAGGACCGCGAGCCCGTCAACTCGGTCGGCGGAGCGACGGGCCGCACCCACACGGAAGCAGCTGACCGCCCGTCAGCGGAGGCGGCCGCAGCGCCGGCGTAGCAGGTCCGCCGATACGGCCGCCTCGCGACGGTGGCTCCACCGCCACCTCCCGCCCGCCACCGCGAGGTAGCTCCGCACGCCGTACGTGGCCGGCGATCTCGACGCGACGCCTAACGCCCCGGCCGGCACGTCACCCACCGCATCCCCCAGGCCGCCGCCCGTCCGCCGAACCCGACCAGGACCGCCGAGCCCCGGTCACGGCGACCACCACCCGCCCGACGGCCCCGCAGCGCGACCCCAGCCGAGCAGTGGTCCCTCCAGTTATCCGGCGCCCCCTCTGTGTTCCCCACCAGCGGTTTCGCCAGCCCCTCAACGCCGGTTTTCGTCCAACGCCCCGCGCCCGGGGCACAAACCCCCAGGTGCGCCCACCCACCCGCCGCCCTAGCAGTCCGAACCGTCGTCAACGGCCCGGGCCGCACCACCCCAGCCCCGTCACGACGCGGCGCCCGGGGCCGAGGAACGGCGGCGCGGGGGTCCGGCAGCACGTGCACCTGTCTGCCGGTGGTTCATTGCCGGTGGGCCGGCCTTCCGTTCGCGGCAGTTGCCGCGCGCCCCCAGAGGACGTAGCCACGTGTTCGCAGGGCGTCACGAGCCCGCCTCCGGCAGAACCGCAACCCGCGGTCCCCCGGCGCCAGCAACGCCGCCGGCTCCCGGGACGCAGTCCCACAGCCCCCACGAGGCCGCCTGCTGGGCCGGGGGGGGGGTCCGGGCCCGATCAACTAGCCGACCGGGCCCCCGGGCGAGGGACGCGCGCTGATAAACTCCCCAGTGTACGCCCCGCCAGCGCCAGACCGACCCCCGGCGCCGGTACGGAGCTCCGCGGAGTGGCCTCCTCGGCACGTGGTCCCTGCTCCGGAAGACACCCGTCAGGTAAACGCGAGAACCCGCGCGAAGACCGCATAATGGCCACCCCGGAGTACTTTACCTACCGACGAGTTGCATCCCGCCCGGCCTCCGCCACCGACAACCCCCCACAGCCCTGCCACTCTCCTCACAGGTCCCCGCCCGCCGTCGTAGACCACCCGCAACAAGACACCAAGCGGCCCCTCGGCCGCCCGGCGCTCCGTCAGCCGCCACCGACCCGCCCTGAGCTCCCGCCGCAGCGCCGCCCACGTCCGAACACCCCCGATCCAGCAGCACCGTCCCGCCGCCGGCACGAATCTCCGACACCTCCGGCAGGGACGCCGCGCCGGGCCATCACTTGCTCCGCGTACAGCCGCCCCTCGACCGGCCGCCCCCGTCCGGCGCCTCGACCGAACACGGCCTACCGCCCACGCCGACCCGCGGCGGTAACGTCAAATCCCCGTATCACGTCGTCCCCCCTGACCTGTCGGTAACCGGCTCAACCCCCCCCCGTCGTCTAGTCCCCGAACCTGTCGGAAACGTCAACACCCCCGTCGTCCCAACGACCATGTCGGAACGTCAACCCCCCGTGGCCCCCATCCAGACGAAGGCCTCCACCGCCACTCCCCCGCCGAGGTGCCCATGTGCCCCTCGTATACCCGCCATGCCAGCTGCGCGAGCCTCCCCGGGTGTCCCCCCGTGTCACGCACAGGCGAACGCGCCTCCACCGCCTAACCGGCTCGCCTCCGAACCGCGGTGATCCAGACCGTCCTTCGCGATGCCATGACGCCCGGCGATGACCGCGTCCGGTCGTGCAGCACGGCCCCTTCGAGTCGGGGTCGTGCGCCGGGTGACGAGGTGCCGCCCAGGTGTAGCCCCGTCGGCGTGAAAGGCGCTCGTGACGACCGGAGAGGCTGGGCTGACGCCCTCGAGCGACGGCGGAGCAGCACGGAGCCGGGGAGGCGAGCACTGCGGCAGCAGGGGCCGTCGCAGAGGAAGACTGACCGCCCCTGCCCGTCAGCACTCCGGTCGCGACGCACCCCAGCCTCGTGCCTGTTCGGAGTCGCCGACCACCCGGTTGTGAGAGGGCGCCGTGCGGCTTGACGTAGCTGACGCCCGGGAGCCGCCGCGCGGGCGAAGACCTGTGAGTGTGTGGCGTTCTCGATCTGTACGCGATCTCGTCGGCCAGCTCTCGGAGTGCACCTCCATCGCGAGCTGGCGGCCGAGCCGGCAGGTCAGCGGTAGGAGACCTAGGGCGCCGATCCGGAACGTTACTGCCGCGTTCGCCGGCGAGCGCTGCAGACGACCCGGCGAATGGTGGACGGGGTCCGCCGGCGATGGAAGTCCTGCATCGTGCCACGTAGGCGCTGGTCACCGACCAGGAGAGCAGGGGCCATTCGTCAGTCGAGTCAGGGTCCAGCGTCCGAACCCCTCGCGCGCGGTCCGCATTGAGATCGATCACCTGAAGCCGCTCTCGCTCACAGCCAACACCCTCATTAAGGCCAACTACCCGATCTCCCGCCCGCTTCTCTGGAGGTGAGTGGCGTAGGCTCTGCGTGCAGGAGGGGCGCGTACAGCACCTGACCCGATGCCGCGAGCGCGCACACCCGCCGGTGCGCGCTCCTCTACACATGTGAGGAACGTTTCCTCTCCGTACTCCCACGCGGCCAGTCGGCCGGACAGGGTGTAGACCTGCGTCAGGCCGCGGTCGCCACCGCGCCGGCACGCACGCCGTCCGAGCAGTGCGATCCTCGCCCACTCGAGCCGCCGGATGCCATTCCTCCGCAGCGACTGTGTCTTCGATAACGCGACACCCAGCTAGTCGTCTCACATCCGTTTGCTACCGCATACACGCAACTCGCGATAACGACATGTCGAATTGTCGATGATCGCGCATGCCAGCGGATCCCGCGCAGCGGCCCGCGGATCAGCGCCTAGCGGGAATGATCGCCGCACGCGCAGAGCGCTGAGCGCCCAGCGGAGTCACACCAGACGTTAAATGTCTGCACCGTGGGTACCTTGAGACGGCAACACGCCAGATCGCGCGACGGTCCTGAATCACCATGAGGTCTCACGTCGGAAAATAGCCCAGTGTTCCAGTCGGTGCCGGGTGGTACTGCCGGGAACGGGTGACCGTACCAGACGTTGGTCGTAATGTCTCGTGGTGCACGACACACGTCGCGTGGACGTTAGACCCAGCTCGGTCCCATTCGAGGGGTTGCACATACTCCCGGAAGAGGTGCTCCCCCAGCGTGCATCGCGTTCGACCAGCGTGAGCGACCAGCCATGCGAGCATCTCACGGTCTCCAGCTGTGTAAAGTGTGTACGCCGTCCGGCCGCTCAGCGCGCGAGACACGGCAGATGAGTGATCCAGAGCCACTACGCGGACGGCCAGCGAGTGGCTGGCCTCGGCGGCGGTACTCTGGTCGCCTGCGGTCATGGTGTGCGCGAACACCACGCAAGCGGGTAGTAGCGTATCGGAACCGTCCACGACCTGCGCAGTCAGTGACTCTCACGCACCTAAACTGAACATGTTCACTCTGACTTTCGAGCGTCGCTCGCTCGGCCCTCCGGGAGGTGTGACGTGTATCGGCACCATTGTACGTGTCATCAGCCTCTAACCTTGTCCACACGTGACCACCGTGCAGTGTTCAGCCCCACCGTGAGCTCCGTGCTCCGGCCGCACACAAAATGCCCCCGGTGCCGCCCGGCGTGCTGCCCGCCCCCGGGCCCGGCACGCCGAGACGACTAAATGGAGGGGCGTGGCCCGTCTCGGCTCAAGCGCTGCGCCTGCACAGCGCGCGCACCCGCTCACGACCTGGAGAACCGCAAGGTCGAACCTGGCGTGGCGAGTACGCGCTCAAACTACACGCAGATGTCCACTGGGAGGTCGGCTACTCGCGCGGATCGGTAAGCCTCGTCACGCTCGCGACATGACTTCGACGAGCGCGGGGAGCGACCGTGCGAGCATGAGTGCGTGCCCGCGAATGCTGCAGGCCGGTGCGTGCCCCGTGTGCGCGAGCAACGCGCAACGCTAATCGTCCTACACCCTTTTGCTTTGCTGGATCGCGCCGGAAGCACGGCGGTGCGCGCGGCTAGACTTGGGATGCGCTTGTGAGTTATATTCGCGTGACGCTGTCAGACGTCGGCTAGTACGTCGGACTCAGAGCACTGCTTGGCTTTAATCGGCGCTAGCCGTCTCACGGAGCACCTTCGGCTCCGTGTTCTACGGCAAGCTACGATCCGCGGCGACTGGAGTAGACGTTACTTCGGGAAGCTCATCGAGTAGTGTCCCCGGCCCGGGACGGCGGGTCTACCTGCGCACCACACACGACGAGGCGGTCAGACGCTCCTGGATACGGACGCACCTCACGTACACGACGTCACCACTGTCAGTCGCCCAGATCGCTAGCGCGGAGTCCATGCTCGATGGTCGATCCTGAATCAACCGCGCCAGTGGAACAGAGCCTGGCCAGACGGCCCGAGCGTCGCCGAGCCGAGCGCAGGCACAACGCTACCGGACACACCGCACCGTCCAGCAGTACGCGCCGAGGACTGTCGCCGCGCTCCAATCGAAGACGCCACCCGGCAGGTCACGACGTCCGCGCGGTCGACTGGATGCTAGGCCGTGTCTGCACAGGACCTGATCGACGAGTGCGTCTCGCGCCGGGACTAATCGTGCCGAGCCCGCTCACCGGCACATGAGACACGCCAGTCCTCCACGGGCAGACATCCGCAAGGAGGCCCGCGGCGAGGCCGAGGACACGGAGCATCAAGCGGAGCGCGCCGCGAACTAGGGTCGACATGCAGTGTCAAGAGACTGCATCTCGCCGCCACACCCAGCTCCTAGACCGTCTCGCTGGAGTGCCGGCCCCGCTGTTCCGGCCGATGAGTGAGACTAGGACCGCAATGCTTGCCTTCGACCTGGCGTCCCTCCGCTTCCTAGCGGCCATCGGCCTGTAGCGGCAGCTGCTCGCCCCGCAGTGGCTGAAGCTGCCGGATACAGTCAGAGGCCACCCGGCCCACCGACTGAAGTTCGTTCGCTTCGCCCCGCGCGCAGCCGCCCTGCGTCACTGACGGCCCGTCTCGTGGTGTCGGTATGACGCGATCCATCTGGTGGGTTACCTGCTAGCTAACAGCTGATCAGCAGCGTGTCCCGCGAGTCGGCGCTGAGCACACTCGTGCGCGGAGCTTGCCCGGCAACCCTGACTTGATCGGTCCACCGCCGACGACAGCCGGTTCTCCGACGATCAGCTGGAGCGCCGCTATGGAAGCTGCTCGACCTGCCGCAGACGCTCCCCCGCCGCCTCTCGGCCTGCTCGCCGAGGCCCGCCTCAAGACCCGACCTGCCTACCTGGCTCGCCCTGCTCGCCGTCCACGCGGTCGCAGCCCGCCGTCGGCACGGCCAGCCGCCAGGGCGAGGAACGCCTCCTCTTCGCGGTCGACGACGGCACCCGCCTCGACGACCCCGAGTTCGGCGGTGCCGACCTCATCGTCGGCAGCGCCCTCCTCGACGCCGCCGGCATGGCAGCGGACCGCCAATGACGAGAGTGGCCACCCCAGGGGCGCGAGGAACTGCGCGCAGCGGCAGGCATCAGAGCCGCAGTGGACGACGCACAGTCAGTTGCCGCCTCTGCCCTGACCTGTCCCCGCCCACCGAACGGCAACGCCCCACCATCGGCGGCGTACGGACCCGTGCCGTTCCCCCGCGCGCAGTTCCTCGCGCCCCTGGTGTGACCACCTTCCCCGGCGCCGCCGCGATCCACCCCCGCATGGTGGTTCCCCCAGGGGCGCGAGGAACTGCGCGCAGCGGCAGGCATCAGAGCCGCAGTGGACGACGCACAGTCAGTTGCCGCCTCTGCAGTGACCCGTCCCCGCCCGCCGAACGGCAACGCCCCACCATCGGCGGCGTACGGACCCGTGCCGTTCCCCCGCGCGCAGTTCCCCGCGCCCCTGGGGTGACCACTCTCCCCGGCGCCGCCGCGATCCGCCCCTGCAAGGAGTACCAATGACCGACCAGTCCTGGGAGACCGAGGACGAGCCCGCGGCGCCGGCGCCCGCGGCGAGCCTCACGCCGGCCGACGTCGCCGACGCCGCCCGCCTGGTCTCCTTCGGCCTCCAGGCCAAGCTGCTGCCCGCTCGCGACGCGGAGTACGCCGAGCTGATCCGCCGTCACCGTGAGGACCCGGGCTTCGCCCGCCTCGCGGACGCCGTCGCGGCCGGCCTCGGCCTGGTCGTGCTGGAGGTCTCGCCCCGGGCCGGCATGGCGGTGGCCGCCGCCGAGGACTCGCTCTTCGCGGTCCGGATGGGCGACTACTCCCGCCGCGCTGCCGGGGAGGCCACCGACCGCTTCCTGCACGGCCTGGCCCACCTGGCGACCGCCGCGATGGCCTTCCCCCGCCCGGAAGACCTGGCCGACGACGCGTACCTGGGCCGGATCACGGTCAACGGCGTGGACGCCTTCGTCCGGCAGGCCTGCCGCCGGCTGGAGGAGCGTGCCGAGGCGGCCGGGGACAACACCGACCCGACCTCCGACGCCCCCGGCCTGGAAGCCGCCTGGCGGGTCTGGGCCCGGCGCTCCGCGACCGGGGCCACCAAGGACGCCCGCCGCCTCTCCGGCTCGACCATCGGCATCGTCTCCAAGGCGGTGCTCTTCCTGGTCGACTCCGGTTTCCTGCAGAAGACCTCCGACGACGCCGGCGGCACCTACCGCACCACGGCCCGCTACCAGCTCCAGGTCCGCGACCTGGCGGGCGGCGCCGCGATGGGCGAGCTGCTCGACCTCGGCGTGGTCGCGGTCACCGACGGCACCGCCACCCTGCTCCCCGCCGACCACAGCGAGGAACTGGTCGCGGACGCCGGCCTGCCGTTCCACAGCCTCTGATCCACTGATCCACCGTCATCTGGAGAACCGCCGCACATGTACGAGCTCAACCGGGTCCGCCTGTACTCGATCGGACCGGCCGGCGCCCGCTACGCCGACACGGTGCTCGACCTGCGCGGCGTCGGTGAGCCGGTGGCCGAGCCCAGGCCGCAGCAGATCGGCCTGTTCGGCGAGGAGCCGGAGGGTCCGCAGCGCCGCCCCGCCCCGGCCGGCGTGCTGTTCCTGGAGAACGGCGGCGGCAAGTCCGTCCTGCTCAAGCTGATCTTCTCCGTCATGCTCCCGGGCCACCGGAACACCCTGGGCGGCGCCAGCTCCGGCGTGCTGCGCAAGTTCCTGCTGGCCGACGACTGCGGTCACGTCGCGCTGGAGTGGCAGCACACCGTCACCGGCGAGCTGATCGTGGTCGGCAAGGTCAGCGAGTGGAGGGGCCGTCAGGTCTCCTCCGACCCGCGCAAGTTCGCCGAGTCCTGGTACTCCTTCCGTCCCGGCCTCGGGATGACCCTGGACGCCCTCCCGGTCTCCGAGCGGCCCAGCCTGGCCGGCGACCAGAAGGCCCGCGGCCGCCGCCGCACCATGAAGGGCTTCCGGGACGCGATGACCGAGGCCGGCAAGGCCGCCCCGCACCTGGACCTGGTCTTCGAGGACATCCACGACCGGTGGAACGAGCACCTCGGCGAGCTCGGCCTCGACCCCGAGCTGTTCCGCTACCAGCGCGAGATGAACGCGGACGAGGGCGAGGCGGCCGGCCTCTTCGCGGTCAAGCACGACTCCGACTTCACCGACCTGCTGCTGCGCGCCGTCACCGACACCCGGGACACCGACGGCCTGGCCGACCTGGTCCACGGCTTCGCCGCCAAGCTGGGCCGCCGCTCCGAGCTGACCGCCGAGCGGGAGTTCACCGCCGGCTCGCTCGACCTGCTCCAGCGGATCGTCGACTCCACCGCCGCCCGCGAGTCGGTCCGCGAGCTGCACCGCACCGCCGAGCGCCGCTCCCGCCGCCTCGCCCAGGCGCTCACCGTCCGGGCCGCCGCCGAGCGGGACCGGGCCCAGGACCTGGCCGTCGAGGTGGCCGCCGCCGCGGGCGCGGTGACCGCCGCCGAGAGCGACCGCACCCGGCACTCGCTGATCACCGCCGAGCTGACGCACCGCCACGCCACCCTCGGCCTGGCCGCCGCCACCACCGAGGCCGCCGCGCTGCGCCGCGAGCTGACCGAGGCCCGCACCCTGTACTCCGCCTGGCAGGCCGCCGAGGCGGTGCTGCGCCACCGCGCCGCCGCCGACCGGGTCGCCAGGGTCGCGGTCGCCATCCGGGAGGCCGAGCTGGACGCGGCCCCCGCGCTGGCCGCCCGGGCCAAGGCCGCCGGGGCGCTGGCCCGGGCGCTGGAGAGCGCGGCCGGGGCCGCCGAGCTGAGGGCCGATCAGGAGGAGGCCCGGGCCGAGGAGTTGCAGGCCGACGGCGGCCGGGCGCAGGCCGAGGCCACCGCAGCCGCGACCGCCGCGCAGAAGGCCCGCTCCGAGTCGGGCCACCTGGAGCAGCGCCTGGCCGAGGTCGAGCAGGAGACCCAGGCCGCCGTGGAGGCCGGCTGGATCGACGCCGGGACGGAGGAGCCCGACCCGGCCCGGGCCGCGCTGCACGCCGCGGACGCCGAGAAGGAGGCCACCGCCGCCCTCGACCAGGCCCGCGCCGCCGCCGAGAGCTCCGCCGCCCGGGCCCGGGAGACCGGTGCGCTGGAGGCCAAGGCCGAGCTGGCCGCCGCCCGCGCCAGCGACGCGTACCAGAACGCCCACCGCGCGCTCTCCGCCGAGCAGCGCACCGCCGCGCTGCTGGCGGCCGAGCCCCGGCTGGCCGAGCTGCTCGGCCTCCAGCCCTACCAGGGCGAGGAGACCGAGGGGCATCTGACGCCCGCTCTGCTGGACTCCAATGCCGAGGAGTTGGAGGAGCGGCTCGACACGGCGGTGTCCACCGCCGAGCGCACCCTCTTCGACCTGCGCACCGCCGCCGCCGACGACTCCCGGATCCTGGCCGCGCTCGGCGACGGCGGCCTCCTGCCGCCCGGCCCGGACGTGCTGGCCACCGTTGAGTACCTCGGCGAGCAGGGCATCCCCGCGCTGCCCGGCTGGCGCTACCTCGCGCAGTCCGTCGACCCGGCCGACCACGAGGCGATCCTGGCCGCCCGCCCGGAGCTGGTGGACGGCGTCGTGGTGACGGACCCCCAGTCCCTGGACCGGGCCCGCGAGGCGCTGCAGACCGCGGCCCTGCTGCCCCGCTCCACGGTGGCGGTCGGCACCGCCGCCGCGCTGATCGCCCCGCTGGCCGACGAGCCGCCGTTCTTCCTGGTGCCGCCGAACCCGGCCATGCACAACGAGGGCGCGGCCGACGACGAGCGCCGCGAGCTGCGCGCCCGGGCCACCGCCCGGGAGGAGCACATCCGCGAGCTGGCCGCCCGGCTCGGCGGGGACCGCGCGCTCGGCGGCCGGCTGGCCTCGTGGCTCCAGCAGTGCCCGCCCGGCACCCTGGCCGAGCTGACCGAGGCCACCCTGGCCGCCGCCGCCCAGGCCGAGACCGCCTCCGCCGAGCTGGCCACCCTGCGGGCCGAGCACGACGAGGCCGAGACCGACCAGCTGGCCGCGGCCTCCGCGTACGAGGAGCGCCGGGAGGCCGCCCAGCGGACCCGCCGCCGGGCCGACGCGCTGGCCGGCCTGGCCTTCCGGCTGCGCGAGCGGGCGAACTGGGCCCGCCGCCGCCGCGAGCTGGCCGAGGACGCCGCCGAGTGCGACCGCCGCCAGGCGGTCTGCGCCGAGCGCGCCCGCACCTGCGACGAGGACCGCCGGGCCGCCCAGCGGGCCGCCGACGACGCCCGCCGCACCGCCCGCACCCTGCGGGCCGAGCGGGCCGAACTCTCGGTGGTCGAGGAGACCGAGCAGATCACCGAGGTGGCCGCCTCGCTGCCCGCGCTGCGCGAGGCCTACCGGGCCGCCGCCCAGCTGTACGAGAAGGTCGGTGTCGGCGCCGACCTGCGGGCCGAGCAGGCCCGGGCCGAGGGCGACGAGACCGCCGCCGCGGCCGAGCTGGACCGCCTGACCAACAAGGTCCGCACCCGGGCCGAGGAGCTGCTGGCCAGCCCGGACGGCGCCGACGGCCCGGCCCGGCAGGCCGCCGCCGCCCGGGCCGAGGGCCTGGTCGCCACCATCGAGGCCCGCTCCGCCACCGCCTCCGAGCAGCTCGGCCGGCTGCGCGGCGAGGCCGAGCGCTCCGCCCCCGCCACCGGCGAGGCGCACACCGAGCTGCCCGAGGACCTCGTCCCCACCGACCCCGAGCACGCCCAGGCGCTGCTGCGCACCGCCACCTCCCGCCTCGCCGAGCGGCGCGAGACGGTGGACACCGCCCGCACCGCGCTGGCCGACCTCCAGCGCACCCTGGACGCGGCCCAGTCGGCGGCCGCCGACTTCGACGAGGCGTCAGGACAGCTGCGCGACGGCCTCCGTGACCACCACGGCGAGGAGGAGGCCCAGGCCGTCGAGCCCTACCTCGGCTCGCTGGCCGAGGCCCGCACCGCCGCCGCCGAGTCCCGCCGGGCCCTGCGCTCCGCCTCGGCCGAGCTGACGGCGGGTGAACTCGCCGTCCGGGACGCCTCGGACGCCCTGGTCCGGCACGCCAACGCGGCCCGCTACGAGGCCGTCCGCACCCCCGCCCGCCAGCAGATCCGCGAGCTGCCCGCCGCCGCCCTGCCCGAGCACGCCGCCGCCTGGGCCGCCGCCTTCGCCCCGCGCCTGCGGGTGCTCACCGACGAGCTGGCCCAGCTGGAGCGCAACCGCGGCTCGATCGTCGACCGCCTGCGCGGCCTGGTGGAGTCCTCGCTCACCACGCTGCGCGCCGCCCAGCGGCTCTCCCGGCTGCCCGAGGGCCTGGGGGAGTGGTCCGGCCAGGAGTTCCTGCGCATCCGCTTCGAGGACCCGGACCACGCGACCCTGGTGGAGCGCCTCGGCGAGGTGATCGACGAGGCCACCCGGGCCGCCGTGAAGAAGAACAGCGACCTGCGGCGGGACGGCATGTCCCTGCTGCTGCGCGGTGTGGCGGCGGCGATCGGCCCCAAGGGCGTCTCGGTGGAGATCCTCAAGCCCGACGCGGTGCTGCGCGCCGAGCGGGTGAGCGTGGGTCAGATGTCCGACGTGTTCTCCGGCGGCCAGCTGCTCACCGCCGCCATCGCGCTGTACTGCACGATGGCCGCGCTGCGGGCCAACGACCGGGGCCAGTCCCAGTTGCGGCACGCCGGCACGCTGTTCCTGGACAACCCGATCGGCCGGGCCAACGCGACCTACCTGCTGGAGCTCCAGCGCGCGGTGGCGGACGCCCTCGGCGTCCAGCTGATCTACACCACCGGCCTCTTCGACACCACCGCGCTGGCCGAGTTCCCGCTGGTCATCCGGCTGCGCAACGACGCCGACCTGCGGGCCGGGCTGAAGTACATCTCGGTGGAGGAGCACCTGCGCCCGGGCCTGCCGGCCCCGCAGGCACCCGACGCCCCGGTGATCCACGGCGAGATCACCGCGACCCGGATGTTCAAGCGCCCGACCGAGTGATCCGGCACGGGGCCGGGCGGAGCGAGCGGCGGAGCACCCCGCCCGGGCCCCGGGGTGTCATGCTGGTGGCGTGTTCGAGGACGAACTGCGTGAGCAGCTGACCCTGGCCCGCCTCGCCCTGGCCCGGGCCCGCGAGGAGGGCGACGACGACGGGGTGGACGCCTACCGCGGCCGCATCCGGGGCCTGCTGCGGATCGCCGCCCACCACGGCGTCGACCTCCCGCACGAGCCGGAGGAAGAGGCCTACTGACGGGTACGCCGTTGGGTTAGGATCACCCGGCTCGCAAGCGCGATCGTCGGGGGGACGGGATGACGGACGGTACGGGGGTGCCCGCCAAGGGCACCGGGGCCGGTGGCAAGAGCGTGGTCGGCCAGGTCGCGGCGGCGGTGCTGCTGACGCTTCCGCTGCTGCTCGGGGTCTGGCTGGTGCAGGGCAAGGAGGCGTCCGCACCCAAGGGGCCGGAGTGCCCCGGGGCGCGCGCCCACGACGGCCCCGAGGTCCCCGCGCTCTGCGCTGCGCTGATCCGGCCGGGCCTGCCCGCACTGCTCGGCGTGCCGGACGAGCAGCTCGCGGTGGCGGAGAGCGGCGCCTCGACGGTGGACGGCGTCGCGATCGAGAACAACGCTGCCGAGGCCAGGGTGGGGCAGTACCGGGTCAGGGTGGCCGACCATCGCGAGGCATCCCCGTCGGAGGCCGCGTTCCTCGGCTCCTCGGTGACCGAGGGCGCCCTGCTGGGCCACCGCGCGGTGGCCTTCACCGAGCGCACCATCGGCATCGAGATCAACCTGTTCGGCGGCGGCGGGAAGTCCGCCCCGGGTGGTGTGGCCCAGAACCTGGCGGTGGCCAAGGGCCCGTCGCGGGGCGGTGGCAGCTACCAGCTGACGGTCTGGCGCAACGACGCGCTGCCGGTGGACGAGGGCGTGGTCCGCCGGATCGCCACCGAGCTGCTGCCCACGCTGCCCGGCTGGGTGGCGGACACCGCCGCGCCGCCGAAGGCCTGACGGCGCGTCAGTCCGCCGCCGCCGCCGCAGCCGCCGCCGCAGCCGTGTCGGGCGCCTCCCGCTCGGTGCGGTGGGCGGCCAGGACGCTGGTGAGCAGGCCGGGGAAGAGCTCCTCCAGGTCCTCGGTGCGCAGGCAGCTCATCCGCGAGGTGCCGCGGCGGTGCTGGCGGATCACGCCGGCCTCGCGGAGCACCTTGAAGTGGTGCGTGCTGGTGGACTTGGTCACCGGCAGGGCGAAGGCCTGGCAGGCCATCTCGTGGGAGCCGTCCGCGAGTTCGACCGCGATCCGCAGGCGGACCGGGTCGGCGAGGGCGTGCAGGACGGCGGCGAGCTTGATCTCCGTCAGGGTGGGTTCGGGGAGTCGGGTCTCGGTCACGCGTTCATAGTACGAGAAGTGTCGTAGTTTGACAGCTGCCGTAGTACGAGGGATACCGTAATAGCGAGCACCATCCCGTCGAAGGAGCCACCGTGAGTGCCCTGTTCGAGCCCCTCGTCCTGCGTGAGCTGACCGTCCCCAACCGGGTCTGGATGGCCGCGATGTGCATGTACTCGGCCGCAGCGGACGGCCCCGAGGTCGGTGCCGCCACCGACTTCCACCTGGCCCACTACGCCGCCCGCGCGGCCGGCGGCGCCGGTCTGGTGATCACCGAGGCCACCGCGGTCCGTCCCGAGGGCCGGATCTCGCCGTGGGACCTCGGGCTCTGGACGGACCGGCAGCAGGAGCAGGCCGCCCGGGTCGCCGCGCTGATCACCTCGCTCGGCGCCGTCCCCGCCGTCCAGCTGGCGCACGCCGGGCGCAAGGCCGGCACCGACCGGCCGTGGCTGGGCGGCAAGCCGCTGCCCGCGGGCTCGGTCGGCGGGCAGCCGGTCGGCCCCTCCGCGGTGGGCTTCTCGGACGAGCACGTGCAGCCGCACGAGCTGACGGTCGAGGAGATCGGCGACGTGGTGGCGGCCTTCGCGGACTCCGCGCGCCGCGCGCTGGCCGCGGGGTTCAAGACCGTGGAGATCCACGGCGCCCACGGCTACCTGATCCACTCCTTCCTCTCCCCGCACTCCAACCGCCGGACCGACGGCTACGGCGGCGACTTCGCCGGCCGCGCCCGGCTGGCCCTGGAGGTCACCGACGCGGTCCGGGCGGTCTGGCCCGCCGAGCTCCCGCTGCTGTTCCGGGTCTCGGCCACCGACTGGCTGGAGCCGGAGGTCCCGGGCTGGACCTCGGAGGAGACCGTCCGGCTGGCCAAGGAGCTCCAGGCGCGCGGCGTCGACCTGGTCGACGTCTCCACCGGCGGCAACGTGGCCGACGCCCACATCCCGGCGGCCCCCGGCTTCCAGGTCCGCTTCGCCACCGAGATCCGCAACGGCGCGGGCCTGCCCACCGGCGCGGTCGGCCTGATCACCGAGCCCGACCAGGCCGAGCGCATCCTGACCGAGGGCGAGGCCGACGTGGTCCTGCTCGGCCGGGCCCTGCTCGCCGACCCGTACTGGCCGCAGCGCGCCGCCCGCGAGCTGGGCGCCGAGACCCGTTACCCCGTCCAGCACGCCTACACCGTGCGCAAGCGCTGACGGACCCTCACCTCGCGGCGGCGTCCGGCCCTCGGGCCGGGCGCCGCCGCTGCCTGCTGCCCGCCATCGGCGAGTTGGCGTGCGGGCCGCGCATCCGCTGGGCCGCGATCTGACGGGAGATCACGATCTCCAGCAGGCTCCACGCGGTGCCGAACACCCCGACGGCCATCGCCACCAGGGCGGGGGTCAGCAGCCAGGTGCGGGCGTACGAGGCGAGCGTGGCGACGATCAGGCCGACCAGGGTGAACGAGAAGGACATCCACGCCCGCACGGCGGCGGCCCGCACCTCGTCCGGCAGACGGCGACGACGCGCAGTTGGCATTCCGGGTACCTCCGAAGGATCAGCGGACTCCCCCGTCCGCTCCCACAGCCTGCCCAGCCCGGCCGGTGCCATTCCACCGGTTCCGTCCGGAGGCGTCCGCATTCCGCTTCGCGACCGGCATATGCCCGTTTCCCCGGTGGGGCGGAAAGGCCGCGCGCGACCGTTGACGTGGTCCTGGCGAGCGCAGTAGCTTCGGGGCACTCCGAAAGGCCGGAGCGATTCCAGTAAAACGGGGGAACCACCATGGAATCAGAGGTCACGTCCCGGACGTCCGGATGGATTCTCGAACCGTTCGCCGATCTGTCGGCCGCCTTCGTGTTCTTCGAGTCCCCGGTCCGGGTGGCGGTGCTCGACCGCCTGAGCTGGTACGTGCTGGAGCTGTGCGACGGACGGCCGGCCGCCGGGATCGCCGAGCGGGTGCGGGCCCTCGGCCTGCCCGGCGGCGCCGAGCGGGCCGGGCGGATCGTCGCCGAGCGGCTGAGCACCCTGCGGGCGAGCGGACTGCTGGCATGAGCCCCGCCGGAGCGAGGCTCCCGGCCTTCCGGGCCGAGGGGCGGACGCTGCACGCCAGGGTGGAGCAGCACCTCTCCACCGGGGCGCTCGGCGACGGCTCGGCCATCGCCGGCACCGCCGCCGCCTACTACCGGGGAGCCGCCCGGGTCTGCGCCGGGGCCACCGGCACCGACCCGGCGGCGGTGGCCCCGACGGAGCGTCCGTGGGCCGAGAGCCTGCGCCGGGCGGCCGTCGACGAGGCCCTGCGGGAATGCAGCGCCGGGCGCACCGAGAACGGGCGGGAAGCGCTCGCCCGGTACGTCGCGCTAAATTCCCGGATGTCGTCGGATCCGGAGCTGGAAACCGATTCGGAGACGAAGGGGGAAAATGCTCCGGAATTCCCCGGAACCGGCCCCGGACACTGGGTCACCGGGCATTTCCTCGCACTCTTCTCCGCCACCACGACCGTCGGCGGGGCCCCGGTCGAGGCGCGTCCCGCCGCCGTCACCCCGCAGGCCGAGGGCGCCCGGGCCCGGGCCGTGGCGCTGGCCCGCCGCGGCCTGCCCCGGCTGGCCGGGGACGTGCTGTCCGCCGCCCGGCTGGTGGTGCCCTACCGGGGCGAGCAGCCGTACAGCGGGTACACCAACGCCGCGCCACTGGTGGTCTTCGTCGCCGAGCAGACCTTCCGTCAGGACCGGCTGGCCGCCGAGCTCCTGGTGCACGAGTGCCTGCACCAGAAGCTGAACGACATCAGCCTGGCCCGTTCGCTGTTCCGCCCCGACTACCACGACGAGCGGTCCGCCACGGTGGGCGTGCCCTGGTCCTTCGGCTCCAGCCGCACCCGGCACTTCAGCGCCGACCGGACCTTCGCCGCCTTCCACGTCTACACCCACCAGGCCCTGCTGTACCTGGGGCTGGCCGTCACCGAGCCCGACGAGGAGCGGGTCGAGGGCGCGCTGGCCGAGACGGTGACGGCCTGGGCCCGCGCCGCCCACTTCGCCCGTGCGCTCGACGGCGGCCCGGTCACGGCCGAGCTCGGCCCGGACGGCCACCGCCTGGCGCACTGGCTGACCGCCGCGGTGGAGGCCCTCGGGGAGCTCCGGCTCCCGGACGGCTCCGCCCTGCAAGCCCACGCGGGAGCCCACGCGGGAGCCCCCGCGGGCGCCCACGACGCCGCCTGAACCGCGGCGCCCCACCGACCGCGGCGTCCCACGTCCCGTCTCCCCGAGCCGCGGGGGAGCAGTGCGTCCTTGGAGAGGAGGTAGTGGCATGAGTGACATCGCCGCGCTCGAGTCGGCCCTGTCGGAGGTCTTCGCGGAGTTCGACGTCGAGGTCGAGGAGGGCACCACCGGTGCCGACGTGATGCAGACGGACATCCGGGTGATCCGCACGGACCTGTCGGTCCTCGCGGGCTCCCGCCCGTCCGGCAACTGATGACGCGTGGGCCCGGCCGCGGCGCCGCAGCCGGGCCCACGCCCGACCCACCCCCTGGAGAGCCGCCGATGCCCGCCACCAACGCCGAGCCGCTGATCGGTGCCCCCGGCGAGGGCCTGCTGGCCCGGCTGGCCGGGCTGCCCTCGCCCGCGCTGCTCTACGACCTGGACAACCTGCGCCGTTCGGTCGAGCTGCTGCGCGCGGACGTCGAGGGGGTCGGCCCCGCCGAGCTCAACCTGGCGCTGAAGGCCTGTCACACCCCGCGCGTGCTCACCTTCCTGGCCTCGCTGGGCCTGGGCGCCGACGTCGCCTCGGTCGGCGAGCTCACCCTGGCCGTGCTGGCGGGCTTCCGCCGGATCACCGCCACCGGCCCGTCCTTCCGGGCGGACGACCTGCCGCTGCTGGCGGAGCACGGCGTGGTGCCGGACGCGAGCTCGGTCGAGCAGCTCGACGAGTTCTGCACCGCCCGCCCCGGCGGCCCGGTCGGCCTGCGGCTGCGGGTCCCGCTGCCGGAGGCGATCGAGGACGGCTCCACCACCTTCGGCGCCGGCAGCCGCTTCGGCGTGTACGCCACCGACCCGAGGATCGGCGCGGTGCTGGAGCGCACCGGCTGCCGCCTCACCCGGCTGCACACCCACACCGGCCAGATGACGCCCCGTCACCTGCGCTACAAGCTCCGCTACCTGCTGGCGGTGGCCGCCTCGTACCCCGACGTGGAGGAGATCGACCTCGGCGGCGGCTTCTTCAGCCTCTACACCGACCGCCTGCGCACCCTGCGCACCTGGCAGCAGGTGGCCGAGGACCTGGCCGACTTCACCCGGCGCACCGGCCGCACCGTGCGCCTGCAGTTCGAGCCCGGGGGCGCCGTGCTCGCCCCGCACGGCTACCTGGTCACCACCGTCCGCTCGGCGGAGCGCGACCACCCGCACTTCAAGGCCGACGTGCTCACCGTGGACTGCTCCGCCTGGAACTTCGCGCCCTGGCACCGGCCCCAGCTCATCCCGCTGACCGGCCCGCGCGAGGACGAGGAGCTGCGCCCCACCCTGCTGGCCGGGGACACCCTCTACGAGAACGACTTCTTCGGCACCGACGTGCTCGGCCGTCGCAGCCCCGCCCCGCTGCCCGCCCTGCGGGCGGGGGACCGGGTGGTGCTGACCGCCTCCGGCGCGTACACCCGGACCAACTCCCGGCGGTTCAACCTGCTGCCGCTGCCCGCCGAGTACGCGCTCGCCGACGGGAAGGTCGAGGAGCTCGGATGAGCGGCGCGCTGGAGCTGGAGCGCGAGCTGCTGGCCGGGATGGCCGCGCTGGCCGCCGGGCAGGGCGCCGAGGACGCCACCGTCTGGGCCGCGCTGGAGCGGGAGCTGCGGCAGGAGACCGGCGAGGGCCCGGATGCCGAGTGGCGGCTGGAGCTGGCGTCCCGTCAGGTCCGCACCCTGCTGCTGCGCCGGGGCCACCGGATGGACGAGCGCTTCCAGCGCTCGCCCGACCTCGCCCAGGAGCGCACCCTGCCCGGCGGAGCCCCGCTGCGGCACGGCTACGAGCGCAGCCTGCCCGCCGAGGCGGTGGAGCGCGCGCTGGCCGGCCGCAGCAGCGCCCCGCCCGAGGGCTGGGAGCGCACCGTGCTGGCCTTCGGCAGCGGGATGGCCGCCCTCTCCCACCTGGTGCAGTCGCTCGCCCACCTGCTGGCTCCCACCGAACGCCGCCCGCTGCGGCTGGACTTCTGGGGCGACTACTTCGAGACCGACCTGCTGCTGGAGTACCTCTCCGGCACCACCCTGCGCCCGCGCAGGCTGAGCCCGGGCCGGCTCGCCGAGGCCTGGGCCGGGCCCGGGGCGCCGGACGTGCTGCTGCTCGAACCGGTCCGCTACAACTGGGCGCTGGACGTGCTGGACGTCAACGCCCTGGTGAACGGCTGGCGGCGCGGCCCCCACCGCCCGCCGGTGGTGGTGCTGGACACCACCCTGGTCTCCCCGGCCTGGCCCCGGGCCGCCGTGCTCAAGGCCCTGGCCTCGCCCGCCGGCGCCCCGCTGGTGATCGAGGTGCGCTCGGGCCTCAAGCTCGACCAGCAGGGCCTGGAGGTGGCCAACCTCGGCGTGCTGGAGATCCACCAGCACCGCTCGCACACCGGGGAGCTGACGGCCCGCCGGCTGGCCGGGACGCTGCGGCTGGTCCGTGCCACCACGGGCCAGGGCCTGGCCGCCCCGGCGGTGGCCGCCCTGGACGCGCCCTTCCTGCTGGACGAGACCTGGACCAGACGGCACGCCGGGCAGGTCTACCGGAACAACGCCCGCCTGGCCGAGCGGCTGGCCTCCTCGCCCCGCCCGCTGTTCCGCACCGTCGCCCACCCGGCGCTCGGCTCCTCCGCCTGGCGCGGCCAGAGCCCGTTCGTGGTGGTGGAGCTGCGCGAGGACGCGCTCGCCGACCACGGCCTGCTGCTGGCCGCGATCCGGCACGAGGTGGCCCGGCGCGGCCTGGCCGCCGTCTACGGCAACAGCTTCGGCTTCCGCACCACCCGCTTCGAGACCGTCGTGCCCCGCACGGCCACCGGCCAGGGGCTGTTCAAGCTCGCGGCCGGCTCCCGGGGCGGCCCCTCGCTCGACCTGTTCTGCGACCTGCTGCTCGACATCGGAGACCACCAGTCCATGAAGGACCTGCGCGCGACCTACGACCTGGCACCGGTGGGGCTGACGTGAGCGACCCTCAGACCTCGACGCCGCTGCGGGAGTTGACCGCCCGGATCACCCGGGACGAGCGGCGACCGCTGGCCGCCTTCACCGCGCTGGCGCTGGCCGGCGCGGCGGCCGAGGCAGCGCTGCCCTGGCTGGTCGGCGCCGCCCTGGGCGCGGCGGCCGGCCAGGGCGGCGGGCTGGCCCGGTACGTGGCCGCGCTGGGCGCCGCCGTCGTGACCGGCATCGCCACCAACGTCACCCGGCACGTGATCGCCGCCCGGCTCGGACTGCGCGCCACCGCCGCGCTGCTGGAGGAGATCGGGGAGAAGACCGCCCGCGCCCCGCAGGACGTGGCGGCCCGCACCCCGCCCGCCGAGGTGGCCACCGTGGCGGCGTACGACGTCTCCCGGGTGGCCGGTTTCCCGGTGGTGCGGATCAGGCTGGCCGCCTCGCTGCTCGGCCTGCTGGTGGTCGCCGGGTACCTGCTGGCGATCTCCCCGCTGGTCACCCTGGTGGTGCTGGCCGGGGTGCCCGGCCTGATGTGGCTCACCGGCAAGGTGGCCGAGCCGCTGGAGGAGCGCCGCGAGCGCCAGCGCGAGGCGCTCGGCACGGTGGCCGCGCTGAGCTCCGACATCGGCCTCGGGCTGCGGGTGCTGCGCGGTCTGGGCGCCGAGCGGGTGGTGCGGGAGCGCTACCGGGCCGCCTCGGCGGCCACCGAGCGGGCCGGGGTGGAGGTGGCCCGGACGGAGGCCCTGCTGCTGGTCTCCGGCACCCTGCTGCCCGGCCTCTTCCTGGCCGCCCTGGTCTGGCTCGGCGGCACCCTGGCCGCCGCCGGCTCGGTGCCGCCCACCGACCTGGTCACCTTCTACACCGCCTCCGCCTACCTGGTCGCCCCCGTCACCACCGCCGCCGGGTACGGCGCGGCCCGGGCCGGTGCCCGGGTGGCCGCCCGGAACGTCACCGCCCTGCTGGCCGCGCCCGAGCGCCCCTGGACCGGGACCGCCGAGGTGCCCGAGCGGGCCGAGCCCGCCGACGGCCTGACGGGCCTTCGGATCCCGCTCGGCGGCCTGAGCGTGCTGGCCGCCCCCGGCGGCTACGACCCGGACCGGCTGGCCCGCCGCCTGGTCGGCCTGACGGTCGAGCAGGGCGCCACCCTGGCCGGGACGCCCGGTGCGCGAGTTCCACCCCGACGCGCTGGGCGCGGCGGTGCGGATCCAGGGCGCCCGCCCGGTGCTCTTCGCCGGCTCGGTGCGCGAGGTGCTGGACCCGGCCGCCCGCTACGGCGACCGCGAGCTCACCGCCGCCCTGCGGGCCGCGGCCGCGGACGACGTGGTGGCGCGGCTGCCCGGCGGCCTGGACGCCCGGATCGACGCCGAGGGCCGCAACCTCTCCGGAGGCCAGCGCCAACGCCTGGCGCTGGCGCGGTCGTTGGTCGGCGATCCGCCGGTCCTGGTGCTGGTCGAACCGACCACCGCGCTGGACGCGGTCACCGAGATCGAGATCGCCCGCCGGGTGGCCGAGCACCGGCGCGGCCGCACCACCCTGGTCCTGGGCTCGGCCGGCGCGTTTCCGCGCGGTGGCCGACCACGTCCTGGCCGTCGAGGAGGGCTCCGATGTCTGACGCTCCGTCCCTCTCCCCGGCCCCGCCGGTGGCTGACGTGCCGTCCGGGCCCGGGGGCCGGGCGGTGGCCGGGCCCGCGCCGGTGCTGCCGGTCGCCGACCGCACCGCCGTCCGCCGCCGGGTCGGTGGGCTCGCCGCCCGGTTCGGGGGCCGGCTGACCGCGATCGTGCTGGTGCACGCGGCCGCCGTGGCCGGCGGGCTGGTGCCGCCGTTGGTGCTCGGTTCGCTGGTGGACCGGATCGCGGACGGGCGGGCCGTCGGCCTGCTCGGCCCGGTGCTGCTGATCCTGGCCGCCCTCGTGGTGCACGCCGGCCTGGCCTTCACCGCCGCCTCCTGGTCCTTCGCCCTCGGCGAGCGGATCTTCGCGGTCCTGCGCAACGACTTCCTGGACGGCCTGCTCGCCATGCCGGTGCGCGAACTGGAGACGGTCGACCAGGGCGAGGTGCTCTCCCGCTCCACCTCCGACATGGACGCCGTCCAGGACATCACCCGCACCGGCCTGCCCGAGACGGTGGTCGGCACCGTCACGGTGGCGATGACCCTCGGCGCCGCCTTCCTGGTCGACCCGCTGGTCGCGCTCGGCTGCCTGGTCGGGGTCCCGCCGATCCTGCTCTCCACCCGGTGGTACGTGCGGCGCGCGCCGAAGGCGTACGGGGAGGAGCTGGCCGCCCGGGCCGCCGCCACCGGTGCGCTCACCGAGACCGTCCGCGGCCACGAGGCCGTCACCACGCTGCGCCTGGGGCCGGCCCGGCGGGACGCGGCCCGACGGAGCGTCGGCTCCTGGCGGCGGCTGGCCGGGGAGCCGGTCCGGCTGGAGCGCGCGTGGTTCCCCGCCGTGCAGGCGGGCTACCACCTGCCGCTGCTGGTGGTGGTCGGCTGGGGCGCCTGGCTGGTGCGCGGCGGCCACGCCCAGGTCGGCGACGTGGCGGTGATCGCGCTCTACCTGCGGGCGGTGCTGACCCCGCTGGACGACCTCATCTACTGGTTCGGCGAGGCCCAGGCCGCCGGGGCAGCCCTCGGCCGCATCCTCGGCGTCGGGGTCGGCGCCCTTGACCTTCCGGCGGCTCGCACCGGGCCGGGCCCGGCCGGGCTGCCGGTCCGCTGCGAGGCCCTGACCTTCGGTTACGCCGAGGGCGCCCCCGTCCTGCACTCCCTCGACCTGGAGGTGGCGGCCGGCGAGCGGATCTGCCTGGTGGGCGCCTCCGGGGCGGGCAAGACCACCCTCGCCACCCTGCTGGCCGGCGCCCTGCGGCCGGACTCCGGCCGGGTGCTGATCGGCCGTCAGGAGGCGGCCGTCGGCGGCCGCGCGGAGGTGGTGCTGGTCGCCCAGGAGGACCACGTCTTCCACGGCACCGTCCGGGACAACCTCACCCTGGCGCGCCCCGAGGCCGAGGAGCACGAGCTGTGGGCGGCCCTGGCCTCCGCCGACGCCGACGGCTGGGTCCGCGGACTGCCCGGCGGCCTGGCCACCGCCCTCGGCGAGGACGGCCACCCGCCGACCCCGGCCCAGGCGCGCCAACTCGCCCTCGCCCGGCTCTTCCTGCGCCGCCCCCGGGTCCTGCTGCTCGACGAGGCCACCGCCGGGCTCTCCGAGCGGGCCGCCGGGCACTTCACCGCCGAGCTCTCCCGCTCGCTGGCCGGGACGACCGTGATCCAGGTCGCCCACGACCTCTGGACGGCCGAGCGCAGCGACCGGGTGGTGGTGCTGGAGCACGGCCGGATCGTCGAGAGCGGCGCGCCGAAGGACCTGCGCGACGCGGACGGCCCGTACGCGCGGCTCCGCACGGCCTGGCTGACCACGCTGGAGCCGTCCGCGCCGGGGCCGTCCACGCCGGTGCCGTCCGCGGTGCAGCCGGCCGCGGCCGACGGCGCACACGACGGGCGGCGCCGGTG
This sequence comes from Kitasatospora albolonga, assembly GCF_039535905.1. Classification (GTDB taxonomy): domain Bacteria; phylum Actinomycetota; class Actinomycetes; order Streptomycetales; family Streptomycetaceae; genus Kitasatospora; species Kitasatospora albolonga. The sequence goes on along the minus strand of NZ_BAAAYB010000064.1, from coordinate 16,537 downwards.
AACGAGACGCTGCGGGTCACCCCGGGCGCGGCCAGGCTGGACGGCGGCGGCGAGGAGAGCGAGCTGGTCTGGCCCGAGACCGGACGCAGCGTCAGGCTCGGCCGCCGGGCGCTGCACGTGCTCTCCCAGTTCGCCGTCCCCGCCACGGCGGAGGCGGTCGCCGCCCGACTGGAGCGCACCGCCCCCGGCAGCTCCGAGGCCGTCCGCCGGACGGTGGCCGTGCTCGTCGAGGCGGGCGCATTGCAGGCCCAGGACACCGCGGCCGGCCCCGGGCGCAGCACCGGCCTGTACGGCACGCCGCTCTCCACGGTGGCCGAGGCACTCAACGGCCCGGCCGCCTTCGTGGTGATCGGCGCGCCCTACGACCAGGGCGTCTCCTACCGCCCCGGCGCCCGGTTCGGCCCCGAGGCGCTGCGCCGGGTCAGCACCACCGTCTTCCGGGCCGACCCCGGGCTGTGCGGCATGTACGACGCCGAGCACGACCGCCGGCTGCTCGCCGGGGTCGCGCTCGCCGACGTCGGCGACCTGACGGCCGTGCCGGGCGCGGGCGGTGCGGACCTGCTGGACGACCTGGAGCAGCTGGTCGCGCTGACCGCCCAGGCCGGCAAGGTCCCGGTGGTCCTCGGCGGGGACCACTCGCTCACCCTGCGGGTGGTGGACGGCCTGACCCGCCGTCACCACCCGATCGGCGTGCTGCACTTCGACGCCCACCACGACTACGGCCGGGTGCGCACCGGTCCGCGCACCGGCGTGCACCACGGGAACTTCCTGGACTGGGTGCTCGGCAGCGAGGCGGTGGCCTGCGTCGCCCAGTTCGGCGTCCGCCAGCTCACCCCGGAGCGTCCCGAGGCCTGCGCGAAGCTCCAGCGCTGGCCCGGCCGCACCGCCCTGGAGACCGACCCGGACGAGATCGTCCGCCGCCTGCCGGCCGGCCTGGACTGGCACCTCAGCTTCGACCTGGACGTGCTCGACCCGGCCGTGATGCCCAGCACCGGCACGGTGCTGCCCGGCGGCTGGTCCTACCGCGAGGCGCTCGGCCTGCTCACCGCCCTGTGCGAGCGCCTCCCGGTGGCCGGCCTCGACCTGGTCGAGTACCTGCCCGGCCCCGAGGAGGCCCCGGGCGTCACCGCCACCGCCCTGCTGCTGCACGCCCTGCACCACAGCGCCCTGCACCACGCTGCGCTGCACCGCACCGCCGCCCACCGCACCGCCGAACTCCGGGGGAGACCGTCGTGACCGAGCTGCGGCAGCTGACCCCGGATCAGCTCCCCGAACTGAACGACGCCCTGGAGGCGTACGGCCGCGGCGGCGCCGCCGGGATGGACGGCCAGCGGATGGCCGTGCTGGCGCGCTCGCTGGCCGACGGCGACGCCGTGGTGGCCCGGGTGGGCGGCCGGATCGCCGGCTACGCGGCCAACCGGCAGGACTGGGGCGGGGGTTTCGCCCTGGTCGAGTGCGCGGGGGAGGTGCTCGGCCCCTGGCGGCGTCGCGGCGTCGGCGGTGCGCTGCTGGACTGGGCGGTGGACCGGGCCGCCGCCACCGCCTCCTCCACCCTGGTCGAGCTGGTGGTCGACTGCCTCGGCGAGGACACCGGCCTGCGCGCGATGCTGACCGCCCGCGGCTTCACGGCCACCCCCTTCCTGGAGGCCAGCGCCCCGATCCGCCCCCTCCCGGCGGCCGGCCCCGGACTGTCCTTCCGCCCGCTCCGCCCCGGCGACGCCGCCCGGATGGGCGAGCTCTACCGCCGCGCCACCGCCGGGGCGGTCCGCACCCGCGGCGGCGACGAGGCCCTGGTCTCCACCCTGCGCCACCCCTGCCTGCGCCGGGACTCCTGCCTGCTGGCCACCCTCCACGAGGACGGCCCGCCCGTGGGCTTCGCCCTCACCCTCGAATGGCCCGACGCCCCGCACGACCTCTGGATCGACACCCTCTGCGCCGACCCGGACGCCCGCCCCGGCATCGCCCGCGACCTCGCCGCCGAGCTCATCCGCCGCGCCCCGGCCCCCTACCGCACCGTCAGCCTGGGCGCGGCCGAAGCCCTTCTCGACACCCTCGCCGGCCTCGACTTCCACCCCACCCGCCGCTGGACCCGCCACGCCCTGCTGCTCACGGCGGCCTGCTAGCCCAGCACCTCGTTCAGCTCGTCGAGGGCTCCCTGGACGATGGTGCGCATCGCCGTCTCGGCGTCCCCCGAGCGGCCCTCGCAGATCGCGTCGGCGACCTCGCGGTGCAGCGCGACCGCGTACGGCTCGGGTTGATGCGGCATCAGCTGGTGCTCGGTGCGCCCGGTCAGCACGGCGCCGACGGTGTCACCCAGGTGGGCGAACATCTCGTTGCCGGAGGCGCGCAGCACCGTCGCGTGGAAGGCGATGTCGTGCTGCAGGAAGACCGACAGGTCGGAGCGGGCACTGACCGTCAGCTCGACCGCCAGGGCGCCGAGTTCGCGCCGGTGGTCGTCGGTGGCGTGGACGGCCGCCAGGGCGGCGGCCGCCGGCTCCACCGCGACCCGCAGCGATCCCAGTGAACGCAGCTGCGCGGAGCGGTCCGCCCCGGCGAGGCGCCAGCGGATCACCAGCGGGTCGAAGACGTCCCAGCCGGCCTTGGGCTGCACGGTGATGCCGACCCGGCGCCGGGGCGCGACCATCCGCATCGACTCCAGGATGCGCACCGCCTCCCGGACCACCGTCCGGGACACCCCGTACTTCGCCTCGAGCTCCTCGCTGCGCAGCACCGCGCCCTCGGGGATCTCGCCGGAGGCGATGGCCGGTCCGAGGTCGGCGAGCAGTCGGCCGGGCAGGCCCTGGATCTCCATCGGCTCAGGATATCTTCGCCACATATGTATGACGATTGGGTTGCCGCCCCTTGAATAAGTCATACCTTTGCGGCAGTGTCAGTCGTGACCAGTCAGAACAAGGAGCACCAGCCATGGGTCTCAGCGTCGAGAACCAGCCGCCCACCCTCGTGGTGATGGGCGTGTCGGGCGTCGGCAAGACCACCGTCGCCCGCCTGTTGGCCGAGCGGCTCGGCCTCCCGTACGCGGAGGCCGACGACTTCCACCCGCCGGCGAACATCGCCAAGATGGCCGCCGGCGTCCCGCTCGACGACGCCGACCGGCAGCCCTGGCTGCTGGCCCTCGCCGACTGGCTCGGCGGCCGGGTCGCCGAGGGCACCGGGGGAGTGGTGGCCTGCTCCGCGCTCAAGCGGAGCTACCGCGACACCCTGCGCTCCCAGGCCCCGGCCACCCGCTTCGTCCACCTGACCGGCGACCGGGCACTGATCGGCTCCCGGCTGGCCGCCCGCACCGGCCACTTCATGCCGGCCACCCTGCTCGACTCCCAGTACGCCGCGCTCGAACCGCTCCGGGCGGACGAGCCCGGCTTCGCCCTGGACGTCGACCACACCCCCGCCGAACTGGCCGACCGCGCCGCCGACCTGATCACGGCCCGGTCCGCCTGACCCCGCACCCCCACCTCCCCCACACCCCGCGCCTGTTCAACGGAGACCTCGCGTGACCACCCAACTCCTCGCCGCCCCGCTCCCGCACACCTCCAGCGACGGCGTCCTGCTGCTCGCGGTGCTGCTCGGCATCGGCGTCATCGTGCTGCTGATCACCCGCTTCAAGCTGCACCCCTTCCTCGCCCTGATCCTCGGCTCCGGCGTGCTCGCCGCCGTCGCGGGCGCCCCCTTCGACAAGCTGCTCTCCAGCTTCTCGGCCGGCTTCGGCTCCACCGTGGCCAGCGTCGGCCTGCTGATCGGCCTCGGGGCCATGCTCGGCAAGCTGCTCGCCGACTCCGGCGGGGCGGACATCGTCGCCGACACCGTGCTGCGCCGCTCCTCCAAGCGCATGCTGCCCTGGTCGATGGCGCTGATCGCCGCCGTGCTCGGCCTGCCGCTGTTCTTCGAGGTCGGGGTGGTGCTGCTGATCCCGATCGTGATCCTGGTCGCCCGGCGCGGGAACGTCCCGCTGATCCGCCTCGGCATCCCCGCCCTGGCCGGGCTCTCCGTGCTGCACGGCCTGGTGCCCCCCGCACCCGGGCCCGCTGGTCGCCGTCGACGCCCTCAAGGCGGACCTCGGCGTCACCCTGGCGCTCGGCCTGCTGATCGCGGTGCCCACCCTGATCGTGGCCGGCCCGCTGTTCGCCCGCTTCGCCGAGCGCTGGGTCGGCCCGCTGGAGCTGCCCCCGGCCCCGCCCGCCACCGAGAAGCCCGAGCGCACCCCCTCCTTCGCCGCCGTCCTCACCACCATCCTGCTGCCGGTGGTCCTGATGCTCGGCAAGGCCTTGGCCGACGTGGTCATCGACGACCCCAAGGCGATGCCCCAGCGGATCGCCGACTTCATCGGCTCCCCGCTGATCGCACTGCTCGCCGCCACCCTGCTCGGCATGGTCACCCTCGGCCGGGCGGCCGGCTTCACCAAGGCCCGGATCTCCACCACCATGGAGAAGTCGCTCGCCCCGATCGCCGGCATCGTCTTCATCGTCGGCGCGGGCGGCGGCTTCAAGCAGACCCTGATCGACGTCGGCGTCGGGGACGCCGTCAGCTCCTGGTCGGCCAAGTGGCACATCTCGGCCCTGCTGCTCGGCTGGCTGATCGCCGTGCTGATCCGCCTGGCCACCGGCTCCGCCACCGTCGCCACCATCACCGCCGCCGGCATCGTCGCCCCGCTGGCCGCCGACCTCTCCACCACCCACGCCGCCCTGCTGGTGCTCGCCATCGGCGCCGGCTCGCTCTTCCTCTCGCACGTCAACGACGCGGGCTTCTGGCTGGTGAAGGAGTACTTCGGCATGACGGTCGGTCAGACCCTCAAGTCCTGGTCGGTGATGGAGACCCTGATCTCGGTCACCGCGATCGCCCTGATCCTCCCGCTCTCCCTGATCATCTAGGGGCTGTCTCCTTGATGGGGCCGGGGCCGCGCCGCCGGGGCACGCACCTCGCCGGCTTCTCGTCAGTCGCCGATGCTCCGCATGGACTCCCTCCTCGGCGCCGCCGAGGCACGCACCCCGACGACGCGGCCTGATCCGACCCCATCAAGGAGACAGCCCCTAGCCCGGAAGGGCCATGGACGGCCGCCACCCTCCGCTGGAAGGGTGGCGGCCGTCCGGTGTTTCCACGGGGGAGGGGCGTACGTGTCCGCGAGGTACTGGGATCCGGTCCCGGCGGCTCTCCGGGAGGTCGCCCGGGAGGGCGACCCGTTCGACGGCCGCTGGGCCGAACGCAACTGGCGCGGTGTCCCGGGCCCGTTCTACGGCACCGTCCGGGAGGCCGACTCCCCGCCGCGCGACGCCGCCGAGCTGCTCGCCCACGAGGAGCGGGTGGTGGCCGACCTGGTCTACCGTCAGCCCACCGACGTCCTGCAGGTCCAGAGCCTGGTCGCCGAGGTCCGCAAGCACCCCGACCGCCACTACGCGATGGACGGCGACCAGCACTGGACCCCGGCCGCCGTCCGGGCCTGGTGGTACGAGCGCGGTCGGGTCAAGGAGTGGGCCCTCAAGGCCGCCGCGCACCGCGCCGGCACCGGCGACCGGGAGCAGGACCAGCTGGTCCAGGAGCTGCGCGGCTACGTCGACTACATCGACCAGCTGCTCCAGGAGGACCTGCGCGGCTACCTGTTCTGGCTGGAGGAGCGCCGCCTCCCCGAGCGCTGCGACCGGCTGCCTCTGCTGGTGAAGCAGACCCGCCGCCTGCCCCCGCCGCGCTCCGCGGACGAGGCCGCCGTGGTGGCCGGCTACCTGGTGGTCGAACCGGAGGGGGACGAGGTCTCCGTCGCCGCCTGCCGGGTCGGCCAACTGCCGCGGGACGACCACTGGTTCTCCTCCCGGGAGGCCGCGCTGGCGGCCTGCGCCCGGCTGCGGATCGGGCCGCCGGCCCGGCTGCTCGGACTGCTGGTGACCCCCGGTCAGGCGAAGGTGCTGGCCAGGGCGGTCCGCAAGGCCGACGGCGATGACCCGGTGCTGCTCGCCAACCTCGCCTCCCCGCCCGCCCTCGACGAGGGCGGCACCCGCCTCGGCTGGGAGGTGATCGGCTACGACGCCGGCCACCTGCACACCTGGCGCTGCCACGACCCGTCCGGGGACGCCCTCGCCGAACTCGGCGTCCGCACCGGCCCGGACGGCCTGTTCGCCGGCCTGGCCGACGCGGAGCGGGTCGCGGCCGTGCTCAACGGGTGGGCCGCCGACCGGCCCGCCATCTGGTTCGCGGGCGAGGTGCTCGGCTGGCCCGGTCCCGCGAAGGCCGCCGCCGACGGGCCCGGCTCCTGGCGGAACCGACTGCGCCGCTGAACGCCGGAACGGCCCGCCCCCCGTGGCAAGGGGCGGGCCGTTCCGGCCGTACTGACGGTGCCTTACTTCTTGCCGCGCTTCGCCAGGAAGGCGTCCACCTCGGCCCGGATCTCCGGGGTGTCGAGCCCACGGACCGTCATGGTGGTGCGGCGGCGCAGCACGTCGTCCGCGGTGTACGCCCACTCGTTGTCCGCGGCGTACGCGACCTGGGCCCAGACGTCCGGGCCGTCGGCGTGGATCGGCTCGCCGAGCTCGGGGTTCTCCGCGATCAGGTGGGCGATCTCGAAGGAGAGGGTGCCGTAGTGCGAGGCCAGGTGCTTGGCCACCAGCGGCTCCATCCGTGAGCCGGGCTCGCGGTCCACGAGCAGGCGGTGGGCCACCGCGTTCGGGGCGCCGACGCCGGGCAGCGGGACGGTGGCCGGGATCGGGGACATGTCCTCGCGCAGACCGGTGCCGGGCACGTGGGCCAGCTTCTCCAGGACGGTGCGGCCGATGTGACGGTACGTCGTCCACTTGCCGCCGGCCACCGAGAGCATGCCGCCCCGGCCCTCGGTGACGACCGTCTCGCGCTTGGCGGCGGCGGTGTCGCCCGGGCCGCCGGGCAGCACGCGCAGGCCGGCGAAGGCGTAGGTGATCAGGTCGCGGTCCAGGTGCTCGTCGCGGATCGCGTGGCCGGCCTCGCCCATGATCTGGTCGATGTCGGCCTCGGTGGCGCGCACGTCGCGCGGGTCACCGGTGTACTCCTCGTCGGTGGTGCCGAGCAGGACGTGGTCCTCCCACGGGATCGCGAACGACACGCGGTACTTGTCGATCGGGATGGTGAGCGCCGCGCGCCACGGGGTGCGCCGCTTGACCACCACGTGCGCGCCCTTGGACAGGCGGATGGACGGGGCGGCGCCCTTGTCCTCCATCTGGCGCAGGTGGTCGACCCACGGGCCGGTGGCGTTGAGCACCAGGCGCGCGTTGACGCCGAACTCGGTGCCGTCCAGACGGTCCTTCAGCTCGGCACCGGTCACCCGGCCGCCGGTGAAGCGCAGTCCGGTCACCTCGGCGTGGTTGAGCACCACGGCCCCGGCCTCGACCGCCGCGCGCACCGTCATCACGGCGACCCGGGAGTCGTTCATCTGGTGGTCGCCGTAGACGGCGACCGAGCGCAGGCCCTCGGTGCGCAGCGCGGGCACCTGCTGGGCGGCGTGCGCGGCGGTGGAGACCCGGCCCATGCCGTCGCGGAAGGCGGAGAGCGCGGAGTAGAGGAAGACGCCGGCGCCGAGCTTGGTGGCGCCGTGCGGGCCGCCCTTGTAGACCGGCACGAAGAAGGTCAGCGGGTTGACCAGGTGCGGGGCCACGTCGGTGGAGAGGACGCGGCGCTCCTTGTGGTTCTCCGCGACCAGCTTGACCGCGCCGGTCTGCAGGTAGCGCAGACCGCCGTGGACCAGCTTGGAGGAGGCGGAGGAGGTGGCGCCGGCGAAGTCGCCCGCGTCCACCATGGCGACCTTGAGGCCCGACTGGGCGGCGGTCCAGGCGGTGGCGGTGCCGAGGATGCCGCCGCCGATCACCAGGAGGTCGTAGGTGGCCTTGCCCAGCAGCTCGCGGGCCTCGGCGCGGGAGGCGGTACGTCCGGTGGTGTAGCCGGCGCCCAGGGTCGGGATGGAAGCCATGGTGTGTGTTGCGGTGCCGGTGCGGGCGGCGCCGCGTCTCCTCTCGTAGTACTGCGCTGCGGCCTCCTGCTGAGAGGCCGTCAAGAAACGACGCTGGCCGGTCGGGGCCGCTGCGGCCCCGACCGGCGTGACGGTCAGCTCTCCTCGTCCTCCTCCACCCAACCCATGGTGCGCTCCACGGCCTTGAGCCACTTCTTGTACTCCCGCTCGCGGGTGGCCTCGTCCATCCGGGGGGTCCACTCGGCGGCGCGGTGCCAGTTGGCCCGCAGGGTGTCCAGGTCCGGCCAGAAGCCGACCGCGAGGCCGGCCGCGTAGGCCGCGCCAAGCGCGGTGGTCTCGGCCACGTAGGGCCGCTCGACCGGGGCGTCCAGGACGTCCGCGATGTTCTGCATGAGCAGGTTGTTGGAGGTCATCCCACCGTCCACCTTGAGGGCGGTGAGCTCCACGCCGGAGTCCTTCTGCATGGCGTCGACGACCTCGCGGGTCTGCCAGGCGGTGGCCTCCAGCACGGCGCGGGCCAGGTGGCCCTTGGTCACGTACCGGGTCAGACCGGCGATCACACCGCGGGCGTCGGAGCGCCAGTACGGGGCGAACAGGCCGGAGAAGGCCGGCACGAAGTAGGCACCGCCGTTGTCGTCGACGGTCGAGGCCAGGGTCTCGATCTCGGCGGCGGTGGAGATGATGCCCAGCTGGTCGCGCAGCCACTGCACCAGCGAGCCGGTGACCGCGATCGAGCCCTCCAGGGCGTAGACCGGGGCCTGGTCGCCGATCTGGTAGCCGACGGTGGTGAGCAGGCCGTGGTACGAGTTGACGATCTTCTCGCCGGTGTTCAGCAGCAGGAAGGTGCCGGTCCCGTAGGTGGACTTGGCCTCGCCCTCGTTGAAGCAGGTCTGGCCGAACAGCGCGGCCTGCTGGTCGCCGAGCGCGGCCGCCACCGGGACGCCCTCCAGGTCGCCGACCGCGTGGCCGTAGACCTCGGCGGAGGAGCGGATCTCCGGGAGGACCTGGAGCGGGACGCCCATCGACTCGGCGATCCGCTCGTCCCAGGCCAGGGTGGCGAGGTTCATCAGCATGGTGCGGCTGGCGTTGGTCACGTCGGTGACGTGCTTGCCGCCGTTGACGCCGCCGGTGAGGTTCCAGATCACCCAGGTGTCCATGGTGCCGAACAGGATGTCGCCGGCCTCGGCGCGCTCGCGCAGGCCCTCGACGTTGTCCAGCAGCCAGCGGATCTTCGGGCCGGCGAAGTAGCTGGCCAGCGGGAGGCCGGTCTCGCGGCGGAAGCGGTCCTGGCCGACGTTGCGGCCCAGCTCGCGGCAGAGCGCCTCGGTCCGGGTGTCCTGCCAGACCAGCGCGTTGTGCACCGGCTGGCCGGTGTTCTTGTCCCACAGCACGGTGGTCTCGCGCTGGTTGGTGATGCCGATGGCGCGAATGTCGTCCTTGGTCAGTCCGGCCTTCTCCAGCGCGCCGCGGACCACGGACTGCACCCGGGTCCAGATCTCGGCGGCGTCGTGCTCGACGTAGCCGGGCTGCGGGAAGATCTGGCTGTGCTCCTGCTGGTCGACGGCGACGATCCGGCCGTCCTCGCCGAAGATGATGCAGCGGCTGGAGGTGGTGCCCTGGTCGATCGCGGCGACGTAGTTGCCAGTGGAGGTCATGGAGGGTCCTCGGCTCGAATGGGGGTTCGGGAAGATCGGACTGACGAGTGGTCAGTCCCCGTGCTCAGGAGTGGGGCAAACCAACAGGCTGTCAGAACGCCAGGTGGTAGAAGCCGCCGGCCAGCAGGCCGCCGATGACGGGGCCGGCCACCGGCACCCAGGCGTAGGACCAGTCGGAGCCGCCCTTGTGCGGGATGGGCAGCAGGGCGTGCACGATGCGCGGGCCCAGGTCACGGGCCGGGTTGATGGCGTAGCCGGTCGGGCCGCCCAGCGAGAGGCCGATGCCGACCACGGTGAAGGCCACGATCAGGATGCCGGTGCCGGACAGGCCCAGGCCCTTGGTCAGGCCCTGGGTGAGGATGGCCAGGCAGAGCACGAAGGTGCCGATGATCTCGGTGAGCAGGTTCTGCACCGGGTTCCGGACCTCGGGGCCGGTGGCGAAGATGCCCAGGGTGGGGGCGTCGTTCGCCTGGAACTGGCCGAGGTAGGTGACCCAGACCAGGGCGGCGCCGATCATCGCGCCGAGCAGCTGGCTGCCGAGGTAGAGCGGGACCTTGCCCCACTCGCCGGTGTCGGCGGCGATCGCCAGCGTGACGGCGGGGTTCAGGTGGGCGCCGGACTTCGGGGCGGACATGTAGGCGGCGATCATCACCGCGAAGCCCCAGCCGAAGGTGATGGCGAGCCAGCCGGCGTTGACGGCCTTGGACTTCTTGAGGGTCACTGCGGCGCAGACGCCGCCGCCCAGGAGTATCAGTGCGGCGGTGCCGAGGGTTTCGCCGACAAAGATGTCGCCGTTGGTGAACGCGGACACAAAGGACTCCTTCGTCCGTGACCGGAGCAGGTGGGGGAGGTGCACGTTCCCGTCCCGGGGTCGTGCGCTGACGGGTGGCGTTCCGGTCGCTCCGGACACCGTTCGACAATGTCGACCGTCATGCGGAAGCTTCCCCCTGTGGTCGCCCCCGCGTCAAGGGCGGGTGACCGACCTGTGATCCATCACTCACGGTGATCCCCCGGTGCCGGGGAAATCAGCACCCTTGTCACCGGAAAAGCGGACAAAACGCAGAGGCGCGGGCAGGAATCAACCTGCCCGCGCCTGCGGGAAGCTCACGAAGCGTCAGATGTGACCGCTGGAAACGCCCGGCTAGAAACGCCCGGCACCCAGGTCCCGGGAGATGGCCCGGGCCGCGCTGCGCACCGAGGCCACCAGGGAGGGCTTCACGAACCCGTCCTCGCAGACGCGCTCCACCGCCCCGCTGATGCACACCGCCCCCACCGGATTGCGCCGGCGGTCCTGGATCAGCGCGCCGATCGAGGCCACGCCGTCCCAGGTCTCCTCCACCGCCGCGGCCCAGCCCCGCTCCCTGGTCAGCGCCGCCTCGGCGTCGATGTCCGCCAGGTCGGTGAGCGTGCGCGAGGTGTACGACTCCAACGGCCCGTCGCCCAGCTCGCCCCGGGCCACCGGGTCGTACGCCAGCAGCACCTTGCCGAGCGCGGTGGAGTGCAGCGGCTGCATCGAGCCCACCTCCAGCACCTGCCGGGTGTCGTCCGGGCGGAACACGTGGTGCACGATCAGCACGCCCTGCTGGTGCAGCACCCCGAGGTAGACCGTCTCCCCGCTGGCCCGGGCCAGGTCGTCGGCCCAGACCAGCGCCCTGGCCCGCAGCTCGTGCACGTCCAGGTAGCTCTGCCCGAGCCGGAGCAGCTCGGCGCCCAGCTGGTACTTCCCGCTCTCCGGGTCCTGCTCGACGAACCCCTCCTGCTGGAGGGTGCGCAGGATGCCGTGCGCGGTGCCCTTGGCCAGGTCCAGCGCGGTGGCCACCTCCGACAGGCCCAGCCGCCGTTCGCCACCGGCCAGCAGCCGCATGATCGCGGCAGCCCGGGAGAGCGACTGGATCGGCCCTGGCATGTGTACCTCCGCTGACAGGCGGTCGACATTGTCGACCGCAGTGGTATCGCCCCGAGTCTGCCAGGCCGACGGCCGGGCGCGCACGTTCTCCGTCAGCGACTGTCAGTTCCGTCGGTCACGTCGGCCTCCCGCACCACCCGGGCGAGCGCCGCGATCTCCGCCGGGCCGACCCGGCAGCACCCTCCCACCAGCCGGGCCCCGTCCGCCAGCCACTGCGCCACGCGTTCGGGCACGAAGGTCGAACCGCCCCGCCAGTCGCGGGCTCCGGCGTCCCAGCCCTCACCGCTGTTCGGGTAGACCACGACCGGCTTCCCGGCCGCCTCCGCCACCACCTTCACCGCACGGTCCGCGTCCTGGGGCGAGCAGCAGTTCACCCCGACCGCCACCACCTCCGGCACCCCGGCCGCCGGCGCCGCGGCCTCCGCCAGCGGCTGCCCCGCCCTGGTCCGCTCCCCGTCGACCGAGAACGACAGCCAGGCCGGCACCCCCAGCCCGTCCAGCACCCGCAGCACCGCCTCGGCCTCCACGGCGTCCGGCACCGTCTCCACCGCCAGCACGTCCGGCCCGGCCGCCGCCAGCACCTCCAGCCGCGGCCCGTGGAAGTCCACCAGCTGACCGACCGTCAACCCGTACCGCCCCCGGTACTCCGACCCGTCCGCCAGCACCGCCCCGTACGGCCCCACCGAGGCCGCCACCCACTCCGGCCCCGCCGCCCGGGCCAGCGCCACGCTCTCCCCGAGCAGCCGCACGGCCTCCTCGGGCTCGACCCCCCGCCGGGCGAAGCCCTCGAAGCTCGCCTGGTAGCTGGAGGTGATGACCACCTGGGCGCCGGCCTCGACGTACGCCCGGTGCGCCGCCGTCAACGCCGCCGGATCGTCCGCCAGCAGCCGCGCCGACCACAGCTCGTCCGAGAGGTCCTGCCCCGCGTCCGCCAACTGGTTCGACAGCCCCCCGTCCAGCACCAGCGGCCCCGCCGCCAACGCCCGCACGAACGCGTTCCCCACTGTCCTCACCCTCCGTACGCCGACCACCGCACGCTACAACGCGCAAGATCGCCGACGGATGCCCGTCCCGTCCCGCGAGACACTGACGCACCGTCACCCGCTCCGACTAGCATCCAGCCATGACAGGCCCCTTCACGCACTGCCACTGGTGCGGCACCCCGTACGCGCCCGGCACCACCACCTGGCCGCGCACCTGCCCCGGCTGCGGCGAGATCAGCTACCGCAACCCGCTGCCGGTCGCCGTCGCCCTCCAGCCCGTCGAGCAGCCGGACGGCACCCGCGCCCTGCTCGTCATCCGCCGCACCATCGAGCCCGGCTACGGCGAGCTCGCCCTCCCCGGCGGCTACATCGACTACGGCGAGAACTGGCAGACCGGCGCCGCCCGCGAACTCCGCGAGGAGGCCGGCCTGGAGGTCGACCCCGCCCAGGCCCGGCTGGCCGACACCGGCAGCGACGAGCGCGGCGCCTTCCTGATGCTCTTCGCCCTCTTCCCGCCGCGCACCCTCGACTCGCTGCCGCCGTCCGTCCCCACCGACGAGACGGACGGCTGGCACCTGCTCACCCTGCCGACCAGGCTGGCCTTCCCGCTGCACACCCAGATCGCCGAGGCCTGGTTCAAGGGCGCCTACGACTGACCGGCGGCCGGGCTCTGCACGGGGCTGCGCACCTGGCTCTGGGCCGGGCTCTGCTGCTGGCCCTGGCTCTGCTGTCCCTGACTCTGCTGGGCCGGGCTCTGCACCTGCCGCTGGCTCGCACCGCCCGACGGCGACGCCGCCTTGCTCTGCGCCGCCGAGCCCGACCCGGACCCGGCTCCGGACGGCGCGCCGGACTGCTGCTGCCCGACCGACGGCGAACCCGACCGGCCGGAGGGCGAGGAGGACGGGGCCCCGGGGGACTGCGAGCCAGGCGAGGCGGAGCCCGACCCGGACGGCGAACCCGAGGACGAGCCCGAGGACGACGCGGAGCCGGAGGCCGACGGCGAACCCACCCCGTGCGCGTACGACTGCCCGCTCGACGGGTCCACCACCGTCACGTCCTTCAGCGGCGACGGCGCCGGGCTCACCACCACGGTGTCCTGCGGCTTGAACGCCGGCCACGGCGTCCCCGAGTACGCCGGCGGCACCGCCAGCGCGGCCGGCGGCAGCAGCGGATTGCCGCAGGCGCACCGCACCCGGGGCAGCCCGCGCCCGTCGATCAGCACCGCCGTCCCGCTCTGCAGCACCGACTGGTACGGGGTGGCCACGCCGTTGGCGAAACCGTGGTTGGTCACCCGGGTGTCCGAACGCAGCACCACCGGGGTGAGCGAGCGCAGGTAGGGGTCGATGGTGGACGGGTCGATGCCCAGCACCCCGGCCCAGGCCCTGCCCTTGGCCTGATCCGACGTCAGGAAGGCCGACAGCTTCGGCACGTCGCAGCTGGCCGTCTGCCGGCTGCCCCCGTACAGGCCCGGGTCCGAACCCGTGACCGTCCGGCCCGTCGCCGACCCCGAGGCGCTCGCCGCCCCGGAAGCCGTCGCGCTCTCCGACATCGCCACCACCGCCACCGACCCGGTGAACGGATCGGGCCCGGACGCCGCCACCGGCTGCAACGCCACCTGCGGCGCGGCCTCGGTCTTGGTGTCCTTCCCGCCCCCGTTGGTCAGCACCACCGTCAGCACCGCGGCCCCCGCCGCCACGGCCACCACCGCCAACCCCTTCGGCCCCCGCCACCACGGCCTGCGCCCGCCCCGCCACCCCCGGCCGGCACCAACCGCCGCCCCCCGTCCCCGGGCGGCCCGACGCCTGACGCCCCGCCACCCGACGGCCCGTCACCCGAGGGCGGCCCTCCGTTCGGCCCCGACAGCGGCCCGGACGGCGGCCCCGACACCACCCCGCCGGACGAGGCTCCCGACCCCGCGGCGGACCCGGCACCGCTCGGCGGCTCCACCGGCGGGGTCGCCCCGACCTCCGTGGGCGGCCCGCCCGCCGACGGACGGGGCATCGCGGGCTCGGTCGGCGACGGCCCGCCACCCCCCGAAGGCGGACCCGAGTACGGACCGGTGGGTTCGGACGGCGGTTGGGAGCTCACGAGCTGCCTCCAAGGGCTGCGCTTCTGCCTTCCCCCGCCGCTCATTCTCGACCCGCCCACCCCACCCGTCGCGCCGACCACCGCCGTCCGTGGTGACCCCGGTGGCCCCGTGCCCCCTGGCGTCACCGCTTCCGGCTCGCCGACCGTGCGCGCCCGGCCGAAGCTGAGGTGATCAGGGAACCCCCGTCCACCGGGAGCCGCCATGCCGTCCCAGGCCGGTACGCCGTCCACCGCCGCGCGCCACCTCCGTCCCTGGGCGGAGGCGCTCCTCACCGCCGTCGTGCCGCTGCTCCTGATGGCAGGCCTGGCCGCCCTCGGCCTCTGGCTGGCCGGAGCCGACTCCCTGCCCGACGGCGCGTTCCCCTCCGTGGTCGCCGCCACCGTGCTGATGGCCCTCGGCGTGCCCGTCGAGCTCAACGGCACGGCGGCCTTCGTCGCCGAGGCGCAGGGCGGCCCTGGAAGCCATGCCGCTCTCCGTCACCCTGCTCGGCGCCCTCGCCACCGCCCACCTCTTCCTCGCCCGCGCTGCGCCTGCGCGCCCGTCGCCACCCCCGCCGAACTCGCCGCCAGAGCGGGCCGCACCGCCCTCCTCTGGCTGGTCCTGATCACCCTGCTCCGGCTCCCCGCCGACGCACAGCTCGCCGTCCCCCACCGGCGACCCCCCTGCTCGACGACCCTCGGCGCGGCCTTCGGCGCCGCCCCGGCCGTCGGCTTCCGACACCGCCCTGCTCCCCACCTCTCGGCATCGGCCTGCTCTGGCTCGCGGGCGTCCTGCTGCTCACCCTGCTCGCCTCCCGCCGCGCACACCCTCCCGCCCGCCCTGCTGCGGTACCGCTCCGCCGTCCAGCCCGCCGCCCACGCCGTGCTCACCCTGCTGCTGCTCTTACGTCGCCCTGGCCGCCGTCGCCGGCCTGGTCACCGCAGCCGTGGCCGGCCACCCCCGCACACCTTCGCCGTCCTGCTGCTGGCCCTGCCCAACCTCGCCTGGCTGGCCTCGGCATCGGCCTCGGCGGTGCCTGGCACGGCTCGGCCGCCCACCGACATCGGCCTCCCCATGCCGCCCGCCCTCGCCGAGGTCCTGCGCGTCCCTCCGGCCAGGACGCCACCCTCGACCTCTCGACCCTCGCCGCCCACGACGGCCGCGCCTGGCTGCTCGCGGCCCCTCGCCGCCGTGACGCTCCTGCTCGCCGGCTACGGCGCCGCCCGCCACACCGCCCCCGGCACCCGCCTCTGGCAGTACGCGGCCCATCTCGCCGCCGCCCTCGCCGCGGCCCGCCCTGCTGCTCGGCCTGGTGACCCGGATCTCCGCCGCCCTGGGCCTGTCCTGCTCGGCTTCGACGCGACGGGCGGCGGCGTTCTCCTCACCCCGGACCTGCTGCGCACACGTCCCGCTCGCCGCCCTCTGGGGCGCCCTGGCCGGCCTGCTCGGCGGCCTCGCCGCCCGTCGCCGCCACCCCCGCTGACGGCCCGTCACTGCTCCCGGACGAACACCGGCCACGCCCACGCGGGCGGCACCGGATCCTCCTCCACCGCCGGCACCACCGGCACCACCTCGGTCGGCGTCGGCCCCGCGGCGACCACCACCGGCCGCCCGTCGTCCGCCGCCCGCAGCGCCGCCACGAACTCCAGGCAGGAGGCGTACCGCTCCTCCGGAGTCTTCGCCAAGGCCCCGCCCCAGCACCCCGTCCAGGCCGCCGGCAGGTCCGGCCGCAGCTCGCGCACCGACGGCGCCTCGTCGTGCAGGTGCGCCCAGAGCAGCGCCAGGTCGTCCTCGCGCCGGAACGGCGGCTAGTCCCCGTCAGCTCCTCGTAGACCACGCACCCCAGGCTGTAGACGTCGCACCGCCCGTCCACCGGCCCGCCCGGAGATCTGCTCCGGCGCCACGTAGTCCAGCGTCCCGACGAACTGCCCGACCGTGGTCAGTCCGGTCAGCGAGAGCGACTTCTGTGAGCCGGTCGGTCAGTAGACG
>NZ_BAAAYB010000063.1:0-45293 GCF_039535905.1 Kitasatospora albolonga | reverse complement strand
GGCCCCGACGCCTCCGCCGCCCTGATGGCCGGTCAGATCTTCACCGGAGGCCACACCTACACGCTGGCCTCGACCACGGCCGGCAGGGTGCGCGTGCAGGAGCTGGACCCGGCGATGAGCGAGGGCAGGCCGGGCCACCCCGACGACGGGGTGGAGGAGCCGCCGGAGGACCCGGTGGTGCCCGCGCCCTCGGTCGCGAAGCCGTCCCTGCGCGAGGACACGTCAGGAGACTGCCAGGGCGCCAAGGACGTGAACACCATCGACATCGCCGTCTTCTACACCAAGGAGGCCGCGGCCAAGGCCGGTGGCGAGCAGAAGGTCGAGGCCCAGGCGAAGCTCGCCGTGGACCTGACCAACCGGGGCTTCACCAACAGTGCGCTGGCGACGCGCGTGCGGCTGGTGCACACAGGCCCGGCCGAGGACGAGCCCGGGCTCCCGGCCGAGAACCCCGACGAGACCGCGCCCTACCGCACATGGGCCGGCGACAACGAGCTGTGGACCAAGTACGCGGCCGACGACATCGCACTGCTGCAGAGCGTGGGCACCGGCACCGGCTCCTTCGTCCAGGGCTTTTTTCCCCCTTTTTTCCTTTTTTCCCCCCCCCCCCCCCTTTTTTCCTTTTTTTTTCCCTCTCCCCCCCCCCTCTTTCCCCCCCTTTTCCCCCCCCCTCCTTTCCTCCCTTTTTTTTCCCTTTCTTTTCCTCTCCCCTTCCTTTTTCCCCTTCTTCTCCCTTCTCTTTTTTCCTTTTTTCCCCCCCTCCCCCTTCTCCTCTCCCCCCTCCTCCTCCCTCCCCTTTCCCTTTCTTCCCCCTTTCTTTCCTTCTCCCCCTTCCCCTCTTCCCTTTCCTTCTTCCCTTCTTTCTTTTCCCCCCCCCTCTCCTCCCCCCTTTTCTCCTTCCTTCTTCCCCCTTCCTTCTCTTTCCTTTCCCCTTTTTTTCCCTCCT
Organism: Kitasatospora albolonga; assembly: GCF_039535905.1. GTDB lineage: Bacteria > Actinomycetota > Actinomycetes > Streptomycetales > Streptomycetaceae > Kitasatospora > Kitasatospora albolonga. The sequence goes on along the minus strand of NZ_BAAAYB010000063.1, from coordinate 44,350 downwards.
CCCTTTCCCCCCCCTCCCTTCTTTTTCCTTCCCCCTTTTTTTTTTCTTCCTTTTCTCCTTTTCCTCTCTTTCCTTTCTTTTCTTTCCCTTCTTTTTCTTTTTTCCTCTCTTCCCCTTCTTCTCCTTCCCTCCCCCTTCTTCCCTCTTCTTTCTTCCCTCCTCCCTCTTTCTCCTCTTTTCCCCCCCTTTCCTTTCCTTCTTCTCCTTCCCTTCCCTTTCCTCTCTCCCTCTTTTCCCTTTTTTCCTTTCTCCTTTTTTCCCCCCTCCCCTTTTCCTTTTCTCTTTTCCCTTTTTTTCTCCCTCTCCCCTCCTTCCTCCTTCCTTCCTCTTTCCTTCCCTTTTTTCTTTCTCCCTTCCCTCCCTTTTTCTTTCTCTTCTTTCCTCCTCCCCTTCTCCCCCCCCTCTTTTCCTTTTTTTCCTCCTTTTTCTTTTCCTCCTCTTTTTCCTTCCCTCCTCCTTTTTTCCTCCTCCCCCCTCTTCCCCCCTCCCCTCTTCCCCTTCTCCCTTTTTTCCTCCATTCTTTTCTTTCCTCCTCCCCCTTCCCCTTTTTTTCTTTCCCCCCCCTCTCCTTCCCCTTCTCCCTCCCCTCCTCCTCCCCCTTTTCCTTTTTCCCTCCCTTCCCCCTTTCCTTTTTCCCCCTTTCTTCCTTTCCTTCCTCCCCCCCTTCTTTTCCCCCTTTTTTTCTTCTTTCTTTTTCCTTCCTTTCTCCCCCCTTTTTTTCCCCCCTTTCTCCTTTTTCTTCCTCCCCCTCTTTCTCCTCCTTCCCTCCTTTTCTCTTCCCTTTCTTCCTCTCTTCTTTCCCCCTTTTTTTCCTCCTTTCCCCCCCTTTCTCCCTCCCTTTCTCTTATCCTCCCCTCTCCTTTTTCCCTCCTTTCCTTTTTTTCCCCTCTCTCTTCCTTCCCCCCTCCCCTTTTCGTTTCTTTATTTTTTTTTTATTTTCCCAATTCCTTTCTTCTTTTTTTTTTTTTTTTTTTTATTTTTTTTTATTTCTTCCTTCTTTATTCTTTTCTTCTTCTTTGTATTCTTCTTTTCATTTTCATTCTTTTATTCCTCTTTTTATTTTTATTGTTTTTTTCCTCTCTCATTTGTTCTTTTTTTCCTTCTCTCTCTTTATCTTTATCCCTTCTTCTTTTCCTTCCCTTTTATCTCTCCTTTTTTTCCCTTTTTTCCTCCTCGCTTCTGTTCCTTATTCTTTCTTATCTTTTTATATATCCACTGTTTTATCTCTTATTCTCTTTCTTCTTCCTTTCTTTTTTTTCTCCCCTTTTTATTATCACTTCTCTCACTCCCTCAATTATCTTTTCCTTACCCTTTCCACACTCCCTTCCTATCCCAACCCTTACCTCTCTCCTCCCCAATTTCATTTACTCCACCCTTTTTGTAACTCCTCCTCCATTTCATTTTCTTACTTCATGATATTCACCCCCATCTTTTTTCTCCCTTTAAACATCCTTCTCCCCCTTAATCTTCTCAGCCTTCTCCTTTTCCCCAATATCTATCTCTTCTTTCTCAACCCTTATTATCTTTTCTTTATCTCTCCACCCTTTTTCTTACTTATCATTCCTTCCTTTCTTCCGACCCGCGCCCCACCAGCGGCAAGCGGATGTTCTTCATGATGAACGTCACCGCCGTCCCCAACCTCACCTTCGGCCACGAGCTGGGCCACAACCTCGGCCTCGACCACGACTGGGTCGCCGAACCCGAGCCCGGCAAGTACCCCTACGCCCACGGCTGGATCCCGCCCAGCAAGAAGTGGCGCACCATCATGGCCTACCCCGGCGGCTGCGCCGGCTGCGAGCGGATCAACCGCTACTCCGACGCCACCGCCACCTACCAGGGCGAGCCCCTGGGCGCGCCCGACACGGCGGCGCAGCCCTCCGACGCGGTACGGATGATCCGCAGGAACGCGCCGGTCGTCGCCGCGATGCAACCCGAGAAGACCCCCGCCGTCTACTGCCGACTGACCGTCAAGTCCACACCCGACACCGGCGGCAGCGCGACGGTCGACGTCCCCGGCCCCTACACCAAGGGCTCCCTGGTCCACGCCACCGCGACCGCCAACCCCAACCACCGCCTGATCGGCTGGTCCCTCAACGGGACCGCGTTGGCGGACACCGACACCTCGGTGAGCGTCCCGGTCGACGCCGACTCGGTCCTGGAGGCTCGATTCGCCCAGGTCGACTGCGCGCTGACCCTCCGGACACAGCCGGCCGACGGAGGGACGGTCACCGCGGACCGCCCGGCGCCCTACCGGTGCGGCTCCACCGTGACCCTGACGGCCACTCCGACACCGGGCTGGACCTTCACCGGCTGGAACAGCGAGACCGGACCCGCCGGACGCGGCCTGGTCGCGACGACACCGGTGCACCAGCTCACCCTCGACCAGGACACCGCGCTGACCGCGACCTTCACGAGGTCCGACGTGGTCGTGCCCACCCCGACACCGACACCGACGCCCACGCCGTCGCCCAGCCCCAGCCCGACCCCGACACCCACGCCCAGCCCCAGCCCCACGCCCACATCCAGCCCGAGCCCGGCACCCACACCGACCTCTTCGCCGACGCCGACCGTCCCCAACCCGCCTGTCCCGCCGAGCCCGGATCAGCAGTCCGTCGTCAACCCGCCGCCCCCGCCCGGCCCGCCGGTTCCGGCCCGGCCGACCCCGTCCGCGACGGAGAGCGCCAGGTCCGAGCTGCCGTCGACCGGCCTGCCCGTCCCGCTCGTCGCCACCGCCCTGACCGCAGGCCTGGCCATGACGGCCGGTGGCATCCTCGTGGCCCGGCGGCGCCGCAGGGTTCGCGGCTAGGACACCGACCGCACACCGTCCCCGGGCCCGCCAACTCCGTTGGCGGGCCCGGGGACCTGCGCTGTCACGAGCGCCATCCCGGCAGCGGCGGGCTCAGCGCTCGGCGAGCTCCGTCGGTGCCTCCTGCACCGTCCAGCCGTTGCCGTCCGGGTCGGTGAAGGACAGGAAGGAGTTCCACTCCCCGCCCTTGCCGTCGGCCCAGCCGCTCTCGCCCAGGTGCCGCACCGGGCTCACCTCCACGCCCCGCGCGACGAGTTGGGCGTGGGCGGCCTCGATGTCGGTGACGCAGAGCTGGACGCCCTGGAGGCTGCCCGGCGCCATCCCGCCCGCTCCTTCCGCGCCCGGCATTCCGGACATCATGACCACCGAACAGCGCGACCCCGGCGGCGTGAGCTGGATGATCCGCACCCCCGGGGCGACTTCACTGTCCAGGTCGACCTTGAAGCCGATCTTCTCCGCATAGAACTCCTTGGCCCGGTCCAGGTCGGTGACCGGGACGGGGACGACCTCGAGCGTCCAGTTCACGGCGTCTCTCCTCCTCGCGGCGACGGTTGGTCCCACCGTCCCCCAGACCGCACCCGAACCGCACGGCGAAACGCCGGGCCCGATCCGCAGAAAGCGCTCTCAACCCGACAGAACCACCCACCGTCGCACCCGAACTGACGGAGATTCACAGCACAGCAGGTCAGAGCCTTGCTCCTGACATTGCCATGACGAGCGCCCCTCCGTACCATTCAGGCGAACACGGCAAGGCCACGTCATTTCAGAGAGCGCTCTCACCCCACAGAGAGGTGCCACCCATGGCTGCCACACTCCGCAGGCGCCACCGCCTGCTCGGCGTCCTGCTGCCCGCACTCGCCGCCGTCCTCACCCTGGCCGGCCCCACCGCGGCCCGCACCGAGCCGGCCCCCGCCGCCGTCTCCGCGGCCGCGCCCGGGGCGGCCGCAGCGGCCGTCACCACCTGGGCGGACGAGTTCAACGGGCCCTCCGGGGCCGCCCCCGATCCGGGCAAGTGGACGATGGAGACCGGGGGTTCGGGCTTCGGCAACCACGAGCTCCAGTACTACACCGGCGGCAACGCCAACGCCGCCCAGGACGGCCAGGGCAACCTGGTGATCACCGCCCGCCGCAACACCAACACCAACCTCGGCTGCTGGTACGGCACTTGTCAGTACACCTCGGCCCGGATGAACACCGCGCAGACCTTCACCCAGGCCTACGGCCACTTCGAGTCCCGGATCAAGATCCCGCGCGGGCAGGGCATCTGGCCCGCGTTCTGGATGCTCGGCAACGACCTCGGCTCGGTGGGCTGGCCCAACAGCGGCGAGATCGACATCATGGAGAACATCGGCCGCGAGCCCTCCACCGTGCACGGCACCCTGCACGGCCCGGGCTACTCCGGTGCCGCCGGCCTCGGCTCCGCCTACAGCCTCCCGGGCGGCCAGGCCTTCGCCGACGCCTTCCACGTCTTCGCCGTCGACTGGAGCCCGGGCTCCATCACCTGGTCGGTGGACGGCCAGGCCTACCGGACCCGCACCACGGCCGACACCAACGGCAACCGCTGGGTCTTCGACCACCCGTTCTTCCTGATCCTCAACCTGGCCGTCGGCGGCGACTGGCCGGGCAGCCCGGACGGCTCCTCCACCTACCCGCAGACCATGACGGTGGACTACGTCCGCGCCTCCACCTCCAACGGCGGCCCCACCCGCACCGGCCAGATCTCCGGCATCGGCGGCATGTGCGTGGACGTGGCCGGAGCCTCCAGCGCCGACCGCACCCCGATCCAGCTGCACAACTGCACCGGCAACGCCGCCCAGCAGTGGACCACCGGCGACGGCACCGTCCGCGCCCTCGGCAAGTGCCTGGACGTCGACGCCGCCAACAGCGCCGACGGCACCGCGATCCAGCTCTACACCTGCAACGGCACCAACGCCCAGCGGTGGAGCATCAACGGCGACGGCACCATCCGCGCCCTCGGCAAGTGCCTGGACGCCGCCGGCGGCTCCTCCGCCGACGGCACCCGCCTGATCCTGTGGACCTGCAACGGCGGCGCCAACCAGCGCTGGACGCTCGGCTGATCCACCCCACCCCCTCGGGCTCCCTGCCCCGTCCCGTCCCTCTCCGCAGCGTCCACCCTCCGCCCTCTTCACCCCCCCACGCGAAGAACGGACACCGCCACCCATGACGCACCGTCACCACCGCCCGCCGCTCTCCCGGCGAGGCGTGCTCACCGCCGCCGGCGCGGCCCTCGCCGTCCCCGCCCTGGGCGGTCTGCTCCGCGCCACGTCCGCCGCCAGCGCCGCCACCACCCCCACCCTGGCACTGGACCTGGCCAACACCACCGGAAGCAACACCGTCTACGCCTACGTGGTCGGCCGCGACCCCTCGGCGGGCGGCAGCTGGGCCTTCCTGCGCTCCGACGGCGTCTCGCTGTACCGGCCGCCGAACCCGCCCGCCAACCAGACCCCGCTCGGCGTGGACTGCGCCATCGCGCTGAACGCCTCCGGCGCCGGCCCGCGCCGGATCACCCTGCCCCGGCTGGACAGCGGGCGGATCTACTTCTCGGTCGGCGCCAAGCTCACCTTCCTGATGAACCTCGGCGGCGGGCTGGCCCTGCCCTCGGTCTCCAACCCGAGCGACCCGAACATCGACGTCCGGCACGACTTCTGCGAATTCACGTACAACGCGGACCAGTTGTACGCCAACATCACCTTCGTCGACATGGTCGGCCTGCCGATCTCGTTCCGCCTGGAGACCGGTCAGGGCACCCAGACGGTGGCCGGCCTGCCCGCCGACGGCCTGGCCAGGGTGGCCGCCGCGCTGCGCGGCCAGTCCACCGCCGACGGCAGCGACTGGAGCCGCCTGGTGGTCAACCGCAACGGCGCCGACCTGCGCGTGCTCAGCCCCAACCTGGCCATCCGCGGCAACACCTCGCTCTTCGCCGGGTACTTCGACTCCTACGTGGACCAGGTCTGGAGCAAGTACCGCACCACCGACCTGAGGATCGACACCCAGTTCACCTGGGGCACCGTCACCGGCCGGGTCTCCGGCGAGACCCTGACCTTCCCGGGCGTGGGCAGCTTCGGCCGCCCCTCCACCCTGGCGGTCTTCTCCTGCAGCGACGCGCCGTTCACCACCGGCAACGACCTGATGGGCAATCTGAGCGCCCGCCTGGCCGCCGCGTTCAACCGCACCACCCTCCTGGACAACGCGCTGCAGCCCACCAACGAGAACCCGGCCGCCTTCTACACCAAGCCCCGCACCAACCACTACGCCCGGATCCTGCACTCCACCACCGCCGACCGGCTCGGCTACGCCTTCCCCTACGACGACGTGCACCCCGCGGGCACCGACTTCGAGGGCAAGGTCCAGTCGGGCGACCCACGGCTGTGGACCATCACGGTCGGCGGCACCACCGCCGGCCCCGGCCCCTCCCCCAGCCCGACCCCGACCGGAGGCACCGTCAGCGCCTTCTCCACCGTCCAGGCCGAGTCCTTCCGCGCCCAGAACGGCGCCCAGGTGGAGGCCTGTTCGGACACCGGCGGCGGCTCGGACGTCGGCTGGCTGGCCAACGGCGACTGGCTCCGCTACAGCCTGGACTTCGGCTCCGCCGGCGCCACCCGCTTCTCCGCCCGGGTCGCCTCCGGCGCCGCGGCCGGAGTCAGCGGCCTGATCCAGGTCCGCCTGGGCAGCCCGACCGCCACCCCGGTCGGCAGCCTCGCCCTCGCCTCCACCGGCGGCTGGCAGGCCTGGCGCACCGTCCCGGCCGACATCGCCCGCACCACCGGCGTCCGGGACGTCTACCTGACCTTCGACAGCGGCCAGCCGGCCGACTTCGTCAACCTCAACTGGTTCACCTTCGCCTGACGCCCGCTCACCACCCGACCCAGGACGGACGCCCCGCTCTCCCCCCTCGGAGCGGGGCGTCCCCGTGTCGTGGGCGGCTCAGCCGCAGTGGGTCCAGCCGCTGGTCCAGCTGGTGCCCTGGTAGGAGCCGCCCCACTGGACACAGGTGTCCGGGGCACGCTTGACCACCGGGCCCGCGTAGGAGGCGAAGTTCCCCGGGTTGCTGCCCGAGGCGCCGCCCTTGACCGCCAGCGTCGCGTTCATCGGCACCGGCCCGGCCGGCTTGGTGACCACGGTGGTGACGCAGTTGTCGCCGGTGGCGGACTTGTAGAGCAGGTAGACCGTCGCCGCGCCGAGGCTGTGCTGGTCGATGACGTTGAACCCGCTCCCGCAGATCTCCGTCGGGCTGTAGTACTTGCCGGGACTCTGGGTCGGCGTCGGGGCCGGCGGCTTCGCCGAGGTGGTGCCGGGGGCGGGCTGGGTGACGGGCGGCTGCGGCCCCGAGGTGGTCCCGGGCTGGGTCGGCTGGCCGGGCGGCGCGGTCGCGGGGCGGCTCGGGCCGCCGGTGGCCCGGCCGGTCGCGGAGGGCCCGGACGAGGCACCCGGCGAGGGCGTGCCCGCCGTGGAGGCGGAGGCCGACCCGGAGGGCGACGCCTCCGCCGGCGCGGTGGCCGAGGGCTCCCCGGTGGGTGACGCGGTGTCGCCCCCGGGGATCGAGGCGGTGTCCTCCCCCGCGGCAACCGGACGGCCGCTCCCGCCACCGCCCGTGCCGTCCGTCGCCGCCTGGCCCTTGCCGCCGCCGGGCAGCGCGAGGGCCACCATGCCGCCGACGGCGGCGGTCGCGACCACGCCGAGCGCCACCGTGCGCAGCTGCTTGCGCCGCCTCCGCTGCTCCTCGTGACGGTCCGCCATGGCCTGCCAGTCGGGCTCCGCCGCCGTGGTCACCACCGGCTCGCCGATGCCGTTCGGCCATGATCCCCGTTGCTCCGTCATGGCCCGAAATAATAGAACACCTGTCAGTTCTCCCAGCTCCCCGGCCCTTTGAAGAGCTTGTGCGGACCTCGTGAACCCGGACCGCACCGCCCCGGGCCTCCCCTGCGGGCCCGGGGCGGCGCGGTCCGGCCCCGGCGGGCGTCAGCTCACCGTGACGGTCCTGCTGTAGAACTGGACGCGGTGACCGGAGCTGCGGAAGTCGGCGCTCGCGTCGCCGGCTCCGTTGGGCGCGGCGCCGAACAGCTCGTACGCGCCGTTGAGGTTGCCGGAGTCGCCGCGGGTGAAGGTGACCGTGCCCTGGTACCGGTTGATGTACAGCACCGTGTTGGGCGTTCCCCACTCCAGCATGTCGTCGGCCCGGCTCCAGGTCTGGTTGCCCACCTGACCGTCGACGCCCACCCCGTACCGGGCCTGCCACTTCCGGGTGGCCGCCTCGGTCCTCGGGCCGAACTGGCCGTCCAGGTCCGACTTCTGCAGCAGCTCGTCGGCGAACAGCACTGCCTGCCACATCAGCACCAGGTCGGTGTTCTTGGAGTGGGCGCAGCCGTTGCAGAGCGAGTGCCCGAGCTCGCCGTAGTGGTCGCCCCAGTCGTCGGTGAGGGCGCCGCCGCCGTCGACGAAGCTGTTTCCGTCGGCGCCGCCGTTGCCCGCGAAGGCGGTCCCGGACAGGCCGGCCGTGCCCAGCACGGCCAGGCCGAGCACGGCGGCCAGTCGCCCGGCCCGGCGGCCGGCGATCCCGCGGAGGTGTGCGCGTCGCATGGTGGTCCTCTCGCTGCGATGTCCCGGAGTACGTCCGCATCCGGGTTCCGATGGCCCTCACGCTGGCCGGGGCCGGTAAATTGACGGTTAATCGGCACGCCGCCGGCCGGTCTCCCCGCACCGCGACCACCCACCACCGTCTCGCCCACGCGTAGGGAAGCATGATCAGGTTCAGGGTCCTGGGTCCGTTGTCCGTGCTCGGCCCCGGCGGGGAGGTCCAGCCACTCTCCTCCGCGATGCAGCGCCGTCTGCTGGCCGTCCTGCTCAGCCGCCCCGACCGGCCGGTGTCGGTCGACCTGATCACCGATCAGCTCTGGCCCGGCCCGCCGCCGCGCACCGCCCGCAAGGCCGTCCAGGTCTACGTGCACCAGCTCCGCCGACTGCTCGGCGACGCCGACCGGATCCGCCACCAGGACGGCCGCTACCGCCTGGCCGCCGCTGCGGAGGAGCTGGACTCGCTCGTCTTCGAAGCCGCCGTCCGCGGTGCCCGCTCCGCGCAGGAGGCCGGCCGGTCCGCCGCGGCGCTGGCCGGCTGGGAGGGCGCGCTGGCGCTCTGGCACGGGACCGAGGCCTTCGCCGACCTGGAGGACTCCTCGCTGGTGCTCGCCGAGCGGCGGCGGCTCGCGGAGCTGCGGCTGGAGGCCCTGACCGGGTGGGCCGCTTCGGCCCTGGCGCTCGGCCGGCACCACGAGCTGACGGTGGCACTCCCGGCTCTGCTAGCCGAGCACCCGTACCAGGAGCGGCTGCACGCCCTCCACCTGCTCGCGCTCTACCGGGACGGGCGGCAGGCCGAGGCGCTGGCGGCCTACCGCGCGCTGCACGAGCGCCTGGTCACCGACCTGGGGGTGGAGCCCACGCCGGAGCTGAGACGGCTGCACGGACGGATGCTCCGTCAGGACCGCACGCTGGAGACCCCGTCCGCCGCCGGCCCCCGGCCGGTCCGTCAGCTGCCGCGCGCCGTCCCCGGTTTCGTCGGCTGCACCGTCGAGCTGGCCCGCCTGGACGAGCTGGCCGGCACGGTCGGCAACACCGTGGTGATCACCGCCGTGGCCGGTGCGGCGGGCATCGGCAAGACCTCGCTCGCCGTGCACTGGTCCCACCTGGCCGCCGAGCGCTTCCCGGACGGCCAGCTCTACCTGGACCTGCACGGCTTCGGCCCGTCCGGCACCGCGCTCGCGCCGGAGGAGGCCCTCCGCGCCCTGCTGGAGGCCCTGGGCACCCCGCCCGAGCAGATGCCCCGCGGACTGCAGGCCCGGGCCGCCCGCTACCGGGACCTGCTGGCCGGGCGGCGGATGCTGATCGTGCTGGACAACGCGCGGGACTCCGAACAGGTCCGCCCGCTGCTCCCCGGTTCCCCGCGCTGCTTCACGCTGGTGACGAGCCGCAACGGTCTCACCGGTCTGGTCGCCGGGGCGGGCGCCCATCCGCTCCTCCTCCCGTTCATGGAGGCCGAGGAAGCCCGCCGGCTGCTCTCCTCCCGGCTCGGCTCCGCCCGGCTGGACCAGGATCCGGCCGCGACCGCCGCCGTGATCGCGCACTGCGGCGGCCTCCCGCTGGCCCTGGCGGTGCTGGCGGCCCGGGCCGCCCTGCGCGCCGAGCCCGGACTCGGCCCGCTGGCGGCGGAGTTGGCGGCCACGGCGGGAAGCCTTCGGGCCTTCGCGGTGCCGGAGGACCGGAGCACCGACGTCCAGGCGGTGTTCACCTGGTCCTACCGGGCCCTCAGCCCTTCGGCCGCCCGCCTCTTCCGCCTGCTGGGCCTGCACCCCGGGCCGGACCTGAGCGCCGCCGCGGCGGCGAGCCTGGCCGGCCACCCGGTGGCGGCCGAGCTCGCCGAGCTGGTCGAGACCCACCTGCTGCTCTCCCCCGCCCCCGGCCGGTACGCGCTGCACGACCTGCTGCGCTCCTTCGCCGCCGAACTCACCGACGGCGCCGACGGTTCGCGTCCCGGCGCCGAGGAGGAGGGCCGGGCCGCCGCCCTGCGGATGCTCGACCACCACGTCCAGACCGCGCAGGCCGCCGACCGCCTGCTCGCCCCCACCCGCGACCCGGTCGTACTGCCGGCACCGCTGCCCGGTGTGCGGCCCGAGACCGTGGAGGACCCGCTCGCCTGGTTCGCCACCGAGCACCAGGTGCTGCTCGCCCTGACCGCGTACGCGGAGGCGGCGGGCCTGCCGACGGCGGTGGGGCAGCTGGCCTGGGCGCTCGGCACCTACCTCAACCGGCAGGGCCACTGGCACGACTGGGTGTCGGTCCAGGGCGCGGCGCTGGAGGCGCACCGCCGGCTGGGCGACCTGCGGGGGCAGGCCGTCACCGGGATGAACCTGGCCCGGGCCCGCACCCGGCTCGGCCACTTCGACCTCGCCGAGCCCGAGTACCTGCGGGCCCGGGACCGCTTCCACGCCCTCGACGACGCGGTCGGGCTCGGCCACGTGCACCTCAACCTCGGCTGGATGTGCGACCAGCAGGGCGACCGCCACCCCGAAGCGCTGGCCTTCGCCGAGCTCGCGGCGGGCCACTACCGCACCGCCGGCCACGAGGTCGGACGCGCCAACGCCCTCAACGCGGCCGGCTGGTACCACTCCCAACTCGGGGACCACGCCGGAGCGGTGGCCCGCTGCACGGAGGCCCTCACCCTCCAGGAGCGGATCGGCGACCGGCGGGCCCAGGCCAACACCTGGGACAGCCTCGGCTACGCCCACCACCACCTGGCCGACCACGCCGAGGCGGTCCGCTGCTACCGCCGGGCCGTGGAGATCCAGGAGGAGGTCGGCGAGCGCTACCAGATCGCCGACACCCTGGTGCACCTCGCCGACACCCTGGCCGCCCTCGACCGGACGGAGGAGCTCCGCGCGGCCCTGGAACAGGCCCTGACGATCTGCCAGGAGCTGGACCACCCGGACCGCACCGCGATCGCCACCCGCCTGGCCGGCCTCGCTCCCCTCTCTCCGTAGTCCGCCCCTCCCCCTCCCGTCAGGCCGGGGTCAGGGCCACCGGCAGGGAGTCGTAGGCGGCGACGAAGTTGGAGGCCCGGCGGCTCGGCGGCCCGGTCAGGGTGAACCCCTCCACCCGGGCCAGCAAGGCCTCGAAGACCAGCCGCAGTTGACTGCGCGCCAGGGCCGCACCCATGCAGAAGTGCTTGCCGCTGGTGAACGAGAGGTGCGGATTGACCGCCCGGTCGACGCGGAAGGAGTCCGGGTCCTCGAAGACCTCCTCGTCGCGGTTGGCGGAGGGGATCCAGAGGCAGAGCAGCTCGCCGGGCTCCAGATCGGTGCCGGCCAGGCGGGTGGGCCGCACCACCGTGCGGGTGAGGTGCAGCGGCGGCGTGGTCCAGCGCAGCACCTCCTCGATCGCCCGGTCGAGGTGTTCCGGGTGGCGCCGCAGCCACTGCCACTGCCCGGGGTGGGCGGCGAAGGCGGCGACCCCGGCCGCGATGGTGTTCTTGGTGGTCTCGTTGCCGCCGATCGCCAGGTTGAGGCAGTTCAGCAGCACCTCCGACCGGGTCAGCCGGTCCCCGTCCAGTTCGGCCTCCAGCAGGCGCCGGATCAGGCCGTCCTCGGCCAGCTCGGCGTGGTCCAGCAGCCCGGCCAGGTGCATCAGCAGCTGGCCGTTGGCGGTGGCGGTGGAGCGCCGTCGCACCGTCAGGTCGCCCGCCCCGGGGTCGTGTTCGCCGAGCGAGCCGCAGACGGCCCGGCTGGCCCGGTCGGCCAGGGTGGCCCACTCCCGCTCCGGGAGGCCGAGCAGCATCCCGGCCCCGGCGGAGGGGACCCGGGCGGCCACGGCCCCGACGAAGTCGGTCTCGCCGTCCCGGACCGCCTGCTCGACCCACCCCTGCACCCGGTCGCGGAGCAGCCCGTCCAGGGTGCGGGCGGCCGAGCGGGTCAGCCCGCTGCTGACCAGGCGGCGCAGCCGCTGGTGGTGCGGCGGGTCGGTGAGCTCGATCATCTGGCCGGCCGCCGGGTCGCGTTCGCCGAGCGAGGTGTCCAGGGTCATGCCCCACTCGGAGCTGTAGCCGGTCGCGTCCCGCAGCACGGCGTCGACGTCCTGGTAGCGGGTGACGGAGAGGAAGGGCGGTGCCCCGTGCCGCTCCTGACGGTGCAGCAGTCCGCTGCGGCGCTGCTCGCGCCAGAGCCGGTGGGGCGGGTCGGGCAGGAAGGCCCGGGGGTCGGACAGGTCGGTGACGGGACCGGCCTGGAGGAGCTCAGACACGGACGGCCTCCTCGGCGGGCAGGTCGGCGAGCCGCGCCGACGTCGGGTCGGCGGGCCGGACCGCGGTCGGGTCGGCACCGGGGGGCGGGGATGAACCCGGAGGCGTGGAAGTAGCCGAGGTAGGCGTCCAGCAGGGCGGCGTCCACCGGCGGGCAGCTCAGTCCGCTGCCGACCAGGTCCCGTTCGATCCGGGCCCGGTCCATCCGGGGCGAGTACCGGGTGGTGGCCAGCTCCTCGACCGTGGCCCCGCCGCCGGCGGCCTCCGTGGTGAACAGCGGGGCGAACGGCGCGAACGGGTGGTCCGGCCGGTCCGCGAGGTGGTCGAGCAGGGCGTCCACCCACCCGTGGTAGTCGACGGTGCGGACGGGGTGGCCGTGCGCCCGCAGACGCTCGACGAAGTCGGCGAGCAGTGCCTCCCGCGGGTTGGTCAGGTGGTAGGTCTGCCCCTCGGCGGGGTGACGGGTCGCCAGGTGCACCACCGCGCCGGCCGCGAAGTCGATCGGCACCAGGTTGAGCGGCAGGTCGAGCTCGGGGGCGAGGCCCAGCTCGGCGATCACGCGGAAGAACTCGCAGAGCGCGGCCGCGCTGTTCCAGGTGTACGAGGTGGTGTCCCCGGAGAGCTCGTACGGGCGGTGCACCGCCACCGGCAGCCCGGCCCGGCCCGCGCCGCGGACCAGCTCCTCGGCCACCCACTTGCTCTCGGTGTAGCCCATCGAGAGCAGCTCGACGTGGGAGAGCGGGGTGGTCTCGGTGACCTCCCGCACGCCGGCCGCGCCCATGCCGTGCACCACCGCCGCGGTGGACACGTGGTGCAGCGGCACGGCCCGCCGGGCCGCCAGCCGGACGAGCTCCCGGGTGCCCTCGACGTTGGCGGCGCGCAGCTTCTCGTACGGGTAGAGGAAGTTGACCTCGGCTCCGCTGTGCAGGATCAGGTCGGCGCCGTCCGCGTGGTAGTCCCACTCCAGCGAGTTCAGGCCCAGCCGGGGCAGCGCCAGGTCTCCGAGCACCGGGCGGACGCGGTCGGCGGGCAGCGGGCGGTCGATGCCGTAGCGCAGCTGTGCCTCGGCCAACCGCCGGTGGGCGTGGTCGGTGTCGCGGGCCCGGACCAGGACGTGGACCTGGGCCTCGGTGCGGTCGAGCAGCTCGCGCAGCAGGTAGGCGCCGAAGAAGCCGGTGGCCCCGGTGAGCAGCACGTGCTGGGGCCTGCGCCAGACGGGGTGCGGCGAGCCGGTGGTGACCGTCGGCCGCTCCCACACCAGGTCCGGCCGCCAGCGGTCGACCGCCGCCCGCGCGGCTTCGCCCTCCCCTTCCCCGGCCCGCGCCGTGCCGTGCCCCGTGCCGTGGCCCGTGCCGTGGCCTGCGCCCTGCGCCGTGCCCTGCGCCGTGCCCTGTCCCGCGTCCTGCTCGGTGACGGCCCGCTCGACTGCGGCGGCGAACGCGCTCGGCACCGGATCGCCCAGCAGCTCGGTCACCAGCTGGAAGTTGTGGCCGTCGTCGATGCCCAGCTCCTGCTGGACCCGGGCGACGAGCTGCACGGCCAGCAGCGAGCTGCCCCCGGCCGCGAAGAAGTCCACCTCCTCCTCGTCCGCCCCGGCCTCCGCACCCGGCAGCAGCGCGGCCCAGACCCGGGCCACCGTCTCGGCCACCGACTCGCCGTCCGCCTGCTCCCGTTCGGCCTGGGCGGCCGGCGCCGGCAGCGCGGCCCGGTCCACCTTGCCGTTCGGGGCCAGCGGCAGCCGGTCCAGCAGGGTGAGGGTGGCCGGGAGCATGAAGGCGGGCAGCCGCTCGGCCAGGTGCGCGCGCAGCCGGGCGGCCGTGGGCGCGGCTCCGGCCCGGATCGCGACGTAGGCGGCCAGACTGCGGGTGGTGCCGTCCTCGACCGCGACCAGCACGGCGTCGGTGACGTCGGGGTGGGCGGTGAGCGCCCGGCGGACCTCCTCGGGCTCGATCCGGAAGCCGCGCACCTTGACCTGGTCGTCGCGGCGGCCCCGGTACTCCAGCGTCCCGTCCGGCCGCCGCACCACGAAGTCACCGCTGCGGTACAGCCGTTCGGGTTCCCCGCCGTCCGTCCCGCCGAAAGCCAGGAACCGCTTCGCGCTCTCCTGGGGATCGTTCAGGTAGCCGGTGGCGATCCCCGGGCCGCCGATGTAGAGCTCGCCCTCCTCACCGTCCGCCGCCGGGCCGCCGTCCTCGCGCAGCACGTGGCAGACGGTGTCGGCGATCGGGCGTCCGATCGGCACGCCGCCCGCTCCGTCCGGGACCTCGCTGATCAGCTGGGCGGTCGCCACGCAGGCCGCCTCGGTGGGGCCGTAGGCATTCACCAGGCGCTGCGGGCGGCCGAGTTCGAGCACCCGCCGGGCCGCGTCGGCGCGCAGCGCCTCGCCGCCGGTCAGCACGTGGCGCAGCCCGGCGAAGGTCTCCGGCCGCTCCTGGGCGATGCGGTGGAAGATGCTGGTGGTGAGGAACAGCGCGGTGATTCCGCGCTCGCGCACCACCCGCTGCAACTCCGGCGCCGAGAGCAGGACTTCGGAATCGACGGGCACCAGGCAGGCGCCGTTGAGCAGGGTCGGCCAGAACTCCAGTACCGAGGCGTCGAAGGAGAGCGTCGCCGCGTGCAGCATCCGGTCCCCGGGCCCGGGCTCGAAGAACCCGTTCGCCACCGAGAGCCGGGCCACCCCGCGCTGCGGCACCGCCACGGCCTTGGGCCGCCCGGTCGTCCCGGAGGTGAACATCACGTACGCCGCGGCCGCCTGCCCCTCCGGCAGCGCCAAGGGGGTGTCCGCCGCCGCCTCCTGGCCGGCCGTCAGCACCTCCTGGTACCGCAGCACCGGCACCGCCGCCCCGGCCAGCCGTCCGGCCCCGGGCAGCCGGACCAGCGCCACCGCGCCGGCGTCCGCCACCATGCCGTGCACCCGCTCCGCGGGCAGCTTGGCGTCCACCGGCAGGTAGGTCGCCCCGGCGTACGCCACCCCGAGCAACGCCGCACAGGCCTCCGGCCCGCGCCGGCCCACCACCCCGACCACCGCGCCCGGCCCGATCCCGGCCGCCGCCAGTCCGCGGGCGAACCGCTCGGCCAGCGCGCCGAGTTCGGCGTAGGTGTACCGGAGCTCCGGACCCTCCACCGCGAGCTCCTGCGGATTCCTGCGCACCTGCTCCGCGAACAGCTCGGCCAGTGATCTGCTGTACGGACCCGCCGTGTCCGCCGCCGTCGTCGTCATCGCTCGTGCCCCTTCGGTAGGCCCCGCACCTCGATCCCCGAACGCCGGGAGCGTAGGGCGGGGCCGCCGAAGATGACGAACCGTCAGAGAGCTGCTGTGGAGCGGCAGAACCGCAGGTGGGAAGGGGTTCCGTTCCGCGATGCGGAACCACACTCCCCCAAGTGCACCCTCACGAAGGTCGAACTGGCACCAGGACGATCCGTCTGGTCCGGCCCCTCTCGGCATTCAACGCACTTGACCTGCACCGATCATGACGTGCCGTCAGGCCGGTACGGCGAGGGCCACGGGCTCGGGCAGGACCAGGGTCCCGCCGCAGTCGGGGGCGAAGGCGTCGAGGAGGCTGTGCTGCACCCGGCCGTCCATGATCCGGGCGGCCGGCACCCCGGAGCGCACGGCGTCCAGGCAGGCCTCCATCTTGGGGAGCATCCCGGCGCTCAGACGCGGCAGCAGCTCCGCGAGCTGACCGGCCGTCAACCGCTCGATCACCGTGGAGGAGCGCGGCCAGTCCGCGTACAGCCCGGCGACGTCCGTGAGCACCACCAGCAGCTCGGCCCCCATCGCCACCGCCACGGCCGCTGCGGCGGTGTCCGCGTTGACGTTGTAGACCTGCCCGTCCGCGCCCCGCGCGATCGAGGAGACCACCGGGATCCGGCCGTCCCCGACGAGCGAGCAGAGCAGGCCCGGATCGATCGCCATCACGTCGCCCACCAGCCCGATGTCCACCTGCTCCCCGCCCACCACCGCGTACCGCTTCACCGCCGTCATGGTGTGCGCGTCCTCACCCGTCAGCCCCACGGCGAACGGCCCGTACTCGTTCAGCAGCCCCACCAGCTCCCGCTGCACCTGGCCGGCCAGCACCATCCGCACCACGTCCATCGTCTCCGGCGTGGTCACCCGCAGCCCCGCCGTGAAGCTCGACCGCAGGCCCAGCCGCTCCAGCTGCGAGCTGATCTGCGGCCCGCCCCCGTGCACCACCACCGGACAGAGCCCGGCCTCCCGCAGGAACACCACGTCCTGCGCGAAGGCCGCCTTCAACTCCTCGTCCACCATGGCGTTCCCACCGAACTTCACCACGACCACGCGGCCCTGGTAGCGCGACAGCGACAACGGCACGGCCAGCCTCCTACGGTTCATGACACACGGCACGGGACCGAACGGCGTCCGGGCGGCCCCTTTATCCCGCCGCCGGATGACGCCCGCCCTGCGCCTTGCTGTCGCCGGGGTTCGCACTCCCTGAACAGACGGAATCAGCCCGCGCCCGCCGTCGCCCTGAGTACGCTCGCACCGACGGGACGGCGGTGGGGAGGGCGGAGTTGGGACGTTCACGGCCTTGGCGGGCCACCAGCGGAGCGGTCACGGCCCCGTGCCGGGGCCGTCTCACCACAGCCGAACGGCCGAACGGCCGCACCCCGTGAAGCGGCCGGGCACCCCACCGCGCCCCGGCCGCATCACCGCCTCCGGAGATCACGCGATCGCGGCGCAGACCTTCATCGGGAACGCCTACACCGGCGACAACCCGACCGTCATCAACCTGCCGCCCTCGGAACTGCGCCCACCCGCAGAGGTCGACGCCCCACCGCACCTCGCCCACCTGCCCGCCCGGCACGCCTCCTTCGTCGGCCGCGAACGCGAGCTCGCGCTGCTCGACTCGGCGCTGGACGGCACGGGCACCGCCGTGGTCCAGGCCCTCCACGGACTCGGCGGCGTCGGCAAGAGCACCCTCGCCGCCCACTGGGCCGCCACCCGCGCCGGCACCGACAACCCCGTCTGGTGGATCACCGCCGACAACCCCGCCAACCTCGACGCCGGCCTGGCCCGCCTCGCCACCGCCCTCCAGCCGGCCCTCGCCCTCCTCCCGGCCGAGCAGCTCACCGAGCGCGCCGTCCAGTGGCTCGCCACCCACACCGGCTGGCTCCTGATCCTCGACAACGTCGACGACCCGGCCCACCTGGCGCCCCTGCTCGCCCGCGCCACCACCGGACGGATCCTCATCACCAGCCGCCGCGCCACCGGTTGGCACCACACCGCCGTCCCCGTCCCCCTCGACGTCCTCTCCCCCGAGGAGTCGCTCGCCCTCCTGCGGCGCATCGTCACGGCGGCGGGGACCCGCACCGCCGCCCTGGACGGCGCGGCCGAACTCTGCACCGAGCTGGGCCACCTGCCCCTCGCGGTCGAGCAGGCCGGGGCCTACATCGCCGAGACCGGGATCAGCCCGGCCGCCTATCTGCACCTGCTCGCCGAGGACCCGGCCCTCATGTACGGAGAGGCGGCCGAGGGCCACGACGGCGAACGCACCGTCGCCCGCGTCTGGCGCCTCTCCCTCGACCACCTCACCGAGCACACCCCGCTCACCGGGGACGTCCTGAGCCTCCTCGCCTGGTGCGCCTCCACCAACATCCCCCGCGCCCTGCTGACCCCGCTCGACACCGCACCCGCCGTCCACCGCGCCATCGGCCGCCTCGCCGCCTACAGCCTGATCACCGTCAACGGCGACACCCTCGCCGTCCACCGCCTCGTCCAGTCCCTCGCCCGTACGCCGGACCCCGACGATCCCCACCGCCTCCCCGAGCACATCGCGAGCGCACGTGACCTGGCCGTCGTCCTCGTGAGCCTCCTCCTACCCACAGATCCGGAGGCCCCGGCCACCTGGCCGGCGTGGCGGGCCCTGCTGCCGCACGTCGACGCGATCGCGAGCCACTCCCGGCCCGATGCCGACTCCGAGGCCATGGCCGCCCTGTTCGCCTCCGTCGGCCTCTTCCTCGCCGACCAGGGCGACGTCCGCCCGGCCACCGCATACCTGGAACGCGCTCACACCATCCGCGTACGGCTGCTGGGCGAGGACCACCTGGACACGCAAGGTTCCCGCAACAACCTCGCCCGCGCCTACGAGTCGACCGGTGACCTCGCCCGGGCGATCCCCCTCTACGAACAGACCCTCGACACCGTCGTCCGCGTCCTGGGCGACGATGATCCGATGGCGTTCAAGGCCCGCAACAACCTGGCAGGCGCCTACTCGTCGATCGGCGACCTCGACCGGGCCGTCCCCCTCTACGAACGGGCCCTCGGCAACCGGCTCCAGGTGCTCGGCGAGGACGACCCCGAGATCCTCACCTACCGCAACAACCTCGCCTCCGCCTACGAGTCCAGGGGGGAACTCGCCCGGGCCATCCCCCTCTTCGAACAGAACCTGATCGCGACGCGCCGAGTGCTCGGGGAGGACCATCCCAGGACACTGGACTTCCGCGGCAACCTGGCGGGCGCCTACGAGTCCGACGGTGACCTGACCCGCGCCGTCCCGTTGTACGAGCAGAACCTCGACGAGAGCGTCCGGGTCCTCGGCGACAGCCATCCGGGCACCATGCTCGCCCGCAACAACCTCGGCTACGCCTACCTGGCCTCGGGAGACCAGGCCCGCGCCCTCCCGCTCTACGAACAGACCCTCGCGGACCGGTCCCGTGTGCTCGGGGAGGACCACCCCGACACCCTCACCTCCCGCAACAACCTTGCTTTCGCCTACCAGGCTGCGGGTGAACCCGCCAAGGTCGTCGCCCTCTACGAACAGGCCGTCACCTCCATGGCCCGGGTCCTGGGCGAGAGCCATCCGAACACCCTCACGGCACGGAACAACCTCGCCACTGCCTACACGACGTCAGGCGATCCGGCCCGTGGCCTCCCGCTGTACGAATCGACCCTGGCCGACCGAACCCGCGTCCTCGGAGACGAGCACCCCGACACCCTCAGATCCCGCCACAACCTCGGCGTCGCCTACTTGCGCTCCGCGAGGATCGACCGAGCCATCACCCTCCTCAAGCAGACCCTCGCCGTGCGGTTCCGCCTCTTCGGTGCGGAGCACCCGGACACCGTACTGACCCGCGACAGCCTGACCGCGGCCATCCTGATCCACACTGAAAGGCCGTCCGACTCCCCTCCTCCGGTCAACTGACGGTTCGTCACCCAGGCGCTGACCGTCTGCTCATGCATGACGTGTATCCGGCCGGGGCGATGTCGCTGGTCCCGATCACCAGCACCGACCGCGGCGAGTACGTCTTCCTGGCGCCGCTGCCTGACCGCACGGGACAGCGGATCTGTGCGGCGGAGCACGACGGATCCTGGTACGAGTACCGAATGAGCTTCTCCGAGTGGCTCCACCGCTATCTGGTCGGCGAGGACATGGTCGGCCCGAACAGCGCAGTCTTCCATCCCGGCCCGGGGCTGCTCGAACCGCTCCCGATGTCACCCGATGACCGCCCCGCACCGAGGTACGGCCCGGAGCGCGGCATCTGACCGGCACAAGCCGGCAAGCGTCGCGTTCCCGGATCGGCTGAAGCACGTCCAAGAGCTAGCACGCGAGGGACCTGAATCGCGCCCTGCCCCTCTACAAACGGACCCTCGCCTCCCAGACCGACCTCTCGGGGACGACCATCCGGACACCACTGTCCCGTCCCGGTCGATCTGGCCCACGTCCCAGTCGATCTGGCTCGATTCGCTCGCAGTACCAACCAGTCTGGTCAATCCAGGCACCGACGGAACACCTAGTCAGCCGTGAACTCCTCAGCGAGGATCTCCACCTCGCTCGGACCAGTGATGGTCAACCACTGGAGCGCACAGCGGTTGTTGTGGTGCTGAAGCAGATGGCGGGCCTCGGCTGGCCACGGGCCCTGCCGGGGCAGCTCCCGCACGACGACTTCGTCCACGAAGTCGCAATCGGGGCCAGAGAAGTCAGCTCTCGCATGCAGGACACCCACAAGGTGCAGGGTCGCACGAGCACTCTCCGAACTGAGCTCGATGATGGCCTCGCTCGGCTGCAGATCGGTCCGAATGACAACCGACGTCAACCAGTAGAAGTGGCCGCGCAGTGCTTCAAGGGTCACGGCGGAACGGTATCCCGATCACACCTGGCCCCTTACACCACGGCCCGCAGTCCAGCGGCCCGAGACCACGGAACACCCGACGCAGACCAGATCAACCGGGACGAACACCACCGAACGGACCTGCCGAACCAGATCCATTGGAATTTCAACCCCTACTGCCGTCCCCATCGGTCTGGTCGCCGCAGGTCAGCGCACCCAGCATGGACCAGATCAGGTGGAACAGGACAACCACCGAGCAGACCGACGGTTCAACCAGCGGTGACGTCGCGAACTGACGGTCCTCGCCCGCATCGCCCTGGCCAAGACGGTCGAGAGCCTCGCGTATTGGCTCCCCTCGGCCCTGACCACAGGCCCGCCAAAGGCGATCCGACCGGCCCGATATCCGGTCGACGGGCTCCTCCCCGGCGTCCTAGTCTCGCGCGGTGACCAACGAGGTGGAAAACGGCGAGGACTTCCGTGCGCTGCTGCGCGGCCTCGTCGCACGGTTCGACGGCCTCGGTGCCGCTGCCCCGGAGATCGACGACCTGCTGCTCCGCTGGGCCGGCCTCCTTCCCGAGCAGGCTCCGGAGCCCGGCTGGCCGGGCCTGGCCGACCAGGTGCTCCGTGCCGTCGACGCCCCGTCAGCCGGGGTCGCCGAACCCGCACCCCTCGGGGAAGAGCCACCCGTCACGTCGTCAGGAGAACTGCGGGTCCTGCTGTTGGCCCTCGCCTCCGACTACGCACGCGCGCGGGACTGGACGCGCGACAGGAGCGCCCGGGGACTCTGGGCCGGTGACGGCAGCGGCTGGGCGAGCGGATCAGCGGCCCAGTTCCTGGATTCCTGGGAATCCTGGCTCGACGCCACCCTGGGCAGGCCCGCGAGGTTCCCGGACGTCCCGCCGCTCGAACCGGTCAGTTGGGCTTCCGTCGCATGGCAGGTCGGCGCGGCCCGCGTCTACGAGTGAGGAGCCCGAATCCCGATGAACACCCATCAGCCGATCTCCGATGCAGAGCTCGCCGAGATCGAGGAACTGGCGAACGCCGCGACCCCGGGCCCGTGGCACGTCCGCCAACTCGACGACGCCCACGCCATGAGCCTGGTCGCCATCAGCACCGTCCCCGACACCGGTCTCGGCGAACGGTGGCCCGACTTCGACCACCAGGAGATCATCGCCGCCACGCTCGTCCAGCAGCCCCGCTACCTCGATGTGACCGACGGACTCTGGGACCAGAACGCCCAGTTCATTGCCGACGCCCGGCAGGACGTACCCCGTCTGATCGCCGAGATCCGACGGCTCCGCCACCTGCTCGCCGCCAACGACCGTCCCTGACACGGCATCGCCGTCCGGCCGTCGGTGACGGCCACTACAGTGCCGGGCATGCGATCACTGATCACCGTCATCCGCGAGAACGACGACATCGCCGAACTCCTTTCCTGGCCGGGTGACTTCGACCTGGACCACGGTGACCACGTCGAGCCGGTGCACCTGGCGTCCGGGGCGGCGTTGGAGGGCTTCGCGGCGGACGGCGCCGGGGGCACGTACTTCTTCTGCGGCGACGGCGGTGAGGAGCGTCCGGTGCTCTACGCCGACTCCGAGGGCCAGGCGGCCCTGCTCGCGATCGGGCTGCCGGAGCTGCTGCGGCTGCTGCTCGTCGCGCCGTGGTGGCGCGACTGCCCCGAGTTCACCGCCGAGGAGAGCGCCGAGCGCGCCGCAGAGTACCTGGAGGACATGCCGGACTTCGTGGAGCGCCGGGACCGTGCCGCCGCCGCGCTCGGCCTCACCCTCCCGACCGACGTGGCCGCCCTGAGCCGCCTGCGCGAGGTCGCCGCCGGCCCGGGAGCGGACTACGTCCTGGTGTTCACCCCGGAGGGCACGGCCTACGAGCCGCTGATCACCACCTGAGTCCGACGCCGACCAGAGCCTTCGTCCGACGGCCTGATGACCTTTCGGCGAACGACACGGACAAACGTCGGAACCCTACAAACCGTCAGCACAGGACGCGGTAGGGAAGAACACCAAGGGATGAACTGCGGCTTGGCAGAGTGGCATTCGGCCGGGGAGGCACTCTCCCTCCGGCCTGTGTCGTCCCCACAGAAGGAGCCTTGCCATGACCGCCTTCGAAGACGTCATCGTCACCGGCCTCGGCGCCACCACACCCCTCGGTGGGGACGTGCCGACCACCTGGGCCGCGATGCTGGCCGGACAGTCGGGGATCTCGGCCATCGAGGAGGAGTGGGCCGAGGGCTTCCCGGTGCGGATCGCCGGAAAGCTGGCGGTGGAGCCGTCCACCGTGATGGACCGGGTGCAGGCCCGGCGCTTGGACCGGTGCGAGCAGATCGCGCTGATCGCCGCGCGGGAGGCGTGGGCCGACGCCGGGTCGCCGGAGGTGGATCCGGAGCGGCTCGCGGTGGTGATCGGCACGGGGACCGGCGGGGCGCTGACCCTGCTCGGGCAGCACGACGTGCTGCACGCGAGCGGTGTGCGGAAGGTGTCGCCGCACACCGTGCCGATGCTGATGGCCAACGGCCCGGCCGCCTGGGTGAGTCTGGAGCTGGGCGCCCGGGCCGGAGCGCACACGCCCGTCTCCGCCTGCGCCTCCGGGGCCGAGGCCATCGCCCTCGGGCTGGACCTGATCCGTCTCGGCCGGGCCGACGTGGTGGTGGCCGGCGGGGCCGAGGCCTGCATCCACCCGCTGCCCCTCGCGGGCTTCCACTCGGCCCGGGCGCACTCCACCCGCAACGACGAACCGGCCCTGGCCTCACGGCCGTTCGACCTCGGCCGGGAGGGCTTCGTGATCGGGGAGGGCGCAGCCGTGGTGGTGCTGGAGCGGGCCTCGTTCGCCGCCGCCCGGGCCGCGCGGCGGCACGCCCGCCTGGCGGGGGCCGCCGTGACCTCCGACGCCCACCACATCACCGCCGGCCACACCGACGGCCAGGCCCGGGCCATCCGCCGGGCGGTCGCCGAGGCGGGCCTCGCCCCCACCGACATCACGCTCGTCCAGGCGCACGCCACCTCCACCCAGCTCGGCGACCTCACCGAGGCCCGCTCGATCGCCACCGCGATCGGCACCCACCCCGCCGTCACGGCCGTGAAGTCGATGACCGGTCACCTCTTCGGCGCGGCAGGCGCGTTGGGTGCCGTGGCCACGGTCCTCTCGCTCCGGGACGCCATCACCCCGCCCACCGTCAACCTCAGCGACCCCGACCCCGAGATCCCCCTGGACATCGTCACCGGCAAGCCCCGCGAGGGCGTCCAGACCGCCGCCCTCGCCAACGCCTTCGGCTTCGGCGGCCACAACGTCAGCCTGGTACTCACCCCGTGACGGCGGCCTGACGCTACGCCAACCGCTCCAGCAGGCCCGCCAGTTGCTCCCGTTCGGCGCAGCTGAGCGGGGCCAGCACGGTGTCCTCCACCGCCACGAGCTCGGCGGTGAGCTCGGCCAGCAGCGACTCGCCCGCCGGGGTGAGGGAGACCTCGACCCGGCGGCGGTCGCGCAGCGAGCGGGTGCAGACGGCGCAGTCGGCGGCCATCAGGTCGTCGACCACCTTGACGATGTCGCTGGGGTTGATGTCGAGGCGGGCGGCGAGCTCTCCCTTGGAGAGGGAGCCGCCCGCGAGGGCCTCCAGGACGGCGACGTGCCACAGGCGCAGGCCGCGTTCGGCGACCCGGGCGGCCAGGCTGGCGCGGGCGTTGCGGCCGGCGGCGGATATCAGGGAGGTGGTGAGGCCGAGCAGTCGGGTCGTCATCGGTCCGGGTCCTGGTGATCGGTAACAACGGCGGCAGCGGGCTTGCGGGCGGCGCGGACCACCATCGGTGTACCGGTCTCCGGGTCGGGGACCACCCGGCAGCGCAGGCCGAAGACCCGCTCGACCAGCTCGGCGGTGAGCACCTCGGCCGGGGCCCCCTCCGCCGCGACCGCGCCGTCGGGGCCGAGCACCACCAGGTGGGTGGCGTAGCGGGCGGCCTGGTTGAGGTCGTGGAGGACGGCGACCACGGTGTGGCCGCGCTCCTCGTGGAGTTCGGCGCAGAGGTCGAGGACCTCGAACTGGTGCGAGATGTCCAGGTAGGTGGTCGGCTCGTCCAGCAGCAGGATGTCGGTCTGCTGGGCCAGCACCATGGCCAGCCAGACGCGTTGGCGCTGCCCGCCGGAGAGATCGTCGACCGGCCGGTCGGCGAGGTCGAGGACGCCGGTGCGGCGCATCGCCTCGGTGACGGCGCCCTCGTCCTCGGCGGACCACTGGCGCAGGAAGCCCTGGTGCGGGTAGCGCCCCCGGGCCACCAGCTCGGAGACCGAGATGCCGCTGGGCGCGTTGGCGGACTGCGGGAGCAGGCCCAGCCGGCGGGCCACCTCGCGGGTCCGGTAGGTGGCGATCGAGGCGCCGTCGAGCAGGACCGTGCCGCCGGTGGGCTTGATGAGCCGGGCCAGGGCCTTGAGCAGGGTGGACTTGCCGCACGCGTTCGGGCCGAGGATCACGGTGAAGGAGCGGTCCGGGATGCTGACGGTCAGTGAACTCGCGACCGTGCGTTGGTCGTAGGCCAGGGTGAGGTCCTCGGCCCGCAGCCGGGAGCCGTCGTGCACGGCAGGGACGGTGGAGGCCGTGGGAAGGGTGGTGGAGGTGACGGTCATGTGCCGCTCTTTCGGGTTTCGCCGATCAGCAGGAGACAGAGGTAGAGGCCGCCCAGCGTGCCGGTGGCGATGCCGACCGGCATGGGGGCGGGGGCGAAGACCCGCTGGACCGCGAAGTCGCTCGCGGCCAGCAGCAGGGCTCCGCTGAGGGCGGCGGGCACCAGGCCCCCGCCGGTACCGCCGCGGCCGCCGACCAGTCGGCGGGCGAGCTGCGGGGCGGCCAGCGCGACGAACCAGATCGGGCCGGTGACGGCGGTGCCGACGGCGGCCAGGGCGACGCCGAGCAGCAGCAGGACGGCCCGGGTGGGGCCGGTGCGCATGCCGAGCGCCCGGGCGGTGTCCTCGCCGAGGGCGAGCATGCCGAGCCGGCGGCCGTACCAGAGGGTGGGCGGCAGCAGGATCGCGACGCCGATGGCGAGGGCGGTGACCTGGGGCCAGGTGCGGCTGTTGAGGCTGCCGATCAGCCAGCTCTGGGCGGCCAGCGCGTCCTCCAGGCTGGCGCGGGTGATCAGGTAGGAGTTGACGGACAGCAGGATGGCGCTGGTGCCGATGCCGATCACCACCAGACGGAAGCCCGGCAACCCCCGCCCCGAGGCGAGGAGTTGGACCAGCAAGGCGGTGGCCAGGCCGCCCGCGAGGGCGCCGAGGGCGGTCTCGGTGAGGCTGCCGTGCCGGACCACGATGACCAGCAGGGCGCCGGTGGCGGCACCGTTGGTGAGGCCGATGACGTCGGGGCTGCCGAGCGGGTTGCCGGTCAGACCCTGGAGGACGGCTCCGCTGACCGCCAGGGCTGCGCCGACCAGTAGGGCGAGCAACAGGCGGGGCAGGCGCAGGGTGTTGACGACGAAGTCGGCGGCGCCGGGCTCGCCGGTGAGTGCGCCGTAGACCTCACGCGGCGTCAGGTGCACCTCGCCCACGGCCAGGGAGAGCAGGCAGACGCCGAGCAGCAGGGCCGCGAGGCCGGCACAGACGGCGACCGTCCGGGGCACCACCCGGACCGACCACCGTCCATGGCGCAGCACCGGATGGCCGATCGCCGGGCGGCCCACTGCCCGTGCCTGCACGGCGGTCTGACGGGCGCTCACAGGAGCACCAGCCTGCGGCGGCGGCACAGGGCGAGGAAGAGCGGGCCGCCGAGCACGGCGGTGACGATGCCGACCTGGATCTCGCCGGGCGCCCCGGCCACCCGCCCGGCCACGTCCGCGGCGAGCAGCAGCAGCGGGGCGAGCACGGCGGAGTAGGCCAGTACCCAGCGCTGGTCCGGGCCGACCAGGAAGCGGGCCACGTGCGGGACGGCGAGGCCGAGGAAGGCGATCGGCCCGGCGGCCGCGGTGGCGGCGCCGCACAGCAGCAGGACGGCGAGGCCGCCGAGGGCGCGGGTGCGGCCGACGGCGACGCCCAGGCCGCGGCCGACCTGGTCCCCGAGGCCGAGCGCGTTCAGGGCCCGGGCCAGGGCGACGGCGATCAGACCGCCCGTCAGGACGAAGGGCAGCACGGCCAGCAGGACGTCGTAGCGGCGCCCGGCGAGCGAACCGACGGTCCAGAACCGGAACTCGTCGAAGACCTCGGGGTCGAGCAGCAGGACGGCGGAGTCGAAGGCGAACAGCACGGCGGTGAGCGCCGCTCCGGCCACCACCAGCCGTTCGGGGGTGGCTTGGCCGCGGCCCGCCGCGCCGAGCAGGTACACGGCGAGGGTGGCCACGGCGGCGCCGAGCAGGGCGAACCAGACGTAGCCCAGCACGCTGGAGACGCCGAGGAAGCCGATCGCGACCACGACGCCGGTGGCGGCGCCGAGGCTGACGCCGAGCAGGCCCGGGTCGGCCAGCGGGTTGCGGGTGAGGGCCTGCATCAGGGCGCCGGCGGTGCCGAGCGCGCTGCCGACCAGGAGGGCGAGCAGGGTGCGCGGGATGCGGTAGTCGTGGACGACGGTGGCGGCGTTCGAGCCGTCGGGGTGCCAGAGCACCCGCCAGGTCGTGCTGACCGGGACGTCCCGGGTGCCGATCCAGAGACTGAGCAGGCAGAGCAGCAGGAGCACCCGGCGGCCAGGGCCAGCCGAGAGTGCGCCGCAGGGCCGCCGACGGTTCGACATTCATAGTTAGGTAAGGCTAACCTGTCTCCTCGGTAGAGGTCAACACTCGAACCAACACCTGACGCACCGTCAGAACCACTGGTCACAGCGGACGTTGGGCCACCATCGCAAGATCACCCGAAAGGACGTCCATGGCCACAGCAGGACCGAGCGGAGGCGCCGTCCTGCGCGGCGCGCTCCGCGGCCAACGCCGCCTGCTGACCGGCGCGGCGCTGCTCGGCATGGGACACCAGACACTGCGAGGCGCTGGTGCCGGTGGTGATGGGCGCGGTGATCGACCGGGCCGTGGCCACCGGCTCCGTCCCCGCGCTGCTGCGCTGGCTGGCCCTGCTCGCCGTGCTCTTCCTGCTCCTCTCCACCTGCTACCGCACGGGCGCCAGACTGGCGGAGCGCGCCAGCGAGCAGGCCGCCCACCGGCTGCGCCTGGCCCTCACCACCCGGGTGCTGGACCCGTACGGCGGCGCCGAGGCCGGGCACCTGCCCGGTGCGCTGGCCGGCATCGCCACCGGCGACGCCAAGCGGGTCGGAGTGGTGGCCACCGTGCTGCCGTTCGGCGTCGCCGCGCTGGCCGGACTGGGCGTCAGCGCCGCGCTGCTGCTGCGGATCTCGGTGCCGCTCGGCCTGCTGGTGCTCCTCGGCATACCGCCGCTGCTCTGGCTCGGCCACC
Organism: Kitasatospora albolonga; assembly: GCF_039535905.1. Taxonomy (GTDB): domain Bacteria; phylum Actinomycetota; class Actinomycetes; order Streptomycetales; family Streptomycetaceae; genus Kitasatospora; species Kitasatospora albolonga. The sequence goes on along the minus strand of NZ_BAAAYB010000063.1, from coordinate 16,287 downwards.
GCATCAGCCGCCCGCTGGAGCGGCGCAGCGGCGTGGAGCAGGACCGCGCCGCCCGCGCCGGTGGCATCGCCGCCGACCTGGTCACCGGCCTGCGGGTGCTCAAGGGCATCGGCGCCGAGGCGGCGGCGGTGGCCCGGTACCGGACCGTGAGTCAGGACTCGCTCGCCGCGGCGCTGCGGGCCGCCCGCAGCCGGGCCGCGCACGACGGGGGGCTCCAGGCGCTGACCGGGCTCTTCATCGTGCTGATCGCCCTGGTCGGCGCGGTGCTGGCGATGGACGGACGGGTCAGCGTCGGCGAGCTGATCGCCGCGGTCGGTCTGGCGCAGTTCCTGCTCGGCCCGTTCCAGGTGCTCACCTGGGCCAACGGCGAGTTCGCCCAGGGCCGGGCCTCGGCCGGGCGGATCGCCGAGGTGCTGGCCGCCCCGCCCGCGGTGCCGCACCACCGCGCACCGCACGCGGCCACGCCCGGCTCCGGGCCCTGGTCCGCCGGCCCCGGCCCCGGCGGGCTGCGGCTGAGCGGCGTCGGCTACGGCGCCCTGCGCGGGCTTGACCTGGAGGTCGCGCCCGGCGAGCTGCTCGGCGTGGTCACGGACGATCCGGCGGCCGCGGCCGACCTGCTGCGCTGCCTCGGCCGCGAGGCCGACCCGGCCGCCGGAACGGTCGAGTTGGACGGCACCAGCCTGACCGCCCTCGACCCGGCCGAGCTGCGCCGCTCCGTCCTGGTCGCCCACCACGACGCCGTGCTCTTCGCGGGCACCCTGCGGGAGAACCTCCTCGGCTCGCCCGACGGCGAGCTGACCGGGGCCGTGCTCGCCGCATCCGCCGCCGACGAGGTGGCCGCCGCCCTGCCCGCCGGGCTGGACACCGAGGTCAGCGAGGGCGGCCGTTCGCTCTCCGGCGGCCAGCGGCAACGCGTCGCCCTGGCACGGGCGTTGGCCGCCTCACCGGCCGTACTCGTCCTGCACGACCCGACCACCGCCGTGGACTCCGTCACGGAGTCCCGGATCGCCGAGCGGCTGCGCGCGCTGCGCCACGGCCGCACCACCGTGCTGGTCACCACCAGCCCGGCCCTGCTCGCCCGCGCCGACCGGGTGGTGGTCCTCACCGACGGCGCCGTCACCGCCGACGGCACCCACCAGACCCTCACCGCCGACCCCGCCTACCGCACCCTGGTGCTGGCATGACGACCACCGCGGAGGACCCGACCGTGACCCCGACCCACGCACCCGCCGACCGCGAACTGCTGCCGGTCGCGGGCGGCGCCGAGACCTGGGCCGTGCTGCGGCGCCTGGTGCTCCGTCAGCGCGCCCTGACCGCGGGGGCGCTGACCGTGCTGGTGCTCGGCACCGCCGTCGGTCTGCTCACGGCCCCGCTGCTCGGCCGCCTGGTCGACCTGGTGAGGGCGAAGGCCGGCACCGGCTCGCTCACCCTGCCGCTGGTCCTGCTGGTGGCCGTCGCGCTCGGGCGCGGCGCGGCCATCGCGTACGGCAGCGCCCTGGTGGCCCGGCTGGGCGAGGGCGTGCTCGCCACCGTGCGCGAGGAGTTCGTCGAGCGGGCGCTGCGTCTGCCGCTGGAGCGGGTGGAGCGGGCCGGGGTGGGCGACCTGACCTCCCGGGTCACCGGGGACGTCGCCCTGGTGGCGCGCACGGTGCGCCAGGCGCTGCCCGAGTTCGCCCGCTCGGTGCTCGCCATCGTGCTCACCCTGGTGGCACTGGCCCTGCTGGACTGGCGCTTCGCCCTCGCCGTGCTGGCCGCCGCGCCCGTGCACTGGCTGACCATGCGCTGGTACCTGCCGAGGGCCGTCCCGGTCTACGCGGCCCAGCGGGCCGCCGCCGGGGCGCTCCAGCAGCAGCTGCTGGACGGTGTCGGCGGGGTCCGCACCGTGCGGGCACTGCGGCTGACGGAGCACCAGGTGGGCTTGGTGGAGAAGCGTTCGGACGACTCCGTGCAGCTCTGGATGCGCGGCACCCGGCTGGTCACCGGCTTCTTCTCCCGGCTGAACCTGGCCGAGTTCATCGGGCTGGCCTCGGTGCTGGTGGCGGGGTTCCTGCTGGTGGACGCCGAGGAGGTGAGCCTGGGCACGGCCACCGCCGCCGCCCTGTACTTCCACGGTCTCTTCAACCCGATCAACGCCGCCCTGGTGCTGGTCGACGACGCCCAGTCGGCGGGCGCCGCCCTGGCCCGGCTGGTCGGGCTCGCCGCTCTCCCCACCGAGCCGGAGCCCGCCGACGCCCCCGGGCCCGCCGACGCCTCCGTCGCCGTCACGGCCCTCCACCACGCCTACCGCGACGGGCACCCGGTGCTGCACGAGGTCTCCCTGACGGTCAGTGACGGCGAACGGGTCGCTCTGGTCGGGGCCAGCGGGGCGGGCAAGACCACCCTCGCCAAGCTGGTGGCCGGGGTGCACCGGGCCTCCTCCGGCAGCATCCGGCTCGGCGGCGCCGAGCTCGCGGAGCTCGGCCCGGCCGGGGTGCGCGGCGCCGTCGCCCTGATCAGCCAGGAGGTGCACGTCTTCGCCGGCCCGCTCGCCGACGACCTGCGCCTGGCCCGGCCCCGCGCGACCGACGCCGAGCTGCGCACCGCGCTCGCGGCCGTCGGCGCCCTGACCTGGGTCGACGCCCTCCCCGAGGGCCTCGCCACCGTGGTCGGCGACGGCGGCCACCGCCTGACGACCGCTCAGGCCCAGCACCTCGCCCTGGCCCGGCTGGTCCTCACCGACCCCCCGATCGCCGTCCTCGACGAGGCCACCGCCGACGCGGGCAGCGCGGGCGCCCGCGAGCTGGAGGCCGCCGCCGACGCCGCCCTGGCCGGCCGCACCGCCCTCACGGTCGCCCACCGCCTCACCCAGGCCGCCACCGCCGACCGCGTCGTCGTCCTCGACGGCGGCCGGGTGGTCGAGACCGGCACCCACGCCGACCTCGTCCAGGCCGATGGCCCGTACGCCGCCCTCTGGTCCGCCTGGTCCGCCGAACGCACCCCGGCCGAACGGCCCGCCTGACGTGCCATGATGCCCGTATGCGACTGACGAGCGGCGGGACGAGCCTCGACCTGCGGCCCGTGCGCTACCAGTTCGGGGCCACCAGCGGGGAGTACTACGACGACAACTGGCTGGTCGTCGCCGGCCGGGTCACCGACCCGGCCGGCGGCTGGTCCTTCGAGGACCCCGCGCTCCTGACGGACGAGGCCGAGGAGCTGACCGGCTGGCTGCGCGCGGCCGCCGACGGGCGGATCCCCGTCGCCCACCGCAACCGCGACGACGAGTGGTCCCCTCGGCTGGAGTTCCTCGAACCGGTGCTCTCCTTCAGCGTGGCCGCCCGCACCGCCGGCACCGTGACCGTCCGCCTCACCGTGCACCTGGAGGCCGCCCCGCCCTGGAGCCGGGACGCCGACGGCCACCGGGTGCCCTATGACGTGTGCTTCGACCTCACCGAGGACGGGCTGATGACGGCGGCCGGGGAGTGGGAGCGCGAGCTCCTGCCCTTCCCCGGCCGCTGACTCACTGCGCCGTGCCCGCCAGCAGCCAGCGGCGGACCGGGACTTCGAGGAGCACCCGGGCACTGTCGGGGCGGTACGGGGCGGCGACGTCCCAGTCGTACTTGGCCGCGAAGGCCGCCACGATCTCGGGCGGGAACTCGTCCTCCTGACGGACCGTGACCTCGCCCTCCGCGACCACCGGTCGGTTGCCGCCTTCCAGGGCGAGGGAGACGGAGGGGAAGCGCAGCGCGTTGCGGACCTTGACGGAGAGGGCGTCCGAGCCGATCCACCACACGCCCTCCCGGTAGACGAACCAGATCGGGGTCACGTGCGGCGTACCGTTCGCGCGGACGGTGCAGAGCCAGGCGTTGCGCTCGACCGCGAGGCGTTCGATCACCGACTCGGGCAGGGGTGCGTCGTTGTTCATGCCCCCATCCCACCGCCCGGGACGGCCCGCCCGCTTCGGGCCGCGGCCCTACGACCAGCGTCCTAGGAACCGGTCCCGGGAAAACCACACGCATTCACAAGATCATCGGTGATAGACAGTCACCCGTGACACAGAACCTCGCCTTCCCCGTGCTGCTCGAGCTCATCGAGGAGCGCGCGGCCGCGTTCCGCGCGGCCGTCGCCGCCGCTCCCGACCTGGACGCCACGGTCCCCACCTGCCCGGACTGGTCGCTGTACGACCTGGCCCACCACCTCGGCGGGGGCGAGCGCCTCTGGTCCCACAACGTCGCGGCCGGCCCCGCCGAGGGCCCGTCGCCCGAGGGCCTGGCCGCCAAGGCGGAGCCCGCCCCGCGCGAGCTCGACGCCCTGCTGGCCTGGCTGGCCGCCGGCACCGAGCAGCTGGTCTCGACCCTGCGCGAGCACGGCGAGGACGCCCCCTGCTGGACCTGGTGGGAGGGCTCCGCCAACCCCCGGACCGCCGGCGGCGTCGCCCGCCACCGGGTGCAGGAGAGCGCCGTCCACACCTACGACGCGCAGCTCACCATCGGCGCCCCGCAGGCCCTGCCGGAGCGGATCGCCCTGGACGGCGTCGAGGAGTTCCTCGCGACCTGCGTGACGACCTCCACCCCCTGGCCGCACCGGCCCGTCACCGGTGACTTCGTGGCCATCGAGGGCCGCACCTGGCGCCTGACCCTCGGCGCCGCCGGGGCGTCCGCCGTCGCCCTCGCCCCGGGCGAGGAGCACGCCGCGCCCACCGGCTCGCTCCGCGGCACCGCCTCCGACCTGGTCCTGACCTTCTACGGCCGCGTCGAGATCGAGTCGGTCAAGGGCGACGGCGAGCAGGAGCCCTTCCACCAGCTCAAGGACTGGGACCCGGAGGCCTGACCCGGCCCACCGCCTGATACCCCGGCGCCCCGTCGGCGCGCCGCCCGCCGCCTGACGCACCGTCGGACCGTACTCCGCCCCGGCACCCCGTCCTCACGGGATGCCGGGGCACCGCCGCGTCCGGGCAGCCGGGAGTGCCCGTGTGCCTCCTCCGCGCGCGGGCACGGCTCTGAGAGGCTGACGCGCGGACGGGTGATCAACTCACCCCACCGGAACCGCCCACCGCACCACCAGACCTGCGAGAGTCGATGACCGCCATACTGATCGTGCTGTTCCTGCTGTTCGCCTGGGCCCTGATGGCCGACCGCCTGGCGCGCTGGAGCGTCACCGGCCCGCTGGCCTTCGCGCTCGCCGGGATCGTGCTCACCACCGGCGAGGACCCCACGGTCACGATCGACCTGGACGCGCACGGCTTCCAGCTCGCCACCGAAGTCGTGCTCGCCGTCCTGCTGTTCACGGACGCCACCGAGTCCAAGGACTACGACCGCTCCCGGACCTCCGGCGAGTGGCGCCTGCTCGCCCTCGCGCTCCCGGCCTCGATCGGCCTGGCCACCCTGCTCGGCTACGTCTTCTTCCCCGGCCAGAGCTGGTGGCTGCTGGCGGTGATCGCCCTGGTGGTCATGCCGATCGACCTGGCCCCGATCTCGGCGCTCCTCGCCGAGGCCCGCATCCCGCTGCGCGTGCGCGCCGCGCTCAACCTGGAGGCCGGTCTCAACGACGGCCTGATCTCCCCCGTCTTCCTGTTCTGCCTGGCCAACCTCACCTCCGCCGCCGACACCTCGGTCGGCTCGCTGCTCTGGAGCACCGTCAAGGGCGCCGGCCTGGCCCTCCTGGTGGGCTGCTTCTGGGGCCTGACCGCCAGCCGGCTGGCCCCGGTGGCGGTCGCCAAGGGCTGGACCGGACCGGAGTCGCTGCCGTTCGCCACCCTGGCGCTGCCCTTCCTCGCCTACAGCTCCGCCGTCCTGATCGACGGCAACGGCTTCGTGGCCGCCTTCGTGGCCGGGGTCTGCTTCGCCCCCGCCGCCCACACGCTCGGCCCGGCCACCGTCCACCTGGTGCGCGACACCAGCCAGTTGATGGCCTTCGCGGTCTGGTTCACGCTCGGCGCCCTGGCCGCCCAGGAGTTCGCCGACGGGGTGTCCTGGACGGTGCTCGGCTACGCACTGCTGGTCCTCACGGTGGCCAGGATGGTGCCGGTGCTGCTCTCCCTGGGGCGGCTGCAGTTCTCCTGGCCGGAGCGCGCCGCGATCGGCTGGCTCGGCTCGCGCGGCGTCACCTCGATCGTCTTCGCCGTCCTGGCCGCCACCCACCTGGACGACGAACGGGGCTTCTTCGTCATCGACGTCATGTGCACCACCGTGCTGCTCAGCATCCTGCTGCACGGCGCGACCCTCCACCCGGTGGCCCGCTGGTTCCAACGCCGCGGCACCCCTTCCGCCACCTCGGCCTGACGGCCCGTCAAGCCGGTCGGTCGAGGGCCACGAGACGGTCGACGCCGAAGCCGCCGATCAGCAGGCGCTCCTTGCGGTTTCCGGTGAGGCGCCGAGTCCAGTCGGTGAAACCACCGTCCCCGACCTCCACCGGCCCCTCCGCCGTGACGAGGTGGACCTTGTAGCAGAGGCCGGAGTAGTAGCCGCGCCCCGTGGCCCGGTCGGGGTCCTCGACCACATCCAGGCCCGGGGTGCCGGCCAGCTCCGCCCGGACGTGCTCCACGAGCGCGGCGCCGGCCCCGTCCAGGGCGGTGAGCCTGACCTCGACCCGGCCGCCCGCCAGGGCCTCGGCGGCGAAGCGGAGGTGTTCGAGCAGGTGCTGGCGCTCGAAACCCTGGCCCCCCGTGTCCCGGCCCGCCGTCACCAGGGCGAAGAGCTGGAAGTGGGCGAGCATCCCCGCCCCCTCGAACCGCTGGGCCCGGACCACCCGCTGACTGCCCGCCAGCCGTACCGGCTCCGCGGACCGGGTCCCCGTCCGCCGCCGGGCCGCCTCCAGGGCCAGCCCGTTGGTCGGGTCCGCCGCCACCTCCGTTCCGCGTACGGTGGCCACCACCTTCCGGGGGTCGACGGGCCCGACGGCGCTGTGCGCGGCCAGCGGGACGAGCGGCGCCAGCGTCACCACCTCGAAGCCCTCCGGCAGCGCCGCCACCAGCCGGTCCTCCGCCCGCCGCAGGTCCCGGTACCCGACCGGAGCCGGCGCCACGAACCGGTCGTCCCGATACCGCCGCATCACCTCGGCCGGCCCGGTCCGCTCGGCCCGCCGCCGGTAGACCTCCAGCATCAGCGTGGTGAGGTCCGCTCCGCTCAACTCCTCCGCCAACAGCGCCAGCACCTCCGGCCCGCCCGCCCGCTCCAGCACCCGCCGCAGCGCCGGCCCGTCCACACCATGATCACCCGTCATACCGGCCGAGTATGCCCGGGCCGCGTCTCCCCCCGACACCGACTTACCGGGGCTCGGCCAACACCACGACGGCGTCCACCACCGGGTCGTACCCGAGCACGGCGTTCCGACGGTCGCCCTCGTCCGTCATGACCACCGCCTTGCCGAGCCGACGCCCGACCGTGGCCAGGAAGCGGCACAGCGTGTCCACCCCCTGCTGGCCCTGCAACTCCCGGAGGTCCACGTCGAAGTCGATCTCCTCGGCCACCATCGGCCAGAAGTTCACCAGCACCCCGTCGACGGGCCGGACCCACAGCCGTACCGTGTCCTCCTCGGGTGAGCGGGCAAGCACCTCCGCCGCCCTCGGCAGCGGCGCCGTCACACCACCCACCTCGTAGCCCCACTCCCACCCGGCCGCGACCACGAGGTCGAACACGGCCTGCCAGTCCTCGACCGAGCTGCCCGCCACGCAGACGTCCGGCAGGGCCCCCATCAGGTCGGGGTCGAAGAGGTCGCTCACGTCGTCCCACCGGAGATCGTCCACTCCGCCATGCTCCCATCTGCGTCACCAAACCGTTTGTGCCGGGGCCGCGGGCGCTGCTACGTTCTCAGCGACCGTGTGGCAGAACGAGGAGGTGGTACCCGTGAACGCAGTATCGACGTGGGTGCTCCTCTCCGAGGTCACGGTCGGGCGGTAGGTCGCCCGGGAGCGCCGTTCTCTGAGCCCTCCCGAAAGGCATGACCACCATGCGCTTCACCTCCGAACAGCGTCTCGACGGCGACCTCCTCGAGCGCGGGTTCACCCTCGGCGACGTGCCGGGCTTCCTCTGGACGCCCGAACCGGCCGCCGCACCGGCTCCGCTGATCCTGCTCGGCCACCCTCCCCTGGGCCTGGCTCGGATGTACCCCGCGCTGCTCGCGCGGGCGCGACAGGCCGCGGCGGACGGCTTCGCCACCGCCACCATCGAACTCCCCGGCAGCGGAGACCGGCCCCGCCTGCCCGAACTCGACCGGGCCCGGGCCGAGTTGCGCCGCACGATGGAGGCCGGCGAGCCGGTCGGCCCGGCGATCGTCGACGCCCTGATCCTCCCGCTGGTGGACCGGACCGTCCCGGAGTGGCAGGCCGCTCTGGACGCCCTCCTCGACCTGCCCGGGCTCCGGGGGCCCGTCGGCTACTCGGGCGGGGTGATCGCCGTCGGCACCCGGCTGGCGGCGGTCGATCCGCGCATCGAGGCCGCCGTCCTGTTCGCCGGGAGCTTCGTGCCCGCCGCCACCGTCGAGGAGGCCCGCCGGGTCGGCATTCCGCTGCACGTCCTGCTCCAGTGGGACGACGAGGGGAACGACCGGCAGGCCTCCCTCGCGCTCTTCGACGCCTTCGGCTCCCGGGAGAAGACGCTCAACGCCAACATGGGCGGGCACACCGGCGTCCCGGCCTTCGCCGGAGAGGCCGCCGCCCGGTTCTTCACCCGGCACCTGAAGTAGCCTTGGCCGAGGGCTCCCACCCCAACCGACCTGCGAAAAAGGCTGGTTGGGGTGGGTGCCCGATCTTCGTTGCCCACCGTCGGAGCCCGTGAGAGCATCGAGGCTCGACGGACGACGACAGGTACATTCGATGCAGACAGCAGAGGCCCGGCTCCAGGATGCGGACCACATCCTGGTCGCACCTTCGACGGTGACGGACCGTGACACGCGCGGGGACTTCTTCGGGTCCGTCATCACGCCCGGGGAGCTCGCCTCCGGCGCCGCCGACCTCGCGGGGAGGACCGTCTACCTCTGCGGCGACGTCTCCACCTACGCCGAGCACCAACTCCGCCCCGCCGCACGGGTCTTCGTCGTCCGGGAGCTGTCGCACGGCCACCCGGGACCCTGGCCGGTGGTCGGCCTCGGGCGGGTCCCGGTGCGCGTGCACGGCGCCGGCGTGTACTACCGCCGCTTCTTCGAGCCGGAGGCCGACCACTTCGGGAGGATCCTCGCCGAGCACGAGTTCCAGTCCCTGACGGAGTCCACCAAGCCCGGGACGGCGCACCGCAGCGGGATCTACCTGACGCCCGTCACCCGGGCGGGCGACGCCCTGCACTTCCGCCTGCTCCGCTGCTCCACCAACCTCTCGGGGCCGACCGAGACCTTCCGGCCGACCGACACCGAGATCGTCGACGCCCTCAACCGCGAGGCCGCCACCGTCTTCCGGGGCCACGCACCGCTCAACCACGTCCTCGCGCAGGTCTACCACAACACCCTCGCCACGGCGGAGCGCAAGCAGTCCAAGGCCAGGATCTCCTCCCACGCCGACAAGACCAAGGACATGCCCGCCGACGGCGTGATGGCCTTCTGCACCTTCTACCAGGGCCTCGACCGGCTCCACCCCCTGGCCGACGACCCCTTCGACCTCGGCGTGAAGCGCACCAGCGGGCTCACCCGGCTCGACTTCCGCCTGAAGGAGCCGACCGCGGGTCCCGACGGGACCGCCCTCCCCGCCCGGTTCGGCGTGACGCTGTACCCCGGCTCCGTCTTCTTCATGCCGCTCTCCACCAACCGCCTGTACACCCACGAGATCCGGCCCTCGACCCTGGACGCCGGGCTGCTGCCGACCCGCCTCGGGTACGTGGTCCGCTGCTCGGACACCGAAGCCGTGCACCGGGACGGCAGGACCTATCTCCAACGGGAGGGCGGGCCGCTGGAGTTGGAGCCCGCCACGGAGGAGGGCATGGCCGAGCTGCGCCGGCTGTACGCGGAGGAGAACCGCAGCACGTCCCCCGTCGACTACGGCGACAGGTTCCTCTTCAGCATGAACTCGGGGGACTACCTTGCTCCCCGCTCCTGAGCTCTCCGACGCCGTCCTCGTCCACGAGCTCCCACCGGCGGAGAACCCCTTCCCCGAGCTCTCCGTCTCCGCCCGCTTCGAAGAACTCGGGAAGGGCCGCCGGGGCACCACCCTCACCCGGGTCGACGAGACCACCGGTGCCGTCCCGCTCGTCCGCACGACCAACCGCTACGCCCACCCCGCCCAGCACTTCGGCGCCGTGCACCGGCGGTTGGCGGAACTGATCCGCGAACGTGCAGCACTGCCGCTCGGCTTCAACAACGCCCTCGTCGAGTGCTACACCAACGCCTACGCCAAGATGGGCGCCCACTCGGACCAGGCCCTCGACCTCGCCGACGGCTCGCACATCGCCGTCTTCTCCTGCTACGAACACCCCGAGGCGGACCCGCCGCGCCGACTGCTCGTCGAGTCCAAGGAGTCCGGCGACACCCTCGAAGTCCCGCTCACCCACAACGGATTCGTCGTGTTCTCGGTCGAGGAGAACCGACGCCTCAAGCACCGCATCGTCCTGGGCTCGCCCTCCCGACGCACCGAGAACCGCTGGCTCGGCCTCACCTTCCGAACCTCGAAGACCCTCGTCCGCTTCCACGACGGACACCCCCACCTCCCCCGGGGCGACCGCCTGACCCTGGCCGACGAGGACCAACAACGCGACTTCTTCCGGATGCGCCGCCAGGAGAACACCGAGCCGGACTTCACCTACCCCCCACTGACCTACACCGTCAGCCCGAGCGACCTCCTGCCGCCCGTCTCCCCGGGGTGACGGCCCCTCAGCCGTAGCGATCACGAGTCCCGGGATGGGCGGCCGCACTGCGAAGAGGTAGCCGGACCTCACGGTGAAGAACGTCGGCCGGCCGATCACTCAGGAGTGTGTGCGCAGGCTTGCGCGCAACGTGCAGGCGCGCGGGTGAGCTGAACAATGCCCGGCTACAAGGTTGCAGGACTACCGGTACCAGTCCCCGCGTGCCTGGAGAGCCTGCTCCAGATACTGGTCCAACCCGTACGAAACCAGGTACCTGCTGTCAGTCTCGTGCTCCCAGACGAAGACCTCGTTGCGTTGCGGGGTCCGGACGAAGGCGAACTGGTCACCCCCTGCGTTGCTGCCGAAGAACATCAACGGCTCGAACGGCATGTACAGCTCGGCGAGATCCCTGGCCGTTCGAAAGTCGGCATTGTCCTTCGCGATCCGCTCCGCGCTCCAGATGACGTCGAGACCATTGCGTCCTCGAACGCCATCGCATTCACCCAACAGCGCAGCAAGCTCGGGGGGCAGCGGCTGCCCAAGTACGCGTTCGACCGCCGCCAACGAGTCTTCCCCGGCCGGACCGCCAACTTCGGCATCCGCCATCACATTCAGAACCAGTTCCCGCCACATCGCCCCAGCATTCCAGATCGTCCTACGGAGACCGACCTGAGCTGCTGGACAAGCTTGGCGCCGGCAGGCGATCGGCCTGGTCCCTCCATAAACCTTGCGGGGCTCCTGACTGGATACTGCCCGCTCACCGCCGGGCCCGCGCCGACGCTCGGTCCGAAGCTCACGGCACGACCCTGCACAACCGGAAGCAACACCGTCTCGGTGGCTCATCTCCGATAGCTGGCCTGGCTATGTCGGGAGGAATGTGCGGCAGGATTCGGGTGTGATCGATACCGAGGAGTTCCGACGTGTGCTGTCAGGTCCGGTGGCTGGGGACGCCCCGCAGGGGGTAGTCGATCGGCTCGCTTTCACTGCGGAGTGTCCTGGTGCGGTTGTCTCGCGTGCCCGCGACGTCATGGTCTGCGTCCTCGATGGGGCCAGAGCCCCGTGGCCGGGGTTGGAGACCTGGCAGACCATTCTGCCCGGCTGGTTCACCGAATCGTGTGCTCCTGAGCGGTCGCCCGAGCAGGCCCGACGTGAGCTGGCGGCCTGGCGACGCCTGACGTCGGCAGAGCGGGCGGCGTGGGAACCGGCGTGGTCCCTGTCCGGGTGGCTGCACTGGTTCGATCCGGACGGCGATTCGCGGGGATGGGCATGGTGGGACGCGGGCACTGCGGAGGAGGTCGGCTGGATCGATGTCGTTGCCGAGGACGTCCCGTTTGCTTCAGGCGCGCTGCTGTGGCTGGTCACGGCCGCTGGAGGACGACTGACCGACGCGCAGTGAAGCCCGGTCGTTCAGGCCGCACGGGTCCCCGGGTACTGGGTCCAGGTGCGGATGGGTGAGTCGGGGGCGAAGTTGGTCTTCGGCCGGGCACGGGTGTTGTGCCAGCGCACATAGGCGCCGTTGGCGGCGTTCTGCTCGCCGTGGCTGCGGTGCTCACGCACCTGGCCGCTGATCGTCCTGGGGCGTCCCCCGCTCCATTTTGGGTCCAGTGCCTCGAACCCCCGCTCGTTGAACGCGTGGATGACGTCGCGCACATAGTCGGCGCTGACCTGCATCAACGAGGTGCTGTCCGGCACGGACTGGCCCTGCGCGGACATCATCACCACGATCGCCCGCCGAAGCCTCACCGGATCCTTCGCGGTCCGGCTGATCCGCTGCAGCCGACACCCCTCCTCCATGCCCACCGGCCGGACGAACACTCCCGGACGACGCCCCACGACCACCTCCACGATCACTCCTGGAAGCAGCCTGCCGCGCAACAGACGAAGGATCAATTACCCAACCAAGGAACCGAGACGAGCCACTAGAACCGGCCAAGGGCGCGGAAGCTCTCCAGCGCCGACAGCAGGTGGCGGGCCTCCGTCCGGGCGGCGGGTGGGAGGGGGGCCAGCAGCTCGCCCACCGGGAGCGGGGCGGACTCGGTGGCGGCCAGGCGGTGCAGCAGCTCGTCCAGGTGGTGGGGTGTCAGGGCGGTGCCGGTCACGTGCCCGTTGGCGGCGCAGAGTTGTGCTCCGCCCGCCGGTGCGTGCAGCACCCGGGTGCGGGCCCGGACCACCGTGTGGTCGGTCAGCGGTCGCGGTGCCTCGGGGGGCGGGGCGGGGGTGAGGCCGGCCGCGGTCAGGTTGCGGAGCGAGAGGGCGGTGACCCGCTCCTGGATCCGCTCCGGGTCGCGGTACTCCTGGAAGACCCGCAGGGTCTGTTCGAGGGCCTCGGGCAGTGCGCCGTCGGCCGGCGGCTCGGGTACCGAGAGCGGGGCGGTGGCGGCGGGCAGCCCCGCCAGACCGGCGTCCGGGTCGACCATCGCCTCCGCCGTCCGGCCGAGCAGCAGGTCGTCCACGTCGTAGACCGCGCGGTGCGCCTCGCGCGGCACGCCGACGTTGACGCTGGTGGCGGACCCCCCGTCCACGCTCTCGCCGACGTGATAGTAGTCGGACGGCCAGTACAGCAGGTCGCCGGGCTCGGGCTCGGCGGTGAACGAACTCTCCAGGTACGCCTGGTAGTCGAGCACGGTGGTCACCGGACCGGTCCACGGGCGTTCGCGCCAGAACCGCATCCGCTTGCGGCCCTCGAGCGCGAACATGAACGTCGCGAAGCGGTCCTTGTGGACACCGACCGGGGTGTGCTCGTAGTTGCCGTGGAAGAGCGTGGTGATGGCCCCCGACAGCGGCAACCCGGTGCGCTCCCAGAGCGGTTCGAAGAAGGCCCGCTGGCGCTCCCACTGTCCGGAGTGGAAGGCGTGGAAGGCGTGCACCGTCAGCGCGTACCGCCGCTCCGCCGAGAAGGCCGCCAACTCACCGTCCAGTCGCGACCGGTAGCCACCGAAGGTGGCGTCCTCGGTACGCGGGAGCCAGGCGGCCGGCTCGGACTGCTGGAAGCGGCCGACGGCGAACTGCGCGTTCGGCGGCATCAGGTACGGATTCGGCGGCCGGGTGGCGAGCGCGGCGGTGGCGAAGACCTCGCCCAGCTCGTAGGGCACCGGACGGACGGCCTTGATCAGCACCGGGCACCGGTCCCAGTAGCGCGTGGCGAACTCGTCCCAGTCGAGCGGGCCTCGGACGACGGCCAGTTCGCTCGTGCGTGCGGTCGTCATCCGTCCACCCCGCCGTCCTCGGCCCGCTCGGCCGACCCCGATGACTCCGATGACTCCGATGACTTCGAAGACTCTGCCGACTCGGTCAGTTCGATCGCGCGCAGCCGGTAGAGCTTGCGCAGCAGCGCGGTCACGGCGGCGTTCCGCTCGTCCGCACCCACCGCCCGGCAGAGCTCGGCGAGCGTCAACTCCCGCCCGACTGCCAGCTCCTGCGCGACCAGCTCGCCGGCCGCCCCGCCGATCGGGAAGGCGTGCCCGTTGACGGCCCAGATCCGCCGGCCGGGCCCGTCCGGCTGCCGGAGCACCTCCCGCACCACCCGCAGCCGCTGTCCGGGGACGAGGGCCACGTCCTCGCGCGGCTCGGGGGCGGGCTCCAGCCCGGCGGAGGAGCGCCAGGCCGCCCAGCGGGTGCGCAGCGCCGCGGGCAGCTCCGGTCCGCCGGCCGCGGCTCGGGCCGCCTCGCCGATGGCGAGCATCGGATCGGCCGGTCCGCCGTCGGGCGGCGGGTAGGGCAGGCAGGGCACCGTGCCGTCGTACTCCAGGCGGTCCCGGACCTCCTCCGCCAGCAGGATCTTGACGGCTCCGGCCGCCAGGTGCGGGGCGCGCGGGACGGAGATCCGCAGCGTCAGGCAGCCGTCCAGGTGGCGCTCGCGCCAGCGGGACCCCTCGGGCCAGTGGAGCAGCTCGCCGGCGGTGGCCCGCAGCACCCGGAACGACCCGTCCGCCTCCCGCAGTTCGGCCTCCAGGGTGCCGCCCAGCACCCAGGTCAGCACGGCGTGGTCGGACGGGGCGGCCAGGCCGCGGAGGCGGGTGTGGTCGTCCCCCTCGGTCAGCTCGGCCTCGACCGGCAGGCACGGCAGGCCGACCCGCTGCCACAGCCGCTCCAGGCTGTCGCGGACGGAGGTCCAGAGCGCGTAGTCGGTGTGCAGCGGTTGACGGACGCTCAGCAGGAATCCGGTGTCCGGGCCGCTGCCGGCCGGCCCGCGGCGCAGCCGGGTCCGGTAGGCCGCCGGGGTCGGATCCTCGGCGTCGGGCAGCAGCCGGCCGGGCGCGCCGAGCCAGCCGAGCGCGGTGTGGAGACGGACCTGCGGGAAGGTCCGGAACACGGTGCCGGCCCGGAACGGGGCACAGGCGGCGACGACCGTCCGGTGCAGGTGCTCCGGGTCGGTCGGAGCGGCGGCCTTGAGCAGCGCGGGCTGCTTGCCCCAGGCGGGGGCGAGGAGTTCGGTCCAGTCGGTCGCGCTCACGCCCGTACCCCTTCCTTCGCGGGAGCCGGCTCTGACGCCGCCCCAGGTGCGGACCGGGACTCCGACCCGGGTGGTGCCGGTGCAGCCGGCGCCGCCCCGGGTGCCGAGCCGGTTCCCGACACGGATCCCGGCGCGGACCACGGCTCGGGTGCCGAATCGGGTGCCGACGCGGGTGCCGAGCCGGGTGGCGGGTACTTCGCCGCGAGCAGGGCCGCGTAGGCGGCCAGCGGCTGCAGTCCGGCAGCGGCGCGCCGCTCGTCCACCCGGTCCTCGTCCTCGATCGGGCAGGGCCGTAGCTCCCCGGGCGCGGCCCGTTCGAACTTGGTGCCGTACAGCTGCGGCCGGCCCTCGGCCCGGCGCACCGCATCGGTGAGGTAGGCCGCGTCGCGCGGCAGCATGTCGCCCGCCTCGGCGGCGGCCTCGATCAGCATCAGGCACGCCCGCCGGAAGTCGAGGTCGCCCTCGTGGTGTTGGAGCAGCGCACCGGCCGCCGTGGCTGCCTCCGGTCCGACCAGGCCGTGGCCGGGCCAGCCGTGCTCGGCGACCACGCCGCGCAGCCAGGCGATCCCGGCCCGGGTCAGCCGCTCCAGCCGCGCCTCCAGTTCGGTGTCGGTGAAGCCCCCCGCCGCCCAGGGCCCGCGCAGCGCGGCGTCGAGCCGGTCGAAGCGGAGCAACCGCTCGCGGATCTCCGCACCCGACCGGGCCTGCCGCCCACCCGCCTCCGCGAGGTCGGCGGTGGCGGAGGCGGTAGCGGAGGCGGAAGGGGTGTCCTGGGCTGCCGGCCCGTCCTGCCGGCCCGCACCGACCGCCTCCTCCCGTGCCACTGGATCGACCGGGCCGGCCGTCCTGATCAGCGGGTCGATGCGCAGCCGCAGCTTCGCCTCGTCCCAGGAGTAGGTGATGCGGCGGCCCGCCTGCGGCCAGTCGAAGGAGACCTCGCCCTCGCGCGGCCCACGCCGTACGAGCCGCACCCCGTGCCCCGGATCGTCCAGCTCGCCCGGCCCCGGCGAGTCGGGGTGCACGTACTCGACCGCGTCGCGCAGCGCGATGCCGAGCAACGGGACCGACCCTGAGGGCAATGGCAAGAAAGAGAGG
>NZ_BAAAYB010000062.1:0-237634 GCF_039535905.1 Kitasatospora albolonga | reverse complement strand
CTACGACGCCGACGGCAGTCTGATCGAACGATCCACCCCGACCCAGAACACCATCGTCCTGGGCTCAAACAACGACGACCTGGTCTACGACAAGAATGCCAAGACCCTCACCGGCACCCGCTACTACAGCATGCCCGGCGGCCTGAGCGCGGTCCGCACCGCCAACTCACTCAACTACCGCGTCTCCGACCACCACGGCACCGAAACCCTCGCCCTCGACGCCACTAGCCTGTCGGAGACCCGCAACCCCGTCGACCCGTTCGGCAACCCGCGCACCACCAACACCGCAACCAACGGCCTCGCCGGCACCAAGGGCTTCGTCGGCGGTACCAAAGACACCACCACCGGCCTCACCAACCTCGGCGCCCGCCAATACCAACCCACCACCGGACGCTTCCTCAGCCCCGACCCCATCATCGACCCGGCCGACCCACAGCAGTGGAACCCCTACGCCTACAGCAACAACAACCCCGTCAACTACAGCGACGCCAACGGGTTGAAGCTGCAGTGCGGCGGCGGCGACTCGCCAAGCTGCCCGACAGACAACAAGGCCGGTGGGCAGGGAGCCGGTGACCTTGACTCGGCCTACACCACCGACCACCTGACAGGCATCGACGCAGACCAAGCAGAAGCCGCAGGCATCATGCCGGTCTACCCCGGCGTATACGTCCCGGCCAACTGGGACAAGCGCGACCAGTTCGCGAACGCCTACATCCACCGGATCGCACGCGACTGCAAGCCCTACTGCGGACGCTCCGAAGAAGCCGACCTCCAATCGGCCACCGCACTGTACATGGCCACGTGCAGCGACATCGGAGGATGCCCCAACGAAGTGGGCACCCTGAAGGCGGCACTGTTGTCCTCGGTCGTTGCCGGACTGTCGATGCCAGGCGGCCGGTCCATCGCGGGTATCTCGAAGGCGATCAAGGATCGAGCCCAACGGTCAGTCAAGAAGATGATCGAGGCACGAAGGCAGAGGCTGGCCACCTCGTGCGACGGCGACAACTCCTTCCCCGCCGGCACCAAGGTCCTCCTCGCCGACGGAACCACCAGGGACATCAACGAGGTCCGCGTCGGCGATACGGTTGTCGCGACTGACCCGCTTACCGACGAGACCAGGCCCGAAGAAATCTTGGCCGTCATCGTCACCCCGGACGATAAAGACTTCACCGACCTCACGATCCAGACAAGCGCCGGGGTCGAACACCTCACCTCTACTCAGAAACATCCCTTCTGGAACGAAACTACTCAGCAGTGGACGGACGCCGCAAAACTCCGCACAGGCAACCATCTACGCATGCCAGACGGCACCCCGGCGACGATCACCAGCGTTCGCAGCTACACCAGCCTCAGCGTTGCCTACAACCTCACCGTTGCCGACCTCCACACGTACTATGTGCTGGCTGGAAATACGCCAGTGCTGGTTCATAATGCAGGTGGCCCCTGGTGCGACACGACAAAGCCCATTGTCGGCGCGATGCCCGACGCCAATCAGACATCGCTCTACGCGATCATGTCTAAGGATGGGCTTTCGGTTGAGAAGTGGGGTATCACCGGCGATCCGATTTCGCGGTACAGCATGAAGCAGTATGGCGCATTTGGTGACGGGTCATACATGCAGATCATTAGGAATTATGACAGTAGGGCTGATGCTCT
This sequence comes from Kitasatospora albolonga, assembly GCF_039535905.1. GTDB lineage: Bacteria > Actinomycetota > Actinomycetes > Streptomycetales > Streptomycetaceae > Kitasatospora > Kitasatospora albolonga. Next base: position 235,978 of record NZ_BAAAYB010000062.1, on the reverse strand, counting down.
TGCGAACGAGCGGTACTTGACCAAGAGGTGGCCGGGCCCCTGGAATGACGAACCGCATGCGGGTACTGTGACGCCGACGGGGGGTCTGGTTGATGTACTCAACCAGATCCGAGCTGGACGAGTCCTCGGGTAAGGAATCTAGCTGCCGCCTGCGGCTCGGCCTCAGTTGGGCCGCAGGCGGCTATGGGAACTCCAAGTGATAGGAATTCGAGGCGTGATCGATTCGCCTTTGCGCTCGGCAATCATTGACCTCCTTGATGAGGTTCTTACCCCCATCATGTGGGCCGAGCTTGACGCCCTCCTGGCGGCTAGGTACTCGCTGTCCATCTCGGAGGACCAGTTCTCGGCAATCTTGACTGCTGAGCGACAGTGCGGCGCTGGCAGGGGTGCCGACGAACTGCTCCTTCTGCCCGGCCTTCGGGTTCCCGATGCAGTAGGAGATACGCGATACATGACCCGGTCGGATTGGGCGGTCAAAATGCGTCTGACTGGCGAGGCGCTGGAACCCTCTCGGTCTCTACTTATGATTCGTTGGATGTGTGATCAGCTTGTGGTGGCCAAGCAGGCCGGAAGCGATACGTGGCCAGCCCTCGAAAGGGAGATTTACCGGGCAGCAGAGGTGATCCCCGAAGAGGTCATCGAAGAATATAAGGATGAGATGGCGATCGAAGAGACGAGCGGGTCGATGATCGAGGTTATCCGAAATTCGGCCGAAGACCTCGCGTCTGAGTCCAGGCGAAATTTTCGAGATCTGACGGATCGCTTCGCCGGGAAGTTCTCAAGGCTCTCTCCGGGCGAGCTTGCATTCGGACTCTAGAGCCATCTCTGGGCGATTCGAGATTTACCCTGTGGCGCTAACCTAATCCTGGCCGCCACGCTTGCTTTCGAGTGGAAACAACTTGGGAGAAAGGGCTATTTTCTGCCGTCTCGGAAGGGACTGTGGCGGCCGGTACAGGATTCAGGTAGAGGTATTGAAAAGGACGCGAGATCCCCCGCATCAGCGGGGGCTCTCGACGTTTGACGGCAACGCTGACGGCAACGTCAGCGGACGGGTGCTGCACTTGGCGGGTCGTCAGGGGTCTCGGATGCTCGGAGCGCGCTGCCGAGGGTATCGATGGCCTGGCGCTGGAGGCGGAGCCGGACGTGGGCGTACACCGAGGCGGTGACGCCGATGTGGGCGTGGCCGAGCAGCTCCTTGATCACCACGAGCTCGACGCCCTGTTCGAGGAGCAGGGTCGCGGCGGTGTGCCTGAGATCGTGAAACCGGATGCGGCGGAGCCTGGCCGCCCGGCACAGCGCGGTGAAGTGTCGCGTCAGGGTGGACGGGTCGGTGGGTGAGCCGTCGGGAGCGGCGAAGACGAAGTCGCTGCTCTTCCAAGCGTCACCAGCCCCCCAGCGCTCTCGGTCCTGGCGTTCGCGGTGATGCTTGAGCGAGTGGACGCACTCGGTGGGGAGGGCGATCCGGCGTTCGGAGCTGACGGTCTTGGTGGGCAGGGTGGTCAGGCCTCCGGTGGGGGTGCGCTGGAGGGTTCGGCGGATGCTGGCAGTGCCGTTGTCGAGGTCGAGGTCTTCCCAGCGCAGGCCGAGGAGCTCGCCCTTGCGCAGGCCGGTGCGAAGTGCGAGGTCGAACAGGGCCCGCAGCCGGTGCCCTTCGACGGAGGCGAGGAACCGGCGGGCCTCGGCGACGGTGAGTGGCTCGAAGCGGCGGGGCCGGGGTGTTCCGGTCTTGATGTTGCGGGCGACATTGCGCGGGAGCTCGTCTTCGCGGACGGCGTGCTCCAGTGCGGACTTGAGGACGGAGTGCACGTAGGTGACGGTGAGCGGGGACAGGCGCTTGCCGCAGCACTGGCCGACCGCGCAGCATCGCTGTTGCTTGTCGAGGCCGCGGGAGCAGCACTGGCAGGTGGTGCGGAGCCGGTCGAGCCAGGTGCGGATGTCCTTGGCGGTGAGGTGGGCGACCTTCTTTCGGCCGAGGCCGGGTATGACGTAGAGCCGGGTGCAGGTGCGGTAGCGGGTGTGGGTGTTCTCTCGGAGGCGGTGGATGGCGACGCTGTCGAGCCAATAGGTGAGGTAGGCGGCCACGGTGCTGTCGGCTGCGGCGACAGGTCGGCCCTGGTTGCTGGCGGCGATGCGCTCGGTGAGTTTGACGGCGGCTTCCTTGCGGGTGGTGCCGTATACACGGACGCGTTTGCGGCTGCCGTCGGTGGCGAGCACGTAGCCGGCGGCTTCCCAGCGCCCGTCGCGGCGCTGGTAGATGGTGCCTTCGCCGTTGGCGCGGCTCTTACGGGGTGTGGTCATCAGGCGGCTTCCTGTTCGAGTCGGGTGGTGATGAGGTGGTCGAGCGCGTGGGCGGGGATGCGGCGGGCGCGGCCGAGGGTGAGGGAGGGGAGTTGCCGGGTCCGGATGAGGTCGTAGACGGCGGAGCGGCTGATCTTGAGCCGGGCCGTGACCTCGGGCACGGTGAGGAGCTCAGCGCCGGCGGTCATGCGGTCACCCCCGTCTGGGAGGCGCGGGTCGGCCGGTGACCTGGGCGACCGGGTCGGTGACCGGCGTGGTGGTCGGGGTCATGCGGTCGGCGTCCGTCGGGCCGGGTGGGCGGCCGGGCTTCCAGGAGGTCGGCGAGGTGGGCGAGTTCGGGCAGGAGACCGGTCCCGGCGTACTGCCAGTGCGAGACGACCAGGGTCGTGTCCGCGCTCCCGCGCTGACCGGCGTCGTCGTGGTGACCGGCACAGCGACCGGCGGTCAGGTCACCGTGGTCAGCGCGGTCACCGCCCCGGTCAGTGACCGGCTGTCGGCCGGTGGACACGTTGCTGCCGACGGTCGTCTGCTCGGTGTGCGGGCCGACCGGTGCCGGAGCGGCGGCGTCGGGTTGGCGGGTTCGCCAGGCGGTGCGTTCGGCTCGGAGGTGCGTGAGGGTGGTGGAGTAGTGGCGGGTGCGGGTGGAGAAGTAGCCTCGGAAGCCGAGCATGTGGGCCCATTGCCGCAGGCGGAGGTGGGCGTGCTCGGGACGGGTGCCGAGATGCCAGGCGGTGTGGATCATGCGGCGGGCGTGGTCGGTGATGTCGAACTGGGCGAGCTCGGCGAGGAGGCGGAGGCGGCGGTCGAGGGTCCCGGTAGTGGTCTCGGCACCCTTGGTGGCGTACTTGGCGATGTACGCTGCCACGTGCCGGTCGGTCACTGGACTATCACCGGTGAAGTCGCTGCTGCGGATCGGGCGGACGTCGATCTGCCGCCCGAACCGGAACACCAACTGCCGTTCCCGATCGGCCTCGCGGGAGCAGGGCGCGTCCCCGGCGGGCTGCTGCGGCTGGCCTTCGTGGTGGACGCGGGTGCGCCTGGCGGCGGCGTGGACGGCGTGGTTGAGGAGCTCGGTGGTGGCCCAGGTGGGCGGTTCGCTTGTGGGGCCGGTGGGTCCATCGAGGCGGATGACGGCGTGGAAGTGGACCTGGCCGCGCTTTTGGTACTCGGCGACCTTGGCGTAGGACAGGGTGGCGTGGTGCCGCAGGGTGCGCTGGGTGAGTCCGGCGGCCTTGGCGATCTCGCGGCGCAGGTGGGTGGTGAAGCGCGCCCACAGGGCGGGGGCGTGCGCGTTCCACAGCACCGCACCCGCGTAGTCGTAACGCGCGGGGTCGAGCGGGGTACCGAGCAACGGGTCGTCGTCGACGTGCCGGACGCCGCAGTGGCAGCGGCTGGTGTCGGGCTGGTTGTGGACGGGGCCGAAGCCGGGCGCGGTGAGGGTGGCGAAGACGCGCGGGTGCGCGGCGACGCCGGCCGGGACGGTCTTGCCGCCGCGCAGTCCGGCTGCGATGAGCTGGTAGGTGTCGTAGCGGTAGACGGTCGAGCAGGCCGGGCAGCGGGTCGCGCGGCGGTTGCCGCAGCGGACCAGCAGCTCGCCCGCCGGGAGGTGTCGTGCGTCGAGGTGGTCGAGGACCTGGCCCGTCGCGGTGTCGACACGGGTGCGGTGCCCGGTCAGGCGGATCGGACGGGCGCAGCCACCGAGCCCGCCGACCTGGCGGGCCAGGGGTGAGAGGTATCCGGCGGCGGCGAGCTTGGCCAGCCTGGCGGTCAGCCGCGCCCGGCGTTCCAGCGCCGAGTCCCTGTTCGCGGACGTGTCGGCCCTCTCGACGCGCGTCGATGCGGCGAACGCCGCGCTGGCGGGAGTGGAGGTGGTTGCGGGGGTGGGGAGTTGGAGCTGCGCGGGCATGGGGACAGACCTCCGGCAGGAGTCGGGAGAAGAGGAGAGGCGATTGAGGGGCGACCCGGGTGATCGGCGCACGTGGGCACGGTGCGTGTGACGGCGGGCGCGGATGGTGGGCCGGGGACGTCTGGCCTGGTCGGCGGTGGTGTTCACCAGCGGTGCGTGAAGGTAGCATCGCTTCAAGCGCGCATTCAAGTGCATCCCTCCTCATCTATTTCGGTGGCCGGTGGCGACGCGAGTACTGTGGCCCCGGTCTTCCGTTTTGGACGGGCCGGATTTCAGTGGTAGAGGCGCAGAGAGAGCGGGGTGACCTGCGGTGACGGTGGGGCGGCGGGGACGTAGACCGGCGGGCGGCACGGTGCTGCTGACGTTCGAGGTCATCGCCGAGGCCCTGCGGGAACGGATCCGCTCCGGCGGGCTGAAGCCCGGGGACGCGTTGCCGACGCAGGCCGTTTTGATGGCGGAGTACGGGGCCTCCAGCCTGTCCGTGCAGAAGGCCATGACCTTGCTGAAGCAGGACGGCTACGCGATCTCCCGCCCCGGCAAGGGAGCCTTCGTCGCCCGCCCCGACGCCGACGGTGACTCAGGTGACGGGGAGGCCGGGCCCACGCCCGTCGGCGGGACGGCGGCGCGCGTTGAGGCGCTGGAGCTGGCACTGGCCGAGACGCTTGATCAGCTCACCGCCTTGCGTGCCCGCGTCGAAGCCCTGGAAGCGGGCGGCACCGAGCGAGGCCGCTGACCCGTCGGCCGCTGGACGGCAGGGGCTGGAGCTGTGCGTCCAGATTTTCTCTACGAGGTTCAAGGCGGTGCCCCGCCCGTCTGAGCTGGCCGAACGCCGCCGACCGACCCGTTGTCGGGTGTCCAGCCGACGCCCGCATGGAGTGCCGGCGGAGCGAGCACGCCGACGTCCGGAACACTGCCCGGCCGGGAGCCCGCAGGGAGCAAGTTGTGGGGTAAGCGCTGCTTACCCCGAGCCCGGCCAGCCGGAGCAAGTTGTGGGCTATGGACTCCTTGCCCGCGACGCGGAGCAAGTTGTCGCCCACGACCGTCCTACGGCCGGTCGTTCGAGATGGCCGGCCAGGGGTCCGACCATCAAGGCCCGTCGCCGAGCTGGCTATCGGCGGGTGACTGGCGTTCGCCCCCGGCGGGGAGCGAAGCTCCCGGAGCCTCGCCGCCGACCAACCCCTTCCCGTCCCGGTCCTCGCGCTGCGAGACTGGCCGACGCAGGAGCCCGGCCCCGAGCCTGCCCGAGGCCACCCTCGGCGGCCGAGAGCCCCCGATCCGCCAGATTGGTCTAGACCCTTGACGGCAGCGGTGACGGCAACAACCACGAACAACCTCGGCCGAACCCGCACCCCAGCGGAGCCGCCGAACACCGGTTGACCTGCGAAAACGCAGGTAGAGAGGGGTCGCGTAGCACACGCACTATGTACTCGCTGGTACCACGCCAGTGCTTGTGCACAATTCGAGCTGCGGCATTCCGACAAAGACGGACAGGATTGCCGAGCATCTCACTTTCAGGGATCTGGATGCCGCTAAGCGCGAACTCGGCGGTGAGGTTGTTGCGCGAAAGGCTGATGGAACTCCGTGGGACCATGTTGGCGAGGTTCGATATGCTCAGACGGGCCTCCTGAATCGCATGCATCAGATCAAGGTGAAGATGTCAAAGGTGGGGGTTGATGATCCGAGCTTCCCGTCGCTCCAGGACGAACTCAGCCAGGCCAGCAAGTTGCTCGACTACTCAGAGAAATATGTCCCGAGGCACTGATGACAGAATTTAGAGACATGCTCGATAGGGCTAAATCCGGGACGCTGAGCGCTCGAGAACTCGGCGTTGCCGTGCAGGCAATTTCTGAGGGTCGGACAAGTCAGGGGGACCTGTATACGGCGTTGCACGTGGTTGGGCTGGCGAGCTCCCCTGCCCAAGCGGAGGCCGTCAGGCAGTATCTCCTCATGCCCGCGGACCCAATGCTGTCGCGCCTCGCTTTGCAGATTCTTGGCGACTACTGGGGGCTGTCGTCTGAGCTTCTTCCCGAGCTTCGTGGGTTCCTGACTGGAGTCGATTGGGATGTTGATGGCGATGTTCGAGATATTGCCATTTCCATCACAGGCCGGCACCTTCGAAAGGTGGGTGGACCGGCCGACTTGGCGAAAAAATTGATGAGTATCGCCGACGACGATAGTGAGTTCGGTCTTGTGCGAGAGGCCGCATTGCGGGCCCTGGCTGTCGGACTCGGGGATTCGCTTATCGAAACGTCGTCTCCAGCCGTCCGAGTGCGCGTTGGATCTGCACAGGCTGTCGACGTCCTAGCCCGTGCGAGAAAAAGCTATGCCCGGCATTAGATGGCATCAGGGAATATAATTCCGTGATTTGAGCGGAAGGAAGCCCCGCCAAGACCGTGGAGGTCTTGGCGGGGCTTCTTGCCGTCTTGACGGCAGTAGTTGACGGCAACGTCAACGGACGGGGATTGTACAAAGCGGCGGTTCGTCACCATCGTCGGGCCCGGCGGCGGGCTTGGTGGGGTCGCGGAGGGCGTTGCCGAGGAGATCGATGGCGTTACGCTGGAGGCGTAGACGGACGTGGGCGTACACCGTCGCGGTCACCCCGATGTGGGCATGACCCAACAGTTCCTTGATGACGACGAGTTCGACGCCCTGTTCCAGGAGGAGGGTCGCCGCCGAGTGGCGGAGGTCGTGGAACCGGATGCGTCGGAGCCTGGCCCGGCGGAGCAGGGCGGTGAAGTGCCGGGTGAGGGTGGCTCCCTCGATCGGGGCTCCGTCGGGCCGGGTGAAGACGTAGCCGCTGTTCTTCCAGCCCGCGCCCACCGCTTCGCGTTCCTGGCGCTGCTGGTCGCGATGCCGGTCGAGGGAACGCAGACACGGTGTGGGCAGCGCGATGCGCCGCTCGGAGCTCTGGGTCTTGGTCGGCAGGGCGGTCAGGCCGCCGGAGTTGGTGCGTTGGAGGGTGCGGCGGATGCTGGCGGTGCCGCCGGCCAGGTCGAGGTCTTCCCAGCGCAGGCCGAGGAGTTCGCCCTTGCGGAGCCCGGTGCGAAGCGCGAGCTCGAACAACGCGTGCAGCCGATGGCCGTGGGTGGCGGCCAGGAACACGCGCGCCTCCTCCGTGGTGAGGGGTTCGAAGCGGCGGGGCCGGGGGGTGCCCATGCGGACGTTGCGGGCGACGTTGCGCGGGATCTCCTCCTCACGGACGGCGTGCTCCAAGGCGGACTTGAGCACGGAGTGCATGTAGGCCAGCGTCAGCGGGGAGAGGCGCTTGTGGCAGCACTTCCCGACGGCGCAGCACAGCGGCTGGTCGCGGGTGGTGTCGAGGCCGCGTGCGCAGCACTGGCAGGTGGTGCGGAGTTGGTCGAGCCAGGTGCGGACGTCCTTGGCGGTGAGCTTGGCGAGCTTCTTCCGTCCCAGGCCGGGGATGAGGTAGAGGCGGGTGCAGGCGGTGTAGCGGGTGTGGGTGTTCTCGCGGAGCCGGTGGACGGCGACGGTCTCCAGCCAGTAGGTGAGGAACGCTGCGACGCTGCCCTGTGCGGAGGGGGCGGGGGACGCCGCGGTTGCTGGTGGCGATCTTCTCGGTGAGCTTGGCCAGGGCGTCCTTGCGGGTGCTGCCGTAGACGCGGACGCGCTTGCGAGTGTCGCGGGGGGCGAGGACGTAGCCGTGGGCTTCCCAACGGCCGTCCTTGCGCTGGTAGACGGTGCCGTCCCCGTTGGCGCGGCTGCGGCGGGAGGCGGGGGTGTCGCTGGGGGGGTAGACATCAGGCGACTTCCCGTTCGAGTCAGGTGCGGATGAAATCTGGCCGCCCGGACGAACCACTGAGTAATCGGGCAGAACCTCACCACGAACCGGCCACGTGCCCTCTCCTCCCAAGCCCGACGGCAGCAGAGGGGAGTACGCCGCCACATGGGATGATTCCGTTATTCCGCGCAGCAACAACGCCCAACTACCGTCTGCCTACGTGGCATCGGGGTTGTGGCCGAACGCCGATCTCCTCGACGCGCACCGGCGAGCGCGCACTACGGGCAGGCCCTCGCCCGCAACCTCGAACAGGCAATGCGGAACCGGACTCTCAGTGTCCGACGACCCGGGGAACTCTCGGGCGTCTCCCACACGACGGTCAGCCGCCTCCTCCGCAGCTTGGTGCTGTGCGATATCGGCACCCTCGCCACACTCGAAACAGCCCTGCACACCGACCTGTGGCCGGGAGTCGCCGCGCTGCCCTCAGCCTCCGCCGCAAGCACGAAACGCTCCCATGGAGCCAGCTAGCATCATCGTCCCTGCACTCGGGGGAAGGCCCCTGTGAGCTGCATAGAGGTCAGTTCCGTTCCCGGAACGAACGCGCTCCGTTCCGAAGCACCCGAGAACGCCCCTCCGGGCCTGCGCATTCACCAATGTCCACAAGCCGCCAATGAGGCGGGGCCGGTCCCGGGGGACGTGGCGTGGTCGGCGGCGGGCCGACCGCTGACAGACTAGCGGATCGTGCCGGTGGGCGGGGCTGGGCGGGGCTGTGGGGGCTGGGCCGTGGGGGGTGCTGCGGCACGGCGGGGTGGGAGCCTGGCGACCGACCGGGCCCGGGTGCGGGAGGATGCGAGGACTGACGGTGCGTGAGGGGGCGGGCGTGGCGGGTGTGGAGGGTGCGGTGCGGGTGCAGCGGTTGGCGCAGGTCGCGGTGGGGTGTGCCGGGGCCGCGGTGGTGGTGCTGGTGCTGATGGTGGGCTGGCGCGGGCTGGGGGTGGTGCTGGCCGGGGCGATCGGGCTGGGGGTGGCGGCGGCCGGGGCCTGGTGGGCGGTGGCGCACCGGGGGGCGGCCCGGGTGGCCGGGGCGGTGCTGGCGGTGGCGGCGCCGGTCTGGGTGCTGGGTTTCCTGGTGCAGAGCGGGCTGGGGTTGGAGGCGGTGCTGACGGTCTCGCTCTGGGCGGGCGGGATGGCCGCCGCGACCGAGGCGCTGCGGCTGGACAAGCGGGCGCGGCGGGCCGCGCAGGTGCCGTCGGCGCCGCGGGCACTGAAGCCCGTGTTGATCATGAACCCGAAGTCCGGCGGCGGGAAGGTGGAGAAGTTCGACCTGGTGCGGAGGGCGGAGGCGCTCGGGGGCCAGGGTGCTGCTGCTGGACGGACAGGACGTCTCCGCGCTGGCCCGGCGGGCGGTGGCCGAGGGGGCGGACCTGCTCGGGGTCGCGGGCGGGGACGGGACGCAGGCGCTGGTGGCGGAGGTGGCGGCCGAGCACGACCTGCCGTTCCTGGTCATCTCGGCCGGCACCCGCAACCACTTCGCGATGGACCTCGGCCTGGACCGCAACGACCCGTCCACCTGTCTGGACGCACTGACCGACGGCGTGGAGCTGACGGTCGATCTGGGGACGGTCGCGGACCGCCCGTTCGTGAACACGGTCTCCTTCGGCGCCTATGCCGAGATCGTGCAGAGCCCGGACTACCGCGACAACAAGACGGTGACCGCGCTCGGCGCGCTGCCCGACCTGCTGGCCAACAAGATCGGCGCCCGGCTCACCGCCGAGGCCGACGGCACCCGGCTGACGGACCCCCAGGCCCTGCTGGTGAGCAACAACCCCTACGAGACCGGCGACCTGCTCGGCGCGGGCAGCCGCCCCCGGCTGGACACCGGCCGGCTGGGGGTGCTCTGCCTGAAGGTGGAGGGTGCGGCGCAGGCGGTCGAGCTGGCGCTGCGCGGGGAACAGGCGCAGGGGCTCACGGTGCTGACGTCCCGTGAGGTGACGGTCCGGGCGGAGGCCGGGACGGACACCATCCCGGTGGCGGTGGACGGCGAGGCCCTGACGCTGCCGACGCCGGTGCGCTGCACCGTCCGCGCGGGGGCGCTGCGGGTCCGGGTGCCGCGGGACCGGCCGGGCGCGGAGCCGGTGGCGCCGCTGCGCGACTGGCGGCGGGTCTGGCAGCTGGCCTCGGGCGAGGCGGCGTCCTGATGGCGGGGCGCGGGCACGGGCACGGGCGTGGAGCACGGGCTCCGGGGCGGCCCGGAGACGGGCCCGAACGGGTGCCGGTGCGAGGGCCGGAGCTGATGGTGCGTGAGGATGGCGGGGAGACGAGGGAGGTGACGGTCGATGCGTAGCCCGACGACCGGTAGGTGGTGGCCGCTGTCGCAAGCGGTGGTGCTGGACCTGGCGGCGCTGGACCGCTCGGTGTACGGCGCGGTGGCGGCGACGCCGACGCCCGCGCTGGACGGGGTGATGCGGCGGCTGTCGGCGGCGGCCGACCACTCGAAGCTGTCGTTCGCGGTGGCCGGGCTGCTGGCACTGCGCGGCGGTTCGGCGCGGCGGGCGGCGGTGCTCGGGGTGGCGGCGATCGGGCTGGCCTCGGCCACCGCGAACCTGCTGGGCAAGAACCTGGTGCGGCGCGAACGGCCGGACCGGGCAGGGGCGCTGGTGCCCGAGGCCCGGCACGTCCCGATGCCGTCCTCGGCCTCCTTCCCCTCCGGACACTCCGCCTCGGCCTTCGCCTTCGCGGTGGCGGTCGGCGCCGAACTGCCCTCGGCGGCCGTCCCGCTCGCCCTGCTGGCGGCCACCGTCGCATACTCGCGGGTCCACACCGGGGTCCACTACCCGGGCGACGTGGTGGCCGGCTCCCTGCTGGGCGTCGCCGCGGCCACGACGGTCCGCCTGGCGGGCACGGGCACCTTCGGCCCGTCACCCCGGACCAGCTGACACCCCCGTCGACGGCGGAGGCGGACGGCCCTGAGGCACGGCCACAGCGCCGCCGGCAACTCCGGACCACCGGGGTTGCCGGGCCACCGGCGGCCCACAGGCCGAGCGGACCGAGCGGACCGAGCAGCCGCACGGGCCGAACCAACCCCTCCGCCCCGCCGAAGACGCCCGGCGACCCCACACCGCCCCCGCCGGAGGCGAGTGAGCACCACCCCACGGAGACGGCGAGCTCACCCCACGACGGGACGAGGCGGGCATCCCCCAGCGCCCCGCCCACCCCCGCCGGAGGCGAGTGAGCACCGCCACAGGCTGACGTCCTGCCGCCCGGGAATGGTGCGGTCAGGACCGGACCGGGAGGACGAGTTGACGGCGGAGCGGATGATCGGGCTGCTGGCGGATGCCGGGAGCTTCGAGTGCTGGGACGAACCGGTGCGGCCGCCGGAGGCGGATCCGGCGTACCGGGAGGCGCTGGAGCGCGCCCGGGAGCGGACCGGGATGGACGAGGCCGTGACGACCGGCGTGGCACGGGTGGCGGGGCGTCAGGTGGCTCTGGTGGTGTCGGAGTTCGGCTTCCTGGGCGGTTCGATCGGGGTGGCCACCGCCGAGCGGATCACCCGGGCGGTGGAGCGGGCCACGGCCGCGCGGCTGCCGCTGCTGGCGCTGCCGGTCTCGGGCGGGACCAGGATGCAGGAGGGCACCGCCGCGTTCCTCTGCATGGTGCGGATCACCGCCGCCGTCCAGGCCCACCGGGCGGCCGGTCTGCCCTACCTGACGTACCTGCGCAGCCCGACCATGGGCGGGGTGTTCGCCTCCTGGGGCACCCTCGGCCATCTGGTGCTGGCCGAGCCGGGGGCCGGCTGGGCTTCCTCGGGCCGCGGGTGTACCGGGAGCTGCGCGGGGTGGAGCTCCCGGAGGAGGTGCAGCGGGCCGAGACCCTGGTGGCGCACGGTCTGGTCGACGGCGTCGTCCCGCCGGAGCGGCTGGCGCGGACGGTGGCCCGGGCCCTCGCGGTGCTCGCCGACCCGCCCGGACCGGCCGGGCTGCCCGACCCGGAACGGCCGGCGGAGCCGGTGGACGCCTGGGAGGCCGTGCTCCGCAGCCGCGCCCCGGACCGCCCGGGGACGGAGGCCGTGCTCGCGGCCGCCGACCTCGGCCTGCTGGAGCTGGCCGCGCCGGACTCCGCGCTGGTCCGGGCGCTGGCCCGGTTCGGCGGGCAGCCGGCCGTGGTCGTGGGGCAACGGGCGGGCGCCGAGCGGCCGTTCACCGCGCCGATCTGCGCAGCGTGCGCCGGACCGCCCGGCTGGCCGAGCAGCTGGGCCTGCCGCTGGTGACGCTGGTGGACACCTCGGGGGCCGAACTCTCCGTGCAGGCCGAGCTGGACGGCCTGGCGCTGGAGATCGCCCGGACCCTGGAGACGCTGGTCGCACTGCGCACACCCGTCCTGGCGGTGCTGCTCGGCCAGGGTTCGGGCGGCGGGGCCCTGGCCCTGCTGCCGGCCGACACCGTGCTGGCGGCGGCCAGCGGCTGGCTGGCCCCGTGCCGCCGGAGGGCGCCTCGGCGATCGTGCACCGGGACGGCGGGCACGCCGCGGAGCTGGCCCGCGCCCAGGGCATCGGGGCGGCCGACCTGGTCGCGGCGGGCCTGGTGGACCGGGTACTGCCGGAGGGCGACGACGAGGGCCCCGGCCCCGGCTTCGCCAACCGGGTCGCCCACGCCATCGGTACGGGCCTCGCCGACCTGACGGCCCGTCCGGACGAGGAGCGGCTGGCGGCCCGCGCCGCCCGCCACCGACGGCTCGGCGGCAGCGCCCTGAACCCACCCCGACCGTCCCGTGGCACACCCGCCGGGTGACGGCCCGTCCGGACGCGCGCACCGGCCGTCGCCCACGCTGCCGTCCACCCGCCCCGTCCACCCGCCCCGGCCCCGCGACCCGACGCCCCGAAGGCTCGACCGCCCCGCCACACCCTCGGGTGACGGAACGTCAGGCCCCGGTCGCGGCCCGCCCTCGCCGGGTGAGGATGGCCGTGGGGGACGGCCCCGAGCCAGTGGGAGTGGGAGGTACGGGTGACCGGTTCGCTGCCCAGCGCGGGTGAGGGAGCCCTCACCGCAGCAACCCCACCGCAGCAGCCCTCACCCTCCGCGGCCGGGCCGGTCGGCCCGGTTCAAGGCCCGGCTGGCCGTGCTGGCCACCACCGCCAAGGGACTGCCGGACCGGGTGCCGATCGTCGGCCGGGCCGTCGGCCAGCTGATCCGGGTCAACCTGCTGGACAAACGCCACCCGGCTGGCCGCCCAGGCCTCCTCAGTGCGCTGCCCGCGCTCTTCGTGGTGGCGGTCTTCGCCCCCGCCTCGGTCCGGGACGGCGTGGTCGGCTCGCTCCGGGACCAGCTGGGCCTCCAGGGCGAGGCGCAGCAGCAGGTGCGGCAGCTGCTCTCGGCCGGCAACGACGACGTGACCCAGAGCTTCGGGGTGATCGGCGCGCTGGTCACCCTGCTCTCGGCCACCGCGCTGAGCCGGGCCATGCAGCGGGTCTGCGAGCGCTGCTGGGACCTGCCCAAGTCGGGGGTTCGGCTGGCCGCCTGGCGCTGGCTGGCCTGGTGGCGGCCTTCCTGGCCTTCCTGGTCTTCCAGTCGCCGGTCCGGAGGGCTTCGGGGCCGGGGCCTGGCTGGGACTGCCGCTCTACCTGGTGCTGGCCACCGTCCTCTGGTGGTGGACCCAGCACCTGCTGCTGGGCAACCGGGTGCGCTGGTACCCGCTGCTGCCCGGGGCGCTGCTCTGCGGGGTGGCCTGCCTCGGCCTGGGCCTGGCCGCCAAGGTCTACCTGCCCCGGGCGGTGACCCAGAGCGTGGACGGTTCGGCCGTACGGCGTGGTGTTCACGTCCCTGAGCTGGTTGATCGTGCTGTTCACCGCCATCACCCTCGCCATCTCGCTCGGCCGGGTGATCGCCGAGGAGCCCGCCCTGGAGCGCCTGCTCGGAACACCGGACGAGCCCGGCCGCTGGGGCGGCCGGGCTCGCTGAGGGGGTACGGAAGGAGCGTCAGAGCAGGCGCAGCAGCCGGGACGCGATCGACGGCGGCGCAGGTCCGACTGGAGCGTGACGGGCACCTCGACCCGGTCCTCGCCCTCGCCGGCCGCGATGGTGCCGACCTGGGTGCCGGCCTTGGCGGAGTGGCCGAGGCCCTCGGTCCGCATGGTGAGCTCGGCCTTCACGCCGGACCAGCGGCCACCGTCAGGTCCTTGGCGGCGACCACCGGGACGGTGCCGCCGAGGCGTCGTCCACGCGGCCGACCACCTCGCCCTGCTTGGCCAGGGTCTGGCCGGTGAGGCCGTTCTGCGCGCTGGTGATGATCTTCTGACTGGCCGTCTGGGCGGCCTTCAGCAGGTTGTCGGTGGCCGGTCGCGGGCTGGCCCAGGGTGACGCCGAGGATCAGCCGCTTGGTGCCGCCGATGTCCTTGTGGCGGCCCACATCAGGCAGGAGCCGGCGGGGTGCTGGAGCCGGTCTTGACGCCGATCACGCCGTTGCGGGCGGAGAGCAGCCGTTGGTGTTGTAGATCCGCTGGTTGTTGAAGGTCATGTCCGGGGTGGCGACCACCTGGCGGAACACGTCGTCGTCCATCACCTCGCGGGCCAGCTTGAGCTGGTCCTTCGCGGTGCTCTTGGTGTTGTTGTCGTAGCGGCCGGGTCGGCGTAGGTGGTGTTGGTCATGCCGAGCGCCTTGGCCTCGGCGTTCATCTTCTCCACGAACGCGGCCTCGGAGCCGGAGTCCCAGCGGGCCAGCAGGCGGGCCACGTTGTTGGCCGAGGGCAGCATCAGCAGTTCGAGCGCCTCGTACTCGGTCAGCTTCTGACCCTCGGTCAGCTGGGCGCGGGACTCGTCGGTGTTGGCCGACTCGGCCGCGGCCTGCTTGTCCACCGTGATGACCGGGCCGGGCTCGCCCTTCTTCAGCGGGTGGGCCTTGAGGATCAGGTGGGCGTTCATCACCTTGGTGACGCTGGCGATCGGCGCGGGGGTCTCCGGGCCGGAGCTGCCCAGGCTGCCGACCCCGACCACCTCGGCGGCGGCCTGGCCCTTGGCGGGCCACGGCACCGTCAGCTGGTCGCCGGAGAAGGTGTAGGAGCCGGCCAGCGAGAGCTTGGTCCTCGGGTCCGGCAGCGGGCGCAGCAGCTGGGCCACCACCACCGCGCCGATCACCACGGCCAGGAAGACCGTCCAGATGGTGATCCGCTTGACCGCCCTTCGGAACGGCGAGAACGGACGGGCGGAGAGCGCGGCCAGCACCTCCATCGCCTCGGAGGTGGTCTCCGGCACCGGAGCGGGCTCCGGCTCGACCACCGGGGGCGCGCTCGGCTCGGGGACGGTCCAGGCCTGCACCGGCGGCTTCACCGGGGCGGGCTTCTCGAACTTCTCGGCCACCGCGGGCGGCGCGACAGGCGTGGCCGACGGCTCGACGGGTACGGCCGGCGACGCGACGGGTACGGCGGCCGGCTCGGCGGGCGCGACCGGCTCGGCGGATTCCCGCACGTCAGCGGCCTCCACCTGCTCCGCAGGCTCCGCCTCCCCCACGGCGGCGGCCACGGGATTCTTCGCCACCGGCTCGGCGACGGCCTCGGCAGCGGGCTCCTCCGCGGGCTCCTCCGCGGTCGGCTCGGCAGCCGGCTCGGCGGCCTCCCCGGTGCCCTTGTCGGCAGCCTTCGCGGCGGCCGGTTCGACCCGCTCCGCAGGCTCCGCGGGCTCGGTGTCCTCGTCCGGCACCCGCAGGTGCGTGGTCGCGTTGTCCACCGGCAGTCTCAGCATGGTGGTCCGACTGTCCACATCACGGACCCTCAGCTGGACGGTGGAGCCGTTCGGAGCCGCCTCGGCGGCCGCCTCCCCCTCCACCGTTTCCCCGTCGCGCCGCACCTTGTCGGGGGACTCGCCCACGTAACCCATCCTCCTCGTCCGCCGGACCGGCCGGGGCAGATTTCCGCCCGCCGGTTAGCTCTCCAGTCTCCGCTACCGGGACCGTAACGACCGTCACACCCCGCCCGACCGGCCGTTATTCGCTCGGACCGGCCCGTCCGGGGGCATTCCCTGCCTCAGACGCCGGCCCCGGCGGGCCCGGTTCCCGCCCCCACCGCCAGGTCACAATTCGGAGGCGTACTCGACAAGCCGCTGTGAGAGGCGTCACTCTGTCATTCATCCACGCGGGGAGGCTTGGATGGGCAAGAGCCGCAGAACTATTCCCGAGGAACTCCTGTTGCTCGCCCTGGACCCGACCACGGGTACCACGGCGCAGCCGCAGACCCTCGACCTCGGACTCGCCGGGGCACAGCTCGTCGAGCTGTCCCTGGCCGGAAGGATCGTCCCTGACGGGGACCGGATCGCCGTGGTGATGGCACGGCCGACCGGTGATCCGACCTTGGACCACGCACTGGAACTGCTGCGCCGTCGTGGCAGTGCGGTGCGGGCTGCACACTGGATCGGCGGGCCCCGGCTGGGGCTACGGCAGACCTACCTGGCGCACCTGGAGCGGTGCGGCATGGTGACTGCCGTGCCGGGCCAGGTGTGCGGCGTGCTGCCGACGACGCGGTACCAGGCGTCGGACGACTGCACCAACGCCGCCATCAAGCAGCGGCTGGACACCGCGATCCGGACCGGGGTCCCACCGGACCCCAGGACGGCCGCGCTGGCCGCGCTGGCGCACGCCGTCGGCCTGGGCAAGCACCTCTACCCGGGCAACGAGGGCCGGTCGTCGCGGTCACGGCTGCGCGACCTGATCCGGTACGACCCGCTCGGCGGCATGGTCGCCCACGCGGTGATGGACGTTCAGAACGGCCTGCCGGGGCAGGCCCGGGGTGCGGCTCCGGCCCGTCCCGCGGTCACCGGCCATCCCGTGCCGAGCCGTCCGACCGCGGGCGGCAACGGCCGGGGCCTGGCGGGCCGGGCGGTGGCGCGCTGACCCCAGCGCGCGGCCGGCCGGGTGCGGCACCGCGGCACCACCTCGCACGAGCTCTCGGGGCGGCCGCTCCAGACAGTTGGTCAACTGTCTGGAGCGGCCGCCCCGTTGGCGTCTCCGGAGCCGGATCGCCATTACCGTACGGGTGACCGTGGACGCAAGGGCCACGATCCCGTTTGAGTGCTTTTACGATGGTCTGTTCTTGTGAGCGGAGGTCATTCCCCCACGCCAGGGCGGGTCGAGATGACATGCTGCTCCACGTCAGGGGGGTTGGTACCAATTTCCACACTCTTCCGAGGCGCACCTCATCCGGGTGCGCCAGAGGTACGGCCGGAGGTCGACGTGTCCGCCAACATCAATCCGACGGTCCGGCGCCGCCGACTGGGCGCCGAACTGCGGCGCCTGCGCGAGCAGAAGGGCATGACGGCCGAGGAGGTGGCCGGCCGCCTGATGGTCTCCCAGTCGAAGATCAGCCGCCTGGAGAACGGCCGCCGCTCGATCAGCCAGCGCGACGTCCGCGACCTGTGCGACGTCTACGAGGTCACCGACGAGCGGATCCGGGCGGGGCTGATGGAGATGGCCAGGGAGTCGCGCCAGCGCGGCTGGTGGCACGAGTTCGGGGACATCCCGTACTCGGTCTACATCGGCCTGGAGGCCGAGGCCAGTTCGATCCGCGCCTACGAGTCCTCCTTCGTCCCGGGGCTGTTGCAGACCCGGGAGTACGCGGCGGCCGTCGTCGAGGGCACCCAGCCGGACACCGACGCCGGAGCGGTGCAGCGGCGCGTCGAGGTGCGGATGAAGCGGCAGAGCCGGATAAACGGTGAGAACCCGCTGGGCAGCCTCTGGGTCGTGGTGGACGAGGCGGTGCTGGCCCGCGAGGTCGGCAGCCCGATGGTGATGGCCGATCAGCTGCACCAGCTGATCGAACTGAGCGAGCGTCCGAACATCAACCTTCAGGTCATCCCGTTCCGCCACGGGGCCCATCCCGGCATGACCGGGACATTCTCCCTGATGGAGTTCCCGGAGTCGGCGGATTCGACGGTCGTCTACTTCGAAGGAGTGACGGCCGACCTCTACCTGGAGAAGGACGCCGACGTCCGCCGCTATACCAATCTGTACGACCACCTGCGGGCCGCAGCGCTCAGCGTGGCGGAGAGCCGCACACTGATCAGATCCTATGCAGAGGGGTTCAAGAGATGAGCACCACGTCCACGCAAGGCAGTCTCACCTGGCGCAAGAGCAGCCACAGCGGCGGCAACGGGGCCTGCGTCGAGATCGCCGTGCCGAACGGCTCCACCATCGCCGTCCGGGACTCCAAGGACCCCGAGGGCCCGCAGCTGCACTTCTCGAACGCGGCCTGGGCCGCCTTCGCCACCGCCACCGCGGCCGGCGACTTCGGCCGGATCTGACCCGCCCTCAGCAGCGCCCCCGACGGACGCGGTGCCCGGTCAGACCGGGTACCGCTCCGTCCAGGCACGGCCCCGCAGTTCGCCGCCGTGCAGCAGCTCCAGCACGAAGTCGTCGGCCAGCTCCAGCAGCGTCCCCCGGCCCTCCAACTCGGCCACCAGCTCCGGCGGCAGCGCCGTCTCCCCGTGCACCACGCCCAGCAGGCCGCCGCAGAGCGCCCCGGTCGAGTCGCTGTCCCCCGAGTGGTTGACCGCGAGCAGCAGGCCGGACTTCACGTCGTGCGCCACCAGCGCGCAGTAGACCCCGATCGACAGGGCCTCCTCGGCCGCCCAGCCCTCCCCCAGCTCCTCGACCCGCGCCGCCCCCGGCTCCCCGGCCCGGACGGCGTCCAGCGCCCGGCGCAGCGCCGCCGTCGTCTCCTCGTGCCCCGGGTGGTCGGAGAGCGTGGCCAGCGCCTGGTGCACCCCCTCCTCCAGCGTCCCGCCCCGGGCGGCCGCGTGCACGATCACCGCGAAGGCGCCCGCCGACAGGTAGGCCGCCGGATGACCGTGCGTCAGCACCGAGCACTCCACCGCCAACTGGAACACCAGCGCCGGGTCCCAGGCCGTCAGCAGGCCGAACGGAGCCGACCGGACCACCGCCCCGCTCCCCCGGGCGTCCGGGTTGCGCGGCTCGCCCAGGCTGCCCGGCACGGCGGCCTCCGGCCCCGAGAGCGCGGCCAGCGCGGCCGGCTCCGGCGAGCGCTGCGCGTACAGCCACTCCTGCCGCCCCAGCCAGCCGAGGTCCGCCCGGCGCTCGTCCGGGCCCCAGTCGTGTTGGGTCGCGGCCCAGCGCAGGTACGCCCGGTGAACGTCGGTCGGCGGGTGCCAACTGCCGCCGTCCCGCTGGGCGTGCGCCCGTATCAGGCCCTCCACCGTGAACAGGGTCAGCTGGGTGTCGTCGGTGACGGTCCCCGGGCGGCCGTACGCGGCCACGTAGCCCGTCACTCCGTCAGGTCCGTGGGCCGCCAGGATCTTCTCCAGCGAATCGCCCTCGATCCCGGCCCCGAGCGCGTCTCCGATCGCACCGCCGAGCAGGCAGCCGCGGACCCGGCTGCGGAAGTCCTGCTGCTGGGCACGGGACCACAAGGCCATCACGGGTACGGCACCTCTTCTCGACACGCCGCGCACCGCCCCCCGGAGCGCGCCCTCGCACTGTATTCGAATACCTCACCACGGGGCGCCGCGGTCCGGAACACCAGCCCTTCAACAGACTGTTGCCACCGCGCCATCCGCGGGCCACCGGGCCACATCCCGGGCTTCCTACCGTCCGCTCCATGACCACCACCCGCACCCGGTTCGCCGTCGCCGTCGCCCTGACCGGCGCCCTCACCCTCGGCACCACCGCGCTGGCCACCTCCCCCGCCCTGGCCGACTCCGCCGGCCACCACGCCCAGCAGTCCGCGCACCGCATCCCGTTCACCGCCGCCACCGTCACCCAGCGGGCCGACGGCACCTTCACCCTGACCTGGGCCGCCCCCACCGCCCGCAGGGTCACCGTCTACGCGGGCACCGACCGCGACGCGATCCGCCACCGCACCGCCGTCGCCCGCGGCGCCGGCTCGGCCACCGTGACCGTCTCCGGCCTGGCCGCCGCCGACCGCTGGTACTTCGAGCTCGTCCCGGACCGCGGCGAGTCCCTGACCGTCGCCGACCGCTCCCTGCACCTCGCCTCCGCCCCCAACTTCCGCGACGCGGGCGGCTACCGCACCGCCGACGGCCGCTGGGTGAAGATGGGCGAGGTCTACCGCTCGGACGACCTCTCCAAGCTCACCGACGCCGACCTGGCCAAGCTCCAGCGCCTGGGCATCCGTCAGGTCTTCGACCTGCGCACCCCGGCCGAGCAGAAGGCCGCCCCCGACCGCGTCCCGGCCGGCGCCACCGTCACCTCCGCCAACGTGCTCGGCGTCGAGGACACCGGCGCCTTCAACGTCACCTCCCCGCAGGCCGCGGTGCAGGCGATGATCGACGCCGAGAAGGTCATGGTCTCGGCGGCCAGCGCCAAGTCCGCCTACCGCGGCGTCCTGCGGGCCGCGGACGACCGCGGCGCGGTGCTCTTCCACTGCACCGCCGGCAAGGACCGCACCGGCTGGGCGGGCGCCTCCCTGCTCACCGCGCTCGGCGTCCCGAAGGCCACCGTCGAGGCGGACTACCTGGCCAGCAACGACTACCGCGCCGCCGCCAACGCCGCGGTCCTCTCCCACCTCCCGGCGTCGTACCAGGCGATCTACAAGCCGCTCCTCGACGTCCGCCCCGAGTACCTCAACTCCGGCTACGACGAGGTCACCGCCAAGTACGGCACCTTCGACCGCTACCTCAAGAACGGCCTCGGCCTCGACCGCACCGAGCTCCGCCACCTCCAGGACCGGCTCCTCGTCGGCTGAGGCTTCGGCCCGGGGCCGGAGGCCCCAGGGGCGCGGGGAACTGCGCGCAGGGGAACGGCAGCACCTGCAACTGGCTGACGGAGCTTCAGTTGCCGGTGGGCCGCCTCCCGACCCGCGCAGTTCCTCGCGCCCCTGGGTCGCTGCATGGACCCGCGCCCGCGAAAGTACTAGCCGACGACCGGAAGCAGCGCCGGCAGGTGCCCGTCCGAGGCCAGGGCGGCCGCCCGCCGTTCGGGCGGGACCTCGCCGTAGGTGGTGGTGCGCTGCCGGTGCGGACGCCCGGCCGCCTCGGCGATCGCCTCCAGCTGACGGACCGACATGTAGCTCCCGTACGAGGACCCGGCCATCCGCGAGATGGTCTCCTCCATCAGGGTGCCGCCCAGGTCGTTGGCCCCGGAGCGCAGCATCTCCGCCGCCCCCTCCGCCCCGAGCTTGACCCAGCTGGTCTGCACGTTGCGGATGTGCGGGTGCAGCAGCAGCCGCGCCATCGCCATCACCGCCCGGTTGTCCCGCGCCGTCGGCCCGGGCCGCGCGATCCCCGCCAGGTACACGGGGGCGTTGGTGTGCACGAACGGCAGCGTCACGAACTCCGTGAACCCGCCCGTCCGTTGCTGGATCTCCGCCAGCAGCCGCAGGTGCGCCAGCCAGTGCGAGGGGTTGTCCACGTGCCCGTACATCATCGTGGAGGACGAGGGGATCCCCAGCTCGTGGGCCGTGCTCACCACCTCGACCCAGGTCGCGGCGGGCAGCTTCCCCTTGGTCAGCACCCACCGGACCTCGTCGTCGAGGATCTCCGCCGCCGTCCCCGGGATGGAGTCCAGCCCGGCCTCCTTGGCGGCCGCCAGCCACTCCCGGATCGAGAGCCCGGTCCTGGTCGCCCCGTTGACGACCTCCATCGGGGAGAAGGCGTGCACGTGGATGCCGGGCACCCGGGCCTTCACCGCCCGGGCGATGTCGAAGTACGCGGTGCCCGGGAGGTCGGGGTGGATCCCGCCCTGCATGCAGACCTCCGTCGCCCCCACCTCCCACGCCTGCTGGGCCCGGTCGGCGACCTGCTCCAGTGACAGGGTGTAGGCGTCGGCGTCGGTGCGCCGCTGGGCGAAGGCGCAGAACCGGCAGCCGGTGTAGCAGACGTTGGTGAAGTTGATGTTCCGGGTGACGCAGTAGGTGACCTCGTCGCCCACCGCGTCCCGCCGGACCGCGTCGGCGATCGAGCAGAGCGCGTCCAGTGCCGGGCCGTCCGCCTGGAAGAGCGCCAGCGCCTGGGCGTCGGTCAGCTTCTCGGGGTCGTCGGCCGCCTGCGCCAGTGCCGCCCGCAGGTCACCCGGCAGCCGCTCGGGGGCGGTCAACCCGGCGGCCTGCTCGCGCAGTTCGGCCCAGTCGCCGTAGACCTCCTCGAAGTCCCCGCGCCGGTCCCCGGTCCGCCCGGCCCCGTCGATCTCGCGGTGCAGCTCGGTGCGCCCGCGTGCGGTGAGCGGCTCGTCCGGCTCCTGCCAGGGCAGTCCGACCGGCAGTGCGTCCTCCCGGGCCAGGCCGGTCTCCGGGTCGGCCAGCGCCCGCACGTGCGGCAGGACCCGGGGGTCGATCCACGGCTCGCCGCGCAGCAGGTACTCCGGGTACACCGTCAGCCGCTCGCGCAGCGCGAAGCCCTCGGCCGCGGTGCGGGCGGCCAGCTCCTCGATGTGCGGCCAGGGCCGCTCCGGGTTGACGTGATCGGGCGTCAGGGGCGAGACGCCGCCCCAGTCGTCGATGCCCGCGCCGATGATCAGCGGGTACTCCTCGTCCACCAGGTTCGGCGGCGCCTGGATCCGCGCACCCGGGCCGAGCACCAGCCGGGCCACCGCGATGCAGGCGGCCAGCTCCTCCAGCTCGGCGTCGGGCATGGCCCGCATCGCGGTGTCGGGCTTGGCCCGGAAGTTCTGCACGATGACTTCCTGGAGGCCCTGGTAGCGCCGGGCGGTGCGGCGGATCGCGAACAGCGCGTCGGCCCGCTCCTCGTGGGTCTCGCCGATGCCGATCAGCACGCCGGTGGTGAACGGCACGGCGCTGCGGCCCGCGTCCTCCAGCACCCGCAGCCGGACGGCCGGCTCCTTGTCGGGAGAGCCGTGGTGCGGGCCGCCGGGCTCGGACCAGAGCCGGGTGGCGGTGGTCTCCAGCATCATGCCCATCGAGGGGGCCACCGGCTTGAGCCGCTGGAAGTCGGTCCAGGACAGCACCCCGGGGTTGAGGTGCGGCAGCAGCCCGGTCTCCTCCAGCACCCGCACGGCCATCGCCCGCACGTAGGCCAGGGTGTCGTCGTAGCCGTGCGCGTCCAGCCACTCGCGGGCCTCGGGCCAGCGGTCCTCGGGGCGGTCCCCGAGGGTGAAGAGCGCCTCCTTGCAGCCGAGCGCGGCGCCCTGCCGGGCGGTCTCCAGCACCTCGTCGGGCGACAGGTAGAGGCCGTGGCCGTCCTTGCGGAGCTTGCCGGGCACGGTGACGAAGGTGCAGTAGTGGCAGCGGTCCCGGCAGAGCCGGGTGAGCGGGATGAAGACCTTCTTCGAGTAGGTGATCACCCCGGGGCGGCCGGCCGCCAGCAGCCCCTGGTCGCGGACCCGGGCGGCGCTCGCGCACAGGTCGCGCAGGTCCTCGCCGCGGGCGTGGAGCAGCACGGCCGCCTCGGTGACGTCCAGCGCCACCCCGTCCCGTGCCCGGCGCAGGGCGCGGCGCATCGAACTGCTGGTGGGGCGGGGGTCGGTAGCGTCGTCCATGGGGCGACGATACCCAGAGCCGGAGGCGGTGTTCGTCCTTCGGCGGTAGCCGACCCTGAGACGTGCTCAGGGTCACGTGCACCGCTGGGAGTAGGCGGATCCGGCCCTCTGGAGCGATACCGGACGGGGGTCCCGTGGGTTCCAATGGAGGGGAAGCACGGCAGTTCTGACGTCTGACGAGGGGTAGGAAGTCATGGAACGGACCACGCGACGCAAGGCCGTCCGGGTGCTGGTGCCCGCCGGTGTGGTGGCGCTGACCGCCGCCGGGATCGGCCTCGTGCCCGCGATGGCCGGGGAGTCCGGGCCCAAGCTGCCCGAGCTGACGGCGGAGCAGGTGGTGGCCAAGGCGCTGGGATCCGACGCCCGGGCGCTCTCCGGCACCGTCAAGCTCAAGGCCGACCTGGGCCTGCCGACCCAGCTGCTGGGCGGGGCGCTGCCGGGCGGCGGGGCCCCCGGCGGGCACGGCGGCGGCCGGGGCGGCGGCGAGGGCTCGGAGGCCGACCCCGGGGCCAAGCTGCTCCAACTGCTGGGCGGCGAGCACACCCTGCGGATCGCGGTGGACGGCCCGGACCGCCAGCGGCTCGGCCTGATCGGCGGCCTGTCCGGCTACGAGCTGGTCCACAACGGCTCCGAGCTCTGGGCCTGGGACAGCAGGAGCAACGAAGCGGTGCACCTGACGGGTGCTCAGGCCGCCGAGCGGGCGAAGCCCGAGCTGCCGCTGCCGGTCACCCCGCAGGAGGCCGCGAAGAAGTTCCTGGAGCTGGGTGCTGACACCACCCAGGTCACCGTGGAGGGCACCACCACCGTGGCCGGGCAGGACGCCTACGAGCTGCGGGTGAAGCCCAAGCAGGGCGGCTCGACCATCTCCGAGGTGCGGATCGCCGTCGCGGCGGAGAACGGCGTGCCGCTCGCGGTGCAGGTCCGCTCCGGCTCCACCAAGGTGCTGGACGCCCGCTTCAGCGAGGTCTCCTTCGCCACCCCGTCGGCCGACACCTTCCGCTTCACCGCCCCCAAGGGCGCCAAGGTGACGGAGCAGAAGGCCGAGGAGGGCGTGGGCCACGAGAAGTGGCTGCAGAACGACTCACCCGACGCCAAGGCGGCCGAGGAGGCGCTCGGGAAGGCCGGGCAGGACGCGGACTTCAAGGTCACCGGCGAGGGCTGGACCACCGTGCTCAGCGCCAGGCTCCCCGCCGAGGCGGCGGGCGGCGAGGCCGGCGGCTTCGCCAAAGCGCTCGGCAAGCCGGTCGGCGGCGGCAGCCTGATCTCCACCAAGGTGGTCAACGTGCTGATCACCGACGACGGCCGGGTGTTCGCCGGCGCCGTCACCCCACAGGTGCTGCAGAGCGCGGCCGGGGCGAAGTGACCGACCTGTTGGAGCGGCCGGACGGCCGGGCGGCTGCGGGCCGCCCCGCCGCTCCGGCCGAGGTGATCCGCACCCGGGGGCTGACCAAGCGCTTCCCGGGCGGCCAACTGGCCGTGGACGGGCTGGACCTGACGGTGCCCCGGGGCAGCGTGTTCGGCTTCCTGGGGCCGAACGGCTCCGGCAAGACCACCACCATCCGGATGCTGATGGGCCTGATCACCCCCAGCTCCGGCGAGGCGGTGGTGCTCGGCGAGCCGATGCCGCGCGGCGCGGCCACCGTGCTCCCCCGGGTCGGCGCCCTGATCGAGGGCCCGGCCCTGTACGGCTTCCTGACGGGCCGTGACAACCTGGCCCGGTTCGACGCGGCCGATCCGACCACCGACCCGCGCACCCGGGCCCGCCGGGTCTCCGAGGCGCTGGACCGGGTCGGCCTGACGGCCGCCGCCGGCAAGAAGGCCCGGGCGTACTCGCTGGGCATGAAGCAGCGCCTGGGCCTGGCCTCGGCCCTGCTGCGCCCGCGCGACCTGCTGGTGCTGGACGAGCCGACCAACGGCCTGGACCCGCAGGGCATGCGGGAGATCCGGGCACTGGTACGGGAGTTGGCGACCGAGGGCTCCACCGTCTTCCTCTCCTCGCACCTGCTGGACGAGATCGAGCAGGTCTGCACCCACGCCGCCGTGATGTCCAAGGGCCGGCTGCTGGTGCAGGGCACGGTGCCCGAGCTGGCGGCCAGGGCGCAGGGCCGCCTGGTGGTTCGTACGCCGGACGTGGCGGCGGCCGCCGAGGTGCTGACCGCGCGTCAGGTCCCCGACGTCCGGGGCGGCGAGGGCTCGCTCTCCGCCGCCGCCCCCGCCGAGGAGGAGCTCGCCGGGCTCTGCGCGGCGCTGGTCGCGGCGGGAGTGCGGGTGCAGGGCTTCGGAGTGGAGCGCGGCACGCTGGAGGACGCCTTCGTGGCACTGACCGGGGAGGGATTCGATGTCGCGGGCTGAGGCACTCACCGACGCACCGGCGCGGCTTCCGGCCGCGCTCTCGACCTCACTGCTGCGCAGCGAGCTGGCGCTGACCTTCCGGCGGGCCCGGACGGTCACCCTGCTGGCCATCCTGGCCGCCCTGCCGGTGCTGATCGGCGTGGTGATCAAGTGGCAGACCGACGGCGAGGGCGGCGGCGGCCCGGCCTTCATCGCCCAGGTGACCCAGAACGGCGTGTTCCTGGTCTTCACTTCACTGGCCGTCACCCTGCCGGTCTTCCTGCCGATGACGGTGGGCGTGGTGGCGGGCGACGCGATCGCGGGCGAGGCGGCCTCCGGCACCCTGCGCTACCTGCTGGTCGCCCCGGCCGGCCGGACCAGGCTGCTGGTGGCCAAGTTCCTGGCCGGGACGGCGTTCTGCCTGGGCGCGACCCTGACGGTGGCGGCCTCCGCGCTCGCCACCGGTGCGGCGCTGTTCCCGCTGGGGGACGTCACGCTGCTCTCCGGGGACACGGTGGGCCCGGGCGAGGCGCTGCTGCGGGCGGTGCTGGTGGCCCTGGTGGTGGCGGCCTCGCTGGCCGGGCTGGTCGCGGTCGGGCTGTTCGTCTCCACCCTGACGGGCAGTGGGATCGCCGCGATGGCCACCACCGTGGTGCTGGTGATCACGGTGCAGATCCTGGACGCCTTCCCGCAGTTGCACGCGATCCAGCCGTACCTGCTCTCGCACCACTGGCTGAGCTTCGGGGACCTGCTGCGGCAGCCGATGTACTGGGACGAGGTGCTGAAGAACCTCGGGCTGCAGGCGCTCTACGTGGCGGTCTTCGGCTCAGCGGCCTGGGCCCGCTTCACGGCCCGCGACGTCACTTCGTGAGCTGGCCGCCGCGCAGGCCAGCACCGGCAGCTGCGCGGGCGCGACCAGGAACAGCGGGGACCAGCCGTGGCAGACCAGCCGGACCCCGGCGGTCAGCCCGTGCAGCCGGGCCCGGTGCGAGCCCTTGAGCTCCACCCGGTCGAGCCGGCTGGGGGCCTGCAGGGTGACCGGCGGGCGGCCGGGGCGCTGCCAGCGGATGGTCACCGGGCCGCCGGGGCGGTCGGCGCTCAGCAGCAGTTCGCCGGTCTCGGCGGCGTCCATCTCGCGGCGCACGGCGGGCACTCGCAGGGCCCCGCCGGAGGCCAGCACGGCGGCCCCGTCGGCCGCCGCCGACCGGCGGAACGGCCGGACCAGCGGTGCCTTGAGCTGGACCATCGCGACTCCTCCCGTGGCCGGCATGGGGGTGCCTTCCGACAGCCTTCGGCTGCGGGCACCCCGGACGTTAGCAGGGTTGCGGGGGGCTTGAGGAGATCCCGAAACGAGTTGTTCACCGGGCGGACGAAGCTGACGGAGCGTCAGCCGGCGCATCCTCCGGCCGAGTGCTCGGCGGCGCCGCCGGGAGCTCGGACCGGCTCTGTCGCAGGCGCCGCAGCGCGTCGAAGGTGAGCACCGCGAGCGCGGCCCAGACCAGGGCGAAGCCGGCCCAGCGGGCGGGCGGCATCCGCTCGTGGAAGACGGTGATGCCGAGCAGGAACTGCAGCACCGGCGCCAGGTACTGCAGCAGGCCGAGGGTGCTCAGCGGCACCCGGACGGCGGCCGCCCCGAAGCAGAGCAGCGGCACGGCGGTGATCAGGCCGCTGAGCATCAGCAGGCCGGAGTGCGCCCAGCCCTCGGTGCCGAAGGTGCCCCGGCCGGTGACGCCCAGCCAGACCAGCAGGCCGACCGCGAACGGGAACATGGCGGCGGTCTCCAGCGCGAGGCTCTCGGTGCCGCCGAGCGCGACCTTCTTCTTGAGCAGGCCGTAGGTGCCGAAGGAGAGGGCCAGCACCAGGGCGATCCAGGGCAGCCGCCCGTACCGACGGTGAGCACCGCGACCGCCAGCACGCCGATCCCGACCGCCGCCCACTGGGCCGGGCGCAGCCGTTCGCCCAGCAGCAGGACGCCGAAGGCGATGGTCACCCAGGGGGTTGATGAAGTAGCCGAGGCTGGTCTCCACCACGTGCCCCGAGTTCACTCCCCAGATGTAGACGCCCCAGTTGACCGAGACCACCACGGCGCCGAGTGCGGAGAGCGCCAGCCGACGGGGCTGGGCGAGCAGCGGGCGTATCCACGCCCACTTGCGCATCACGGCCAGCATCAGGGCGACGGCCACCAGGGACCAGGCCATCCGGTTGGCCAGGATGTCGACCGCGCCGCTGGGCTCCAGCAGCGGCCAGTAGAGCGGGAAGAGACCCCAGATCCCGTAGGCGGCGAATCCGTACCCGAGCCCCGGCACCGCTGCCGGCCCTTCTGCTGCTGTGCCATCGACCGGCCTGCCCTCCGCGCGCGCTGTCCTCCGGACGAAGTAGCGGGCGGGAGGGGCAGGGTGTCATCCCTGAATCGGCGTTTTGGTCATGACACGCGTTTCGGACAGCTCAGAGCGCGGCGGCCACCGTCGCGGCGCAGCGGGGTGGTGGGGCGGCCGATCAGCTTCGACAGCACCCCGCGGTCGCGGGCCAGCTCGCCCCGGGCGATGGCCGCGTCCACGTCCACCAGGATCCCGGCGAAGCCCTCCGGCAGGCCGGCGCCGACCAGGATCTCGTGGGTGCTTCTCGGCCGGACGTCCGCGTAGGAGACCGGCTTGCCGGTGTGCGCGGCCAGCGCGGCGGCGTACTCGGAGAAGCTCCAGGCCCTCGTCCCCGCTGAGCTCGTAGACCGCGTTCTCGTGGCCCTCGCCGGTGAGCACCGCGACGGCCGCGTCCGCGTAGTCCTGCCGGGAGGCGGTGGCGATCCGGGCGTCGCCGTTGCTGCCGACCACCGCGCCGTGCTCGACGGCGACGGCCGCGTTGGCGGTGTAGTTCTCGGTGTACCAGCCGTTGCGCAGCAGCACGTACGGCAGGCCGGAGGCGCGGATCACGGCCTCGGTCGCCTGGTGCTCCTCGGCCAGCCGGAAGGTGGCCTCGTCGCCGCCGAGGATCGAGGTGTAGGCCAGCAGCGCCACCCCGGCGGCCTTCGCGGCCTCGACCACGGCGGTGTGCTGCGGCACCGGGCGCCGACCTCGCTGCCGGAGATCAGCAGCACCTTGTCACCCGCGCCGAAGGCGCGGCCAGGGTCTCGGGCCGGTTGTAGTCGACCTCGCGGACGGTCACGCCCTTCGCGGCCCAGTCGGCGGCCTTGTCGGCGGAGCGGACGGCGACGGCGAGCTCGCCGCGCCGGCACCTCGGCGAGCAGGCCCTCCACCACGAGGCGGCCGAGCTGTCCGGTGGCTCCGGTGACGACGATCATGAGGTACTCCCTGGTCGGTGGGGTCTTGCGCTTTCCACACTCACCGTATGTACTGCACTTACCAATCGGAAGTACGCACTTTGAAGTAGGGTACTGACATGAAGGTAAGTGTCGACGCACTGCTCCACGCCCCGGACGTCAACGACCGGATGTGCCCCTCGCGCGGCGTGCTGGAGCACGTCACCAGCCGCTGGGGCGTGCTGGTGCTGATCGCGCTGGCCGAGCGCGAGTACCGGTTCAGCGAGCTGCGCCGCCGGGTGGCCGGGGTCAGCGAGAAGATGCTCGCCCAGACCCTGCAGACCCTGGAGCGGGACGGCTTCGTCGAGCGCGAGGCGCACCCGGTCATCCCGCCCCGGGTGGACTACCGGCTGACCCCGCTCGGCCACGAGGCCGCCGAGCTGGTCGGCGGCCTCGCGCACTGGGTCGAGCGGCAGACGCCCGGGGTGCTGGCGAACCGTCAGGCGTACGACGCGCGCTGACGGCCCGCCCCGGCGGTCAGACCACCGTCCAGGTGTCGCTCCCGGTGAGCAGCGCGCCCAGGTCGCCCCGGCCGCGCTGCTCCACCGCGCGCTCCAGCTGACCGCCCATCAGCTCGTCGTAGACGGGCCGCTCGACGCTGCGCAGCACCCCGATCGGGGTGTGGTGGAGGGTGTCGGCGTCGGCGATCCGGGAGAGCGCGAAGGCGTGCGCCGGGTTGGCGTGGTGGGCGTCGTGCACCAGCACCTCGCCCCGGTTGGCCTCCGTCACCTCGTCCACGTACAGCTCGCCGCCCGGGCCGCGGAAGACGCCCCGGCCGGCGAAGGTGACCGGCTGCCCGTGCTCCAGCCGGATCAGCGCCTCGTCCCGGGTGCCCGGGTCCTTGAGCACCTCGAAGGCGTTGTCGTTGAAGATGTTGCAGTTCTGGTAGATCTCCACCAGCGCGGTGCCCCGGTGCTCGGCGGCCGCCCGGAGCACCGAGGTGAGGTGCTGGCGGTCCGAGTCGATGGTCCGGGCGACGAAGGTGGCCTCCGCGCCGATGGCCAGCGAGAGCGGGTTGAAGGGGTGGTCCAGCGAGCCCATCGGGGTGGACTTGGTGATCTTCCCGACCTCGCTGGTGGGCGAGTACTGACCCTTGGTCAGGCCGTAGATCCGGTTGTTGAAGAGCAGGATCTTCAGGTTGACGTTGCGCCGCAGCGCGTGGATCAGGTGGTTGCCGCCGATCGACAGCGCGTCCCCGTCACCCGTCACCACCCAGACGCTCAGGTCCGGCCGGGAGGCCGACAGGCCGGTGGCGATGGCCGGGGCGCGCCCGTGGATCGAGTGCATCCCGTAGGTGTTCATGTAGTACGGGAAGCGCGAGGAGCAGCCGATCCCGGAGACGAACACGGTGTTCTCCCGGCGGATGCCGAGCTCCGGCATGAAGGCCTGCACGGCGGCCAGGATGGCGTAGTCCCCGCAGCCGGGGCACCAGCGCACCTCCTGGTCGGTCTTGAACTCCTTGGCGCTCTGCGGCCCGTCGGCCTTGGGCACCAGTCGAAGGCTCTCCATCACTTCTCCTCCAGGGTGCCGAGGGCGGCGGTCAGCACGTCGGCCAACTGGGCCGCCTTGAACGGGAGTCCGCGCACCTGGTTGTAGGACTGGGCGTCCACCAGGTACTTGGCGCGCAGCAGCAGGGCCAGCTGGCCGAGGTTCATCTCCGGCACGATCACCCGGTCGTAGCCCTTGAGGATCGCCCCGAGGTTGGCCGGGAAGGGGTTCAGGTGGCGCAGGTGCACCTGCGCCACCTGACCGCCGTCGGCCCGCACCCGGCGGACGGCGGCGGTGATCGGCCCGTAGGTCGAGCCCCAGCCGAGCACCAGCACCCGGGCCTCGCCCGAGGGGTCGTCCACCACCAGGTCGGGCACCGCGATCCCGTCGACCTTGGCCTGCCGGGTGCGGACCATGAAGTCGTGGTTGGCCGGGTCGTAGGAGATGTTCCCGGTGCCGTCCTGCTTCTCGATGCCGCCGATCCGGTGCTCCAGCCCCGCCGTCCCCGGCACCGCCCACGGGCGGGCCAGCGTCTGCGGGTCGCGCTGGTAGGGCCAGAAAGCGCCGTCCTCGCGGTTCGGCCCGGTGGCGAAGTCCGGTGCGATCTCCGGGAGTTCGTCCGCCGCCGGGATCCGCCACGGCTCCGAGCCGTTGGCCAGGTAGCCGTCGCTCAGCAGGAACACCGGGGTCCGGTAGGTGACCGCGATCCGGGCCGCCTCCAGTGCCGCGTCGAAGCAGTCGGCCGGCGTGGCCGGGGCCACGATCGGCACCGGCGCCTCGCCGTTGCGGCCGAACATCGCCTGCAGCAGGTCGGCCTGCTCGGTCTTGGTCGGCAGCCCGGTGGACGGCCCGCCGCGCTGGATGTCCACCACCAGCAACGGGAGTTCGAGCGAGACGGCCAGCCCGATGGTCTCCGACTTCAGCGCCACCCCGGGCCCCGAGGTGGTGGTCACGCCCAGCGCCCCGCCGAAGGCCGCGCCCAGCGCGGCCCCGATCCCGGCGATCTCGTCCTCCGCCTGGAAGGTCCGCACGTCGAAGTTCTTGTGCCGGGACAGCTCGTGCAGGATGTCCGAGGCCGGGGTGATCGGGTACGAGCCGAGGAAGACCGGCAGGCCCGAGCGCTCCCCCGCCGCGATCAGGCCGTAGGACAGCGCGAGGTTGCCGGAGATGTTCCGATAGGTGCCCTCGGGCAGCCGGGCCGGGGAGACCTCGTAGGAGACCGCGAAGTCCTCGGTGGTCTCGCCGAAGTTCCAACCCGCCCTGAAGGCCAGGATGTTGGCCTCGGCGATGTCGGGCTTCTTGGCGAACTTCTGCCGCAGGAACGACTCGGTGCCGTGGGTCGGCCGGTGGTACATCCAGGACAGCAGCCCGAGCGCGAACATGTTCTTCGCCCGCTCGGCGTCCTTGCGGGCCAGCCCCGAGTCCTTCAGCGCCTCCAGGGTCAGCGTGGTGAGCGGCACCCGGTGCAGGTGGTACGCCTCCAGCGAGCCGTCCGTCAGCGGGTCCGCCGCGTAGCCGACCTTGGCCAGCGCCCGCTTGGTGAACTCGTCGGTGTTGGCGATGATCTCGGCACCGCGCGGCAGGTCCGCGAGGTTGGCCTTCAGGGCGGCGGGGTTCATCGCCACCAGCACGTTGGGCGCGTCGCCCGGGGTCAGGATGTCGTGGTCCGCGAAGTGCAGTTGGAAGGACGACACGCCGGGAAGGGTGCCGGCGGGAGCCCGGATCTCGGCCGGGAAGTTCGGCAGGGTGGAGAGGTCGTTGCCGAACGAGGCCGTCTCCGAGGTGAAGCGGTCTCCGGTGAGCTGCATGCCGTCGCCGGAGTCGCCGGCGAAGCGGATGATCACCCGGTCCAGACGCCGGACCGGCTTCGCCGGCCGCTGCCGGGCGCCCGGCGGCGAGGCCGGGCCCGACCGGCCGTCGTCGTCCGAGCCGTCCACTGCCTCTGCCTGATCGACCTGACTGGTCACTGCCGCGGACCTCCTCGTGGGCGCCAGCCGCGGGCGTGAGCCGTGTGCCCCGTCCGCCTGGTGCACCGTTCCGAATCCTAGGCGGCCGAACCTCCCCCGGACCGGAACTCGGCCCAACCACCCACGAGAACGTCTACCCGACCCCGATCCATACCCACTGGAGCGCCGCCCGGAAGGGCGGTGCCCAGGGGCGCGAGGAACTGCGCGAGACGGAAGAAGCAGACCCGTGTGCCGGGTACGGAGATCCACTTGCACGTGAGCCTCCGTACCCGGCACACGGGCCGGTACCTCCCGCAGCGCGCAGTTCCCCGCGCCCCCGGTATGACCACTTTCCGATCACGACCGGAGGTACGTCAGCACCGCGAGCACCCGCCGGTGGTCCTCCGGGCTCTGCCCCAGGCCCAGCTTCAGGAAGATGTTGCTGACGTGCTTCTCCACCGCCCCGTCGGAGACCACCAGCTGCCGGGCGACCGCCGCGTTGGTGCGCCCCTCGGCCATCAGCCCGAGCACCTCCCGCTCCCTCGGCGTCAGCCCCGCCAGCGCGTCGCCCTTGCGGCTGCGCATCAGCAGCTGCTGCACCACCTCCGGGTCCAGCGCCGTCCCGCCCCCGGCCACCCGCACCACCGCGTCGACGAACTCCCGCACCTCCGCCACCCGGTCCTTCAACAGGTACCCCACCCCCCGGGTGGACCCGGCCAGCAGCTCCCCCGCGTACTTCTCCTCGACGTACTGGGAGAGCACCAGCACCCCCAGCTCGGGGTACAGCCCGCGCAGCGCCACGCACGCCCGCACCCCCTCGTCGGTGTGCGTCGGCGGCATCCGCACGTCGGCGACCACCACGTCCGGCAGGGCGTCCTCCGCCGCGAGCCGCTGGACGGTGCGCAGCAGCGCCTCGCCGTCACCGACCCCGGCCACCACCTCCAGGCCCCGGTCGGTGAGGAGCCGGGTGAGGCCCTCGCGGAGCAGTACGGAGTCCTCGGCGATGACGACGCGCAGCATGACGGCCCCTTCGGACGACGGCGACAGGTTTCGAACCCCAGTCTCCCCCACCCTGACAGCCCGTCAGCCCACAGGCGGAGGCCCGGCCGGGCCACGGCATACCGCGGGATGACCCCGGATCGTGCCTCGTGCCGTCTCCGGTCCGCCGCCCCGCTCCTAGCGTGGAAGCACGACCACGAGAGGGGGCGGCCGCCATGGCTTCGCTGGGGCGTTACACCGTCAAGGAGTTCCTGGGCCAGGCCCGCCAGCTGGTGCTGACCGGGGTGGCGGTGGCGGTCGGGGTGGCGTTCCTGGTGCTGTCGGTGGGGGCGAGCGGCGCCCTGGTGGACTCGTTCACGCAGACCGCCGCCACCGAGGTCGGCCCGGGCGCGGTGCAGGTGACCGCCGCCGAGGGCCGGGCCCGGGAGGGCCTGCCGGCGGACGCGGCCCGCCGGGCCGCCCGAGTGCCGGGGGTGGCCGCGGTGGCCGAGCGGCTGACCGGCCGCGGCACGGTGCTCACCGCCTCGGGCCGCCCGCTGGACGAGGCCGCCGTGGTGACCTCGGTGGCCGCCGACCCGGCGCTGCGCTGGCAGCGGCTGGCGGAGGGCTCCTGGCCGTCCCGGGACGGTGAGCTGCTGCTGGACGGGGCCACCGCCGATCGCCTCGGCGTCTCCCCGGGCGGGCAGGTCACGGTGCTCCGGGCCGACGGCTCCTCCGGCCGGGCCACCCTGACCGGCCTGCTGGACACCGGAGGCTCGCCGACCCTGTCCGGCCACCCGGTGCTCGGCCTGCCGCACGACGCGGCCGCCGCCTGGGCGGCCCGCCTGACGGTCGCTCAGCTCGACCTGGCCCTGTCCCCCGGCACCGATCCGGCCGCCGCCGCGAAGGCGGTCGGGCAGGCGCTCGGCGACGGCGCGGCGGCCCGTACCCGGGCGGCCTCGGTGGAGGAGGCGAGGAGCGGCAGCAGGGCGATGTACTCGGTGGTACTGGCGGCCGCGCTCTCCTTCGTGCTGATCGCCCTGGCGGTGGCCCGGATGGTGGTCACCAACACCTTCTCCGTGGTGCTGGCCCAGCGCGCCCGGCAGTTGGCGCTGCTGCGCTGCGTGGGCGCCTCGCGGCGGCAGGTGCGGCGGATGATCCTGGTGCAGGGGCTGATGCTCGGGGTGCTGGCCTCGGCGGCCGGGCTGGTGGCCGGTGCGCTGGCCTGCCTGCTGGGCACCGGGGTGCTGGCCCTGCTCGACCTCGGGCCCGTCTCGGTCTCGCTGCTGCCGTCCTGGCCGGTCTTCCTGACGGCGGGTCTGTTCGGACTGCTGCTGACCGCGCTGGCGGTGCGGCGCCCGGCGAGGCTGGCCTCCGCGGTACCGCCGGTGGCGGCGCTCTCCGAGTCCGGCGCGGCCCTGCCCGAGCTCGGCAACAGGTACCTGCGCGGGGCGGTCTCGGCGCTGCTGCTCGGCTTCGGCGTGCTGATGCTGGTGATCGGCGGTCAGGGCGGTTCGGCCGTCGCCCTGCTGGCCGTCACGGTGGGCGCGGTCTCCAGCTTCTTCGGCGTCCTGCGGCTGGCCCGCTTCCTGCTGCCGCCGGTGGTCTCGCTGCTCGGCCTGCCGGCCCGCCGGGCCTTCGGCACCACCGGACGGCTGGCCGCCCAGCAGCTGCGCGCCAACCCCGGCCGCACCGGCTCGGCCGCCTCGGCGCTGCTGGTCGGGGTCACGGTGGCGGTCTCGGCGGCCACCGCCATCTCGGTGGCGGGCGGTTCGCTGGAGGAGATGCTGAGCGCCCGTCAGCCCGGGGCCTTCGCCCTGGCCACCGACGACGGCCGGATCCCGGCCGGCGCGCTGGCGGCCCTGGAGCGCTGGCCCGAACTGTCCGTCACCCCCGTGCGCGCCGCCACCGTCCGGCTCGGCGGCAAG
Source organism: Kitasatospora albolonga (assembly GCF_039535905.1). Lineage (GTDB taxonomy): Bacteria > Actinomycetota > Actinomycetes > Streptomycetales > Streptomycetaceae > Kitasatospora > Kitasatospora albolonga. The sequence continues at coordinate 200,604 of NZ_BAAAYB010000062.1, read as the reverse complement.
GACACCGTGGTGGCCGCCGCCGACCCGGCCCGGCTGAACGGCTCCTCCGAGGGCGTCGGCGAGGCCCCGCGCCCTGCGCGACGGCGAGGCCCTCGCCACCGGCCCCGCCGCGGCGCTCCGGCTCCCGGACGGCACCTCCTGGCAGACCCGCCCCGGCCCCTCGGCCCTCCCGTACGCCCTGCTCCCCGAGGCCACCGTGTACGTCACCCCGGCCACCCTGGCGAAGGCCGCGCCCGACGCCGCCGTGGCCACCGCCTGGATCTCCGCCGCCGGCTCCGCCGACCGCGCCGCGGCCCGCCGCGCGGTGGACGAGGCCCTGGCCGGCTTCCCCTCCGTCCCGGGTCACCGACTCCGCCTCCGAGGCGGCGTACGTCCGGGACGTGCTGGACACCATGCTGACGGTCTCCACCGCGCTGCTCGGCTTCTCGATGGTGATCGCCGCGATCGGGGTGGCCGCCACCCTGACCCTCTCGGTGGACGAGCGCACCCGGGAGCTCGGCATGCTGCGGGCGATCGGCCTGACCGGGGAGCAGCTGCGCTCCCTGCTCACCCTGGAGGCCGCCCTGCTGGCCCTCGGCGGCGCCGTCGCGGGCACCGCCCTGGGCGGCCTCTACGGGGTCCTGGCGGCCCGCTCGGTGACCGGTGAGGGCCTCTCCCTGGCCTTCCTCCCCTACGGCACCGTCACCCTGGTCCTGGCTGCCGCGGCCCTCCTCGGCGTGGCGGCCTCGGTACTCCCGGCCCGCCGCGTCCGGCGCATGCGCATCGTCCAGGCCCTGCACGCGCCCTGACCGGCCGGGCCTCGGGGCCGAAGGCCCCGGGGGCGCGAGGAACTGCGCGAATCGGAAGTCGGCCCAGCGTGAGATCGGGGCACGCCGGCCAGTTGCACGTGCCGCCGTTCCCCAGCGCGACTACATGGTGCGGATGGCCACCGCGTCGCAGAGCCCCTGGAGGGCGGCCTTGGCCGGGCAGTCCGGCAGCGGGGCCAGCAGGGCGCGGGCCTCCTCCGCGTAGCCGAGGGTCTCGCGGCGGGCCCGCTCCAGCGCGGGGTGCCGCCGCAGCAGCCGCAGCGCCTCCGCGTGCAGCTCGTCGTCCTCGGCGAGGTCGAGCTCCAGCAGCTCCCGCAGCCGGACGTCCTCCGGATCGCCCTCCTCCACCGGCATCTGACGCAGCAGCAGGATCGGCAGCGTCGGCACGCCCTCGCGCAGGTCGGTCCCGGGGGTCTTGCCGGACTCGTGGCCGTCGCTGGCGATGTCCAGCACGTCGTCGGCGAGTTGGAAGGCGGTGCCCATCCGCTCGCCGTACTGCCGGAGGATCTCGACCGTCTCCGGCGTGGCCCCGGCCATCAGCGCGCCGAGGTGACAGGCGACGGCGACCAGGGAGCCGGTCTTGCCCGCGATCACGTCGAGGTAGTGCCGCAGCGGGTCGTCCCCGGGCCGCGGCCCGGCGGTCTCCAGGATCTGACCGGTCACCAGGCGCTCGAAGGCGTCGGCCTGGATGCGGACCGCCTCCGGCCCGAGGTCGGCCAGCACCTGGGAGGCGCGGGAGAACAGGAAGTCGCCGGTCAGGATGGCCACCGAGTTGTCCCAGCGGGAGTTGGCACTCGGGGCGCCGCGCCGCACGGGCGCCTCGTCCATCACGTCGTCGTGGTACAGCGTCGCCAGGTGGGTCAGCTCGACCACCACCGCGGACGGGACCACCCCCGGCGCGTACGGGTCGCCGAACTGCGCTGCCAGCATCACCAGCAGCGGGCGGAAGCGCTTGCCGCCGGCCTCGATCAGGTGGCTCGCGGTGACCGTGATGAACGGCACCTCGCTCTTGGCGGCCTCCAGCAGCGAGGTCTCGACCGCGTCCATCCCGGCCTGGACGTCGCTGGTCAGATCGCGGTCCTGCACGGTCAGCCCGAAGGGCCCCACGACGGTCACGCAGACCACTCCTGTCCCTGGTCGATTAGCGGCCCGGTCCCTGAGTGCCGCCGCTGGCCTACTAGGAGGGTATCCGGTCGCGAGTCGATCACTGCACGGGCGTGCGGACCAACAGTCGACCGTGCACGGAACGGGGCCCGTAGCCAGCGGCTACGGGCCCCAGGGTGGTTCCTCAACGGGTGAAGACGGAGGCCGAGGAGGCCAGGTCGAGGAAGTACTGCGGGGCCAGGCCCAGGACCAGGGTGACCACCACGCCGAGGGCGATGGCGGTGCTGGTCATCACCGAGGGGACGGCCACGGCGGGGCCGCCGGGGCGCGGGTCGGAGAAGAACATCAGGACGATGACCTTGATGTAGAAGAAGGCGGCCACCGCGGAGGAGAGCACGCCGACGATCACCAGCGGGGTGGCTCCGCCGGCCGCCGCCGCCTGGAAGACGGCGAACTTGCCGGTGAAGCCGGAGGTGAGCGGGATGCCGGCGAAGGCCAGCAGGAAGAGGGCGAAGACGGCCGCGAGGAGCGGGGAGCGGCGGCCGAGGCCGGCCCAGCTGGAGAGGTGGGTGGCCTCGCCCTTGGAGTCGCGGACCAGGGTCACCACGGCGAAGGCGCCGAGGGTGACGAAGGAGTACGCCGCGAGGTAGAAGAGCACCGCCCCGACGCCCTGCTTGTTGGAGGCGATCACGCCGGTCAGGATGAAGCCGGCGTGGGCGATCGAGGAGTAGGCCAGCAGCCGCTTGACGTCCTGCTGGGTGACGGCCAGCACCGCGCCGACCACCATGGTCAGGATCGCCACGCCCCACATGACGGGCCGCCAGTCCCAGCGCAGGCCGGGGAAGGCGACGTAGAACAGCCGCAGGAAGGCGCCGAAGGCGGCGGTCTTGGTGGCGGCGGCCATGAAGCCGGTGACCGGGGTCGGGGCTCCCTGGTAGACGTCCGGGGTCCAGGAGTGGAACGGCACCGCGCCGACCTTGAAGAGCAGGCCGACCGAGAGGATCGCGAGGCCGATCAGCAGCAGCGCGTCGTTCTGGGTGGTGTTCGCCAGTGCGGGGGTGACCTGGGCGACGCCGGACACCACGTCGGCGATGCCGGACAGCCGGACCGTCCCGGCGTAGCCGTAGAGCAGTGCGGTGCCGAACAGGAAGAAGGCCGAGGCGAAGGCGCCGAGCAGGAAGTACTTGACGGCGGCCTCCTGGGAGAGCAGCCGCCGGCGCCGGGCCAGCGCGCAGAGCAGGTAGAGCGGGAGGGAGAAGACCTCCAGCGCGATGAACATGGTCAGCAGGTCGTTGGCCGCCGGGAAGAGCAGCATGCCGCCGACCGCGAAGAGCGTGAGCGGGTAGACCTCGGTGGAGGTGAAGCCGGCCTTGGTGGCCTGCCGCTCCTGCTCGCTGCCGGGCACCGTGGCGCCCTGGGCCGCGAAGGCGTCCACCCCGTGGCCGTTCAGGCGCGGCTCCAACCGCCGCTCGGCGTAGGTGAGGACGGCCATCACGGCGGTCAGCAGGATGACGCCCTGGAGGAAGAGCGCGGGGCCGTCGATGGCGACCGCGCCCATGGCCAGCAGCCCGGACTCGGTGGTGGCGTGGCCCTGGGCGGCCAGCACCACCACCGCCGCGAAGGAGGCCGCGAGGCCGAGCAGCGCGATGGTGACCTGGGCGCCGTAGCGGGCCCGCCGGGGCAGGAAGGCCTCGGCGAGGATGCCGAGCAGGGCCGCCCCGAGCACGATCAGCATCGGGGAGAGCTGGCCGTACTCGACGTGCGGGGCCGGGATGCTGGGGCTGTTGCCGCCGGCCGCTGTGAGCCAACCGGTCACTTGTGCTCACCTCCGGTGGTGGCGGCGACCGGGTGGGCCGGTGCCGGGTCGGTCTGGTGGACCTGGGAGAGCGTGGCGTCCACCGCCGGGTTGACCAGGTCGGTGAGCGGCTTGGGGTAGACGCCCAGGAGGATGGTCAGGGCCACCAGCGGTGCCACCACGGCGAGTTCGCGGACCTTCAGGTCCGGCATGCCCTCGACCTGGGGGGTGACCGGGCCGGTCATGGTGCGCTGGTAGAGCAGCAGCGCGTACAGCGCGGCCAGCACGATGCCGAGGGTGGCCACGATGCCCACCGCCGGGTACTTGGCGAAGGTGCCGACCAGCACCAGGAACTCGCTGACGAACGGGGCGAGCCCGGGCAGCGAGAGGGTGGCCAGGCCGCCGATCAGGAAGGTGCCGGCCAGCACCGGGGCCACCTTCTGCACGCCGCCGAAGTCGGCGATCAGGCGCGAGCCCCGGCGGGAGATCAGGAAGCCGGCCACCAGCATCCAGGCGGCGGTGGAGATGCCGTGGTTGACCATGTAGAGCGTGGCACCGCTCTGCGCCTGGCTGGTGAAGGCGAAGACGCCCATGATGATGAAGCCGAAGTGCGAGATGGAGGCGTACGCCACCAGCCGCTTGATGTCCTTCTGCCCCACCGCGAGCAGCGCGCCGTAGACGATCCCGATCAGCGAGAGCACCAGGATCGCCGGCCCGAAGTCCTTGGAGGCCTCCGGGAAGAGGCCCAGGCAGAACCGGAGCATCGCGAAGGTGCCGACCTTGTCGACGACCGCCGTGATCAGCACGGCCGTTCCGGCGGTGGCCTCGCCCATCGCGTTCGGCAGCCAGGTGTGCAGCGGCCAGAGCGGGGCCTTCACCGCGAAGGCGAAGAAGAAGCCGAGGAAGAGCGCCTTCTCGGCGGCCGGGTCGATGTTCAGCTTGCCGTCGGCGATGGCCGAGCTCAGCGTCGGCAGGTCGAAGGTGGGCAGGCCCTGGTCGGCGGCGACCACGTAGAGCCCGATCACGGCGGCCAGCATGACCAGCCCGCCGAGCAGGTTGTAGAGCAGGAACTTGACGGCCGCGTACGAGCGTTGGGCGCTGGCGTCCGGGCCGCCCGCGCGGTCGCCGAAGCCGCCGATCAGGAAGTACATCGGGATCAGCATGGCTTCGAAGAAGACGTAGAACACGAAGACGTCGGTGGCCAGGAAGGAGACCAGGACCATCGCCTCGACCGCCAGCACCAGGGCGAAGAAGCCCTGGGTGCGGCGCAGGTTCTCGAAGGTGCCGTCCGGGTTCTGGATCGGCTCGGCGTCGTGCCAGGAGGCCAGCATCACGATCGGCACCAGCACCGCGGTGAGCAGCACCAGCACCGCGCCGATGCCGTCGACGCCGAGCGAGAAGGTGATCCCGAAGGACTTGATCCAGCTGTACGACTCGGTCAACTGGTAACGGGCGCCGCCCGGTTCGAACTCGGTGACGACCAGTGCGGCCAGTGCGAGGGCGGCCAGCGAGACCAGCAGCGCGGTGACCTTGGCGGTCCGCCGGCGGGCCTCGGTGGAGCCGCCGGGCAGCGCCGCGGTGAGCACCGCCCCGACGGCCGGGACGGCACAGGTGGCGGTCAGCAGATAGCTCATCGCCTTACCTCCCAAGCGAATTCACGATCCATCACACGGACCTCATCAGGAGAGTGGTGGCGACCAGCACCAACGTGCCGCCGAACATGGAGAGCGCGTAGCTGCGCACGAAGCCGGTCTGGGTGCGGCGCAGCCGGGCGGAGATCCCGCCGATCGCGGCGGCCACGCCGTTCACCGTGCCGTCCACCACCTTGCTGTCCGCGTAGACCAGCGAGGCGGTGAGCGCGGAGCCGGGGCGGACCAGGACGGCGTGGTTGAAGTCGTCCTGGAGAAGGTCGCGGCGGGCCGCCCGGGTGAGCAGCGAGCCGACCGGCGGGGTGACCGGCACCGATCCGCGGCCGTACATCAGCCAGGAGACCAGCACGCCGCCGGCCACGCAGACCGAGGTGAGCACGGTGACGGTGGTGGCGTTCAGCGGCGAGTGGCCGTGGGCCAGGCCGGTGACGGGCTCCAGCCAGCCGACGAAGGACTCGTTCAGCGCGAAGATCCCACCGGCGAAGACCGAGCCGAAGGCCAGCACGACCATCGGCAGGGTCATGCTGGCCGGGGACTCGTGCGGGTGCGGCTCGTGGCCCTCGGCGTCGGGCTGCCAGCGCTTCTCGCCGAAGAAGGTCAGGATCATCACCCGGGTCATGTAGAACGCGGTGACGGCGGCGCCGACCAGGGTGCAGACGCCGAGGATCCAGCCCTCGGTGCCGCCCTTGGCGAAGGCCGCCTCGATGATCAGGTCCTTGGAGAAGAAGCCGGACAGGCCGGGGAAGCCGATGATCGCCAGGTAGCCGAGGCCGAAGGTCACGAAGGTGACCGGCATCTTCTTGCGCAGGCCGCCGTAGTGACGCATGTTCACCTCGTCGTTCATGCCGTGCATGACCGATCCGGCGCCGAGGAAGAGCCCGGCCTTGAAGAAGCCGTGGGTCACCAGGTGCATGATGGCGAAGGCGTAGCCGATCGGGCCGAGGCCCGCGGCCAGCACCATGTAGCCGATCTGCGACATGGTCGAGCCGGCCAGCGCCTTCTTGATGTCGTCCTTGGCGCAACCGACGATCGCACCGAACAGCAGGGTGACCGCACCGACCACCACGACCACGGTCTGGGCGTCCGGGGCCAGGTCGAAGATGGCCGAGGAGCGGGTGATCAGGTAGACCCCGGCGGTCACCATGGTGGCCGCGTGGATCAGGGCGGAGACCGGGGTCGGGCCCTCCATCGCGTCCCCGAGCCAGGACTGCAGCGGCACCTGGGCGGACTTGCCGCAGGCGGCCAGCAGCAGCATCAGGGCGATCGCGGTGAGCTTGCCCTCGCTCGCCTGGTCGGCGGTGCCGAACACCCCGGTGAAGGAGAGGTCGCCGAACTCGACGAACATCAGCATGATGCCGATCGACAGCCCGAGGTCGCCGACCCGGTTGACCAGGAAGGCCTTCTTGGCCGCCACGGCCGCGCTGGGCTTGTGCTGCCAGAAGCCGATCAGCAGGTACGAGGCCAGGCCGACTCCCTCCCAACCCGCGTACAGCAGCAGGTAGTTGTCCGCCAGCACCAGGAGCAGCATGGCGGCCAGGAAGAGGTTGAGGTAGGCGAAGAAGCGGCGGCGGCGCTCGTCGTGCGCCATGTACCCCATCGAGTAGATGTGGATGAGCGTGCCGACGCCGGAGATCAACAGGACAAAGGTGACCGAGAGTTGGTCCAGCTGGAAGGCCAGGTCGGCCTTGAAGCCGCCCACCTCGATCCAGGTGAAGAGCTTGGAGGTCAGCGTCCGGTGCTCGGCGTCCTTGCCGAGCAGGTCGAGGAAGAGCGTCAGGCCGAGGCCGAAGGAGGCGGCGGCCAGCGCGGTGGCCAGCCAGTGACCGAAGCGGTCGAGGAGCCGGCCGCCGAGCAGCAGCAGGGCGGCACCGGCCAGCGGCGCTGCCACCAGCAGCGGAATGAGTGAGTTCACCGTGGGCCCTCCGCCTACAGCTTCATCAGGTTGCTGTCATCGACCGAAGCCGAGTGCCTGGACCGGAAGATGGACACGATGATGGCGAGGCCGACCACGACCTCGGCCGCCGCGACCACCATGGTGAAGAACGCGATGATCTGGCCGTCCAGGTTGCCGTGCAGCCGGGAGAAGGTGACCAGGGCCAGGTTCGAGGCGTTGAGCATCAGCTCGACGCACATGAAGAGCACGATCGCGTTGCGCCGGATCAGCACGCCGGAGGCGCCGATGGTGAACAACAGGGCGGAGAGGTAGAGGTAGTTGACGGGGTTCACTCCGCCTCCTCCTTGCTCAGGACGGGCGTGACGGCCTTGCGCGGGCCGGCCACCGCGGGCCGGGCCGACGGGGCGCGGCCCAGGTACTCGGCGGTGCGGCCCTCCAGCTCGGCCATCCGCTCCAGCATGTCGTGGCTGACGTCGCGGATCTGGCCGCGCTCGCGCAGCGTGCCCATCACCGAGTCCTCGCTGATGGTGCCGTCCGGCAGCAGGGCCGGGATGTCCACCGCGTTGTGCCGGGCGTACACGCCGGGGGCGGGCAGCGGCGGCACCTGGATGTTGTCGCGGACCCGCTGGTCGGCCAACTGCCGCTGGGTGAGCGGGGCTTCGACGTGCTCGCGGTGGGTCAGCACCATCGCGCCGATGGCCGCGGTGATCAGCAGCGCACCGGTGAGCTCGAAGGCCCAGACGTAGTCGGTGAACAGCAGCCGGGCCAGGCCCTGGACGTTCCCCTCGGCGTTGGCCTCGGCCAGTCCGCTGAAGGAGGAGAGCTTGGCGTTGGAGATGCCGGCGATCAGCAGCACGCCGAAGCCGAGGCCGCAGAGCACCGCGGCGATCCGCTGGCCCTTGAGCTGCTCCTTCAGCGAGTCGGCGCTCGTCACGCCGACCAGCATCAGCACGAACAGGAAGAGCATCATGATCGCGCCGGTGTAGACGACGATCTGCACCACGCCCAGGAAGACCGCGCCCTGGGCCAGGTAGCAGACCGCCAGGGCCATCATGGTGGCGGCCAGGCAGAGCGCGCTGTGCACCGCCTTCTTGAGCAGCAGCATGCCGAGCGCACCGCCGACGGCGATCACGGCGAGGATCCAGAACTGGACCGCCTCTCCGGTGGAGGTCATGACTGCGCCTCCTTCTCCCGGTCGGTGCGCTCCTGCTGGACGGTGCCGGGAGCGGCCGCGGTGATCTCGCCCCGGTAGTACGCGCCCTCGTCGGCACCCGGGTAGTAGGCGTGCGGCGAGTCCACCATGCCCTCGGTGAGCCCCACCAGCAGCTGCTCCTTGGTGAAGATCAGGTCGGCCCGGGAGGAGTCGGCCAGCTCGTACTCGTTGGTCATGGTGAGCGCCCGGGTCGGGCAGGCCTCGATGCAGAGCCCGCACAGGATGCAGCGGGCGTAGTTGATCTGGTAGACCGCGCCGTAGCGCTCACCCGGCGAGTAGCGCTCCTCGTCCGTGTTGTCCGCGCCCTCGACGTAGATCGCGTCGGCCGGACAGGCCCAGGCGCAGAGCTCGCAGCCGACGCACTTCTCCAGGCCGTCCGGGTGCCGGTTCAGCTGGTGCCGGCCGTGGAAGCGGGGAGCGGTGGGCTTCTTCTGCTCCGGGTACTGCTCGGTGAGCCGCTTCTTGAACATGGCCTTGAAGGTCACGCCGAAGCCAGCGGCCGGGCCGAGGATGGACGGCTTCTCAGCCTTCTCGTCCGACATCGTCTCAGCTCCCTTCCGCGGAGTTGGAGTTGGCGCCGTTCAGGGCGTCCTGGAGTTGCGGGGCCCGGCTGCGACGGCGGGGCACCGGGGGGAGCTGCTGACCGGGCAGCGGCGGGACGGGGTAGCCGCCCGCCATCGGGTCGAACTCGGTCTCGGCGGCGGCCGGCTGCTCCGGCTCCTTGGCCTTGACCACGTCGCGGAGCAGGAACAGCAGCAGCACCACCAGCACCGGTGCGCCGACGTACAGCACCACCTGGCCGAAGTCGTAGCCCTCGTTGCGCAGCGCGCGGACGGTGGCCACCATCACCAGCCAGACCAGCGAGACCGGGATCAGCACCTTCCAGCCCAGCTTCATGAACTGGTCGTAGCGGAACCGGGGCAGGGTGCCGCGCAGCCAGATGAAGAAGAACAGCAGCAGCTGGATCTTCAGGGTGATCCAGAGCATCGGCCACCAACCGTGGTTGGCGCCCTCCCAGAAGGTGGAGATCGGGTACGGGGCCCGCCAGCCGCCCAGGAAGAGGGTGGAGGCGACCGCCGAGACGGTGACCATGTTGACGTACTCGGCCAGCATGAACATCGCGAACTTCAGCGAGGAGTACTCGGTGTTGAAGCCGCCGACCAGCTCGCCCTCGGCCTCGGGGAGGTCGAACGGGGCGCGGTTGGTCTCACCGACCATCGCGATGATGTAGACGATGAACGACACCGGCAGCAGCACCGCGAACCAGGTCGGCTGCTGGGAGGCGACGATCTCCGAGGTGGACATCGAGCCGGAGTAGATGAAGACCGCCGCGAAGGACAGGCCCATCGCGATCTCGTAGGAGATCATCTGCGCCGAGGAGCGCAGCCCGCCGAGCAGCGGGTAGGTCGAGCCGGAGGACCAGCCCGCCAGCACGATCCCGTAGATGCCGACCGAGGCCACCGCCAGGATGTAGAGCAGGGCGATCGGCAGGTCGGTCAGCTGCATCGGGGTGCGGGTGCCGAAGATGGAGACCTCGTTGCCGGCCGGGCCGAACGGGATCACCGCGAAGGCCATGAAGGCCGGGATCGCGGCGACGATCGGTGCCAGGACGTAGACCACCTTGTCGGCGCCGGTGACCACCAGGTCTTCCTTCAGCGCCAGCTTCACGCCGTCGGCCAGCGACTGCAGCATGCCCCACGGGCCGTGCCGGTTGGGGCCGATGCGCAGCTGCATCCAGGCCACGACCTTGCGCTCCCAGACGATCGCGATCAGCACGGTGCCGACCAGGAAGGCGAAGACGAACACCGCCTTGATCAGCACCAGCCACCACGGGTCGCGCCCGAAGAAGCCGAGGGTCTCGTATGCGGCCAGCGTCATGACTCCTCCGCCGGGGCGATGGTCACCAGGTGTCCGGTGGTGGTGCCGAGGGTGCGGAAGGCGCCGCCCGGCGTGGAGTTGAGGGGCAGCCAGACGGTGCGGTCGGGCTGCTCGGGGTTGAGCTCCAGCGGCAGGGTGAGCGAGCCGCCGGGGCCGGTGATCCGCAGCGCCTCCTCCGCGCCGATCTCGGCGGCGGTGGCGGGCGAGATCCGGGCCACCGCGGCGTGCCGGGTGCCGGCCAGGTGCTCGTCACCGGTCTGCAGGGTGCCGTTGTCCAGCAGCATCCGGTGGCCGGCCAGCACGGCCTGGCCGGTGGCCGGGCGGGGCAGCGGGGCAGGGGCGGCGTTCGGAGCGGTGGGCAGGTCGCCCTCCCACGGGGCGAAACGGTCCAGCTCCAGCCGGGCGGCCCGGACGTCGCCGAGGCCGATCGGGCGGCCCAGGGCGTCGGCCAGCATGCTCAGCACCCGGACGTCCGGGTGCAGTTGGCGGGCCATCAGCTGGTCGGGCTTGAGCGCGGCCTCGAACATCCGCACCCGGCCCTCCCAGTCGAGGAAAGTGCCCGCCTTCTCGGTGACCGCGGCCACCGGCAGCACCACGTCGGCCTGCGCCGTGACGGCGGAGGGGCGCAGCTCCAGCGAGACCGTGAACCGGACCCGGGCCAGCGCCTCGTCGGCCAGCGCCGGGTCGGCCAGGTCGTCCGGGTCGAGCCCGCCGATCACCAGCGCGTCCAGGTCGCCGTGGGCGGCGGCCGCCAGGATCTGGTCGGTGTCCCGGCCGAGGCGGGCCGGGAGTTCGGCCGCGCCCCAGATGCCGGCGGTCTCGGACCGGGCGTCGGTGGAGCTGACCGGACGGCCGCCGGGCAGCAGGCCGGGCAGCGCACCGGCCTCCACCGCACCGCGCTCACCGGCCCGGCGCGGCACCCAGGCCAGCCGGGCGCCGGTGGCGGCGGCCAGCCGCAGCGCGGCGGTCAGCCCGCCGGGCACGGTGGCGAGGCGCTCGCCGACCAGGATCACCGCACCGTCCTGGCGCAGGAGTTGACCCGCGCGGCCGGCGTCGTCGCCGAGCGCGGTGTCCTCCGCGAGGGCGGTCAGCCACTCGGCCTCGGTGCCGGGCGCGGCCGGGAGCAGCGCGCCGTGCAGCTTGGCCAGGCCCCGGCTGCGGTGCGAGGCGACCGAGAAGACCTGGAGCCCCTTGGCCCGGTTCGCCTTGCGCAGCCGCAGGAAGACGATCGGCGACTCCTCCTCGGGCTCGAAGCCCGCGAGCAGCACGGCCGGTGCGGCCTCCAGCGCCTCGTACGAGACGCCTTCGCCGTCCAGGTCCACGCCGGTGCCGGCCACCTCGGAGGCCAGGAAGTCGGCCTCCTCGGCGGAGAGCGGGCGGGCCCGGAAGTCGACGTCGTTGGTGCCGAGCGCGACCCGGGCGAACTTGCCGTAGCCGTAGGCGTCCTCGACCGTGACGCGGCCGCCCGCCAGGACGGCGGCCTTGGCGCCGCGCAGCCCCTCGGCGGCGAAGGCCAGTGCCTCCGGCCAGGAGACGGCGACGAGTTCGCCGTCCTTGCGGACCATCGGGCCGGTCAGCCGGTCCCGCTGCTGGGCGTAGCGGAAGGCGAAGCGGCCCTTGTCGCAGTTCCACTCCTCGTTCACCGCCGGGTCGTCCCCGGCCAGCCGGCGGAGCACCTTGCCGCGGCGGTGGTCGGTGCGCTGGGCGCAGCCGGAGGAGCAGTGCTCGCAGACGCTGGGCGAGGAGACCAGGTCGAACGGGCGGGAGCGGAAGCGGTAGGCGGCCGAGGTGAGCGCGCCGACCGGGCAGATCTGGATGGTGTTGCCGGAGAAGTAGGACTCGAAGTCGTCCCCGGCCCCGGTGCCGACCTGCTGGTTGGCGCCGCGCTCCAGCAGGTCGATGAACGGGTCACCGGCCACCTGCTCGGAGAAGCGGGTGCAGCGGGCGCAGAGCACGCAGCGCTCGCGGTCCAGCAGCACCTGGGTGGAGACCGGCAGCGGCTTGGGGTAGGTGCGCTTCATCCCGTCGAAGCGGGTGTCGCTCTCGCCGGTGGACATCGCCTGGTTCTGCAGGGGGCACTCGCCGCCCTTGTCGCAGACCGGGCAGTCCAGCGGGTGGTTGATCAGCAGCAGCTCCATCACACCGCGCTGGGCCTTCTCCGCCACCGGGGAGCTGACCTGGGTGCGGACCACCATGCCCTCGGCCACCGGGATGGTGCAGGAGGCGACCGGCTTGCGCTGGCCCTCGACCTCCACGATGCACTGGCGGCAGGCCCCGGCCGGGGCGAGCAGCGGGTGGTCGCAGAAGCGCGGGATCTGGGTGCCGATCTGCTCGGCGGCCCGGATCACCAAGGTCCCCTTGGGGACCTGGAGTTCGACCCCGTCGATGGTGAGCGTGACGAGGTCGGTGCTGGTCTTCGGCGGCTCGGTCACGGTCATGCGTGCACCTCCCTCTCGGTGGTGTGGTCGTGGGCGGTGCGGTCGGCCCAGACGGTGGAGGCGGAGTGGTCGAACGGGCAGCGCCGCTCGGTCAGGTGCCGCTCGTACTCCTCGCGGAAGTACTGGAGCGAGGAGACGATCGGGCTGGCCGCGCCGTCGCCGAGCGCGCAGAAGGACTTGCCGTTGATGTTGTCGGCGATGTCCAGCAGCTTCTCCAGGTCGCCGTCGGTGCCCTCGCCGGCCTCGATCCGCTTGAGCAGCTGCACCAGCCAGTAGGTGCCCTCGCGGCACGGGGTGCACTTGCCGCAGGACTCGTGGGCGTAGAACTCGGTCCACCGGGTGACCGCCCGCACCACGCAGGTGGTCTCGTCGAAGACCTGCAGCGCCTTGGTGCCGAGCATCGAGCCGGCCGCGCCGACGCCCTCGTAGTCCAGCGGCACGTCCAGGTGCTCGTCGGTGAACATCGGGGTCGAACTGCCGCCCGGGGTCCAGAACTTCAGGCGGTGCCCGGCCCGGATGCCGCCGCTGATGTCGAGCAGCTGACGGAGCGTGATGCCGAGCGGGGCCTCGTACTGGCCGGGGTTGGTGACGTGCCCGGAGAGCGAGTAGAGGGTGAAGCCGGGGGACTTCTCGGTGCCCAGCGACTTGAACCACTCGTTGCCCCTGGCCAGGATCGGCGGCACCGAGGCGATCGACTCGACGTTGTTCACCACCGTCGGGCAGGCGTACAGGCCGGCGATCGCCGGGAACGGCGGGCGCAGCCGGGGCTGGCCGCGGCGGCCCTCCAGCGAGTCCAGCAGCGCCGTCTCCTCGCCGCAGATGTACGCCCCGGCGCCCGCGTGCACGGTGATGTCCAGGTCGATCCCGGAGCCGAGGATGTTCTTGCCGAGGTACCCGGCCTCGTACGCCTCGGCGACCGCCGCGTGCAGCCGGCGCAGCACCGGGACGACCTCGCCGCGCAGGTAGATGAAGGCGTGCTCGCAGCGGATCGCGTAGGACGCGATGATCATGCCCTCGATCAGCGAGTGCGGGTTGGCGAACAGCAGCGGGATGTCCTTGCAGGTGCCCGGCTCGGACTCGTCGGCGTTCACCACCAGGTAGTGCGGCTTGCCGTCGTTCTGCGGGATGAACTGCCACTTCATGCCGGTCGGGAAGCCAGCCCCGCCGCGGCCGCGCAGGCCGGAGTCCTTGACCTGGGCGATCACCTCGTCGGGCGCCATCGCCAGGGCGTTGCGCAGGCCGACGTAGCCCTCGTGGCGGCGGTAGGTGTCGAGGCTCCAGGGGCGGTGGTCGCCCCAGGAGGCGGACAGCACGGGCGAGAGCAGCTTCTCGGCCGGCTCTGCGGAGGTCATCACGCTTCGGTCCCTTCGTGCCTCGGAGCCACGACCTTGGTGCCGGGGGTGCCGGGCAGCGCCTCGCCCTTGGCGAGCCGCAGGCCGGCCAGCGAGGGCGCGCCGCCCGCGCCGGAGGCGTCCACCGCGCCGGGGCGCTCGTCCGGGAAGCCGGCCAGGATGCGGGAGGTCTCCTTGAAGGAGCAGAGCCGGGCGCCGCGGGTCGGCCGCACCTCCTGGCCGTCCTTCAGCTGGTCGACCAACTCCCGTGCGCTCTGCGGGGTCTGGTTGTCGAAGAACTCCCAGTTGACCATCACCACGGGGGCGTAGTCGCAGGCCGCGTTGCATTCGATCCGCTCGATCGAGACCTTGCCGTCCGGGGTGGTCTGGTTGTTCTCCACGCCCAGGTGCTGCTTGAGCTCGTCGAAGATCTCGTCGCCGCCGAGCACCGCGCAGAGCGTGTTGGTGCAGACGCCGACGTGGTACTCGCCGGCCGGGCGGCGCCGGTACATGGTGTAGAAGGTGGCCACCGCGGTCACCTCGGCCGTGGTCAGGTCCAACTGCTCGGCGCAGAACCGGATACCGGTCGGCGTCACGCAGCCCTCCTCCGCCTGCACCAGGTGCAGCAGCGGAAGCAGGGCGGACCGGGCCACCGGGTAGCGGCCGATCAACTCCTTGGCGTCCTCGGCCAGTCGGGCCTCGACCTCGGCCGGGTACGGCTTGGCGGGGAGGGCCGGCATCCCCAGTTGGACGTCGCTGCTCACCGGTCCACTCCTCCCATCACCGGGTCGATCCCGGCCACCGCGACGATCACGTCGGCGACCTGGCCGCCCTCGCACATCGCCGCCATCGTCTGCAGGTTGGTGAAGGACGGGTCCCGGAAGTGCACCCGGTACGGGCGGGTCCCGCCGTCGCTCACCACGTGCACGCCGAGCTCGCCCTTGGGGGACTCGACGGCCGCGTAGGCCTGGCCGACCGGCACCCGGAAGCCCTCGGTGACCAGCTTGAAGTGGTGGATCAGGGCCTCCATCGAGGTGCCCATGATCTTCCGGATGTGGTCCAGCGAGTTGCCCATCCCGTCGGGGCCGACGGCCAGTTGGGCGGGCCAGGCGATCTTCTTGTCGGCCACCATCACCGGGCCGGGCTTCAGCCGGTCCAGGCACTGCTCGACGATCCGCAGCGACTGGTGCATCTCCTCCAGCCGGATCAGGAACCGGCCGTAGGAGTCCGCGGTGTCCGCGGTGGCGACCTCGAAGTCGTAGTCCTCGTACCCGCAGTACGGGTCGGTCTTGCGCAGGTCGTGCGGCAGTCCGGTGGCCCGCAGGATCGGGCCGGTGGCGCCGAGCGCCAGGCAGCCGGGCAGGTCCAGGAAGCCGACGTCGACCAGACGGGCCTTGAAGACCGGGTTCCCGGTGGCCAGCTTGTCGTACTCGTGCATCCGCGAGCGGAGCGTCTTCACCGCCTCGCGGATCTGGTCCACCGCGCCGGGCGGCAGGTCCTGGGCGAGGCCGCCCGGGCGGACGTACGCGTGGTTCATCCGCAGGCCGGTGACCAACTCGAAGACGTCCAGGATGAGTTCGCGGTCCCGGAAGCCGTAGATCATCAGTGTGGTGGAGCCGATCTCCATACCGCCGGTGGCCAGGCAGACCAGGTGGGAGGAGATCCGGTTGAGCTCCATCATCAGCACCCGGATCACGCTGGCGCGGTCCGGGATCTGCTCGGTGATGCCGAGCAGCTTCTCGACCGCGAGGCAGTACGCGGTCTCGTTGAACATCGGGGTCAGGTAGTCCATCCGGGTCACGAAGGTGGTGCCCTGGACCCAGTTCCGGAACTCCATGTTCTTCTCGATGCCGGTGTGCAGGTAGCCGATCCCGCACCGGGCCTCGGTCACCGTCTCGCCGTCGATCTCCAGGATCAGGCGCAACACCCCGTGGGTGGACGGGTGCTGGGGGCCCATGTTGACGATGATGCGCTCGTCGTCGGCCCGGCCGACGGCCTCGACCACCTCGCCCCAGTCGCCACCGGTGACGGTGAAGACCCGTCCCTCGGTGGTCTCCCGTGCTTCCTCGTAGTGAGTGGTCATCAGCTGTACGACCTCCGCTGGTCGGGCGCCGGGATCTGGGCGCCCTTGTACTCGACGGGGATGCCGCCGAGCGGGTAGTCCTTGCGCTGCGGGTGCCCGGTCCAGTCGTCCGGCATCATGATCCGGGTCAGTGCCGGGTGGCCGTCGAAGACCAGGCCGAAGAAGTCCCAGGCCTCGCGCTCGTGCCAGTCGTTGGTCGGGTAGACGCTGACCACCGAGGGGATCACCGGGTCGGCGTCCGGCGCGGTGACCTCGATCCGGAGCAGCCGGCCGTGGGTGATCGAGCGCAGCGGGTAGACCGCGTGCAACTCCCGTCCGGTGTCGCCCGGGTAGTGCACGCCGTTGACGCCGAGGCAGAGCTCGTAGCGCAGCGCCGGGTCGTCGCGCAGCGTGCGGACGGCCTTCAGCAGGTGCTCGCGGGCGATGTGGAAGGTGAGCTCGCCGCGGTCCACCACGGTCTTCTCGATCACCTCGGCCGGGTCGAGCCCCTGCTCCTCCAGCGCACCCTCGAACTCGTCGGCGACCTCGTCGAAGCCGTGCCCGTAGGGGCGGCTGCTGGCCGGCGGCATCACGATCGGGGCGGCCAGGCCGCCGAAGCCGGAGGTGTCGCCGGTGCCCTTGGCACCGAACATGCCCTGCCGCGTGCCGATCACCTCGACGGGGATCTCCTTGCGGGTGGCGGGGACCGGGCTCTCGCCGCTCGTCTGCTCGCTCATCGCAGCAGCCCCCGCATCTCGCTGGTCGGGGTTGCCTCCAGGGCCAGCTCCTCCGCCAACTCCTCGGCCCGGAGCCGGTTCACGCCCAGCGGCTCGTGCTGGATCTTCTCGTGCAGCTTGATGATCGCGTCCATCAGCATCTCCGGGCGGGGCGGACAGCCCGGCAGGTAGATGTCCACCGGGACGATGTGGTCCACGCCCTGGACGATCGCGTAGTTGTTGAACATCCCGCCGGAGGAGGCGCAGACGCCCATCGAGATGACCCACTTCGGATTGGCCATCTGGTCGTACACCTGGCGCAACACCGGCGCCATCTTCTGGCTCACCCGACCGGCCACGATCATGAGGTCGGCCTGCCGGGGCGAGCCGCGGAAGACCTCCATGCCGAACCGGGCCAGGTCGTAGCGGCCGGCGCCGGTGGTCATCATCTCGATCGCGCAGCAGGCCAGCCCGAAGGTCGCCGGGAAGAGCGACGCCTTGCGCACCCACCCCGCCGCGGCCTCCACGCTGGTGAGCAGAAAGCCGCTCGGCAGCTTCTCCTCGATACCCATCAGTTCCCTCTCAGTCCCTCAAGTCCGGTGGCTTGCCCCCGTGTTCACAAGCGGCCCGCACCGTCACGGGGAGCCGCCCGACCGGGGCGTTCAGTCCCACTCGAGACCGCCGCGACGCCAGACGTAGGCGTAGGCGACGAAGACGGTGGCGATGAACAGGAGCATCTCGACCAACCCGAAGATCCCCAGGGCGTCGAAGCTGACCGCCCAGGGATAGAGGAAGACGATCTCGATGTCGAAGACGATGAACAGCATCGCCGTGAGGTAGTACTTGATCGGGAACCGACCGCCGCCCACCGGCTGCGGGGTCGGTTCGATGCCGCACTCGTACGCCTCCAACTTGGCCCGGTTGTAACGCTTCGGGCCGGTCAGTGAGGCCATCACGACGGAGCCGACCGCGAACGCCGCCGCGATGGCACCGAGTACGAGGATCGGCGCGTAGGCATTCATAGCCCCCGCTCCCTCCGTCCAGTCTTCCGTGACTGCAGATCGGAACTGCCGGATCACGCTCCGCGCGACCCGCTTCCAGCCTGTGAGATCCACCTATGTGAGGCAGTTCACAAGGCTTGGAACGAGCGCATCCTATGCCCGTCGGCTTGTGACGTGCGACACGCGGTTCTGAACGATCTTTGTGATCTACGCCACCTCGCAAAGGATCACGGAGGGGCGGAAGGCGTGATCAATCAACCCAGTGCAGGCAAGTGGTCACAAACCGTCGCAATCGCCTGTGAAGTGACTGGTCAGCGAGCCATGCGCATATCAACTCAGCTGGTGATCATGCAAATTTCTGACCGTGCGGTTGACGTGATAAAGGGACCACCCGGGAGGGTGGCCCCTTCGGAACGGCCGCTTGACCCTTCGTTCACAAGCGCACGAACGCCCGGTTCCGCTACCGGCGTTCGCCCCAGACGTGGGCGGCGACGCCGACCCGGTTCCGGACGCCGAGCTTGCGCTGGATGTTGGCGAGGTGGTTCTTCACCGTGCCCGGCGAGATGAACAGCCGGGCGGCCACCGCCGCGTTGGTCGCCCCGTCCGCCACCAGGGCGGCGATCTCGGCCTCCCGGGGCGTGAGGTGCTCCACCGCCGCCTGTGCCGCTGCCGGAGATGGAGGCGGAGGCGGTCCGGCCGGCTCCGGCGGAGCGATCATCCGCAGCAGACGGACCGTCACCTCCGGGCTGATCAACGCGTCCCCCGCCACCGCCGCCCGGACCGCCTCCACCAGCAGCGCCGGGCCGGAGCGCTTGAGCAGGAAGCCGGCCGCGCCGCTCCGCAGCGCGGCGTGCACGTACTCGTCCAGGTCGAAGGTGGTCACCACGACCACCCGCAGCGGGTCCGGCACCCCCGGCCCGGCCAGCCGCCTGGTCAGCTCCAGCCCGTCCAGCCCGGGCATCCGGATGTCCGCCAGCACCACGTCCGGCCGCAGCCGCCGGGCCAGCTCCAGCGCCCGCTCCCCGTCGGCCGCCTCGGCCACCACGGTCAGGTCGGGCTGCGCGTCCAGGATGATCCGGTACGCCGTGCGGATGTCGGCGTGGTCGTCCGCCAACAGGACGGTGATCGTCACAACTCCCCCTCGATCGGCGGCAGGTACGCCCTGACCCGCCATCCCGCTCCGGTCCGGGACGCCTCCAGCGTCCCGTCCACCGCCTCCACCCGGGCGGCCAGCCCGCGCAGCCCGTGGCCGCCGCGGCGGCGGGTCCGGGCCGGGGCGGCCCCGCCGTCGTCGGTGACCAGCACCTCCAGGCCGCCCCCCGGCCCCGGCCGGACCGCCACCTCCACCAGGGTGGCGTCCGGCGCGTGCCGCCGGACGTTGGTCAGCGCCTCCACCACGATCCGGTGCACGGTCGCCCCGGCCTCCCGGCCGACGGCTCCGTCCGGCAGCTCCAGCCGGACGTCCGCCGGGCCGGAGGCGGCGAACCGCTCGACCACGCCGGTGAGTTCGGCCAGGCCGGGCTGCGGCTCCCGCCGCGCTGCCTCCTCGGTGCGGAGCAGATGCACCGTACGGTCCAGCGCGGCCAGCGCCTGCTGCCCAGCCTCCTCGATCCGCCGGAACAGCTCCTGCTGACCCTCCGTCACGAGTCCGCCCGCCTGCGCCAGCGCCACCATCCCGCTCACGTCATGGGCCACGAAGTCGTGCAGATCGTGCGCGAGTTCGACCCGCTGGGCGTGCCGGGCCGCCTCCACCTCGCGCCGCCGCCGCTCGTCCAGTGCCCCCAGGTACAGCCCGACCGCCCCTGCCAACAGACCTGCCAGCAGCCCGAACCCGAGCAGACCGGCCAGCTCCGGCAGCCGTTCCGGCACGGTGTACCGGAGCGGCCAGAGCACCGCCGCCAGGGCTGCCGCCACCGCCGTCGGCCAGGCCCTTCCCCGCACCGCGGCCGCCACCAGGCCGAGCAGGGCCAGCAGTTCGACCACCACCAGCACCCCGACGGCCCGGCCCGCCTCCCCGAGCCCGCCCAGCCACCACCCGACGGCCGTCACCGCCAGTGACGCCGGCGCCCCCGCGCTCCCCCACCTCACGATCATCCGATCACCCTACGGGCCCGCTGCCGGTGACCACCCCGTGCCGAACGGCACATGACGGCCCGTCCGAACCTCCCGTTCGGCATCTGCCGCCGCTCCCCCACCCCCGGGAGGCTTGAGCCGTTCCCGAGCGACCCACCACGAAAGGCAGCCCGATGCCCACCACCCTTCTCGCCGGCACCCCCGCCCCCACCCTCGCCGTCGTCCGTCCGCCCGCCCCGTGGGCCGTCCGCGCCGCCCGGCTCGCCGCCCTGACCGCCCTCCCCTCCGGCCTCTGGCGGATCGCCCTCGGCGTCGGCATCCCGGTCGGCTTCTCCGGCACCCTGGAGGCCCAGATGACCGCCCACATGCCGGGCTGGGGCACCGTCTACGTGCTCGCCCTCTCCGCCCTCGCCGAGGCACTCGCCTTCCTCACCCTCGGCCTGGTCCGCCCCTGGGGCCAACGCGCCCCCCACTGGCTCCCGTTCATCGGCGGCCGCCGCCGCATCGCCCCGGCCACCGCCGCCGTCCCGGCCGCCCTCGGGGCCCTCGCCGTCACCCTGATCACCCTCTACGGGGCCACCACCTGGTACGACCCCGCCGCCATGGGCAACCCCGAAGCCCCGCACGGCCTGGCCGGCTTCCTGATGACCGCCGCCTACGCCCCGCTCCTCCTCTGGGGCCCGCTCCTCGCCGTCGTCACCGCCGACTTCTGGCGCCGCTCGCGGCGGTGATGTTGGTAATGTGGAGATGCTGCCAACATCACCACCATCGGAGGCTCTGATGAGCGTGACGCAGATCGACATCGACGACGAGGCACTGGCCGCCGCGATGCAACTCATGGGCACCACCACCAAGAAGGACACGGTGAACACCGCCCTCCGTGAGTACACCCAGCGGATACGGCGACTGGAGGCTGCCGAGCGGCTCGCAGCCCGCGGTGCCCGCGGCGAGTTCGACGAGGCGGCGACCGCCCACGCGGCCGGAAAGCGGGCCCGCCGCGAGGCCGCCGGGTGATCGGCTACCTGGTCGACACCTCCGCCCTGTGGCAGCTCTTCCGCAGACCGGAGACGTTCGCCGCCTGGGAGGGGCACATCGCCGAGGGCGCCCTGCACCTCTGTGAGCCGAGCCGGGCCGAGTTCCTCTACTCCGCGACCGGCCCGGCCCACCGGGACGAGCTGGCGGCGGACCTGGACACCGTCCTTCGGCCCGTCGCCGTCCCGAAGGGCGCCTGGCGGTGGGTCGACAGCGCGCAGTACAGGCTCACCCAGCAGGGGCAGCACCGATCGGCCGGTGCGATCGACCTGTTGGTCTGCGCGACCGCCGTCCACCACGACCTGACCGTGCTTCACCTGGACAACGACTTCAGCACCGTGGCCTCCGTACTCACCGACCTCCGAGCTCGGGACATCCGGGCCTGACGGTCAGACGGGCTCGGGCTGCACGACCGGCGGCGCCTTGCCTTCCGACACCGCCGCCGGGGCGGCGGTGCGGCGCCCCCACTCGGTGCCGGCCAGGACGCAGAGGGCGCCGAGCAGGCCGAGCGTGCCGAGGTGGTCACCGGCGAGGGTGATGCCGAAGACGGCGGCCCAGAGCGGCTCGGTGCCGAGCAGCAGCGAGACCCGGGAGGGCGAGGTGGTCCGGACCGCCCACATCTGGACCACGAAGGCGAAGATCGTGCAGACCAGCGAGAGGTGCAGCAGCACGGCCCAGTCGGCGGCGCCGTAGGAGGCCGCCAGGGTCAGCGGGGAGGTGCCGGTGAACGGCGCGATCACCGCGAACACCAGGGTGGCGGTGGCCAGTTGGACCCAGGTCAGGGCCCCCGAGTCGGCCTCCCGGATGGACTTCAGCCGGGCCATGGTGAGCACGTGCGCCGTCCGCACCAGCGCCGCCCCGAGCACCAGCAGGTCCCCGAGCCCCGGCATCCGGAGGCCGCCGCCCCCGGTCAGCAGCGCCACCCCGAGCACCGAGAGTCCGGCCGCCGCGACGAACGGCCGGGGCAGCCTGGTCCGGGCCAGCGCGCTCTCCGCGAGCGGGGTGAAGACCATGGTGAGGCTGATGACCAGTCCGGCGTTGGTCGCCGAGGTGTGCACCGCCCCGTAGGTCTCCAGCAGGAAGACCGCCCCGAGCACCAGCCCCAGCGAGGCCCCGCCCAGCCACTGCCTCGGCCCGAAGCGGCGCAGCCCGCGCCAGGTGAACAGCGCCAGCAGCGGCAGCGCCACCCCGAAGCGCAGCACCAGCATGGCCACCACGCTCTGGTCGGTGGCCACGTTCTTGACCGCCAGGAAGCTGGACCCCCAGGCCACCGCCACCCCCAGCACGGGCAGGTCACGGACGAACGGGCCGAACGGGGCGAGGGACGGAGCACGCATGCGGTCTCCTCCGAGGAGCGGGAGCGGGAGCCGTGCGACGCCGAACGGTCTGGTCGCGGGCATCGTCCCGCACGCCCGCGCAGGCGATCAACACCATTCCACCCACCGGTCAACCGGCAGCTTCACGAAGCAACCTGACGACGTGCATACCGAACGGGCGTCCGGGCATTGATGATTGCGCCATGCCAACTCCCCGCCGCTCCCCGGAGGCACCTCAAGTGCTGCGCAAACACTGGGCCCTGCTCACCGCCGCCACCACCCTGCCGCTCGCCCTCACCACCTCGGTCGGCGTCGCGGACGCCGCCCCCGCGGCCACCGCCAGCTGCACCTACACACCCGCCGTGCCCGCGGACAACTTCAAGGGCATCCCGGTCTTCGACGCCAAGAAGGCGGCCCAGCCCTACAGCGCCACCCTGAGGACCACTCAGGGCACCATCACCTTCCAGGCCTTGACCGACAAGGCGCCGTGCACCACCTTCTCGTTCCGCTTCCTCGCCGAACGGGACTACTTCGACAGGAGCCACTGCCACCGGCTCACCACCGAGCGGATCTTCGTCCTCCAGTGCGGCGACCCCACCGGCACCGGCAGCGGCGGCCCCGGCTACTCCTTCCCCGACGAGAACCTCACCGGCGCCACCTACCCCGCCGGCACCGTCGCGATGGCCAACGCCGGCCCGAACACCAACGGCAGCCAGTTCTTCTTCACCTGGAAGGACACCAAGCTCTCCCCCGCCTACACCCCCTTCGGCCGGGTCACCGCCGGCCTCGACGTCCTCCAGAAGATCGCCGCCGCCGGCTCCGACTCCCAGAACAACCCCGGCGACGGCTACCCCAACCTCGTCCCCACCTTCAAGAACGTCAAGATCACCAAGCGCTGACCCCCGCCCGCTCCCGTCCGGCACGGCCCCCGCCCGCCGGACGGGAGCATTGCCGTCCGCCGACGCCCCCAGCAGAATCCGGGGCACCGCGAGGGCTGCCCTGGAGCAGGCCAGGACGACGGCCGCGGCCGAGAGGGCGCAGCGGGCCTCCGGCCGGGCCTTCCACCTCCTGGAGGCGGCCGTCCACGACACCGAGCGCGCCGGCCAACTCGACCGCGCCGTCATCGAGTTCTGGGACGCGGTGTCGGCCTTCGCCACCACGGCCCGCACCGCCCTGCATCCCTGATCGGTACGGGCCCGTCGAGCGTCAGGCGTTGGGGGCGACCTTGGCGAGGCCGTTGATGATGCGGTCCATGGCGTCGCCGCCCTGGGGGGTCGGTGAGGTTGGCGAGCATCTTGAGGACGAACTTCATCAGGACCGGGTGGGTGAGGCCGCGCTGGGTGGCGAGCTGCATCACCTTGGGGTTGCCGATGAGCTTCACGAAGCCGCGGCCGAGGGTGTAGTAGCCGCCGTAGACGTCCTTGAGGATGCGCGGGTAGGCCTGGAGGGCGCGCTCGCGGCCCTCGGGGGTGATCCGGGCGTGGGCCTGGACGATGACGCCGGCCGCGATCTGGCCGGACTCCATGGCGTAGGCGATGCCCTCGCCGTTGAAGGGGTTGACCATGCCGCCCGCGTCGCCGACCAGCAGCAGGCCCCGGGTGTAGTGCGGCTGGCGGTTGAAGGCCATCGGGAGGGCGGCGCCGCGGATCGGGTCGGTCATGTTCTCGGGGGTGTAGCCCCACTCGGCGGGCATCGAGGCGCACCAGGCCTTGAGCACCTCGCGCCAGTCCAACTCCCCGAACGCGGGCGAGGAGTTGAGGATGCCGAGGCCGACGTTGGAGGTGCCGTCGCCCATGCCGAAGACCCAGCCGTAGCCGGGCAGCAGCTTCTTCTCGCCGCCCCGGGTGTCCCAGAGCTCCAGCCAGGACTCGAGGTAGTCGTCGTCGTGCCGGGGCGAGGTGAAGTAGGTGCGGTAGGCGACGCCCATCGGGCGGTCCTCGCGGCGGTGCAGGCCCATCGCCAGCGAGAGCCGGGTGGAGTTGCCGTCGGCCGCGACCACCAGCGGGGCGCGGAAGACCACCGGGCGCTTCTCGTCGCCCAACTTGGCGGTGACGCCCACGATCCGGCCGCTGCGGTCGTCCAGCACCGGGCCGGTCACGTTGCACTTCTCGTACAGCCGGGCGCCGGCCTTCTGGGCCTGACGGGCCAGCAGCTCGTCGAAGTCGGCGCGCTTGCGGACCAGGCCGTAGTCCGGGTACGCGGAGAGCTCCGGCCAGTCCAGCTCCAGCCGGACGCCGCCGCCGATGATCCGCAGGCCCTTGTTGTGCAGCCATCCGTTGGAGGTGGAGACGTCGATGCCCATGTCCACCAACTGCTTGGTGGCGCGCGGGGTCAGACCGTCGCCGCAGACCTTCTCGCGCGGGAACTCGGTCTTCTCCAGCAGCAGGACGTCCAGCCCTGCCTGGGCCAGGTAGTAAGCGGTGGTGGCCCCGGCCGGGCCGGCCCCGACCACGATCACGTCGGCGGTGCTCTCCACCGTCTCGCTGGACTCGCTGCTCAGGTCAACTGCGGTGTCGGACACGGCTGGGCACACTCCACTACGTCAAGACTGCGGGCTCGGTCGAGTCTAGTCAGGCCTTACGCCTTGAAGCCCCGGTGCAGCGCGACGATGCCGCCGGTGAGGTTGCGCCAGGCGACGCGCTGCCAGCCGGCCTGCTGCAGGCGGGTGGCCAGGGCGGGCTGGTCCGGCCAGGAGCGGATGGACTCGGCGAGGTAGACGTAGGCGTCCGGGTTGGAGCTGACGGCGGTCGCCACCGGGGGCAGGGCGCGCATCAGGTACTCGGTGTAGACGGTCCGGAACGGCGTCCAGGTGGGGGTGGAGAACTCGCAGATCACCACCTTGCCGCCGGGCTTGGTGACCCGGTGCAGCTCGCGCAGCGCGGCGTCGGTGTCCTGCACGTTGCGCAGGGCGAAGGAGATGGTGGTGGCGTCGAAGCTGTCGTCGGCGAACGGCAGCTTGGTGGCGTCGCCCGCGGTCAGCGCCAGCTCGGGGTGGCGCTTCTTGCCCTCGCCCAGCATCCCGATCGAGAAGTCGCAGGGCACGACCTCGGCCCCGGCCTCGGCGAACGGCAGCGAGGACGTCCCCGTGCCGGCCCCCAGGTCGAGCACCCGCTGCCCGGGCCCGGCACCCACCGCCTCGGCCACCGCGCGGCGCCAGGCCCGCGCCTGGCCGAGGGAGAGCACGTCGTTCGTACGGTCGTACTTCGCGGCGACGTCGTCGAACATCGCGGCGACTTCGTGCGGCTGCTTGTCCAGGGAGGCTCGGGTCACGACCCCATTGTTCACCACCGGCGCGCGGACCTGGGAGGAGGTCCGGCGGCGGGGCGGTGAAGGCTGCCCCGAGGGGCGCTGCCGGACGGCCGGCGGACGACCGCGAAGCGTCCGACAGCGGGTCAGCGCAGCGCGCGGCGGCCGGACTTGCGGCGCCGCCGGGAGCGCTTGCCGTGGCTGATCGCGGGCATCCCGGTCCCGAAGGACTCGGAGGCGAAGGCGACCGTGGTGCGCGGCCGGCTGCGCCGCGACCGGGCGGCTCCCCGGCGGTGCAGCCAGATCCGGTGGCAGCTGAAGGCGAGCAGCAGCAGCGCGACCGGGACGCTGATCCGGGCCAGTCCGACCCCGGCGGGCTGCGGGTAGCGCTTGCCGCAGGCGCGGACCGCGCCGGGGTCCTCGCCCGCGTACTCCAGACAGATCCGGTCGCCGACCCGGGCGTCCTCGGGGAGCCCGAGGTCGGTGGCGGTCAGGGTGCGGCCCGCGGCCTGGTAGTTGACGGAGCTGTAGGTGCCGGTGCCGGCGGCGAGCTGGGTGACGGTGCCCTGCACCTTCACCGGGTCCGCGTTGATCCGGTCCGCCTGGTCGGCCTGGCGCCAGCCGAGCAGGCACATGCCGGTCGCGAGCACCGCGCTGAGCACGGCGGCGAGGTACCAGCCTCGACCGAGGCGCGAGCTGCGCGGGTGGGTTGCGGTCGGGGGTCGCATGGTTCCTGTCGGGGCTTGCCGGACCGGGTTGGGGACGACCCGGTGCTCAGGATGGTAACCGCTGACGGTCCCTCCGGTCACGACGAGGGACCATCAGTTCACGTGGACGAAGCGAGGGTTGGTGCGGTTATGTCCAGTTGACGGCCCGTCGAACGACGCCCCACCTGACGGAGTTCCGCCGGCCCCGTGGCAGACCGCTGGACGCCGCTCAGCGGCGGCGGTAGAGCAGCCGCCCGCCCAGGACGGTGGCCAAGCAGGCCGCCCCGCCGCGCTCCAGCTCGGCGACGGACGGCACGTCGAAGACCGCGAAGTCGGCCGGCCCGCCGACCACCAGCGGCCGGTGCACGGCCCGGGCGAGCGGACGGTCCGTCAGGGGGTCGAGACCGCCCCTGGCCCCGTCCCCCGGCACCGCGTGCAGCCCGGAGCGGGCCACCGCCGTCCGCACGGCGGGCAGCGCGAACGGCCCGGCCACCGCCGTCACCCCGTGCCCCAGCAGCCGCTGCAGCCCCAGCCGGGCGCTCGGCCCGCGCCGCTCCGGCGCCACCTCCGGCAGCTCCAGCGGCTCGCTCCCCAGCCCCTCGCGCGGGTCCGGGTGGTACGCGGTCCCCAGCAGCCACCCGGCGTACGGGTTGAGCAGACCGGGCGTCAGCAGCCCGCCCCACAGCCGCTCCCGGGCGCCTTCGCGGGCGAGGGCGGCGAGGGAGCCGTACGGGCCGAGCGCCAGCACCGTGCCGCCGTCGACCAGCACCGCCCCGTCGGGGACCGGCGGGGCGGTGGGGTCGGCCGGGTCGGCCAGCAGGAGGGCCGCCCGGTGCAGCGTACGCATCAGGTGGTGACCCCGGCTCAGGTGGTGGAGAGGATCTTCAGCTCGGGGTGCGCGGTGCCGCCCTCGATCGCCGTGGAGGCGATGTGCGAGGCCACCCGCGGGTCGACCGGGTCGTTGGCCGGGTCGTCCAGCACCCGCAGGTGCTGGTAGGTGGTGGAGCGCTGGGCCGGAGTGCGGTCGGCGGTGCGGATCAGGTGGATCAGCTCGGTCAGGTTGGACCGGTGCTTCGCCCCGGCGGCCGAGACCACGTTCTCCTCCAGCATCACCGAACCGAGGTCGTCCGCCCCGTAGTGCAGCGACAGCTGGCCGGCCTCCTTGCCGGTGGTGAGCCAGGAGCCCTGGATGTGCGCCACGTTGTCGAGGAACAGGCGGGCGATCGAGATCATCCGCAGGTACTCGAACACGGTGGCCTGGGTCCGGCCCTTGAGGTGGTTGTTCTGCGGCTGGTAGGTGTACGGGATGAACGCCCGGAACCCGCCGGTGCGGTCCTGCACCTCGCGGATCATCCGCAGGTGCTCGATCCGCTCCGCGTTGGTCTCGCCGGTGCCCATCAGCATGGTGGAGGTGGACTCCACGCCCAGGTTGTGGGCGGCCTCCATGATCTCCAGCCAACGCTCGCCCGACTCCTTCAGCGGGGCGATCGCCTTGCGCGGACGCTCCGGCAGGAGCTCGGCGCCGGCCCCCGCGAAGGAGTCCAGACCCGCCTTGTGGATCCGGGTGATGGCCTCCTCGATCGAGACCTTCGAGATCCGCGCCATGTGCTCGACCTCGGAGGCGCCGAGGGAGTGGATCACCAGCTGCGGGAAGTCCTTCTTGATCGCGGCGAACGCGGTCTCGTAGTACTCCACCCCGTAGTCCGGGTGGTGGCCGCCCTGGAACATCACCTGGGTGCCGCCCAGTTCGACGGTCTCGGCGCAGCGGCGCAGGATCTCGTCGAGGTCGCGGGACCAGCCCTTGTCGCTCTTCGGCGCCACGTAGAAGGCGCAGAACTTGCAGGCCGTCACGCAGACGTTGGTGTAGTTGATGTTCCGCTCGATGATGTACGTCGCGATGTGCTCGGTACCCGCGTAACGGCGGCGGCGGACGGTGTCGGCGGCGGAGCCGAGCGCGTGCAGCGGGGCCGACCGGTAGAGGTCCAGCGCCTCTTCCGGGGTGATCCGGCCACCGGCGGCCGCACGGTCGAGGACGGCCTGCAGGTCAGTGGCGGAAAGGTTGGTCTCGGACACCTTCGCTGGCCCTTCTTAATCTCCGACGTCGGACCGGCCCAGCCTACGCCAGCACCTGCGGACGGCCGGGCCCGGGAGGACGTGGTGCCGGGGGCGCGAGTTGGTGGTCACCCCGGGGGCGCGGGGAACTGCGCGCGGGGGAACGGCAGCACCTGCAACCGGCTGACGTGCCCTCAGTCTCAGGTGGGCCGCCTTCCGACTCGCGCAGTTCCTCGCGCCCCTGGGTCGCTGCCCTGCCGAGCGCCGGCCGTCAGACGGTCTGGAGGAGCGTCAGCTGGACGTCCGGGGCGAAGCCGGAGTCGTGGCCGACCCGGCGGGCGAACTCGGCGATGCCGGCCAGTTGGCGCTCGCCCAGGGAGAAGTCGAGGGCCTCGGTGAAGTAGCGCTCCAGCAGCGGGGCGTCGAACTCCTCCCACCGCGCCGCCTGTTCGGCGACCAGCGGAGCCTCCGTCAGCGAGAGGTCCCGCGACTCCAGGAAGGCCCGGTGCACGGCGGCCACCACCTCGGGGTGGCTCTCCGCGTACTCCCGCCGCGCGGCCCAGACCGCGAAGACGAACGGCAGCCCGGTCCACTCCTTCCACATCTCGCCGAGGTCGTGCACCGCGAGGCCCTGCTGCGGCGCCTGCTCCAGCGAGGCCCGCAGCGCCGGGTCGCCGATCAGCACGGCGGCGTCCGCGTCGGCGAGCATCAGCTCCAGGTCCGGCGGGCAGGAGAAGTACTCGGGCCGGACGCCCTCGCGCTCCTCCAGCAGCAGCCGGGCCAGCCGCACCGAGGTCCGGGAGGTGGAGCCGAGGGCGACGCGCTTGCCGTCCAGCTCGTGCAGCGGAAGCCTGCTGACGATCACGCAGGACATCACCGGGCCGTCGCTGCCGACCGCGATGTCGGGGAGGACGACCAGCTGGTCGGCGTGCCGCAGGTACTCCACGCAGGTGATCGGGCCGATGTCGAGCGCTCCGTTCACCAACTGGTCGCTCAGCTTCTCGGGGGTGTCCTTGCTGAGGTCGAGGTCGAGCAGGTTGCCGGTTCTCGCCAGGCCCCAGTACAGGGGAAGACAGTTGAGGAACTGGATATGTCCCACTCGGGGCCTTACCGCGACGGTCACGTTGATCCTTCCGAGCTGCCCGTTTGAAGCACTGTTCGCAGGGTATGCCTGCCCGGCTCCGCACCGGTCACCGGGCACCCACGACACACACGCGACACACACCTGACGTGGCTTTGGTCACCCCTGGTCGGGGCCGCCTCTGCGTGCTACGGTTCCACTCAGTTGCAGTTTGATTCCCCTTGCAGTACTTGAAGCCTGCGGAGCATGTAACCGCGGGCTTTTTGTAGTTTTTCAGCTTTATCGAAAAACTCCGGACCCACTCCGGAGGCGGGGCGATCAGCGCAGCGGACCGGATGCCACACGGTGTGGTCTCCGAAACGTCCCTCGCAAGGAGAACGGCATGGCTCAGGGAACCGTCAAGTGGTTCAACGCTGAGAAGGGCTTCGGCTTCATCGCCCAGGATGGCGGCGGCCCCGACGTCTTCGTCCACTACTCCGCCATCAACGCGAACGGTTTCCGCTCGCTGGAGGAGAACCAGGCGGTCTCGTTCGACGTCACCCAGGGCCCGAAGGGCCCGCAGGCGGAGAACGTCACCGCTATCTGATTCATCCTCCCGATGATCTGATCGCTCTGGACCCCTGTTTGGGTCCGGCAACGGCCCGACGGGCCGTCAAGCAAGAGCATGACGAGCAGTACCAAGGGGGCCCACCGCGTCTTCGGACCCGGCCGGGCCCCCTGCCTTTTCCCGACGCGGCCTCAGGACCGGGCGAACGGCGTCCCGGTGGCCGGCCCGCGCAGCACCAGGACCGCCGACTCCCCCAGGAAGCTGACCCCGAGGCCGAGTTCGGTCGGCCGGGCCTCGTGGTGCAGACCGAGGCGGGTGGCGAGCACGCCGTAGCCGGCCATCGTGGCGGCGGAGAGCAGCAGCACCGCGAAGGTGCGGACGGTGTAGTGCTGGTGCAGCACCCCGTTCCTGACGGAGAGCCGGACGGTGGCGCCGCGCAGCGCGCCGGAGCCGAGGCCGAGCAGCAGGCCCGGGACGGCCAGGGCGTAGTCGGCGGCCGTGAGCCCCTCGGCCCGGACCAGCGAGGCGAGACCGAGGGCGGTCAGGACGGCGGGCACCGCCACCAGGCCCCGCAGGTCCAGCACTTCACCGCGCACCCGCCGCACCGACACGACCACCACCCCGGCGAGCACCAGCGCAGCCACCAGCCAACCGTTCACGTCACACCCCCGTTTTCGTAGCACGCCCGTGCCACGAAGAAGGAATGTAGCTCACCCGTGCTATAACGACAACATGCCGAAGATCGTGGACCCGGACGAGCGCCGCGCCGCCGTCGCCGCGGCCGTCCTCCGGGTCGCCGCCCGGGACGGCCTGGCCGCCGCCTCGCTGCGCAACGTCGCCGAGGAGGCCGGGCTGGCGATCGGCTCGGTCCGGCACTACTTCGCCGACCACGACGAGCTGATCCTGTTCACCATGCGGGAGTTGGTCGGCCGGATCGACGCCCGGGTCACCGCCGCCGTCCGCCGGCTGCTGGCCGACACGGGCACGGACCACCGGCTACGGGCCGAGGCCCTGCTCGCGGAGTTCCTGCCGCTGGACGCCACCCGCCGCGAGGAGGCCGAGCTCTGGCTCGCCTTCACCACCGCCGGCCACACCCGCCCCCACCTGCGGCCCTACGCCCGCGAGCTCCAGGACTCCCTGCGCACCGTGCTGGCCAGGGTCCTGACGGGCGGCATCGCCTCCGGCGCCCTCCCCGCCTCGCTGGACGTCGAGTTGGAGGCGCACCGCCTCTCCGCCCTCCTCGACGGCCTCACCTTCCAGGCCGTCCTGGAGCCGGACCGCGTCACCCCCGCCCTGATGCGCCGCGTCCTGCACTCCCACCTGCGCTTCGGCTGACCGCCTGCTGACGGGCCGCCGGCGGCCACAGCACGACGGCCCGCCTCCCCGGTGGGGAGACGGGCCGTCAGGCGAGGGAGCGTCAGGCCGCGACGGCGACCTTCTCGCGCGGGGCGTCCTCGGTGAGGAGGTCGCCCGTCGGGTTGTTGTAGGCGGTGAGGTCGAGGGTCTTCTCGCGGGCGGAGACCAGGATCGGGACGACCGACTGACCGGCCACGTTGGTGGCGGTGCGGATCATGTCGAGGATCGGGTCGATGGCCAGCAGCAGGCCGACGCCCTCCAGCGGGAGGCCCAGGGTGGAGAGGGTGAGGGTCAGCATCACGATCGCGCCGGTGAGGCCGGCGGTGGCCGCGGAGCCGATGACCGAGACGAAGGCGATCAGCAGGTAGTCGCCGATGCCGAGGTCGATGCCGTAGACCTGGGCGACGAAGATCGCGGCCAGCGACGGGTAGATCGAGGCGCAGCCGTCCATCTTGGTGGTGGCGCCGAAGGGGACGGCGAAGGAGGCGTACTCGCTCGGGACGCCGAGCCGCTCGGTGACCCGGCGGGTGACCGGCAGGGTGCCGACGGAGGAGCGGGAGACGAAGGCCAGCTGGATCGCGGGCCAGGCGCCGCGGAAGAAGTTGACCGGGTTGAGGCCGCCGGCGAAGCGCAGCAGCAGCGAGTAGACGCCGAACAGGACGATCGCGCAGCCGACGTAGATGTCGATGGTCAGCGTGGCGAACGGGCCGAGCAGGTCCCAGCCGTACTTGGCGACGGACTTGCCGATCAGGCCGAGGGTGCCGAGCGGGGCGAGCCGGATGACCCACCACAGGGCGGTCTGGGTGAGGTCGAGGACGGACTCGCTGAGCTTGCGGACCGGCTCGGCCTTCTCGCCGATCTTCAGGATGGCGGCGCCGACCACCACGCCGAGGAAGACGATCTGGAGGACGTTCACCTCCAGGAAGGCGTCGGCGATGTTGGTCGGGACGATGCCGGTCAGGAAGTCGACCCAGGTGCCCGCGTCCTTGGGGGCCTTGAGGCCCTCGGTGGAGAGCGAGGCGCCCTTGCCCGGGTCGGTGAGCAGGCCGAGGCCGAGGCCGACGCCGACCGCGATCAGCGAGGTGATCAGGAACCAGAGCAGGGTGCGGCCGGCCAGCCGGGCGGCGTTGGTGACGTTGCGCAGGTTGGCGACCGAGACCACGATCGCGGTGAAGACCAGCGGCGGGACGGCCAGCTTGAGCAGCTGGACGAAGGTCTTGCCGATGGTGTCCAGGGTGGTGGTCAGCCAGGACACGTCCTGGACCCGGGCGACGTAGCCCAGGAGGAGGCCGAGGACCAGGCCGCCGACGATCTGCACCCAGAACGGGGTCTTGCGGACCTTCTGCAGGAAGGAGGGCGCGGGGGCTGCTGTGGACATGGGAATGCGGCTCCGGGGGGAGTGGGGTGGGGAGAGTGACCTGGGGCGACGGGCGACACGGCTGTACGGAGAGCGGGGAGGAGCTCAGGCGCGACGTGCCGCCGGGATACAGCTGACGCAGCGACAGCCGTTGTCCACAGCGGTGAGCAGGCACGCGGAGGGCGCGAGCGGGGTGCTCGCGTCACGCATCCGGAAGGCGCCTGGGGTGGTCATGGCCAGTACAGTAGCAACAAACCTTTGAGATGTTCAAAGTACTACTTTCAAATGTGACCACGAACCACCCAGGGACGGTCAGGTCCGCTCGTCCACTACCTCAGGTAGGACTGGGTCATGGCCTTGGTCACCGGGCCCGCCAGCCCGCCGCCGGTGATCTCGTCCCGGTCCTTGGAGCCGTTGAGCACCACGGCCGCCGTGGCGATCTTCTTGCCCTTGCCGTCCTCCGCGTAGGAGGTGAACCAGGCGTACGGGATGCCGGAGTTGTCCACGCCGTTCTGCGCGGTGCCGGTCTTGCCTCCGACGGTGAGGCCGGGGACCCGGGCCGCCCTGCCGGTGCCCTGCTCGACCACGGTGGCCATCGCCGAGCGCAGCTGCTCCGCCGTCCGCGCGCTCATCGCCTGCGACTGCCGCTCGGGGTCGAACTGCTGGACGGTGCGGCCGGAGTGGTCGGTGAGGCGGTCCACCTCGAAGGGCTTCATCAGCACCCCGTCGTTGGCGATCGCCGCCGAGACCATGGCCATCTGCAGCGGGGTGGCCGTCACCGAGAACAACTTCTTTGCCTGGTCGGTGAGTTTCCCCTCGCCGAGGTCGGCCGCCGCCTTGGCGAAGACGTTGTTGCAGGAGTACTGCAGCGCGGTCCGCAGGGTGGCGTTCAGACAGGGCGCGGAGGCGTTCTCGTTGGTCAGCACGGTGCGGGTGTTCGGCAGGGTGTACGGGTTGGGGCTGTCGGTCGGGGTGTCCACGTCCCGGTAGAGGCCGTTCTCCAGCGCGGCCGCGGCCACCACCAGCTTGAAGGTGGAGCCGGGGGCCAGCGTGGTGCGCAGCGCGCCGTTGACCATCGCCTTCCCCTGGTCCGCACTGAGCCGCTGCCACTCCCGCCCGGCCGCCCCGTCCCGCCCGGTGATCCCTGACGGGTCGTAGGACGGGGTGGAGACCAGCGCCAGGATGCGGCCGGTCGCCGGGTCGATCGCCACCGCCGCGCCCTGCTTGCCGCCGAGCGCGTCCCAGGCGGCCTTCTGCACCGCCGGGTCGATGGTGGTCACCACGTCGCCGCCGGCCGGGCGGGTCCGGGTCAGCTGGTCGGTGAGCCGGTCGACGGGGCCGGCCAGCCGGGGGTCGGAGCCGTCGAGCAGGTCGGCGTAGAGGTTCTCCAGCTGGTTGCTGCCGTAGGCCTGGGAGGTGTAGCCGGTGACGGGGGCGTAGAGCGGGCCGTCCGTGTAGCTGCGCTTGTGGGCCAGCGTGCCGTCGGTGGCGGTCGAGCCGGTGACGGGCTGCCCGCCGACCAGGATGTTGCCGAGCGGCTGGGAGTAGCGGTCGATCGTCGTCCGCGCATTGGCCGGACTGCCCGCGTACTCGTCGGCCTTGGCCACCGCGAGCCAGGTGGCGCGGGCCATCAGGGCCAGCACCAGCAGCAGGCAGAACAGCGAGGCCCGCCGCAGCGGGGTGGCCATCGAATCCCGGCTCGCGCTCTTCTTCATCCGTTCCGTCCCGCCGCCCGGCCGCGGCTTCCCTTCCGCGCGGCGGCTGGTCGCGGCCGGTGTCCCTGGCGGCCTGGTGCGTCATCAGCTGTCGGGTTGTCAGACGACGAACGACCGGGCCCGGTTCCCGGCCGGGGGCCGGGGCTCGATTGACCGCAGTGTGGTTATACGTATAACTTGAGGGCTCACCACCCCTTGCCACCCCCGTGCCCACGCCTGCCCCGGGAGACCGAATCCGATGGGCTACCTCGCCCTGCTCCGCGCCCCCCACGTCACCCGTCTCCTGGGCGGCACCCTGCTCGGCCGCCTCCCCGCCGGGATGACCGCCCTGGTGATCGCCCTCGCCCTGCGCGAGGCCGGCACCCCGTACAGCCGGATCGGGCTGGCCACCGCCGCGTACGCGATCGCCGCCGCGATCGGCGGGCCGGTGCTCGGCCGGATCGTCGACCGGACCGGGCAGCCCCGGGTGCTGCTGGCCTCCGCCGTGGTGGCCGGCGGCGGCTACGCGCTGCTCGCCCTGGCCCCCGGCTCGGCCTGGGCCGCCCCGCTCGGAGCAGCGGTGGCCGGGCTGGCGATGCCGCCGCTGGAGCCCTGCCTGCGCTCGCTCTGGCCCGAGGTGGTGACGGAGGACCAGCTCGACACCGCCTACGCCTTCGACTCCGCCACCCAGCAACTGCTCTACGTGGCGGGCCCGTTGGCCGTCGCCGGGATCGCCGCCGGGGCCTCCCCCACCGTCGCCCTGTGGACCGCCGCCGGGCTCGGCCTGCTCGGCGCCCTGGTGGTCGCCACCTCCGCCCCCTCCCGCGCCTGGCGCGCCCCGGCCCGGCACGCCTCCTCCGGCCTGCTCGGCCCGCTGCGCTCCCCCGGCCTGGTCCTGCTCCTGCTCGGCCTGGCCGGCGCCGGCTGGGCGGTCGGCGCGCAGAACGTGCTCTTCATCGCCTACGCCGAGCAGCACCCCGGCGCACTCCCCGGCGGCGCCGGGACCCTGCTGGCGCTGGCCGCCCTCGGCGGGCTGCTCGGCGCCCTCGGCTACGGCGCCGTGAAGTGGCGCAGCTCCACCGCGACCCGCACCTGGGTGCTCGCCCTGGCCATGGCCGCCTCCTACCTGCCGCTGCTGCTGCTCCCCTCCCCCGGCGTGATGGCGGCGCTGGCGCTGCTCTCCGGGATCGGGCTCGCCCCGCTGCTGGCGGCCGCCTTCGTACTGATCGCCGAGCTGGCGCCGACCGGCACCGTGACCGAGGCCTTCGCCTGGCTGATCACGCTGTTCGCCACCGGCAACGCGGCGGGCTACGCCGTCTCCGGCGCGCTGGCCGAATCCGCCCTGGCCGGCGTCGCCCTCTGCGCGGCCGGCGGCATCGCCCTCGGCGGCCTCCTCCTACTGGCCGCCCGCCGCCTCTTCCACCCGATGCCGGCTCCCGCGCTGGTCGCGGCCGCATGACGAGAGTGGTCACACCGGGGGCGCGAGGCTCTGCTGATCTGCGGCTCCGCCGCGGGGCGCGCGGGGGAACGGCAGCAGCTGCAACTGGCTGACGGAGCCTCAGCTGCAGGTGAGCCGCCTTCCGATTCGCGCAGTTCCTCGCGCCCCTGGTGGCGCAGCCTCGTGTGCCCCTTCGGGTGCGTCAGCCGTGGCGGCCCCGGCGGGGGGTCAGGCGACCGGCCGGGTGGAGCTCCGTTCGACCAGCCGGGTGGCCAACGGCGGTACGGGCTCGGCCGGCTCGCCCCGCAGCAGCGCGGCCAGCGCGGCGGCCCCGGCCCGGCCCAGCTCCTCGCCGGGCAGGTCCACGGTGGTCAGCGGCGGGGCCAGCAGGTCGGCCACCGGGATGTTGTCCATGCCGACCACCGAGACGTCGTCGGGGATCCGCAGGCCCAGCTCGGCCGCCGCCTGGTACAGCCCGGAGGCCACCACGTCGTCGTCGCAGACCACCGCGTGCGGTCGGTCCGGCCGGGAGAGCAGCTCGCGCGCGACCGCCCGGGCGGCCCGCTGACCGTCGTTCAGGGTGACGCCCAGCTCGATCACCTCCAGCCCCCGGGCGGCCTGCTCGAAGGCGGCCTGGCGGACCCGGAAGGTGTACGCGGAGTGGGTCGAGCGCAGGTGGCCGATCCGCCGGTGGCCGAGCCCGGCCAGGTGCTCCACGGCCGCCCGCATGCCGCTCGCCACGTCCAGCTCCACGGTCGGCCGGGTGCGGCCGGTCTCCGGATCGGCCAGTGCCGGGTCCGCGTCCAGGAAGACCACGGGGGTGCCGGAGGGCAGCGCGCCCAGTTGGCTGTCGTCCGGCGAGCAGACCAGCAGGCCGTCGAAGCGGCTGGTGGTGGCGGCCTCGGCCAGCGTCGCGCTCCCCCAGCCCGAGCTGACCACCACGGCCAGCCCGTGCCGGCCGGCCTCCTCGTGCACCCCGACCAGCACCCGGCCGAAGAACGGGCCGAGCATGTTCGGCACCGCCAGCAGGATCATCCCGCTGCGGCCCAGCCGCAGCTGACGGCCCGCCGCCTGCGGGCGGTAGCCCAGCTCCCGGGCCGCCTCGCGGACCCGCTCCCGGGTCGCCGGGGAGACCCGCTGCCCCGCCTCCGAACCCGAGAACACCAACGAGACCGTGGCCTGCGACACCCCGGCCAGCCGGGCCACGTCCCGCCCGGTCGGACGGCGCGGCGCGGCGCGGGGTTCGGGGGCCGGCTCGGGGATCGGCCCGGACGGGGGCACGGCGGTGGTCATCGGGCGGACGGGAGCGGTCAGTTGGCGGCGGTGCTGCGGGCCGCCTCGGCGGCGCGGGCCGCGTCGTCGGCCGCGTCCTCCTGCGCCGCGACGGCGGCCGAGCGGGCCCGGCGGGCCGCCACCTTGTCGGCCAGCTGCGCCGACATCGCGTCCCGCTGCTTGCTGAGCAGGATGTAGCTGAGCGGCGCCGAGACCACACCGGCGATCAGCACCAGGAAGACCACACCGGTGTTCCCGGTCACCGGGATGATCCCGTAGTGGCCGAGCACCAGGGAGATCAGCAGGCAGGAGAGGAAGATGCTGACCCGCATCGAGGTGTAGCGGAGCGTGGCGTGCTTCTGGCTGCTCACGGTGGTGTCCTTCACGGCGGGGGTACGGCTGGCACGGCAGTCCAGTGAAACACGACCTGACGGCCCGGAACCGCCAGGGTCCCGTGGCGGCCACCGTTCAGGCGAGCGGCAGCCACATCGTCACGTCGTCGCGGTCGTCGCCGGGCCCGACCCGGATCGCCCCGGGCACCCGGCCGACCTCGGTGTATCCGCAGCTGCCGTAGAACGCCTCCAGCCCGTGCCCGCCGCGCAGGGTCAGCCGAAGGCCCGTCAGCCCCCAGCCGGTGGCCACCCGGGCCGCCTCGCCGAGCAGCTCCGCCCCGTACCCGCGCCCCTGGAAGTCGGGGTGCACCATGACGCGCTTGAGCATCCGCCAGTGCTCCATCAGGTCGAAGCGCATCGACTCGAAGAAGAGCAGGGCCGCCAGCCGTCCGCCCTCCGGCTCGCGGCCGATCAGCAGCACGTCCGGCTGCCCCGGGCCGGTGCCGCCGAACTGCTTCTCGGCCGTCACCCAGACCTGGTCCTCCGTCACCGGCGGCACGAAGCCGACCGCGCCGCCCGCGTTGGTGACGTCCGTCCAGAGCGTGATGACCTCGGCGCGCAGCTCGGGCGTCAGCTCGGGGGCCAGGGTGAAGGAGAGCGTCATGATCCCCGAGCCTAGTCGGCGGCGACGGCCGCCTTGGGGGTGGCCTCGGCGTGTGCGTCGTGCACGTCGTGGTGGGCCTCGTGGTGCGCGTCGGCCGGGGCGGCGGGCTTGGAGATGCCGGGGCCGAGGGCCAGGCAGAGCACCACGGCCACCGCGCAGAGACCGCCCGCGGCGTACCAGGTCAGGTCGTAGTTCCCGAAGCTGTCGCGGGCCAGGCCGGCGAGGCCGGCCACCACCGCGGCGCCGATCTGGTGGCAGGCCAGCACCCAGCCGAACACCACCGGGGCGTCCGCGCCGAACTCGCGGCGGCAGAGCGCGATGGTCGGCGGCACGGTGGCCACCCAGTCCAGGCCGTAGAAGATGATGAAGGCCAGGATCGGCGGCTGGAGCGAACCGGCGAACAGCTGCGGCAGCAGGAGCAGCGAGACGCCGCGCAGACCGTAGTAACTGACCAGCAGCACCCGGGAGTCGAAGCGGTCCGTGAACCAGCCGCTGGCCACCGTCCCGACCACGTCGAAGACCCCGACCAGGGCGAGCAGGCTCGCCGCCGTGGTGACCGGCATGCCGTGGTCGTGCGCGGCCGGGATGAAGTGGGTCCCGACCAGCCCGGCGGTGGTCGCCCCGCAGATCGCGAACGAGCTCCCCAGCAGCCAGAACGCCCGGTCGGTGAGGGCGTTGCGCAGCACCCGCAGGCTGCGCAGGATCGCGCTGCCCTCCACCTTCTGAACCTCGGGCGCCTCGGTCGCGCCGTACGGCAGCAGGCCGAGGTCGGACGGGCGCTCGCGCATCAGCAGCAGCACCGGGACGGCGACGACGGTCGCGCTGATCGAGACCACCACGACGGCGGTGCGCCACCCCTGGGTCTGCACCATCCAGGCGAGCAGCGGCATGAAGACCAGGTTGCCCGCGGCCCCGGCGGCCGTCAGCACACCGGTGACCAGGCCCTGCCGGGCGGCGAACCAGCGGCCGGTGACGGTGGTGGCGAAGGCCCCCGCCATCGAGCCGGAGCCCAGGCCGACCATGACGCCCCAGCAGAGGATCAGCTGCCAGCTCTCGGTCATCATGATGGTGAGGCCTGCCCCGACCGAGATCGTCAGCAGGGCGCAGACCACCACCAGGCGGACGCCGAAACGGTCCATCAGGGCGGCGGCGAACGGGGCGGTCAGGCCGAACAGGGTGAGGTTCACCGAGACGGCGCTGGCCACGGTGGCGTGGGACCAGCCGAACTCCGCGTGCAGCGCGTCCATCATCAGACCGGGCGTGGACCGGAATCCGGCCGAGCCGACCAGCACCAGGAGGGCGACCGCCGCCACCACCCAGGCGTAGTGGAGACGTGGGGCGCGGGTGCGTTCACCGGTTCTGGTCACGGCCGACAGCGTAGGGAGCGTCGTCCGCGACGTACACGGGATATCCGTTCAACGTGCAGTCCACGACCGGTTTCCCCGGGGGCCCGAGGAACTGCGCGCAGGGGAACGGCAGCACCTGCAACTGGCTGACGGTGCATGAGCTGCAGGTGGGCCGCCTTCCGATTCGCGCAGCCCCTAGGCCACTCGCCGTAGCTTTCGCACCGGGCGTGCCAGCAGGAGCGCCGCGACGGTCAGGAGGGCGACCAGGATGCCGAGTTCGAGGGTGCGGGTGGTGCCGAAGGCGGTCGTGGCCGGGCCGGCGAGGGCGCTGCCGACGGGGAACATGCAGACGGAGCCCGCCACCTCGTAGGCGTGGATGCGGTTGAGGACCTCGCCCGGGACCTGGGTCTGGACGCTGGTGGCCCACATGACGCTCCAGAAGGTGAGGCCGACGCCCACCACGAACTGGGCCACGCCGAGCAGCCAGACCGGCCAGCCGGCCACCAGGCCGATGGGGTAGAGCGGGAACACGGCCATCGCCACCGCCCCTGCCGCGAGCGGCCGTTCGGGCTTGTAGCGGATGGCCAGCAGCCCGCCGGCCACGGTGCCCGCACCGAGGGCGCAGTTGAGCACGCCGAACACGGTGGAGCCGTGCGCGGGCACCACCAGCCCGGCCGAGATCGGCTGCAGCGGCCCCCAGGAGAAGACCGTGAAGGCCATCCAGATCAGGATCACGCCCCAGAGCCAGCTGCGGGAGCGGAACTCGTGCCAGCCGACCACCAGGTTGCGCCAGAGGCTGTCCCCGGGCGGCGGGGCCGGGACGGGGCCGAGCCGGAGGAGGAAGAGGCAGATCGCGCTGATGCCGAAGGTGACGGCGGCGATCACCATCACCCAGCCGGTGGCGGCGGCACCGACCAGGACGCCGGCCAGGGCCGGGCCGATCAGGGTGGTGAGGGCCTCGGCGGTGCGGAGCACGCCGTTGGCGCCCTGGACGTCGCGGGCCACCAGCGGGACGGTGGAGGCGGCGCCCGGCTGGAACATCGCGGCGGCGGTGCCGGCCAGCGCGAGCAGCACGTAGAGGTGCCAGAGCTGGTCGATGCCGCGGAAGAAGAGGACCGCGAGCAGCGCGCGGGTGGTGAGGTTGGTGAGGTCGGCGGCGATCATCATCCGCCGGGCGGTGAAGCGGTCGGCCAGTACGCCGCCGAAGAGCACGAAGCCGGCGAACGGGGCGAACAGGAAGGCCAGCGCGAAGCCGACGGTACCGAGGCCGTGGCCTGCACCGATCAGTCCGGCGGAGACCGCGACGGGGAGCATCGCGTCACCGAGCAGGCCGGAGCTGCGGGCGGTGAAGTAGTAGCGGAAGTTCCGGGACCAGATGGCGGGTTGGTCATCGGCGGGCGGGGCGGCGACGGCGGGGGCCTGTGTTTCGGGGAGCGTCACCCCAGCAGTTTTGGTCCAGACCACTTCGACACGCCAGCGATTTAGGGTCACGATCCCGCAGCTTCGGAGGCCGGGCGGCGGCCGCTGTTCCGCCGCCGCCCGACCGTGGGCGCGGGCCCTGAATCCCGCGCTCCGAGCGCTCCGTGCTCGCCGAGGAAGGGCCGACCGGGCGCTCGGCAGCTGCTGATCCCCCATGCTGACCGCACCCGGTGATCCCTCGGCGTCCCCTCACGACGGAGAACTGCACCCAAGAGTGATCAGTCGGATACGTCACGTCAATGGGTTGTCGGAAATTCGGAATGGTTGCGGAGCATTTACCGGGCGCGGGGGGCGCACTCCCGGTCGCTAAGCGATCAGTGCGCCCCCGGGGCCGCCCGCGCCCTCCAGCGCCGGAAGGCCCGCCGAGCAGCCCGCGATCTCGCACCAGACCCGCTTGCCGGAGCCGTCGGGGTACCAGCCCCAGCTCTCGCAGAGCAGCTCGACCAGCTCCAGCCCGCGCCCGTTGGTGGCGTCCCCGGAGGCGTGGCGCGGCACCGGGGCGCTGGTGCTGCCGTCGGCCACCTCGACCCGGACCCGGCTCGGCGCCGACGCACCGTCACCTTCGGCCAGCGGCACGGAGAGCCGGAGCACCGCCGGGGACCCGGTGTGCACCACCGCGTTGGTGACCAGCTCGGAGACCACCAGGACCAGCGTCTCGGCCAACGGGGCGTCCGGATCGAGCCCGTGGCCCTGGAACCGCGACCGCACCCACCGGCGGGCGCGCCCGACCTCGGCCGGGTCGGCCCGCACCGCCAGCTGGACCTGAAGTACCTGCACCGCTCACCACCCGCACTCGCAGTTCGAGGCCCGGTCGGACCGGCCTCGGCCCCGTCACGAATACGCCTCAGAATGGTCCGGCCGGACATTCGCAGCAAGCGCTTCGGGCATATTCCAGCGTCAGAGGGACAGCGCAGTGCATACTGTCCCGCTCACCCTGGCGACCGTCGCACCGACGGTCGTCCGGCCACCCGTGCCCACCTGCTCGTCGAGGGTGCCCCGGGCATGACGAAAGGTACCGCGCGGTGGCTCGGATCTGACGGCCGCCACGAGCGAACCACCCTTCCTACATGTGTCCACCACCACTCGAACATCGAATGGCGGTACGACCGCCACCAACTGACGAATCGAAACTTCTTCGTACGATTCCCCCCACCGGTCCACGGCTACGGGCTACCGTGGCCCGGTGGACAGCGCCGCACCGCCCCCGAGCTGGGACGAGCGGATCCAGTGGCGCCTCGCCTGCGGCGAGGAGACGGCCCTGGCCGAGCTCTACGACCGGACCGCCCCACTGGTGCACGGCCTGGCCGGCCGCATCCTGGCCGACCAGGACGCCGCCGAGCGGCTCACCCGCGAGGTCTTCGCCCACCTCTGGGAGCACCCCGAGGCCTTCGACCCGGGCCGGGGATCGCTGCGGGCCTGGCTGGCGGCGCTCACCCGGCGGCGGGCACTGGACCGCTTGCGGCTGGAGCAGGGGCCCGAGGGGGCGCCACCGCGCGGCCTGGCCTCCGGCCTGGTCGAGCTGCTCCCCGACGACCTGCGCGAGACCGTCGCCCTGGCCTGGCTGGAGGGCCACGACTACCGCGAGACGGCCCGCCGCCTGGGCATCGACGAAGCCACCGCCAAGGACCGCCTCCGTCTGGCCCTGCAGCAGCTGAGCGGTGATGACGTACGTGGTGATGCCTTCGGGGGCGCGGGGAACTGCGCGAATCGGGAGGCGGACCAGCGTGAGGTCGGGGCACGTCAGCCAGTTGCACGTGCTGCCGTTCCCCCGCGCGCAGTTCCCCGCGCCCCCGGATGCGTAGCCACCTTCCCCGAGGCGTCCACGTGACTGTCGGAGACCGGCCGCACGAGGAGTACCGGTCCCTGCTCGGGGCCTGGGCCCTGGAGGCGTGTCCGCGGCGGGAGGCGGCGGAGGTGGGCCGCCACCTGGCGGGGTGTCCGGAGTGCGCCGAGGAGGCGGCGCGGCTGCGGGAGGCCGCCGGGCGGCTGGCCGCGGAGGATCCGCTGGAGCCGTCCGAGACGCTCCGTCAGCAGGTGCTGGACTGGTGCCTGGCCCGCCGCGCGCCCGAACTCCCGGTCCCCGCCTGGGCGGCGCCCTACGCGGCGGAGACGGCCAAGCTGGACGCCCTGCTGCGCGACCTCGGCCCGCAGGAGTGGCAGGAGGTGGCCGAACTCCCGTGGCACGGCGGGGTGGAGCGCTGGCGCCCGGCCGAGGTACTGGCCCACCTGACGGCGGTGGACGGCTATCTGGCCCCGGCGCTCGGCCTGCCCGATCCCGTCCCCCGGGCGGAGCCGCCGAGGGTCCCCGCCCAGCGCTCCCCCGCGGCGGCTGTGCTGGAGCGCACCGAGCGGCTGCTGGCCGCCCGGCCGGCGCGGGAGGCGGTCGCCGTCCGGGCCCGCTGGCGGGAGCAGGGCCACGCGTTGGTGCGCGCGGCCGCGCTGCGGCCACGGGGTTCGGCCGCGGTGGACTTCGGCTTCGCCCGGCTGCCGCTGCGGGACGCCTTCGTGGACCGCGCCTTCGAGACCTGGGTGCACGGCGAGGACGTCGCCCGCGCGGTGGACTACCCCTACCCGCCGCCACTGGCCCGGCACTTGCGGCTGATGGTGGACCTGGCGGCCCGGATGCTGCCGCTGGCCCTGGCCGCCGCCAACCCGTCGGACGGCCCGCCGCAGGACGGCCGGCCCGGTCGGGTGGTCCGCCTGGTGATCGACGGACCGGCCGCCGGGGAGTGGCTGGTGCCGCTGGACGGGACGGTGCCCGAGGGGCCGCCGGTGGCCGAACTGGTGCTGGACGGGCTGGAGTTCTGTTCCCTGGCGGCCGCCCAC
Organism: Kitasatospora albolonga; assembly: GCF_039535905.1. GTDB lineage: Bacteria > Actinomycetota > Actinomycetes > Streptomycetales > Streptomycetaceae > Kitasatospora > Kitasatospora albolonga. The sequence goes on along the minus strand of NZ_BAAAYB010000062.1, from coordinate 156,899 downwards.
CGGAGCCCGGAGCGGATCCCCGCCGGGCAGCACGGGGACCGCGGCGCGATCGCGGAACTGCTCAGGGCCGCGCCGCTGCTCTCCCGTCCGTGAAGCCGCGGGCCCCGGGCCGACGGGCCGTCAGGCGAAGACCACCGTGCGGCTGCCGTTGAGCAGCACCCGGCGCTCGCTGTGCCACTTGACCGCCCGGGCCAGGGCCTGGCACTCCACGTCCCGGCCGAGCGCGACCAGCTGGTCCGGCGTCACGTCGTGGGTGACCCGGGCCACCTCCTGCTCGATGATGGGGCCCTCGTCCAGGTCGGCGGTGACGTAGTGGGCGGTGGCCCCGATCAGCTTCACGCCCCGGGTGTGCGCCTGGTGGTAGGGCTTGGCGCCCTTGAAGCTCGGCAGGAAGGAGTGGTGGATGTTGATGACCCGTCCGGCCAGCGCCTTGCAGAGGTCGTCCGAGAGCACCTGCATGTAGCGGGCCAGCACCACCAGGTCGACCTGCTCGGCGGCGACCAGGTCGAGCAGCTGCTGCTCGGCCTCGGCCTTGTTCTCCCGGTTCACCGGCAGGTGGTGGAAGGGGATGCCGTAGGACTCGGTGAGCTCGCGGAAGTCGGTGTGGTTGGAGACCACCGCGGCGATCTCCACCGGCAGCGCGCCGATCCTGGTGCGGAACAGCAGGTCGTTCAGGCAGTGGCCGAACTTGGAGACCATCAGGACCACCCGCATCCGCTCGCTGCTCGGGGTGATCTGCCAGTCCATCCGGAACGAGGCGCCGATCGCGGCGAAACTGGCGCGCAGCTTCTCGGTGCTGACGGGGTGTTCGGCGGCGAAGTGCACCCGCATGAAGAACAGCCCGCTGTCGGCGTCGCCGAACTGCTGGCTGTCGATGATGTTGCATCCCGTCATGAACAGGTAGCTGGAGACCGCGTGCACGATCCCCTGCTTGTCCGGGCAGGACAGCGTGAGGACGTACTGGGCGCTGGCGGTCTGCTGGTCCACGGGACGTTCCGTTCTTCGGTCGCGGGGCGGGTCGTCCAGGCTTTCACATTCCGGACGCGCCCCGCCCCGCTGACCGCACTCCGGACGCCACGCCGACGGGGTTCCGCTCAGCCGACCCGGGTCAGGATCCGCAGCACCTCCAGCGAGCGCGGCGGCTCGGCCGGGTCCTCGCCGTCCGCCAGCGTCAGCCGAACGTGTGCCTCGCGGGCGGCCGCCACTGCGGCCGGCCAGCCGGGGTGGCCGAGGTAGGCACCGGCCGGGGCGTCCGCACCGACCTCGTGCAGCACCCGGAGCACCGCCAGCACGGCGGCGTCCACCAGGGCGGCCTCCTCAGCGTCCCGCAGGACGCAGCCCACGTACTTCTCGGCCGGCCAGCGGTCCAGCCAGCTGTCCTCGACCAGGCGGTAGACGGCGTCGGTCACGTCGCCGTAGCCCTCCTGGCCGACCAGCCAGGTGCGCTGCTGGAAGTCGTGGTCGGCGAGCATGTGGAGGGCCGAGCGGATCCGGGCGCGCCAGCGCCACCACGGCAGGTCGTTGATCGGCATGCCGCCCATGGTGCTGGAGCCGTGCCCGGTCCGAGAAGGGGTTCGGGCCGAACGATGCGAAGAACTTGTACTCGCGGACATGGGGATCGATGCTACGTGCCCGGACATTGCACGTTCTACCCGCGTCGCGCAACGAAAGCTCCCGGAGTTCCGTCCCCGTTTGCCGGTCGTTCGCTTTTCATCCCCTCCTGCGCACCCTGACCGGTCGAGTCTGAACCGGGGCCGACCAGGCCTGCACGTCCGAGGAGGGGCAGAGCATCATGAGGCGCAGCGGATCGCCCGACCACACGCCGTCGACCGGCACCGCAGGTCCGGGCGGCCGGGGCCGCCGGACCGCCGCCGCGGTCACCGCCGCGCTGCTGCTGCCAGCCCTGCTCTCCGCCTGCGGCGGCCCCGCCGACGCGGCCGGCACCGAGGAGGTGACGGTGATGACCTGGGCCCCCTCCGGCACCGGCACCACCGACCGCCCCGGCATGACCCTGCTGGCCGAGGCGATCGGCCGCGAGCTCAACTCCACCGGCGGCCTGTTCGGCCGCAAGGTCAGGGTGCTCACCTGCAACGAGCAGAACTCCGCCGACGGCGCGGCCGCCTGCGCCGAGCAGGCGGTGGCCGAGCACGCGCTGGCCGTGGTCGGCTCGTACAGCCAGTACGGCGACAGCTACATCCCGGTGCTGGAGAAGGCCGGCATCCCGTACATCGGCGGGTACGGGCTCTCCACCCCGGAGTTCAGCAGCCCGCTCTCCTACCCCGTCTCCGGCGGCACCCCCGCGCTGATCGCCGGCAGCGGCAAGCAGCTGACCGAGGCGGGCTGCAAGAACATCGCGCTGATCCGCCCCGACACCCGGGCCGGCGACACCCTGCTCGGCTACCTGGCCGGGGCGCTCAAGGGCTCGGGCATCAAGATCAGCGACATCAAGGCGCCGGAGCGGTCGAACGACTACACCGGCATCGCCAAGAAGGCCATCGGCGACGACCGGGCCGGCGGCTGCGTGGTCGCCGCGCTCGGCGCCGAGCCGACCGCCAACCTGCTCGACCCGTTCCGCCGCCTGGAGCCCAAGCGCACCCAGCTGGCCTCGGTGATCGGCAGCTTCCAGCAGTCCGTGGTCGACTCCACCGGCGGCGACAGCGGCCCGCTGGGCGGCGCCTACGCCACCGGCTGGTACCCGCCGGAGTCCTCGCACGTCTGGAACGTGCTGCGGACCACCGTGCGGCAGCAGGCCAACGGGGCCGTGATCGACGTCTCCGACCCCGGCGTGCAGACCACCTGGGTCGCCTACGAGGTCCTGCGGACGGCGGTCGAGCGGGCCGGCAACGAGAAGCAGCTGACCTCGAAGGCGCTGCGCAACGTGCTGGACAGCGGCGAGCCGATCGAGACCGGCGGCGCCACCCCGGCCCTCAGCTGGGGCATGACCAACATGCTTCCCAGCGCCGACTCGCCCCGCCTGGTCAACACCTCCGTCACCTTCCAGCGCGTCCAGGGCGGCCGCCTCACCCTCCAGCGCGAGGGCTTCGTCGACGTCCGCACCACCCTCGCGGGCTGACGGGCATCCGCCCGGGGCAACGACAACACACGTGGTGACCCCGGGACGCCAGGAACGCACGCGGTGACCCCGGGGCACCAGGAACGCACGCGGTGACCCCGGGGCACCAGGAACGCACATGGTGATCCCGGGGGCGCGAGGAACTGCGCGAGTCGGAAGGCGGCCCACCTGCAACTGAAGCTCCGTCAGCCAGTTGCAGGTGCTGCCGTTCCCCTGCGCGCAGTTCCTCGCGCCCCTGCGGGGCCTTCGGCCCCGGGGCGCGCTGCCCTGCCGGGCCGGAGTGCCTAGAGCTCGATGGCGGACTTCGTCGGGAGGCCGGTCTGGGCGGCGATCGCGTTCCAGAGGGTGCTGGCCTGGTTCTTGGCGGTGGTGGCGGTGCCGCTCGCCGCGTCGCCGTTCTTCAGGTGCTGGTTGTCCTTCTTGGCCGGGTCGCAGGCGGCGATCGAGTCGGCCGCCCAGAGGGCGTACTCGCTGTCGGCGGTGGCCGAGGCCTCCCAGGCCTTCTTCAGCTGCTCGGCCAGCGCCGCCCCGCTCGGCAGCTGGTCGACCTTGAGCGCGGCCAGCCCGTTGACCAGCTTGGTGCGCTGCTGGGCCGCCTGGTCCAGTGCGGCCTGGGACTCCGGGAGCTTCTCGCACTTGCGCACCGACGCGACGGCGTTGACCACCGCCGTGCGGCTGGCGTTGGCGTCGCCGAGCAGGGCGGAGAGCGCCTCGGCCTGGGCCTTGGTCTCCGGGCTGACGGCCGCGCCGGAGCCCGCGGAGGCACCGGAGCTGGGCTTGGCGGAGGAGGAGGCCGCGGCCTTCTTGTCGCCCGCCCCGCCCTTGTCCTCGTCACCGCCGCCGGACAGCGCGATCACGATGCCCACGACGGCCAGCGCGGCCACCACGCCGCCGCCGATGACCACCCGCTTGTCGAGCCCGCGGCGCCCGGGCTCGGGGGCCTGGGCCCCGTAGGACGGCGCCGCCGGGTACTGCTGGGTCGCGGCGGCCGCGGGGAAGCCCTGCTGCCCGCCGAAGCCCTGACCGCCGTAGGACGGCTGCGGCTCGCCGTACTGCTGCGGCTGCTGGGGCTCGCCGAACTGCTGGGCGTCACCGAACTGCTGCGGCGCGCCGAACCCCTGCCCGCCGTACGTCTGCTGACCCTGCATCGGCTGACCGCCCGCCGGCTGGGAGGTCGGGTACGGCGGCAGGTACTGGGTGGCCTGGGAGGCGTCGGCCGGGGCCGCCGGGGCCGCCGCCTGCGGCGGGACCCCGTACGTCGGCGCGGCGTACTCCGGGCCGCCCTGGAACTGCCCCGTCGGGAAGCCCTGCTGGACCGGCGGCGCGGACTGCTGAGCCGCCTGCTGAGCCTCCTGCTGGGCGGCGTCGGGCTCCGGACGGAACAGATCGTCCAGGTTGAAGTCGCCGGAGTTGTTGTACGAGCGGCGCTGGCTCAACGGGTTTCCTCACCTGTGCACGGCCTGCGTCCGCACCGCGGGCCTCTCTCGGTCTACCGCGCGCTCGCTGTGCCCCTGACCGCGCCGGAACGCCGACTATCGGCCCCAACCTACCCCGTACCCCTCAGCCGTGACTACGCGCCCCGGCACCTCTCACGCGGCCTCCACCTCGATCCTGGCCTGGAACTCCCGCACCGCGCGGTGGCTGCGGTACGGCTCCAGACGGCGGCGGAACTCGTCCAGGTACTCCACGCCCCGGTTGGAGCGAAGCCCGCTGAGCAGCCGGACGGCCTGGGTGCCGGTCTCGCAGGCCCGCTCCACGTCCCGCTGCTGGAGCTGGGCGGTGGCCAGCAGCACCAGGTCGACGGCGCGGCGCCGGACCCGGGTGGGCGGGTGCAGCTCCAGGGCGGTGCGGGCGTACTTCTCGGCCTGCACGGCCTGCTCCAGGTCCCGGTGGCAGTGCGCCAACTCGTCGGCCAGGTAGGCCTCGTCGAAGTGCACGATCCAGTCCGGGTCGTCCTCGGGGTTGCGCTGCTCCATGGCGGCCAGCGCCTTGGCGGCCACCGCCTCGCAGGAGCGGACGTCGCCGAGCAGGGCGTGGCCGCGGGCCTCGGCCGCGTAGAACATCGCCATCGCGGTCGGGGTGGCGACCGAGCGGGCGCCCTCCTGGGCGGCGCGGGCGAGTTGGGCGATCTCGCGCGGGTTGCCGAGCGCGGCGGCCAGGTGGCTCATGGAGGCGGCCAGCACGTATCCGCCGTAGCCGCGGTCGTCGGCGGCCTGGGCCAGCCGCAGGGCCTGGATGTAGTAGCGCTGGGCCAGCCCGGGCTGGCCGGTGTCCACCGCCATGTAGCCGGCGAGCTCGGTCAAGCGCGCGACCGCGGCGAAGAGTTGACGGCCGGTCTGCTCCCGGTAGGCGCCGCCGAGCAGGCCGGAGACCACGCTGTTGAGGTAGTGCACGACCACGGGGCGGACGTGGCCGCTGCCGAAGCGGTGGTCGAGGTCGACCAGCATCTGGGTGGTGGCCCGGATCGCCGCCACGTCGGCCGGGCCGACCCGGGGGCCGCCGGCCCGGGCCACCGAGGGGTCGGGCGGGGTGATCAGCCAGTCCCGGCTGGGCTCGACCAGGGCGGAGGCGGCCACGGTGGCGCCGGAGAGGAACTCCCGGCGGCCGACGTCGCTGCGCCAGAGCTCGCAGACCTGGTCCAGTGCCCCGCTGAGGGTGGCGGCGAACTGCAGCCCGATGCCCGAGCTGAGGTTCTTGCCGTCGGCCATGCCGATCTCCTCGACCGTGACGCTGCGGCCGAGCTTGCGGCCGAGCGCCTCGGCGATGACCGCCGGGGCCTGGCCGCGCGGCTGCTGGCCGCGTAGCCAGCGGGCGACCGAGGTCTTGTCGTAGCGCAGGTCGAGCCCGTGCTCGGCGCCACAGAGGTTCACCCGGCGGGCGAGGCCCGCGTTCGAGCAGCTCGCCTCCTGGATCAGCTGCTGCAGACGCTCGTTGGGCTGCCGTGCGACGAGTGCTCTTGCGGCCATGGGCTTCGCCTCCCCACGCCCCCGGCCCTGACCGGCGGGCGACGATTATGCTGCTCGGTTGCCGACGTGCCGACCGGTTAAGGCATCTGAGTGCAGGTTAGCGATCAGCAACGCCAGCGGGATACCCACGGTGACTGGCCCGACCCCCACGCGCCCTGCCAAATGCCCCTGTGCGCCCCCTGTTGCGCCGTCAGGAGCCTGTTCCACCTCTACCCCGCCCCGAACGCCCGGAACCCAAGCGGCAGTTGCGTTCCGGCGCGGACTCCGCCGTGCGCCGGTCCCGGCGCGTCACCGGTTGGGGTGACATCGGGGCCGGAGCGAAACCGGGCCCGGCACAGCCCGTAACCCCACTCACGGACGGTAGTTGAGCAGCACGTGGAAGAGACCCCTCAAACGCCCAGGTCGGGCCTGCCCCCGCTGCTCATCGAGGCCGTCAGCTACGTCGAGGACCGGCACTGGGAGGTGGCGCAGGGCTGCTGGCTGATCGAGGGCGACGGCCCGGCGCGCTGCTCCTGCGGCGACCCGCGCTGCGAGCTGCCCGGCGCCCACCCGACCGGCCCGGAGTGGCGGCGCAAGGCCAGCGCGGGCCCCGGGATCGTCCGCAAGTGGTGGACGGAGAACCCGGAGGGCTCGATCCTGCTGCCCACCGGCCGGTTCTTCGACGTGCTGGACGTGCCGGAGATGGCGGGCTGCCTGGCGCTGGCCCGGATGGAGCGGCTCAGCCTCCAGCTCGGTCCGGTGGTCTCCACCCCGGCCACCACCGGCACCACCGGGCGGCGGCTGCTCTTCCTGGTGCTGCCCGGCGTGGTCGCCAAGCTGCCCGACATGCTCCGCCGGCTGGGCTGGGGCCCGGGGCGGCTGGACATGGTGGCGCGCGGCGAGGGCGACTGGATCGTCGGCCCGTCCTCCCGGGTCGGCCTGTTCAGCTCGGCCCGCTGGGCCCGGCCGCCGTCCGAGATGAACCGCTGGCTGCCGGACGCCCAGGACCTGATCAGCCCGCTGGCGTACGCCTGCGGCCGGGAGGCGGCCCCCCTGCGGCCGCAGGGCGCCCCGGCCACCGCGGGCCGCTGACGGTCCGTCGGCCCGGCGCCGCTCGAACTGCCGTCCCGCACCCATCTGGTGGGGGGCGCGCACCGCGCGGGACCACCGCGCACCGCTGACGGGCTCCGTCCCCCACCGGGGGCGGGGCCCGTCACGCGTCGGTGCAGGTGGGGAGGCGGACGAGAGAGCGGATAAGACACCGGTCTACCCGGTGATCACCCGGGGAAGCCGCTCGTACGAGTGACGACGCTCAAGGATTGCCGGGATCTGCCGAGGGGAGGAACTCCTCCGAGAGGAACGCCGGAGGGGCGCTCGGACGGGGAAGCCGAGTGTGGCGGATCGGGGGGGCTCTCGAGGGAGGGGCCGGGGGACCGGAGGGGAAGCGGGGGGCAGAGGGCCCGGTGCGAAGGGGACGCACCGGGCTCACGAGCTTCCCGGGCCGGCCGGCCCGCCGCCGGGATCAGGCCTCGGCGACGAAGAGGTGCGCGGTGATGTCCTTGGGGAGCTCGGCCGCGTCCTCCCCCGTGCCGACCAGCAGGCCGCCGACGCCGGCCGAGACCCTGACCGTGCTGCCCGGGCGGATGCCGGCCCGGCGCAGGGTGAGCATCAGGCCCTCGTCGTTCTGGATCGGCTCGCCGATCCGGCGGACCACCACGTCCACACCGGCCTCACCGGGGCGGACGGCGTCCAGGGCCACCAGCGAGGCGTCGTGGCCCTCGCCCTCGGCCCGGGTGTCGCCGAGCTCGTCCAGACCGGGGATCGGGTTCCCGTACGGGGACTGGGTGGGGTGGCCGAGCATGGCGAGCACCTTGCGCTCGACCGTCTCGCTCATCACGTGCTCCCAGCGACAGGCCTCCTCGTGCACCTGCTCCCACTCCAGGCCGATCACGTCGACCAGCAGGCACTCGGCGATGCGGTGCTTGCGCATCACCCGGACCGCCAGCAGGCGGCCCTCCTCGGTCAGCTCCAGGTGGCGGTCGCCCGCGACCTGGAGCAGGCCGTCGCGCTCCATCCGGCCGACGGTCTGACTGACCGTCGGGCCGCTCTGCTCCAGCCGCTCCGCGATCCGGGCCCGCATCGGGACGATGCCCTCTTCCTCCAGCTCCAGAATGGTGCGGAGGTACATCTCTGTGGTGTCGATCAGCCCAGACATCGCCGCTGGCTCCCGTTCTTCGGTGTCCTCACCGACAATTCTGACGTACCCCGGCGACAACGACGGCCGCCGGACCCCATGTTCCCGGGCCTTTCCGTAACACCTGCGGCGATTTCGTCACTGTTGACAGCCGCCGCCCCCAGGCCGCACCGTGCTCGCCGTAGCTTTCTCCCAAACTGCGGTCTGGACCACGGGCCGCCCCCACGGTACGGAGATCTGATGAGCGACCTGGTCGGGCAGTACTTCGACGCGGCGGTGGAGCACCTGCACCGGATCCGGACGGAGGAGGCGGACGCCATCGACCGGGCCGCCGCACTGCTGGCCGAGGCGGTCGAGGACGGCCGCCGGATCTTCGCCTTCGGGGCCGGGCACTCCTCGCTGGCCGCCCAGGACGTGGTCTACCGGGCGGGCGGCCTGGTGGTGGTCAACCTGCTGAACGTGCCCGGCATGACCGGGGTGAACGTGATGCCGGCCAACCTGGGCAGCGCCCTGGAGCGGGTGTCCGGCCTGGCCACCACCACCCTGGACCTCACCCCGGCCCGCTCGGGGGACCTGCTCTTCGTGATCTCGCTCTCCGGCCGCCAGGTGATGCCGGTGGAGCTGGCCCAGCACGCCCGGGCCCGCGGCCTCTCGGTGATCGGCGTGACCTCGCTGGCCTATCCGGCCGAGGTGACCTCCAACCACCCCACCGGCACCTACCTCAAGGACCACTGCGACGTGGTCCTGGACAGCAAGATCGCGGTCGGCGACGGCGAGCTCACCCACCCCGGCGCCGGCACCACCTTCGGCTCCGTCTCCACCATCGTCACCAGCGCGCTGATGCAGTCCGTGGTGGCCTCGGCGGTCGGCAAGCTGGCCGACCGGGGCGTCACTCCCCCGCTCTTCCGCTCCGGGAACGTCGACGGCGGCACCGAGTGGAACGTCAAGGTGATGGCGGACAACGCGGAGCGCATCTACTACAGCTTCTGACCCCCTCGATTCGCCACCTCCCTTGTGATCATCGGGAGTTGAACCCCCCGACGGGCGTAGCGGGGCTCCGCCCGGGGCAGTAGGTAGAGAGGGGAAGACGCGAGCGACGGGGGTCCGGATGGCGGTGGCCGGTGGCGGGCGGTCGATGGGCTGGGTCCGGGAGGACGAGCTGCTGCCCGAGCTGTTCTGGACGGCGGACTCCTCCTCGCTCCAGGGGCAGCGGCGGGCCGTCTCGCTCTCCCGCTGGGGGCTGGTGCTCCTGGTGGTGGCCGCCTTCGCCGGCTCCGCCGACGGCACCCTGCCGGCCTGGCTGGCGGCGGCCGCCTACCTGTTCACGGTGGCGCTGGCCGCCGTGGCCGGGCGGCAGAACCCGCAGGGGCTCTGGTACGAGGGCCGGGCCGCCGCCGAGTCGGTCAAGACGCTCTCCTGGAAGTACGCGGTGCGGGCCGACGCCTACCAGCCGCCGCCGAAGACCCTGCCCGATGCCGAGCGGCTCTACGACGTCCAACTCGGCGGCATCCTCGGCCAGTTCGGCACCAGCCGGGCGATCCCCCAACTGGCCCGGGTGCAGGCCGAGCTGCAGAGCTGGCGCGGACCGCTGGCCGGCCGGCCGGCCCGGCACCCGCAGATCACCGACAGCATGCGGCAGCTGCGCGAGCAGCCGCTCTCGGTCCGTCGCGAGGTCTACATCAGGGAGCGGGTGAAGACCCAGCGCGAGTGGTACCGGGCCAAGGCCCGCTCCTGCACCAACGCCACCCGCTGGGCCGACCTGCTGGGCGTGGTGCTGCCGCTGGGCGGCCTGGTGCTGGCGGTGCTGCGGGCGCTCGGCGAGTTCAGCTTCGACGCGCTCGGCGCGGTCTCCGCGGTGGCCGCCTCGGTGGCCGCCTGGGCCCAGCTGCGCCAGTACCGGCCGCAGGCCGCCGCCTACTCCATCGCCGCCTCCGAACTCGCGGTGATCGAGGCCCAGTTGAGCCAGCTCCCGCTGGACACCCCGGACGCCGAGGAGACCTGGGCCCGGCTGGCCCGGGACGCCGAGGACGCGATCTCCCGGGAGCACACCACCTGGCAGGCCCGCCGCGAGGTGCGCACCACCGACCCGTTGGGGATGTGACACCGGCGGGCGCCCACCACCGGACGCCCGAGGGCGTCCCCGACCCCGAGGAGCCCGATGGCGTCGTCACAGCTGGTGCAGGTGGGGGACGGCCGCACGCTGGCGGTGGAGACCTGGGGCGACCCGGACGGCAGACCCGTCTTCCTGCTGCACGGCACCCCCGGCAGCCGGGTCGGCCCCAGCCCGCGCAGCTCGGTGCTGTACCGGCTCGGCGTCCACCTGATCTCCTTCGACCGGCCCGGCTACGGCGAGTCCACCCGGCTGCCCGGCCGCAAGGTCGCCTCGGCGGCGGCCGACGTGGAGGCGATCGCCGACGCGCTGGGGATCGACGGCTTCGCGGTGCTCGGCCGCTCCGGCGGCGGGCCGCACGCGCTGGCCTGCGCGGCGCTGCTGGCCGGACGGGTGCGGCGGGCCGCGGTGCTGGTCAGCCTGGCCCCGCGGAACGCGGACGGCCTGGACTGGTACGCCGGGATGACCGCCTCCAACGAGCGCGCCTACCACGAGGCCGAGCTCGGCCCGCACCGCTTCGCCGCCTCCTTCCAGGCCAAGTCCCGCCGGATGAAGGCCGACCCGGCCGCCGTGATCGACGGCCTGGTGCCCGAACTCCCGCTCACCGACCGGGTGGTGGTGACCGATTCGGGAATCCGGCGCCGCCTGCTCTCCACCTACGCGGCCGCCTTCCACTACAGCGCGGACGGCTGGATCGACGACGCCCTGGCCTTCACCACCGACTGGGGCTTCAAGGTCGAGGACATCACGGTGCCGGTCCGCCTGTGGCACGGCGCGGACGACCAGTTCTCCCCGGTGGAGCACTCCCGCTGGCTGGCCGAGCACATCCCCGGCGCCGAGCTCTACCTGGAGCCCGGCGCCGCCCACTTCGGCGCGCTGGCGGTGCTGACCGAGGCGTTGCGGTGGGCGGCGGGCTGAGGCGCCGTCAGGCCACCGGAGTGACGGGGGCCTTGCCGTTCAGCACCGCGAGCACGTTGTCGACGGCGAGGTCACCCATGGCGCGGCGGGTCCGGACGGTGGCGCTGCCGAGGTGCGGGGCCAGCACGGCGGTGGGCTGCGCCAGCAGCTCGGCCGGGACGGCCGGCTCGCGCTCGAAGTTGTCCACGGCGGCGGCGGACAGGTGACCGGAGGCGAGCGCGGCGGCGAGGGCGAGCTCGTCGACGATCCCGGCCACCACGCTCACCAGGACCGCGCCGGGCGGGAGTTGGGCGATGGTGGTGGCGTCGAGGAGGTGCCGGGTCGCCTCGGAGAGCGGGCAGGTGACCACCAACACGTCCGAGGTGGCGAGGAGTTCGTCGAGGCCGACCCAGCGGGCGCCGTGCTCCTGCTCCGCCGGGAGCCGGGAGCGGTTGTGGTACGCCAGCTCCATCCCGAAGCCGAAGGCACGGCGGGCCACCGCCTGGCCGATCCGGCCCATGCCGAGGATGCCCAGGCGGGCGCCGCTGAGCTCGGTGCCGAGCATGAAGGTGGGCGCCCAGGCCCAGGGCTCGCCGGAGCGGATCAGGCGCTCGCCCTCGGCGAGGCGGCGGGTGGCGGCGAGCAGCAGCGCCCAGGTGAAGTCCGCGGTCGCCTCGGTGAGCACACCGGGGGTGTTGGTGACGGTCACCCCACGGGCGGCACAGGCGGCCGTGTCGACGTTGTGGAACCCCACCGCGTGGTTGGCCACCACCCTCAGCCCCGGCCCGGCGGCGTCCAGGAACTCCCCGTCCACCACGTCGTCCAACGTGGTGACCACGGCCGCCTTGCCCGCGACCGCCGCCAGCAGCTCCGCCCGGGCCATCGGCGTCTCGCTGTCGTGCTGCTCCACCCGGCAGTACGGCACCAGCCGCTCCACCACACCGTCGACGAGCCGCCGCGTCACCAGTACCTGATCCATGCCGCGAGGCTACCCCTTTGGAAATTGGTCACTCCAGGGGCGCGGGGAACTGCGCGCGGGGGAACGGCAGCACCTGCGACTGGCTGACGGTGCTTCAGCTGCAGGTGAGCCGCCTTCCGACTCGCGCAGTTCCCCGCGCCCCTGCCGGGGCGCAGCCACCTTCGTCAGACGGGCTGGGGTTCGAGGTCGCGGTTGATGCGCTTCCAGCCGCGGCAGGCCACGGTGTTGGGGTGTTCCTCGCCGAAGAGCCTGAGCAGTTCGGTGAGGGCGTGTTCGCGCAGTTCCGCCGCCTGGCCGGGGTTGGACTTGCGGAGGGTGACCGCCAGGTTGGACTCGCAGGCGATGGCGTCGGGGTGGCCGGGGCCGTAGCGGTTCACCAGGCCCGCGTAGGCGGCCCGTTCGAGCTCCTCGGCCTTCGCCGCCTGGCCGGCGTCGCCGTACGCGTTGGCCAGGTTGATCATCGCGTTGAGGGTGTAGTGGTGGTCGGGCCCCAGCACGGACCGCAGGGCGTCCACGGTGTGGCTGCCCCGGCGGATCGCGGCCTCGACGTCACCGCTGCCGCGCAGGTAGATGCCGAGGTTGTTCTCGCAGGCCAGGGTGAAGGGGTGCTCGTCGCCGAACAGGCGCTGGTGGCCCTCGTAGACGGCGGTGGCCAGGTCGCGGGCGGCCTCCTTGTCGCCGGAGGCGCTGTGGTCGGCGGCCAGGTTGAGCGCGCAGGCCAGCGTCTCGGCGGCCTCGGAGCCGTAGCGGTCGAGGTAGCGCTCGTAGGTCTGCATGGTGAGCTGGCGGGCCTCCCGGAGGTGGCCCTCCCGGCGCAGCGATACGGCCAGCGACTTGGCGTTGCGCAGGTTCTCCGGGAGGTCGGGCTGGAGGACGTCGGCCAGTTCCTCCGTCACCTCCCGCAGCAGCTCGATGGAGCCCTTGTAGTCGCCGATCTCGCGCAGGTCGCGGGCCAGGTTGGACTTGCTGGAGAGGGTGTAGGGGTGGCGGGGGCCGAGCACGGCCTGGCGGCGGTCGAAGGTGTCCTGGTCGAGGTCGCGGGCGGCGGAGGAGTCGCCGACCAGGCGGTAGTCGATGGCGAGGTTGTTGGCGGCCGAGAGCGTGCGGGCGTTCTCCTCGCCGAAGAGTTCGCGGAACTGGCCGTAGGTCTCCAGGTCGAGGTCGAGCGCCTCCTGGAAGCGGCCGAGCGCGCGCAGGTCGGCGCCGAGCGAGCCGGCCGTCATCAGGGTGTAGGGGTTGTGCTCGCCGAGCAGCTCCTTCTGCCCGGCCAGGGTGCGCTCGTCGAGCGCCCGGGCGTCGGCGAAGTTGCCCTGGGAGCGGACCACGTTGGCGAGTTGGAAGTTGAGGCTGAGCACCTGGCGGCGCAGGTGCCGGGCCTCGAGTTCGTTGGCCTCGCCGGCCAGCCGGGTGGTCCAGGTGAGGTCGAGCTGTTCGGCCAGGGCGCGGGCGCGGTCCAGGTCGGAGCGCTTCCAGAGGTAGCGGACGCGGTCGATCATCAGCTCGCGGGTCTCGCGCTCGTCGCAGTCCTGGGCCCGGGAGGGGACCAGGTGCGGCCAGATCTTCTCGAAGCGGGGCCAGTTGGCGGGGTTGTCGGTGTCACCGAGCACGGGGCGGGCGCCGACCAGGATGCGGTGCACCTCGTGCATCGCGGCCTCCCGGGCGGGGTCGTCCATCTCGGAGCGGACCACCGCCTGCACCAGCCGGTGCACCTGGAAGGAGTTGGAGCCGGCGTCCACCTTGGCCAGTGCGTACCGGCCGACCGCCTGGATCACCTTGCCGAGCATGAAGGTGTCGCTGAGGTCCTCGTCGTAGCGGACCAGCGAGCGGATCATCTGGTCGCTGTAGAACAGGTCCATGGAGATCGGCTCGGGGGCCATGAAGGCGCACAGCTGGAGGAGGCGCACCGCCGCCGGGGACTGCTCGCGCAGGCGGGCGATGGAGACGTTCCAGGTCGCGCCGACCGGGGTCGGGTAGTCGGCGGGGCGGCCGACGGCGAGGGCCCGGGTGGCCTCCTGGTGGAGCTGGGCGACGTAGGTGTCGACGGGGGTGCGGGTGGTGTCGAGCCAGGCGGCGGCGACCTCGACGGCCAGCGGGAGGTCGCCGACGGCCTCGGCGACCCGGTCGGCGTCGGCCCGGGACAGGCCGCGGGTGCGGCGGGTGAGGTGCTCGATGGACTCGCCGCGGGTGAAGACGTCGACCCCGAGCACGCCGGCCTGGCCGGACCAGGCCTGGTTGCGCGAGGTGACCAGGACGTGGCCGGAGCCGCCGGGGAAGAACCGGCGGATCTCCGACGGTTCGTCGGCGTTGTCGAAGATCAGCAGCCAGCGCGGGGTCGGGGTGCCCTTGCGCAGCGCCTCCCGGGCCGCCTCCGCCGCCTCGTTGACCGAGTCGCCGACCCGCAGGCCGAGCCGGTTGGCGAGCTCGGCCAGCGCGGTGGAGATCAGGTCGGTCTGCTCGGCGTCGATCCACCAGACCAGGTCGTAGTGGGACATGTAGCGGTGGGCGTACTCCATGGCCAGCTGGGTCTTGCCGACGCCGCCGAGGCCGTAGAGGGTCTGCGGGGTGGGCAGCACCACCATCGGACCGCCGACCAGGCTGTCCCGCAGCTCCTCCAGCACCCGCGCCCGGCCGGTGAAGGAGGGGTTGCGCTGGGGCACCGACCAGTAGGCCGGCTTGGTGCCGGGGAAGCGCGGGATCACCACCTCGGGGTCGGCCTCGGTCTCGGCCCGGCCAAGGGCGCGCAGCAGGATGGCGGCGGCCTGGGTCTCGTCGCGGCCGACCAGGTCGATCGGGTTGCGGCCGCTGAACGGGGCGGTGAGGCGGACGTCGCCGACCCGGACCGGGACGATCTGACGGCGGGTGCCGGAGGGGTCGAAGCCGCCCATCGAGTCCCACAGCGCCCGGGCCTGAGGGGCCCTCAGGTAGCCGGCCGAGAGCACCGCGACGGTCCGGGAGGCGGCGTCGATGCCGCGTTCGGTCTCCAGCCGGGAGTCGGCCCCGGCGCCGATGTCCCGGGGCACCACCCGGAAGCCGGCGCTCTCCAGGACGGCGGCGATCCAGTCGGCCCAGATCCGGTCCTCGGGGACGAAGGAGAGGTAGAGGTCGGCGGGCGCGGTCGGGCGGCGCCGGGTGTAGGCGTCCACCCAGTGCAGCCGGACCTCCTCGTCCATCGGCGGCAGCGCGGAGATCCGGCCCCGGGTGAGCACGGTGGTGAGCCGCTCGCAGGCGGCCAGCATCGAGGTGGGGGTGCCGGGCTGGTCGCCGAAGGTGGCCAGGATCTCCTCGTAGGCGTAGAAGGGCCGGTACGGGATCTCCACCGAGCCCCAGTAGTGGGACAGGTCCTCGTCGGCCAGGCCCTCGGGCAGTCCGGCGAAGCGCAGCCGGGCCAGCGCGCGGCCGGCGTCCGCCTTCTCCTTCTCGCCCTCGTCGATGCGCATCGGCACCGGCAGGATGCGGATGCCGCGCTCGCGGTAGCGGTCGTTGATGTGCTGGGCGATCTTGGAGGCGCCCTCGATGCTCTGGTCGCTGAGGGTGAAGCAGACCACCAGGTCGTCCGGCATCTGCACGGTGCAGATCTCGGCGATGTCGGAGAGGCCGGTGCGGCTGTCGATCAGCACGTAGTCGTAGCGGCGGCTCATGTCGCGCTTGAGGGCGTCGAAGAACTGGCCGCCGTCGAAGCGGTCGTAGAAGAGGTCCCAGTCGAGCCGGCCGACCACCTCGGAGTAGTCCCGGTTCAGCTGCCCGGCGGAGAGGAAGTCCAGGCTGCCGCCGGCCGGGAAGCCCGGCCAGGAGAGCGAGAGCACGTGCGGGTGGACGCGGGCGAAGTCCCGGTGCCAGCCCGGCGGGTGGTCGACCTCGCGCAGGGCCTCCTCCCGGTAGTCGGTGATCAGGTCCATCATCCCGGTGGTGCCGGCCAGGGCGCCCTGGTCAAGAAAGGGGCGGAAGAACTTGGCCAGGCCCGGGGCCTCCAGGTCCCAGTCCACGGTGAGCACCCGGAAGCCGTTGGCGGCCAGGATCCAGGCGGTGTTGGCGAGCGCCATGGTGCGGCCGGTGCCGCCCTTGTAGGAGTAGAACGTCACCACCCGGCCCTGGCGGTCCTCGCCGCCGGCGGGCCGGGCCTCCTCGGCCGGGGCGGCTGCCTGGCCCGGCAGTCGCAGCTTCCTGGTCGGGTTGTCGGTCATCGGTGTCCTCCCCCGAAGCGGCCCGGCTGGGGCCCCTCCTCCTCGTCGTCCGGCGGCTCGTCGTGCGGGTCGTACGAAGGTCTTCCGCGGTCCCTCGGCGGGTCCTGGTCGAAGGCCTCCCTCAGGCGGGGGCGGAAGCGGCCCGAATCCCGTTGCTGCCCGGGCGGGGTGGTCTCCGCGGCGGTGCGGTCCTCGAAGGCGTACTTGGCCCGCATCACCGCGCGCGGCAGGGCCTCCTCGAAGTCGGCCATCGAGCTCAACTCGCCCGATCCGTCCCGGAAGCTGGGCTTGGACTCCCGGCGCTTGTACCGCAGGGTGCGGGCGCTCAGCTCGGTCAGCGGCCGGTCCTCGGCCACGCAGTCCGGGTCGTCGGCGTTCCAGGGCTCCAGCACGCTGACCCAGGGCGGGTTGCGCTGGTCGAAGCGGGCCACCGCCTGCCGGCGCTCGTCGTCCTTGAGCGCCCAGCGGTCCAGCAGCACCAGGCCGGGCGCGTTCGGCGGGGCGCCGGCGAGCAGCTCGGCCTCGTCCTCCTCGAACTCGTGCACGGTCGGCTCGAAGCCCAACTGCCGTGCCACCCTGGCCGCGTGCTCGGCCACCGGCCGGGCGGAGGCCGGCTGGTACGGGTGCCAGTCCTGCCGCCGGGTTCCGTAGTAGTCCGGATTGCGACCCTCGGGGAGCTCGGACTGCGCGTACGAGTAGACCGAGATCCGCAGCTGCTTGGTGCGCGGCATTGGGAAGGCGCTCGGCTGGGCGTTGAAGTCCAGCGCGCGGCCGGGCGGGATGACGGTGTTCTCGGCCACCTCGACGATCCGCCGGGCCAGCCGGAAGACGGCCAGCTCGTAGGCCTTGCGGAAGTAGCCCAGGCGCATCAGCGCGTACAGGCCCTCGTCCTCGTACTCACGGCCGAACCCCCGGTGGTTGAACTGGAGTTGGCGGGCCACCTCGGGGAGCTGACGGTCGCTCATCGGCACCCAGAGCACCGGCACGATGCCACTGGTGCGCTCGGAGGTCTGCCGCGCCGGGAAGACCGGACGCTGGGTGAAGGAGTGCCACTCCTGGCCGCAGGCCAGGCTGGAGAAGTAGCGGGGCGAGTAGAGCGGGACGAACACCCGGCAGGTGGCCAGCTCCTGGGACAGCCGCTTGGCCCAGAGCTGGCCCTGGTGCATGGACTGGTCCATGAAGCCGACCGGGCGGCCGGAGCGGTAGTCGGTCAGGGCCAGGACCGCCTCGCAGAGGTCCTCGTAGAGCTGGCTGACCCACTGGTTCGGGTCGCCGGCGCCCTTGGTCCTGGCCCGCGGTACGTGGGCGTAGCTCAGGAAGAAGTACGGCCGCTCCGCTCCCTCGTCCCACCCACCAGATTCCTCGTCGTACACACGCGCCTCCCCCGAGACATCCGGTGTGTTCTCTCTCCCAGGTGTGCCGTTCCCCCACAGAGGGCCTTCAGTGTAGGAAGGGCTGGTTCTCCAATGGAATAGGGCCGTCAGCCGCGCAGGTGCCGGTCGGCCACCGCCACGCCGTCCGCGACGTCCATCAGGAAGCAGTCCGCCTCGCCCAGCGGGCCCGTGACCAGGCTCGGCATCCGCTCCAACGCGCCGGTCATGCCGGGGAAGTGTTCGTCCCTCAGGTGCACCGCCTCGAAGGAGGTCCAGTTCCCGTCCGGCAGCACGCAGCCGTAGGTCTGCATCGGGGGGTCGGGTTGGAGGTACTCGGCCAGGTGCAGCGCGGTGCAGCACCAGACCGGGACGCCGATCAGCAGCGCCCTGGACCGCCAGGCCCGCAGCCGCCCGACCGGCGAGCCCTCGCCCAGGTGGCTGTCGAGCGGGTGATCCTCCGTCAGTTCGACGGCCCGGCGGCCGAGGGCGGCGAAGGAGGTCTGGGGGTGCTGGCTGCGGACGGCGCCCGGGGCCAGCCGGACCACCTCGGAGAAGTGGCCCAGGATGCGGGAGGTGGGGGTGGTGTCGGGGTTGAACGGGGGGCGTGTGCGCCAGTGCTCCCGCTTCTGCTCGTCCGTCATGCCCAGGGTGGGGGCGAGCGCCAGCCGGGAGGTGTTGGAGTTCTCCGGGGTCGCCGTGTAGACCACCAGGGTGCCGCTCTCGCCGAGCACCGCGAGCAGCGCCTTGAGCAGCGCCTCGGGGCCGCCGTCCAGCTCGCCCAGCGAGCGGAGCGAGGACTGCACCAGCAGGGTCTCGCCCTCCTCGACGCCGAGCTCCCGCAGGCCCCGCTCCAGCTCCGCCGCGCCGATCACCCGACGGCCGCCGACCGCTCGGCGGCGGCCCGCTCGGCCGCCCGGCCGGCCTCGACCGCCAGCCAGGGCTCCACGGTGGCCCGCATCCCGTCCGCGAACCGCAGCCCGAGGGCGGTCAGCGAGCCGGAGCCGGCCAGCGTCTCCACCGCCCGGGCGGTGTGCGCGCGCCAGGTGGCCAGCTGCACCCGGGCGTGCTCGGCCGCCGCGCTGGCCAGGCCGTCGTAGGCGCGCACCCGGGTGCCCCAGTACGCCGTCACCGCGAGGTGGGCGTAGGTGCCCTGGAGCAGGCCCTCCAGCGGGCGCGGATCCGGCCGCCAGGGGGCGTGGTAGGTGCGCTCGTCGGCCGGGTCGTACAGCTCGTGGAAGTCCAGCACCGCGCCCAGCTTGACGTGCTGGAACTCGTGGGCGAGCAGCAGCGCCAGGGTCGGGGCGGTGGCCGGGCGGGCGATCCCGACCGCGCCGAAGGCCTGCCGGGCAGCCGCGCTGACGTCCCGTCCGTCCGGGCCGGGCCGCAGCGGGGTGACGGTGGACAGCCCGGCCGGCAGGCCCTCGGCGTACTCCGGCAGGTCCCGCCGGAGCAGCTCCCAGGCCTCCCGCAGGGCGCCCGTCCAGCCCAGCAGTTCGTCCTCGGGCAGCCGCCCGGCCACCGGCCACTGGTGGGCGTCCCGCTGCGGGTCGGTGTCCTCCAGGGCGAGCGTCGGGCCGCCGGGCAGCTCCACCCGGCGCACCGGCTGCCAGGCCGCGCTCCCCGGCGCGTCCCAGCCGACCGTCACCCCGCGCACCGCGAAGCCGTCGGCGGTGCCCTGCAGCACCGCCTCGCCGCCTCCGCCGACCAGGACCCGGCCGAGGGTGGGCAGGTGCACCGCCCCGTCCCGGACCGGCACCGGGAGTGCGAACTCCCGCCCGGCCCGCAGCGCGGCCGCCGCCGCCAGCTCGGCGAAGCCGCCGAGGTCGCCGCCGGGCTCGCGCTCCAGGCAGCGCACCGCCCAGGACCGGGCGTACGGGTGGGCCAGCACCGCGTCCAGCGCCCGAGGCGCGTCGGTGTCCAACTCGGCCAGCAGCGCCCAGGGTTCGGGAGCGCCGGCCGAGAGGGCGGCCAGCAGCCTTCTGGTCAGCCCGAGTTGGGCGGCGGCCAGCGCGCGGACGGTGCCGGCGCCGCCCAGGCCGTGCGCCAGCTCGTCCAACTGAGCCTCGGTCAGCGGCCGTTCGGCCGAGCCGGGCTGGGCCGGGACGGCGGCCACGGGGGTGATCCGGTCCCGGATGGTGGTGATCAGCTTCATCAAGTCCCCGCAGAAGACGGAGGGGTTGTCGAATCCGCGGCCGCTCCGGTAGCGGTGGGCGTACAGGCCCCCGCCGCAGGAGCGGACCACGGGGCAGGCCCGGCACTGCTCGCTCAGCCCGGCCAGGCCCGACTGGCGCTCCCGCATGCCCGGGTGGTCGGCCACCTGGTCCAGGGTGTGCGCGAAGACGTCGAAGCCGGTCTCGGGCGCACCGTCGAAGGCGGTCTTCAGGCTGTCGGCCTGCTCCAGGGTGCCGTCGGTCTCCACCACCACCAGGTCGGCCGGGTCCAGGCCGAGCGACTCGGTCAGGCTGGAGCGCCCGCGCAGGGTGCGGTACACCGAGTCGAAGACCCGCACCGGCACCGGGCGGCCGTGCGCCGTCCAGCGCTCGTGCACGGCCAGCAGCCAGTCCGCGTAGGGGGTCGGCCCGAGCGCCTCCGGGCGCTTGGGCGGCTCGTCGTGGGTGGCGTGCGGGAGCAGGAAGTCGATCCGGGGCGGGGCGAGGGCGACCAGCGCGTCGTAGACGGCGACGGGGTCGTTCTCCACGTCGACGGTGCAGAGCAGCCCGGCGTACAGGTGGCGGAAGGCGGGGCGGCGGAGCAGCTCGACGGCGGCCAGCACCTTGGCGTGGCTGGAGCGGCCGTCGGCGTAGCGGCGGTGCCGGTCGTTGGCGGCCCGGTCCCCGTCGAGGGAGACGCCGACCTTGATGCCGAGCTCGTCGAAGAGTTCGCAGAACTCCTCGGTCAGCCGGACGCCGTTGGTGTGGATGCGCAGGTCCAGCGCGCAGCCCTCGGGGAGCGCGGCGGCCAGCAGTTCGGCCGCCCGGCGCAGCACGGCGGGGCCCGCGAGCAGCGGCTCCCCGCCGTGCAGCACGACGTGGACGGCCGTCAGCCGGTGGGCCAGGGCGTGCTCCCCGATCCTGGCCGCCGCAGCTGCCAGCACGGGCTCCGAGACGGTGCGCGGCTTGCCACGCCAACTGGTGTCGGCGTGCTCGTACACGTAGCAGTGGTCACAGGCCAGGTCGCAGCGGCTGTGCACCTTGAGGACGAACTGCGTGAACGGGACCTGCGGCGGGGCGGGGGGCATGACCGGGCTTCGACTGTGCGGCGACCGTCAGATGGACGAGTTGAAGGCCGCCACGGCGACCTGGCCGGTGTCCCCGCCGGGCAGCGCCCGGTGCAGATCGGCGGTGAGACGGTCGGTTCCCAGGGCGGCGAGGGCGGCGAGCGAGGCCCGTGGGGCGGGCTCCTCGACGGAGTCGCGGTCAGCAGGCCGGATGGCGAGTGCGGTGACCATTGCAGTCTCGTTTCTGCGCATGAAACGCGGGGGAAGCGGGGAAACCCGCGGGGGCGGGCCCACCCGATTACCGCCAAGTGAAGCAGCAGGACACCCCCGCGCACCGTGCAAATGGCCAGAAATCCATCACTTCAGGCTAGTTGCCGCTACTGCGATTGACGTAGGGTCAGCGCACGCACGATCAGGGGCAGAGCCGCTCCACCCGCCAGCCGCCCGGCCCGGCCGCGTAGCGCAGCCGGTCGTGCAGCCGGTTCTCCCTGCCCTGCCAGAACTCGACGGTGTCCGGCACCACCCGGTACCCGCCCCAGAACGGCGGCACCGGCACCCCCTCGCCCTCCGGGTAGCGCCGCTCCAGCTCGGCGTAGCGCTGCTCCAGCACCTCGCGGGAGCTCACCGGACTGGACTGCTCGCTGGCCCAGGCACCCAGCTGCGAACCGTGCGGGCGGGTGCGGAAGTAGGCCGCCGTCTCGTCCCGGCCGACCTTCTCCACCCGTCCGCTGACGATGACCTGACGGGAGATCACGATCCACGGGAAGAGCAGCGAGGCCCACGGGTTGGCGGCCAGCTCGGTGCCCTTGCGGGAGCCGTAGTTGGTGAAGAAGACGAAGCCGCGGTGGTCGTACCCCTTGAGCAGCACCGTGCGCGAGCTCGGCCGCCCCTGCCCGTCGGCGGTGGAGAGCACCATCGCGTTGGGCTCCGGCACGCCCGATTCGTCGGCCTGCTGGAACCACTCGGTGAACTGCGCCACCGGGTCGGCCGCGAGCTGCTTCTCGCCGAGCCCCTCGTGCTGGTAATGCCGGCGCATCACGCTCGGGTCCGGCGCGGGCCGGGGCTCGGCCGGGGTTCCGGCGGTCGGCTTGGTCGGAGGGGTCGGGTGACGATCCGCGGTAGGCACGGCAACATCATCCCGTACGACAAGCGTCGGATACCGCTACGTCCCGGCAAACCCGGGTGGGAGATAAGGTGTCTCGCCACCGCTCCGCCCCTGGTCGGCCGGAGTAACCTCCGGTTCCGTCCGGAAATGCCCAGATGGTCCGTCAGCGCCGCCGGACCCGGCAGGAGCGTCCGCAGGGAACATCACCGTGGTGGTGTCTGGCGCAATGCACTCCGTGCCTGCCACTCTGACACCGAGTGCCAATCCACCAACGGTCACCGGCGCGGCCGCCCCACCATCGGCGGCCCGTCCAACGGATCACTGAAGGAGCCGTCCATGTCCGACTTCGTACCCGGGCTCGAGGGAGTCGTCGCGTTCGAGAGCGAGATCGCCGAACCCGACCGGGAGGGCGGCGCACTCCGCTACCGCGGTGTGGACATCGACGAGCTGGTGGGCAGCGTCTCGTTCGGCCACGTCTGGGGCCTGCTGGTGGACGGCAAGTTCAACCCCGGCCTGCCCGCCGCCGAGCCGTTCCCGATCCCGGTGCACTCCGGTGACATCCGGGTCGACGTGCAGTCCGCGCTCGCCATGCTCGCCCCGGTCTGGGGCCTCAAGCCGCTGCTCGACATCTCCGCCGAGCAGGCCCGTGACGACCTCGCCCGGGCCGCCGTGATGGCGCTCTCCTACGTGGCCCAGTCGGCCCGCGGCCAGGGCCTGCCGATGGTCCCGCAGAGCGAGATCGACAAGGCCGAGACCGTGGTCGAGCGCTTCATGATCCGCTGGCGCGGCGAGCCGGACCCGAAGCACGTCAAGGCGATCGACGCCTACTGGACCTCGGCCGCCGAGCACGGCATGAACGCCTCCACCTTCACCGCCCGGGTGATCGCCTCCACCGGCGCCGACGTGGCGGCCGCGCTCTCCGGCGCGGTCGGCGCGATGTCCGGCCCGCTGCACGGCGGCGCCCCGTCCCGCGTGCTCGGCATGATCGAGGAGATCGAGCGCACCGGCGACGCCAAGGCCTGGGTCAAGAACGCGCTGGACAAGGGCGAGCGCCTGATGGGCTTCGGCCACCGCGTCTACCGCGCCGAGGACCCGCGCGCCCGCGTGCTGCGCCGCACCGCCAAGGAGCTCGGCGCACCGCGCTTCGAGATCGCCGAGGCGCTGGAGAAGGCCGCGCTGGAGGAGCTGCACAACCGCCGCCCCGACCGCGTGCTGGCCACCAACGTGGAGTTCTGGGCCGCCATCATGCTGGACTTCGCCGAGGTCCCGGCGCACATGTTCACCTCGATGTTCACCTGCGCCCGCACGGCCGGCTGGTCCGCGCACATCCTGGAGCAGAAGCGCACCGGCCGCCTGGTCCGCCCGGCCGCCCGCTACATCGGCCCCGGCCCGCGCAGCCCGCGCGAGGTCGAGGGCTACGAGTCGATCGCGCACTGACGCGCAGTCACTCTTTCGAGCGGGCCCGGCGGCTGTCGCCGGGCCCGCTCCGCACCTGCGTCACTCCCCCACCCCTCCGCCCCGCCCCCGCCGGAGGCGGCTTCCGCCTGCCCGGGCCGGGCCGGCCGCAGGCC
The DNA here is from genome assembly GCF_039535905.1 of Kitasatospora albolonga. Classification (GTDB taxonomy): domain Bacteria; phylum Actinomycetota; class Actinomycetes; order Streptomycetales; family Streptomycetaceae; genus Kitasatospora; species Kitasatospora albolonga. Next base: position 133,254 of record NZ_BAAAYB010000062.1, on the reverse strand, counting down.
GCTGAGCGGGGAAGATCACATCTCAGCGGGCGGACGGCGGTGCCCAGTTGACGAGCCCGGGCAGTAGGCTGCGGGCGTGGCTCAGATCCAGATCCCCGCTGACATCAAGCCCGCCGACGGCCGTTTCGGCTGCGGCCCTTCGAAGGTGCGGCCCGAGGCCCTGAAGGCCCTCGCCGACACCGGTACCTCCCTGCTCGGCACCTCCCACCGGCAGGCGCCGGTGAAGAACGTGGTGAAGCGCGTCCGCGAGGGCGTGTCCTCCCTGTTCTCCCTCCCCGAGGGCTACGAGGTCGTGCTGGGCAACGGCGGCTCCACCGCCTTCTGGGACATCGCCGCCTTCGGGCTGGTGCGCGAGAAGTCCCAGCACCTCAACTTCGGTGAGTTCTCCAGCAAGTTCGCGTCCTCCGTCAAGGCCGCGCCCTGGCTGGCCGACCCCTCGGTGATCAAGACCGAGCCGGGCACCCACCCGCTCCCGGTCGCCGAGGCCGGCGTGGACGTCTACGCGCTCACCCACAACGAGACCTCCACCGGCGTGGCGATGCCGATCGCCCGCCCCGCGGGCGCGGACGCGGGCTCGCTGGTGCTGGTGGACGCGACCTCGGGCGCCGGCGGCCTGCCGGTGGACATCACCGAGACCGACGTCTACTACTTCGCGCCGCAGAAGTCCTTCGCCTCCGAGGGCGGCCTCTGGCTGGCCACCTTCTCCCCGGCCGCCCTGGAGCGCGCCGCCGAGATCGCGGCGTCCGGCCGGTACATTCCGCCGTTCTTCGACCTGCCGACCGCGATCGACAACTCCTCGAAGGACCAGACCTACAACACCCCCTCGATCGCCACCCTCTTCCTGCTGGCCGACCAGCTGGAGTGGATCAACGGTCAGGGCGGTCTGGACTGGGCGACGGCCCGCACCGCCGACTCGGCCGCGCGGCTGTACGGCTGGGCCGAGAAGTCCTCCTTCGCCAGCCCCTTCGTGGCCAAGCCCGAGGAGCGCTCGCAGGTCGTCGGCACCATCGACTTCGACGAGTCGATCGACGCCGCCGCGATCGCCAAGGCGCTGCGCGCCAACGGCATCGTGGACACCGAGCCCTACCGCAAGCTGGGCCGCAACCAGCTGCGGATCGCGATGTTCCCGGCCGTCGACCCGGCCGACGTCGAGGCGCTCACCGCCTGCGTCGACTACGTGGTCGAGCAGCTCTAGGCACGACACCGCGAAGACCCCCGGGGCACTGCCCCGGGGGTCTTCGCGTTCCGCCGCGTCAGCGCCGCAGCAGGGCGCTGACGATCACCACGGCCAGCAGCAGCGCCAGCGCGCCGCTCACGATTCGCATTCGGGTCTTGGGGTCCACGGTCATCGAGGTTACCCGGTGACCCGGCCCGGCCCCCCGGTGGCCCGCTCCCGCCGCTCCGCCCCGCCCAGCTGGGCACCGCCCCGGTACTGCTGGGCGCGGAAGGCCGAGGGCGCCATCCCGACCCGGCGGGTGAAGATCCGGGTGAAGTAGGCCGGGTCCTGGTAGCCGACCCGGCGGGCCACCGCCGCGACCGGCAGCCCGCTGGCCGCGAGCAGCTGCTTGGCCTCGTTCAGACGGACCGTCAGCAGGTACTCCTTGGGCCCGACCGCGCCCACCGAGCGCACCGCGCGCCGCAGTTCGGCCACCGACAGGCCGGCCCGCCGGGCGTGCTGGGCGATCGACAGCGGCAGGCAGGCGTCCCGCCGGAGCACCTCCAGCACCGGCTCCCCCGCCACGTCCACGTCGGCCCGGTGCCGGCGCAGCTCGACCAGCAGCTGGTGCACCTCGGCCGAGCTCTCCACGTCCACCAGCGGGCCGCCCCGGCGGCAGGCCGCGGCGATCCGGGACACCACCCGCTGGGCCGGCTCGGCGGTGGTCAGCGGGGTGACCCGCAGCGGCGGCAGCAGGCCCAGCTCGGCGTAGCCGGCCAGCCCGGAGCCGGTGAAGTCCACGAAGCACTCCGACCAGCCCTCCGCGTCCGGCGCGTAGTGGTGCGGCTCACCGGGGCGCAGCCAGAGCACGGCCGGGGCGGCCACCGGATGCCGGGCGCCGTCCGGGCTCTCGTACCACCCGCGGCCGCTGGTGACCACCACCGCCACCCAGTGGTCCAGGGTGCGCGGCCCCACCGTCGGCAGCACCCCGCTCTGCAGGCCCACCCCGAGGCAGGCCAGCCCGGTCGCCAGCTGGGCCGGAGCGGGCGTCAGGTACCACCACCACTGCTCCACCGTCACCTCCTCGCGCCGTGCGCGGCACGGGACCGCCGCCGGACTCCGACAGTCCAACACACCCAGGGGTTTGTCCATGGCTTCGACCTGCCGCTCTGGGGCAGGCTGGAGTGCATGCTCACCTACGACTCCACCGGCTTCCGTCTCGACGGCGGTCCGCTGCGCATCCTGTCCGGCGCAGTGCACTACTTCCGCACCCGCCCCGAGCAGTGGCCGGCCCGGCTGGCCGCCCTGCGCGCGATGGGCCTGAACACGGTCGAGACGTACGTCCCGTGGAACCTGCACGAGCCCCGCCCCGGCGAGTACCAGCGGCTGGACGAGCTGCCCGCCTTCCTGGACGAGGCGGCCCGCCAGGGCCTGTGGGCGATCGTCCGCCCCGGCCCGTACATCTGCGCCGAATGGGACAACGGCGGGCTGCCGGGCTGGCTGACCGCCCGGGTCGGCCGCCGGGCCCGCACCTCGGACCCGGAGTACCTGGCCGCGGTCGACCGCTTCTTCGACGCGCTGCTGCCGGCGGTGGTGGAGCGTCAGACCACCCGGGGCGGGAACGTCCTGATGGTCCAGGTGGAGAACGAGTACGGCTCCTACGGCAGCGACGCCGCCTACCTGCGCCACCTCGCCGACGGGCTGTCGGCCCGGGGCGTCGACGTCCCGCTGTTCACCTCGGACGGCCCCGAGGACCACATGCTCACCGGCGGCACCCTGCCCGGCGTGCTGGCCACCGTGAACTTCGGCTCCGACCCCGAGGGCGCCTTCGAGGTGCTGCACCGGCACCGCCCCGAGGACCCGCCGTTCTGCATGGAGTACTGGAACGGCTGGTTCGACCACTGGGGCAAGCCGCACCACAGCCGGGACGCGGCCGACGCCGCCGACACCCTGCGCCGCATCCTGGCCGCCGGAGGCTCCGTCAACCTCTACATGGCGCACGGCGGCACCAACTTCGGCACCGGCGCCGGAGCCAACCACGCCGACCCGCCGTTCAACTCCACCGACTGGACCGACTCGCCGTACCAGCCCGTCACCACCTCCTACGACTACGACGCCCCGCTGGACGAGCGCGGCGCCCCGGCCGCCAAGTACGCCCTCTTCGCCGAGGTGCTGGCCGAGTTCGCCGCCGCCCACCCCGAGCAGGCCCGGTTCCTGGGCGAGGCGCTGCCGTACGAGCTGCCGCCGGTGCTCGCGCCGCGCACGGTCGAGCTCACCGGGCGGGCGCCGATCCCGTTCGGACCGGCCGCCGCGCACCCGGTGCCGCCGAGCTTCGAGGAGCTGGGCCTGGAGCACGGGGTGGTCCGCTACGTCTTCCGGGTCCCCGCCGAGCGGCCCGAACTCCCGCTCACCGTCGAGGGCCTGCACGACCGCGCGGAGCTGCGGGTGGACGGCAAGCGGGTCGCCGAGCTGCGCCGGGGCGCGGCGGACGAGCCGGTCGTGGTGCCCGGCGGGGTGGAGCTGGAGCTGCTGGTGAGCTCGCTCGGCCGGGTCAACTACGGCCCGCTGACCGGGGACTCGAAGGGGATCACCGGCGGGGTGCGGCACGAGCGGCAGTACCTGCACGGCTGCGAGGTGGCCGCCTTCGACCTCCACGCCCCGCTGCCCGCCCTGGAGTTCACCGGCGAGGGCCCCTTCGCCCGGGGCACGCTCACCCTCGACGCCACCGGCGACACCTGGCTGGCCGTCCCCGAGGGCCGCCACGGCTACCTCTGGGTCAACGGCTTCCTCCTCGGCCGCTACGACGCCCGGGGCCCGCAGACCGCCCTCTTCTGCCCCCAGCCCCTCCTCCGCCCCGGCGCCAACACCCTCCTCCTCCTCGAACTCGGCGACGCCACCCCGACCACGGTCGACCTCCTGGACACCCCTGCGCTGTGAAGGTGCGGTGCGCCCCGCAAGGGGCGCGAGGAACTGCGCGCGGGGGAACGGCACGAGCTGCAACTGGCTCACCTGCCCCGATCCAGCACTGGGCCGCCTTCCGCTTCGCGCAGTTCCTCGCGCCCCCAGAGGCGTAGCCACTTTCGCCGAGCCCTACCGGCGGGCGCGCCAGGCGGTGTAGGAGGGGCTGCGGCCGGCCGCCTCGGTGTGGGCGCGCCGCGCGTAGCGGGTGACCTCGGCGGCCGTGCCCGCCTCGGCCGACTCCGGGTGCCAGCCGAGGAGGTGGCGCCAGGTGAGCGGGTCCCCCGCGAGGGGGACCGTCACCACGCCGGAGGTGGGCGGGAAGGTGGCCCGGGCCAGGCCGACCGCGCGGCCGACCTGGACCAGGTGGACGCAGGAGGCGGTGTCCGTCTCGTACATCGCCGCCGGGGCGAAGCCGGCCCGGCTGCAGGCCGCCGAGAAGCAGTCGGCGAAGCAGCCCTCCCCCGGCACCACCGCCCACTGCTCCCGCGCCAGCTCCTCCAGCCCCAACTCCGCGCGCCCGGCCAGCGGATGCCCCTCCCCGAGCATGGCGAACACCGGGTCGGTGCCCACCTCCCGCCAGGCGAGCTGCGCCGCCCCCGCCGGACGGCTCTGCCCGCAGACCCCCACCAGGGCGTAGTCCAGCCGTCCGCTGGCCACCTGGCCGGTCAGCTCCTGGGTCGACCAGGAGGTCGCGGTGTTCACGGCCGCTCCCGGGTACTCGGCCACCAGCCGGTCCACCAGGGCGCCGAGCAGCGGCCCGTGGGTCGCTCCCAGTCGGAAGCGGCGCCGTCCGCCGTCCGCGTTGGCGAACCGGACCGCCTCCTCCTGCAGCTCCTGCGCCGCCGGGAGCAGCACCTTGGCCCGGTCCAGCACCAGCTCACCGAGCGGGGTCGGCCGCACTCCGCTCCGACCGCGCTCGAACAGCTGGCCTCCCAACAAGCGCTCTATCCGCTTGAGCTGAGTACTCAGAGCGGGTTGGGCCAATCCCATGGCCACCGAGGCCTTGGTCAGACTGCCCGCCTCGGCGATGGCCCGGACGGTCCGCAGGTGACGCAGCTCCAACTCCATGGCGACGAACGTAAGGGCGTCGACGGATTCTCCACAAGAGATGGTCACCGGCTCCAGTTGGCCAGATTCCACCGGCGCAACACCGTGTACCGCGCCGGGCCGTGGTCCAACTCGCTGCGCATCAGGCAGAGTTCGTCCGCCTGCCAGTCACTGCCGCGGAAGCCGTCCAGGGCGGTGGCCAGGGCCCGGAGGTCGGCGGCGTCGGTGCGGCGGTCCGCGCGGCGGCGGCCGTGCGAGGAGCCGGCCCGGGCCAGCGTCAGATGCGGATGGAACCCGAACTGGTCACTCTCGCCTCCGAGTTGGCCCACCGCCTCGCGGACGCCCTCGGCCAGCCGGCGGAGCGCCCACACCTCGCCGTCCACCCCCGCCCACAGCACCCGGTCCCCGAAGCACCCGCCACCGGCCAGCCGCAGCCGGTGCGCCCCGTGCTCGCCCGCCACCCGCCCGAGCGCCTCCTCCAGGGCGGGCACCTCGGTGACCGGCACCTCCCCCAGGAAGGCCAGCGTCAGGTGCCACCCCGCCACCTCGCTCCACCGCAGCCGCCCCGCCCCTGGGGCCTCCCGCAACGGCGCCGCCGCGTCGACCAGTTCCCGCACCGCCACCGCCGGCGGGTTCACCGCCACGAAGAGCCTCATGGTCCCCATGATCCACGCTGTCGGCGGGACTCTGGTAGAACGGCCGGCATGGAGATACGTACCGGAACCACCGCCGACGCCCCCGGGGTCGTCGCCCTGCTGGACCGGACCATGGGCTGGCTGATCGACCAGGGGCGGACCGGGCAGTGGGGTGACCGACTCTGGAGCGAGCGGCCGGAGTTGGTCGAGCGGATCGAACGCTACCTCGGCACCATGCACGCCCGGGTGGCGGTGGCCGGGGACGGATCCCCGCTGGGGATCTGCGTGGTGGACGAGGAGGGGCCGCAGTACGCGCTGCCGGCGCCCGGGCCGGAGCTGTACCTGCGGTTCCTGGCGACCGAGCGCGCCGCGAGCGGCACCGGGGTCGGCGCCGCGCTGGTCGCCGACGCGCTCGCGGAGACCGCGCGGCGCGGGCTGCCGACCCTGCGGGTGGACTGCTACGGGGGCGACGACCGCCGGCTGGTGGGCCAGTACCTGAAGCTGGGGTTCACCCCGTGCGGAACCTTCGCCGTCCCCCGGCCCGACGGCAGCGAGTGGCCCGGGCAGTTCCTGGAGATCAGGCTCTGACCGGGCCGCCCGCCGGGCGTCAACAGGCCGTCAGCAGGCCGTCGCCAGGGCCCGCTCGCGCAGCGGGGTGCGCGGCACCAGTGCGACCACCCGGCTGCCCCGGTGCAGGTCCACCCGGACCTTGAGGTCGGCGACCCGGGCCAGCACCAGGCCGACCACCACGGCCGCCACCGCGGAGACCGCCCCGCAGGCCAGCAGCCCGAACCGGGGCCCGTACTCGGCCGTGACCCAGCCGACCACCGGGGCGCCGATCGGCGTGCCGCCGGTGAAGACCAGCACCAGCAGGCCCATCACCCGGCCGCGCAGCGCGGGGTCGGTGGCCAGCTGGATCGCCGAGTTGACCGAGGTGTTGAAGGTCAGGCCGAACATGCCGACCACGGTCAGCAGCGCGGCGAAGGTCCAGTACCCGGGCGCGAACGCGGCCAGCACCTGGAGCGCGCCGAAGGCCAGCGCGGCACCGACCAGCCGGCGCAGGCGCGGTGCCCCGCGCCGGGCGGCGATCAGCGCACCGGCCAGCGAGCCGACCGCCATCGCGGTGTTGAGCAGGCCGTACTGGCCCGCCCCGACGTGGAAGGTGTCGTAGGCGAAACCCGACAGCAGGGTCGGGAAGTTGAACCCGAAGGTGCCGATGAATCCGGCCAGCACCATCGGCCACAGCAGCTCCGGACGCTCCTTCACGTACCGCAGCCCCTCCCGGAGTTGGCCCTTCTCACGGGGCACCGGGGTGATCGGCCGCAGCTCGGACTCGCGCATCGCGAGCAGGCCGCCGATCACCGCCACGAAGGAGAGCGCGTTGACCGCGAAGGCCCAGCCGCTGCCCACCGCGGCGATCAGCAGACCGGCGACGGCCGGGCCGACCAGCCGGGCGGTCTGGAAGTTGGCCGCGTTCAGGCTGACCGCGTTGGCCAGGTCCCCGGCCGGGACCATCTCGCTGACGAAGGCCTGCCGGGTCGGGTTGTCGACCACCGTCACCAGGCCGAGCAGCAGGGCGAAGACGTACACGAAGCCGGCGGTGGCGGCCCCGGTGACGGTGAGCACCGCGAGGCCGGCGGCCAGCAGGCCCATCGCGCCCTGGGTGGCGATCAGCAGCCGCCGCTTGGGCAGCCGGTCGGCGAGCACGCCGCCCCAGAGGCCGAGCAGCAGCATCGGGAGGAACTGCATCGCGGTGGTGATGCCGACCGCGAGCGGGCTGCCGGTGAGGCTGAGCACCAGCCAGTCCTGGGCGATCCGCTGCATCCAGGTGCCGGTGTTGCTGACGACCTGTCCGGCGAAGTAGTAGCGGTAGTTACGGATCCGCAGCGAGGAGAACATCCCGCCGGGCCGGGTGAAGCGGGCCCCGGTGGGGCCGTCCCCGCGAGGCGGGGCGGATGCGGCGGGGAGCTCCGCCGCGGTGCGTTCGTCGGGGTCGTCGTCGCCGGTGCCCGGCAGGCCCACGGGGGTGGGCTCGGGGCTCTCGACGGCGGCGGCGCCGGGCGCCGCGAGGTCGGTGGTGGAGTCGTCGGTACGGATGGCGGCGCTGACGGCGGCCGGCGGTGTCAAGGTGGGCTCCCCTCCTGGCGCGACCGTGGTGCGTCCCCCGGTCGCGCTGCTGGTGTGTCGTGTCGGTCCTGCGGTGATGCGGTGCTCCTTCTCCCGATGCCTCGATGCGCTGACGGGTCGTCGGCTACAGGTGGGCCAGCTTGTAGAGGACCGGTGCGGCCTCCTTGAGCTGCGCCCACTCCTCCTCGGTCAGCCCTTCGGCCAGTTCGGCCAGCCAGACGTTCCGACGGCGGCGGCTCTCCTCGAGGATGGCCTCGGCCTCCTCGGTGGAGCTGACCACCACCTGCCGGCGGTCCTCGGGGTGCGGCTCGCGCCGCACCAACCCCTTCTCCTCCAGCATCGCGATGATCCTGGTCATCGACGGCGGCTGGACGTGTTCCTTCCTGGCGAGCTCACCAGGGGTGGCCTTGCCGCAGCGGGCCAGGGTGCCGAGCACCCCGATCTCGGTGGGGCTCAGCGATTCCTCGACCCGCTGGTGTCGCAACCGGCGGGCGAGGCGCATCGCGGCCGACCTGAGCTGACTGACGGCAGCGAGGTCGGCCTCGGACATCTCGGGCATGTTCTTAGCCTATCTCATTACTCTCGCTAACAAAAACGGGTATCGGCGGGATTGGTGAGCGTGTCTTGCCCCGCCCGTGAAGGACCACCCCTGGCCTGCGACTTCACAGAAACCACCGTGGTTGCCCACGTTCCGTCAGGGGTGGTTGGGTCGTGTTGTCAGGAACACAGCATGCCTAGGAGCTCTCTTGGGTCACATCGACCACACGGTCCACGGCTGGGTCACCCCGGCGATCTCGTACCTGGCCGCCTGCCTGGGCGCCCTGCTCGCCCTGCGCTCCACCCGCTGGGCCCTGCTCACCGAGGGCCGCACCCGGCGCAACTGGCTGTTCTTCGCCTCGGTCTCGCTCGGCGTCGGCATCTGGAGCATGCACTTCATCGCCATGCTCGGCTTCGCGGTCCAGGGCGCAGAGATCCGCTACGACGTACCGCTCACCGTGGTCAGCCTCCTCACCGCCATCGGCGTGGTGGGCGTCGGCATCTTCACCGTCGGGTACAGCCGCCGGCGCAACGCCTCCCTGCTGGCCGGCGGGGTGGCCACCGGACTCGGGGTGGCGGCCATGCACTACCTGGGGATGGCCGCGATGCGGATCAACGGGACGCTGGTCTACGACCGCGCGACGGTGGCCGCCTCGGTGGGCATCGCGGTGTTCGCGGCGACGGCGGCGCTCTGGGCCGCGCTCAACGTCCGGGCCACGGGCGCGGTCCTGGCGGCGGCGCCGGTGATGGGCGTCGCGGTCTGCGCCATGCACTACACCGGCATGGCCGCCGTCCAGGTCGAGCTCTCCGGGGTCCGCACCACCCCGCCGGGCGTGGTCGCCCTCCAGTTCGTCTTCCCCCTCGCGGTCGGCCTCGGCTGCTACGTCTTCTCCAGCGCCCTCGCCTTCGCCGTCGCCCCCGACAAGGTCACCGTCCGCCCGGCTTGACGTACGTGGCTACGCCTCTGGGGGCGCGGGGAACTGCGCGATTCGGAAGGCGGCTCACCTGCAACTCATGCACCGTCAGCCAGTTGCACCTGCTGCCGTTCCCCCTCGCGCAGTTCCCCGCGCCCCGGTGTGACCACTATCCGCGGATGTGCGCCGGGGTCTCGGTGGGGCAGGTCTTGTGGACGAAGGCGCGGCGCAGGGCGTGGTAGGGCTCCTCGGGGGCGAGGAAGTTGTGCCGCATGTGGGCCAACTCCTCGGCGCGGTAGGCCGCCAGCGGCTTGGCCGCCTCGTCCGCGCCGCGCCGCCGCTTCTTCTCCACCAGCCAGTCCTCCAACTCCCCGGAGCGGGCCAGCTGTTCGGCCTCGTGGTCGACCCAGCGGCGGAAGCCGGTGGAGTCGCCCCCGGCCACCCGGTCGGCCAGGCCGATGGCCAGCGCCTCGCGGGCGCCGATCGGGAGGGCGGCCGTGGTGAGCCGCGCGGCCTGGTCGGTTCCGACGCGGCGGGGCAGCGTGTAGGTCCAGTACTCCGAGCCGTACAGACCCATCAGCCGGTAGTGCGGGTTGAGGACCGCGGAGGCCCGGCACCACACCTCGTCCGCCGCGAGGGCCAGCATCAGGCCGCCGGCCGCCGCGTTGCCGGCCAGCGCCGAGACCACGTAGGTGTCCGTGGTGGTGAGGACGGCCTCGACCAGGTCGTCCATCGCGTTGATGTTGGCCCAGGACTCGGCGGCCGGGTCGGCGGCGGCCTCGATGACGTTGAGGTGGATGCCGTTGGAGAAGAAGTCCCGGGACGGCCCGAGCACCAGCACCCGGACCGGCCGGGCCACCGCCGCCCGGTAGGCGCGGAGCAGGCGGCGGCACTGCGCGGTGCTCATCGCCCCGCCGGGGAAGGCGAATTCGAGGTGACCGACCTCGCCGTGCTCCCGGTAGCGGATCTCCGACCAGGTCTCCCGCCCGGCCGCCTCCTGCGGGGTGACGGGCACCTCGGGCACCCCGGCCAGGGTCAGCTGGGGCCCGAGCACGGTGGCCGCGGGCAGTTTGTAGGTGGCGGGGCCGCCCGGCGTCCGACGCGGCCTCAGCTGCGGTATCCAGACCGCCCCGTCCACCGTGGCCCGGCAGACGGCGCCGTCCCGGCTCGCGATCAGCTCACCGGGGCGCCCGCGCAGCCGGTCCTCGGCGCAGCCGCCGTGCAGGTAGTACGCGCGGCCGTACAGCTCGTCCAGCACGCCGGGCTGGCTGTCCGCCGCGCGGAGCTTGCGCAGCACCGTCGCGGTGGTGTCCACCGCCCAGTCGATCCGGCGGAACTCCTGGGCGTGATAAGGGCGTTCGCGTCCGATCCGGCCGGCCGCCAGATCCGGGGCGTACCAGCCGCCGGCGAACCGCTCGACCGCCTGGAGCACCGCCTCGACGGCGGCGTCCGCCACCTCGTTGCGGTAGACCTCGCTCTTGCCGCCGGCCCGGAGCGGGAACGGCACGCTGGCCCAGACCGGGCCGGCGTCCAGCTCGGCCACCGCCTGGAGCACCGTCACGCCCCACTCGGCGGCACCGTCGTGGATCGCCCAGTCCAGCGAGGACGGGCCGCGGTCCCCGGCCGGGCCGGGGTGCACGATGAGGACCGGGTACGTCCGCCAGACGTCCTCCGGGACCGTCCGGGTGAGCATCGGCGCCACGATCAGGTCGGGCCGGAACCGGGCCGCCCCGGCCCGCAGGGCCTCGTCCCCCAGCGCGAGTTCGACCCCGACGTGGTGGCCGCGTTCGCGCAGCTCCACGTGGACCCGCTGGGTCAGACTGTTGAAAGCGCTGGCGACCAGCAGTACGCGCAAGGTGCCCTCCGACGGCATGTCAGTGCGGTGACCCCCCGTGAATCGGGATCATCCAAACACGGTCATGCGCACGTCAGAGGTTTCCCCGCACGACCCTCACCCAGCCCACCCGGGCCGTCGACGAAACCTCCCGATCGGCCCCGCCGACCCCACCGGCCGCCCCACCGGTCACCCCGCCGGTCACCCCGCCGCGCGGCGTTCCAGCAGCCGGTACGCCGGGGCCGTGGCGGCCGTGGTGAGCACCGCCATCAGCACCAGCACGGTGGCGCCGAGGTCGTTCACCAGCCCGGCCTGGTGGCCGATGGTGATCACCACCAGCTCGGTGACGCCCCGGCAGTTCATCAGCACCCCGAGCCGCAGCCCCTCGGCCCGCGGCGTCCCCGCCACCGCGGTGCCCAGCACCGCACCCAGCAGCTTCCCGCCGACCGCCACGGCCAGCACCGCGAGCAGCAGCAGCCAGCCCACCGGATCGCCGAGCACCGCCCCGGCCGAGGTCCGCAGCCCGACGCCGACGAAGAACAGCGGCAGCAGCACCGCCGAGGTGAAGCCCTCCAGCTGCCGGCAGATCCGCCGCACCGCCGGGTGCCCGCCCGGGGTGGCCGCGCCGAACAGCAGCGCGCCGACCACCGGGTGCAGCCCGAGCCACTGGGTGAGCGCCGCCAGGCCGAGCAGCCCGGCCAGCAGCGCGGAGAGCAACTGGCCGCTCCGGGACTCCGGTTCGCGCTCGGCCCAGTCGACCAGGGCGGCCAGCGCGGGCCGCAGCCCGTACCGGACGGCGGGCAGCAGCACGACCAGGGCGGCCACCGTGAGCGGGGCGCCACCGGCCCGGCCGCCGGTCAGGGCCAGCAGGACGGTCAGCGCGCCCCAGCCCACGCCGTCGCCCAGCGCGGCGGCGCCGAGGGCGAGTTGGCCGTGCGGGCGGTCGGTGAGGCGGAGCTCGGTGAGGATCCGGGCCAGCACCGGGAGGGCGGTGACGGAGAGGGCCAGACCGAGGAAGAGGGCCTCGGCGGCCGGGCGGGTGCCGCTCGCGAGGCGGTCACCGAGGAGCAGGGCCAGACCCAGGCCGCCCACGAAGGGTGCCAGCAGGCTGCCCACGCCGAGGCCGAGCAGGGCGCCGCCGCGGGCCCCGAGCTCCTCGGGGCGGATCCGGCATCCGACCAGGAACATGAACACCGCCAGGCCCAGGTCGGCGGCGGAGCCCAGGCCCTGACGGACCGGCGCGGTGAACAGCCACTGCTGCCCGGCCGGCCAGAGCAGGCCGAGGGCGGACGGACCGAGCAGCAGCCCGCCGACCACCTCGCCGACCACCTGGGGCTGCCCGAAGCGCCGGAACAGCGCGCCCAGCAGATGCGCCGTCAGCACCACCACCGCCGCAGCGACCAGGAACCGCGCCAGCGGATCGTTCACCCCGTCCCGGGCCCACGCCGCCCCGCCCAGCGCCACCACCGACACGGCGCCCACCACCCCGCGCCACCGCGGCGCAGCCGCCCGCTCGACTTCGGCGACGGACACTTCGGCTCCTTCTCCGCGGAATGTGGTGATGCCTCTGGGGGCGCGAGGAACTGCGCGAGTACGGAAGGCGGACCAGCGCGAGATCGGGGCACGTGAGCCAGTTGCACGCGCTGCCGTTCCCCCGCGCGCCCCGCGGCGGAGCCGCCGATCAGCAGAGCCTCGCGCCCCCATCGGCGCAGCCACGTCCACCACTCCCCTCAGAGCAGGTTGCCCTCGGGGACGACGATGCGGGGGCGGCCCTGGCTGAGGACCTTCGCGGCCTGGCGTTCGGCGAAGACCGGGCCCTCGATGGTGGCGATGCGGTAGTTCTCGGCGGTCTGCCGGGCGATGGCCTTCCAGCTGTAGTCGCGGATGACCATCTCCCGGGCCCGCTGCGCCATCTCCAGGGCGTTGTCGCGGTCGCTGAGCAGACCCGAGACGGCCTGCGCGAGCGAGCGCGGGTCGCCCGCGTTGAAGGTGGCGCCGGTGCGGCCGGGCCGGATGATCTCCATCATGCCGCCGGTGGAGGCCACCGCGACCGGGGTGCCCGCCGCCGCCACCTCGAGGGCGATCATGCCGAAGGGCTCGTACCGCGAGGGCAGCGCCATCACGTCGCAGGCGGCGATCATCGTGGAGAGCTCGCGGTCCAGGAAGCCGGTGAACTGGACCCGGTCGCCGACCCCCAGGTCCCGGGTCAGCGCCTCCAGTTCCTGCCGGTAGGGCCCGTCGCCGGCGATCATCACCTTGGTGCCGGGGTGCCGTGCGGAGAGCTCCGGCACGGCCATGATCAGGTCCTGGACGCCCTTCTCGTAGACCAGCCGCCCGGCGAAGCCGACCAGCGGGCCCTCGGCGTGGTGCCGGCGGCGGAAGTTCTGCACCTGCTCCGGGTCGGTCTCCCAGCGGTGCGGCTCCACGCCGTTGGCCACCACCTCCATGCGCCGGTAGGGCACGCTCATCAGGCGGTTGACCTCCCAGGCCATGTACTGGGAGCAGACCACCAGGCGGCAGGCCTCGTGCGCGAGCCACCACTCCACCGAGTGGATGGACTTGTTCATGTTCTCGGGCAGCCAGCCCTGGTGGCGTCCGGCCTCGGTGGCGTGGATGGTGGCGATCAGCGGGACGTTGAGCTGCTCCTTGAGCGTGACCGCGGCGTGCGCCACGAGCCAGTCGTGGGCGTGCACCACGTCGAAGTCGTGGCCGATCGAGGCCCGCAGGGCGGCCCGGGTGAGGGTGTGGTTGAAGGCCATCGTCCAGGCCAGGAAGCTGTCCTGGGACTCGGCGAACAGCGGCGGGTCCTCCATGGCGTGCACGACCCGGACGCCCTCCTGCCACTCCTCCAGCGGGTGGCCGGGCGCGTAGCGGGTGACCACGGTGATCTCGTGGCCCTCCTTGACCAGTGAGGTCGCCAGGGCGTGCACGTGCCGCCCCAAGCCGCCGACCAGCACCGGCGGATACTCCCAGGACAGCATCAGGATCTTCATGGACCGTCTCCCCCGTCGTCTCTCGGTTCAGTGGTGCGTTGGTACTCGCCGGGACCGGCGGGGTGCCGGAGCAGACCGAGCATCGTGATGTCGTCGAACTGCTCACCCACACCGGCGTGTTCGGCCACCGCCTTGCGCATCCGCTCGATCACGGTGGCCGCCCGGCCGGGGTCGGCCAGCATGGCCAGCATCCGGCCCTCTCCGAGGAACTCCCCTGCCGGATTGCGCGCCTCCGGCACTCCGTCGGTGTAGAGGTAGAGCAGGTCGCCCCGCTCCAGGGTGGCGAACCCCAGGTCGAAGTGGGCGTCCCGCATCAGCCCGAGGGCCGGGCCGGTGGGCAGCAGCGAGAGCTGCTCGCCCGTCGCGCGCTGCACGACCGGTGCGTTGTGGCCGCAGTTGATGTAGATCAGCTCACCGGTCCTGGTGTCCACGACCCCGAAGAACAGGGTGGCGAAGTACGCCTGGTGCAGGTGATTGGTGGTCAGGTAGTCGTTGGTGGTGCGGACGGCGCGCAGCGCCAGTGCCGCGCCGGGGAGCGGCCGCCCGGCCGAGCCGACCGGCTCGGGGACGGCGGTCAGGCCCTCGTCGGCCACCGCGGCCTGCCGGAGCAGGCTGCGGATCAGGGCCATGAACAGGGCGGCCCCGATGCCCTTGTCGCAGACGTCCGCGATGGCGAAGGCGAGGAAGTCGCCGTTGATCACGTCGTACGCGTCGTAGAAGTCGCCGCTGACCTCTCGGGCCGGCTCGAAGTAGGCCGCGATGTCCCACTCGTCCAGCTCCGGCAGGTTCTCCGGCAGGAAGCCGCGCTGGATCTCCCGGCCGATCTGGAGCTCCCGCTCGAAGCGGCTCTCGTCCACGGCCGAGTGCATCTCGTCCAGCACGTAGGCGAGGTCGCGGTTCTGCCGGCACATGTCCAGCCGCTTGCGGACCAGGTAGGGCAGGAAGGGCTCGGACAGGAAGTCCAGCCCCTCCTTGAGGTGCTGCTCGATCTGGCGCACGTCGCCGCTGCTGAAGGCCACCACGGCGGGCGGGCGGCCGGTCTTGCGGCTGAGTTCGCGGATCAGCCGGCGGACCGTCTCGACGTCGAGCGCGGCGTCCACCAGCAGCAGGTCACAGGCGGGGGCGTCCGGCCAGCGCGCCGCCAGTACCGAGGAGGGGTAGGACACCGTCGCCGGGATCCCGACCTCCGCCAGGGTCTGCCACAGCTCCAGCGCCGCCGCGCTGGGGCTGGGTTGACTGACGATCAGTGCTTTCTCGGACACGCTCGACCCGCCCATCGTATTCCGGTGCGATCCGCCGCATGGCGATCGTGGTGTGGTTCGCACCGTGCACGTACTCGTGAAACGACCTGTCCACCGCGTGGTTGACCAGATAGAGCCCCAGCGAGCCCGGCTCGCGCTCGTGCAGGGGGAGGTCGAGACCACGCGGTGGCCGGGCCGTGAACGGGTTGAACGGTGGTGCGGTGTCCGTCAGCCGGATCGAGACCTCCGTGTCGGTGACCACCCCTTCGAGCCCGATCCGGCCCCGTCCGGAGCCGGAGTACCCGTGCACCACGATGTTGACGACCAGCTCCTCGGTCGCCAAGCGGAGCAGGTGGGACCGGGCCGGAGTGAGCCCGGCCTCGGTCGCGAGGTCCTCCACCAGGGAGTTGACCAGCTCCAGGGAGCTGACGTCCGCCGACACGTCGATCTTCTTCATGGCATGCCTACGCCGGGATCGAGTCTGCGAAGGTGACGCTCTGGTCGAAGCCGACGAGCCGGATGGTCTGCTCCACGGCGCTGTTGACGCCCACCAGGACGACGCGGACGTCGTCGTCCATCTTCTGGCGGGTGTAGACGATCTGGCGCAGGCCGGCCGAGGAGATGTAGTCGACCTTGCTCATCTCCAGGACGAGCTCCTTCGGGCGGGCCTCGATGACCGACTCGGCGGCCTTCTGGAAGGCCGGCGCGCTGGCCGCGTCGAGGTCACCGCCGATGGTCACGACCGCCGTGGTGCCGCGGAAATCCACTGAGACGTCAAAACTCATTTGGTCCACTCCTGGTCAGTTGCCTCGGCGACGCGTTGCCGAATGAGCATTGCGACGCCCTCGGAACAACTCTCGACAATATGGAAGAGGCGGAGGAAGCCGGTCACCCGGAGCGCATTCCGAAGATGCGACGAAAGACCGGCGAGAGCCACCTCGACCTCGGCGCCCTGAGCCCGCCGGTGCACCATGAGCAGCACCCGCAGACCGGCGCTGGAGATGAACGGGACCCCTGAGAGGTCCAGCAGCAGCGGCGTTCCCTGCGGCATGACGTCCACGATCCCGCTGAACACGCCCTGCGCCGATCTGGCGTCCAGGTCACCGGTCAGTTCGACACAGGTGACGCCGTCGGCCATGCGCGTGACGACCTCCATTGCCGGGCCCCTCGGTCGAAATTGCTCCAGATTCCCTTTCCCCTGCTATTTTCCGGGGGGTGGTGAGGGACCGTCAATGAACTGTCCGCCCAGGGGAATCCACGTTCGAGTCGCGGATCGGAGTCCGTCAAGTCCCTGTGTCAGGTCGGTGCGCGGGGCGTGGAAATGCCGATGGCCGGCCCCGGGGAAGGGGGCCGGCCATCGGCTCGGAAACGGGGCGGCTACTCAGCCGGCTGGGCGCGCCGCAGGCGCTGCGGCACCCGCACCAGCGGCAGCGAGCGGTGGGTCTCCACGATGAAGGCCTCCGCCCCGTTGACGGCCGCCAGCACCAGCAGCACCACGACGGCGGTGACCAGTTGGGGCAGCAGCGGGGCCAGCGCGGACAGCACGGCCAGCGCGACGGCACCGGAGAACCGGGGCACCGCGGCCGCGCCGAACATCCGCCAGCGGGCGTAGCAGAACCCGAGCAGGTAGAGGCCGGCTCCGGGAGCGAGCATCAACTGCGGCAGTTCGTGCGGCACTTGTGTCGGATGGGCGATCAGCTCCTCCAGGCCGACCGCCATCAGGATGATGGCGACGGCGTACAGCAGGTGCGCGTAGCTGAACACGTCGCGGACGATCCTGGCCTGCACCGGGTCGCTGCCCAGGCTGTGCCGGGCCGCCGGTGCCCCGTAGTGGAAGTACGCCCACCAGAGCAGCACGATCAGCACGAAGGCCAGGCCCAGCGTGCTCAGGGTGAGTGCGTCCATCACATGGGCGCCGGTGACGTGGCTGCCGGCCGCGATGACCGTCTCGCCCAGCGCCATGATGACGAACAGGCCGAAGCGCTCCGGGAGGTGGGAGGTCTCGAAGCGGGCCTGGTCGAGCTTCTTGCCCAGCACCGCGGTGCCCAGCACCTCGATCACCGCACCGACCGCCCACAGGACGTGGCGCGGCTCGCTGTCCAGGAAGCTGCCGACCAGGAAGAGCGGCCCGCTGGCCAGCAGGCTGACCGAGAACGGCTCGATCCGCAGCCCGCCGAAGCTGGGCCAGCGCCGCATCCGCTGCCACAGGATCAACCGCAGCAGCACGTAGCAGACGCCGTACAGCGGCCCGCTGGTCCCGAAGGCGTCCGGCACGGCCACCGCCATGCCCAGGCCGCAGGCGGCCAGCCCGAAGACCAGCACCCGGCCGTGCACCCCGTCGAGGTTCTCGCCGCTGGTGTTGCCCAGCAGCGCGGCGCCCACCCAGCCCATCCAGAGCGGCAGGAAGAGCAGGATCGCGGCGCCGGCGTCCACCAGCGAGTGCGAGTGGGCCAGCAGGACCGAGATCTGGGTGATGGCGAACACCCAGACCAGGTCGAAGAACAACTCGGCCCAGGTGACCCGCTGTTCCTGGGTCTCCGTGGCCTCCGCGTCCGCGGTCATGCGCCGTCCCCGCCCTCGATGTGGCGGTGGGCGCCCACCTCGAGGCCGTCGGTCAGACGGCCGGCCTCGCCGTAGACGAAGCCCTTCATGGACTTGATGAAGTCGGCCGGGAAGCCGAGCGGCACCTCGCTGGCGCGGTTGAGCCGGGCGACCGCCTCGTCCGGGAGCCGGACGTCGACGGCGGCCAGGTTGTCCTCCAGCTGCTCCAGCTTGCGGGCGCCGACCACCGGGTGGACGTGCGGGCCGTGCTGCATGACCCAGGCCAGCGCCACCTGGGAGGAGGAGACGCCGAGTTCGTCCGCGACGGCGTCCACCTCCTTGGCGACCGCGAGGTCCCGGGCCGAGATGTCCCGCTGGTTCACCCGGGTGTGGCCAGTGGCCCGGCCGCGGCTGAACTTGCCGGAGAGCAGGCCCCCGGAGAGCGGCGACCAGGCCGCCACCGAGAGGCCCATCGCGTCGACCATCGGCATGATCTCCCGGTCGGCGTCCCGCTTGACCAGGCTGAACGGCACCTGGACGCCCACGAAGGGGGTCCAACCGCGCCATTCGGCAAGGGTGTTGGCCCGTGCGACCACCCAGCCCGGGGAGTCCGAGATGCCGATGTACTGCACCTTGCCGGCCCGGACCTGGTCGTCCAGGGCCCGCATGGTCTCCTCGATCGGCGTGCCCGGGTCCCAGATGTGCACCCAGAGCAGGTCGATCCGGTCGGTGTTCAGCCGCTTGAGGCTCTGGTCCAGCGAACGGACCAGGTTCTTGCGGTGGTTGCCCGAGGCGTTCGGGTCGGTGCCGTCATCGGTGAGGGTGTACTTGGTGGCCAGCACGAAGCGGTCGCGGTCCGCGCCGAGCAGCTCGCCGAGGATCTTCTCGCTGGTGCCCTCGGTGTAGCGGTTGGCGGTGTCGATCACGTTCCCGCCGGCCTCGGCGTAGGCCTCGAAGAGCTTGCGGCTCTCCTCGACCGAGGCACCGAAGCCCCAGTCCTCGCCGAAGGTCATGGTGCCGAGGAACAGCTCGGACACCCTCAGACCACTGCGTCCCAGAAGTCGGTAACGCATCTGGTAATCCCTCCCCTGATGATGGCCCGTCGCGGCCGGGTCAGTGCGCGTGGGTGTGCGCGTGGGCCGACGGATCGTCCCGGTACCCCTCGCTGACCTCGACCACCACGCCGTCCGGGTCGGTCAGCCAGACGCTGCGCCACCCGGGGATGAAGTCGTCGAAGGAGAGCGGGCCCAGGGAGACCGGCACGTCCTCGTCCAGCCCGGACAGGAACTCTGTCAGGTTCTCGGTCTGGAAAGCGAGGTGTCTCACCGTTCCGGGGGTGGAAGGGCCGTCCTTCGTTACGTCGAGCGGCTCGCCGGCCCCCGCCGCGAACAGTTCCAGGTAGACCTGACCCTGCTTCACGAAGACGATCTGCTGGTCGCCCAGGTCCACCGTGCGGGCCCGCTCGAAGCCGAACCAGCGGTGGTAGAACTCCTCGGTCACCTTCTGGTCGGCGCAGTTGAGCGCGGCGTGCGACCAGCGCAGCTCCAGCCCGCTCACGCCGCACCGCCCTGCGCGGCCTTGCGGTCGACCAGGATGTCGATGATCTGACGGGCGAACAGGTGGGCGTGCTGCCCGGTCCGGCCGGTCACCAGGTCGTCGCCGTCCAGCACCACGTCGGAGTCCACGTACTCGGCGCCCATGTTCCGGACGTCGCCCACCAGGTTGTTGTGGCAGACCACCTTGCGTCCCCGGATGGTCTCCGGGACGGTGGCCAGCAGCCAGAAGCCGTGGCAGATGATGCCCTTGAGCACCGAGGGCTGCTCGAAGGCGCGCTTGACGAACTCGGCCGCCGGGGCCAGCACCTCCACGTCCTCGGTGTAGCGCAGCCGGTCCGAGACCATGCCGGAGGGCACGATGACCGCGGCGTAGGAGCGCAGCTCCTCGTCGCTCAGGCCCTCGAAGGACTCCGTGGCGGTGAACGGCACCCGCCACTCGTGGCCGGTGAAGGTGATCGCGTCCTGGCCCCACAGCCGGGTGAGGAAGTGGACCTCGGCGCCCTCCTCGGCGAAGCGGCGCTGGTAGTAGTGGATCTCGGGCTCGTAGTAGTCGCTCTCGATCAGCACGGCGATCTTCGTGCCGGTCAGCGGGCCCTCGCGGAGCACCAGGTCACCCACGGCGCGCCTCCTTGATCAGGTCGGACGCGCGCTCGGCGATGGCGACGATCGCGCTGTGGCAGTTGCCGGACGGGACGGCCGGCATCACGCTGGCGTCCACCACGCGGACGCCCTCGACGCCGCGCACCCGCAGCTGCGGGTCGACCACGGCCAGGTCGTCGATGCCCATCCGGCAGGAGCCGGCCTGGTGGTGGTAGCAGTCCGCGCGGTCGCGGACGAACTGCTCGATCTCCTTGTCGGTGCGCACGTCCGGGCCGGGCAGCAGCTCGCCCTTGAGGTGGCCCTTGAACTCCGGCGCGGCGAAGATGTCGCGGGCCAGCTTGAAGCCCTGGACCATCCGGTCCACGTCCGACCGGTCCCCCAGGTAGTTGGGGTCGACCAGCGGCTTGGCGAAGGGGTCGTCGCTGGCCAGCCGGATCGAGCCGCGCGAGGTCGGGCGGACCACGCCGGGCAGGATGGAGACCGCGTTCGGGTGGCCGGCGCCCACGATGATGTCGAACGACACGTGCACGAAGGCGAGTTGCAGGTCCGGCGCGATCATGCCGGGCTGCGAGACCGCGAACAGCGCGGACTCGGAGAGGTTCTGGTGGCCCTCCCGGGGCGGATCGACGGTCTCCGCGATCAGGCCGGTGAGGACGTGGTTGTGGAAGTTCTCGCCCACGCCCGGCAGGTCGGCGACGACCGGGATGCCGTGCTCGGCCAGCAGCTTGGCCGGGCCGAGCCCGGAGAGCTGGAGCAGCTTGGGCGACTCGATGGCGCCCTGGCAGACGATCACCTCGCGGGTGGCCCGCACGGTGTGCACGCCGGGCTCCGCCTGGGTGGCGGCGGAGAGCAGGCGGCCCTCGCCCTCGGCGGGCTTCTCGGCCTCCTGGCGGTACGTCACGCCGACGCAGCGGGTGCCCTCGAAGACCAGGTTCATCGCCGTGGCCGAGGTGCGCAGGGTCAGGTTGGGGCGGGGCAGGGCCGGCTCCAGGAAGGACTGGAGGGCGCCCTTGCGGCGGCCGTTCTCCACGTCGATGTGGTGCCAGCCGGTGCCGATCATCTCGGGGCCGTTGAAGTCGTCCACCTCGCGGTGGCCGAGCCCCTTGGCGGCGTCGATGAAGGTCCGGGACAGCGGGTGGGGGTTCCCGTCGGCCGCGGAGGTGACGGTCTGGAGCTCCTTGAGCTTGGCGAAGTACGGCTTGAGGTCCGCGTAGGACCAGCCGGCCGCGCCCTGGTAGGCCCAGTTGTCGAAGTCCGAGGGGTGACCCTCGATGTGCATCATGATGTAGAGGTTGCTGGAGCCGCCGGGCAGCTTGCCGCGCGGCTCGTAGACCGTCCGGCCGTTCAACCCCGCCTGTGGCACGGTCTGGTAGCCCCAGTCCACCGGGGACCCGAGCAGTGTGTACCACAGTGGTGCGGCGTCCACGTTGGCCGGGACGAACGCGCCGCCGGCCTCCAGCACCAGGACCTTGACGTCCGGGTCCTCGGACAGCCGGTTGGCGACCACCGACCCGGCGGTGCCACCGCCGACGACGATGTAGTCGTACTCCACCGGAGCGCTCATGACGCACCGTCCGGGGAGCCGAGGACGGCGCGGAAGGGCACCGTGTCGTGGAAGTTGGCCATGTAGGTGATCAGGCCGTCCACCACCTGGAAGTAGTTGACGACGTTCGCCTCGACCCGGCCGCCGGCCGGCGTCTCGGCGGTGATCTTCGAGACCACGGCCGCCTGCTCGCCGTCCACCACGAAGTGGGCGGGAACGTTCTGGAACGAGGCGTACATCTCCGGGAAGCCCTTCATCATCTCCCGGAGCGTCTCCCGCCCCTCGACGTGCCCTGCGAGCTGCTCGTCCATCACCTGGTCCACCGCGAACAGGTCGCACCAGGCGTCCCAGTTCCCGGCGTTCGCAAGCTGGTAGTACGAGGTCACTACTTCCCTGGTGTCCACCACGGTGCCCTTCCGCATCTGTGTGAGCCCGAACCGGGCCTGTGCTACCCGGCGCTCAGACGCGCACGGCGTTGGTCGCGAGCTGCGACCAGAACTGGTTGAACTGGGTGGTGCCGTCGCCGAAGATGGCGCCGCGGCCCTCGACGACCTTGCCGTTCTCCCACTTGAGCAGGTGGATGACGTCGATCTCCAGGCGGTCGTACGGGGAGAGGCTCCCCTCCTCCGCGGTGACCCGGGTGCCCAGGTTGTAGGAGACGTCGGCCGACCAGCCGGGAGCGGTGCAGATGGCGCTCCGGGTCATGATGAAGCTGCCGCCGGAGAGCTCCCCGACGCGCGTCATGAAGTCGAAGAAGCCGTCCAGGCCCTCCCACCAGCCGGCCAGCTGGTGGTTGCCGGGGACCAGCCAGCGCATGGACTCGTCCCAGTACTTCTCGATCTGGCCGCGGTCGCCCGTGGCGAGCGCCTCGTAGGCCGCGTTGACCAGCTCGGGGGTGACGTCGTCGGCCATGGCTCAGCCCGCCAGACGGGCGGCGATGCCCTTGAGCTGGAAGCGGCTCCACATGTAGCGGTCCACGCCGTGCTGGTCGGCGGTGTGCACCTGGACCTCGCGGATCTTGCCGTCCTCGATGCCGTAGGTGGTGCAGGTCGGGAAGAGGTACTGGACGCCCTCGGACTCGCCGTGGCCGCTGTGCTTCTCGACGACGGTGCCGTTGTCCAGCTCGCCGAAGTGCACGTTGTCGACCGAGATGCCGGCCTGGAAGAGGTCCGCGAAGAAGGCGATGACCTCGTCGGCGCCCTTCATCGAACCGGACAGCGGGTGGTGGCCCGGCATGTTCCAGACGATCTCCTCGTGGAAGAGCTCGCTCTTGATCTTGTCCATGTCGCCGGTGCCGAAGTACTCGTACATCTTCAGGATGATGTCGGTGTTGGACATGTGACTGCCTCTCGGTTCGGTGGTGCGATAAGGGAGTTGGAGCGAGGAGGGACTCTCAGAGCGAGGCCGAGCCCGGCATCGGGTCGAGGGAGTCCACGATGTAGATCTTGATCTGCGGGGCGCCGTCCGGGCCGGCCGAGACCACCCAGGTCTGGTAGGCGTCGAAGCCCAGCCAGGCGCTCTTGGGGCCCGGGGCGTCCCAGATCTTGGCCTGCCAGTTGACGACCACCTTGACGTCGGCGGAGGTCTCGGTCAGGTTGCTCACCTCGGTCGAGGTGACGGTGTGCACCTCGTCGAAGAAGCGGTTGGTGACGGCCTTGTACCAGTCGGCGAAGCCGGCGTGGCCCCGGGAGGTGGTCTCCGGGAAGCGCATCTCCAGGCCCTCGTCGACCAGGTAGGTCAGCGCGGTCTCCAGCGGAACGTGCTGGTCCAGCGCGCGGTACCAGTCGGCGACCATGGTCTTGATCGCCGTCTCGGTCAGTGCCATTTCTTCTCCTGCTGCGAAGGACTGCCGGTCAGCGGGTGACGGTCAGCGGGTGTCGTCGGTGAGCAGCTCGACCAGCAGCGGCCGACGGGTCGTCAGCATCCGCTCCACCACGTCGTCGATCTGGTCCGGCTTGTCCAGCCGGACGGCGTCGGCGCCCAGCGAGCGGGCCAGGCCGACGAAGTCGATCTCCGGGTGGGAGAGGTCGAAGGAGTGCGGGAACTCGTGCTTCTCGATGTCCCGCTCGACCCAGTACTGGTCGATGTTCTTGTTCAGCAGCTCGTACCGGTGGTTGTTGCAGACCACGAAGACGGCTGGCACCTCGTGCCGGGCGGCGGTCCACAGCGCCTGGTAGGTGTACATCGAGCCGCCGTCGCCGGTGAAGCCGACCACGGTCTTCTCCGGGTGGGCGATCTTCATGCCCACCGCGCCCGGGATGCCGACGCCCAGCGAACCGCCACGGGTGGCGAAGTAGTGCCCGGGCAGGCGCGGGTTGAGGTACCGGGTGATGTACGGCGAGGCGGTCAGCGCCTCGTCGAAGACCATCAGGTCCTCCGGGGCCCGCTCGCCCAGCTTCGCCAGGAAGGCACCGATCAGGGTGTCGTCCGGCGCCGCCGCGCGCTCGGCCTGCTCGGCCCGCCGGCGCTCGATGAACTCACGTGCCGCCGCGTCCTGTTCGGGCGTGCGCAGCCCGTCCAGCGCGGTGGCCAGGGCGTCCAGGGTGAGCTTCGGGTCAGCGACCAGGCCCAGCGTGACGGGGTGGTTCTTGGCGATCTCGTAGTCGTCGAGGTCGACGTGCACGATGGCCGCGCCCTCGGCGAACGGGGTGACCAGGTCCGGGAAGACCTCCGGGAACACGTACGTCCCCACGATCAGCACCGCGTCCGCCTCGCGCACCGCCGCCCGGCTGACCATGCCGAACATGTGGCCGATGGCACCGCGGGCCAGCGGGTGGTCGGCCGGCAGGTGCGCCTCCGAGGAGTCCACGAACCACACGTCGGCGCCCAACTTCTCGGCGACGCGCAGCAGTTCGGGCTCGGCCCCGGAGACGGAGACGCCGTCGCCGACCAGCAGCAGCGGACGCTTCGCCGGCGCCAGCAGCGCCGCCGCCTCGGCCACCAGGGCCGGGGCCGGCAGCGTCCGACGGTCGGGGATGACCGTCGGGACGACCGGCTCGTCGTTCGGGGCGTCCAGGATGTCCATCGGCAGCGAGACGAAGACCGGGCCGCGCGGCTCGGTCATCGCGGTCTTGATCGCGCGACGGAGCACCCGCAGCAGGGACCGCGGATCGACCACCCTGGTCGCCCACTTGGTCACCGGCCTGGCCATCGCGACCAGGTCGGCGGCCATCTGGGCGTCCATCGAGTCGTACTCGATGCCCGACTCGCCGGCGATGACCACCAGCGGCGCGTGACCGCGCTTGGACTGGTACATCATCCCGATGCCGTTGCCGAGGCCGACCCCGCTGTGCAGCTGGAGCAGCGCCGGGCCACCGGTCGCCCGGGCGAACCCGTCGGCGATGCCGGCCGCCACCGTCTCCTGCAGCGTCAGGATGTACTGGAAGTCGGGGTACTCCTCCAGGGCGTCGAGGAAGCCCTGCTCCACCGTGCCCGGGTTGCCGAACATGTGGGTGATGCCGTCGGCGAGCAGCTGCTCGATGATGGCGTTCTTGCCGAGCCTGGTCACAGGAACTCCCTTACCAGCCGTAGCGGGTCAGGCCGTCTTCCAGGACCTCGACCATCTTCTCGCCGGTGCGGTAGGAGTCCGGGGTCGAACGGCCCGTGATGAACGGGTAGTCGACGATCACCGAGATCTCCTTGCCGAAGTTGCCGTGGTAGCGGCCCTCGGGGGCGGTGGCGTCGCGGAGGATGTACTCCAGCGGGTACGGCGGCGGGCCCATCACGAAGTCGGTGCCGAGGAAGCCGGTGCCGTCCTTGTAGTCGTACTCCTTGCAGTGCCCGGTGACGTGCTTGCCGGAGATGATGCTCTTCCGGTCCTCCCAGTCACGGGCGAACGCGAGGCAGGCCACGCCGTAGCACTCGGCGCCGATCGGCTTGTCCGCGCGCAGGAAGTTCAGGATCACGTCGTGCACCCGGCCGTTGTTGGCGAGGTCCACGATCGGGCCGCTGCCGCCGACGATGAGCAGCGCGTCGTACTCGGCCAGACGCTCCGTCAGCTCGTCGCCGACCGCGTTGTTGTAGGCCTCCAGCTTGCGGAGGTAGTCCTCGTCGCTGGTGTACGGGCGGGTCGGGATCCAGGAGGAGAGGTCCTCCGGGCTGTCCAGACGGTCCGAGGCCTCCAGGTCCACGACCACCTTGGCGACCTCGGCGGAGACCACGCTGCGGCCCAGCGGCGGGTCGACGAAACCCGGGTCCATGCTCGGCGGCAGGGCGTGCGCCCGCTTGCCGGTGGGGGTCGCGAAGGTCACCTCGTAACCCTGCTTGTCGAATGCGTACAGCGGGCCGACGAGTTCCTCGCCCCAATAGCCGTACTCCGAGAGGAGTACGAGAACTTTCTTCGTCATGGCTACTCCGTTTTCGAGGCTTGTCACTGCCTGCCCTCAGAGACTGGGGCAGGCCGGGGGCAGGGTCAACGGCCGTGCGGGCCGGTCGGCACTCCCCCCGGAATGGGCCCGCACATTACGTCAAGTCCCGTGCGCCGCATTGTCGGAGTGCACTTTTTCCACTCGGAAAACTCCCCAAGGAATGCCCTGGGCTGCGACAATTCCGAGGTGTCGCCGACCAAAGGAATTGCCGTGCTTCAGTCAATCGCCGCGTCCGCGGAGGCGCCCGCGGAGCTGCCGGCTTCCGGGCCCGGCCCGCTCGACCTGCACCTGCTCGCCGAGGGGAAGCACCAACGCCTCTGGGAGGTGCTCGGCGCCCACCCCGGCGCCGACGCGTCCGGCCGGCCCGGGGTCTCCTTCACCCTCTGGGCCCCGCGCGCGCACGAGGTCGCGGTGGCCGGCCAGGTGACCGGCGGCCGGGCCCCGGTCCCGCTGCGCCGGATCGGCACCACCGACTACTGGACGGTCTTCGTCCCCGGCGCCGAGGCCGGCCAGCGCTACCGCTTCGAGCTCCTCGGCGCCGACGGCGTCCGCCGCGCCAAGGCCGACCCGTGCGCCCGGTCCGCCCCGCTGCCCCCCGGCCCGGACAGCGTGGTGCACGCCTCCGACCACCGCTGGGGCGACCGCGAGTGGATGATCCGCCGGGCCGCGGCCGACCCGCGCCGCCGCCCGCTCAGCGTCTACGAGGTCCACCTCGGCTCCTGGCGACCCGGCCTGAGCTACCGTCAGCTCGCCGTCGAGCTCACCGCCTACGTCCGCGAGCAGGGCTTCACCCACGTCGAGCTGCTCCCCGTCATGGAGCACCCCTACGGCGGCTCCTGGGGCTACCAGGTCACCGGCTTCTACGCCCCCAGCTCCCGCTTCGGCTCCCCCGACGACTTCCGGTACCTGGTCGACTCGCTGCACCGGGCCGGGATCGGCGTCATCCTCGACTGGGTCCCCGCCCACTTCCCCCGCGACGACTTCGCGCTCGGCCGCTTCGACGGCCACCCGCTCTACGAGCACCCCGACCCGCGCCGCGGCGAACACCCCGACTGGGGCACCCTGGTCTTCGACTACGGCCGCCCCGAGGTCGCCAACTTCCTGATCGCCAACGCCCTCTACTGGTGCGAGGAGTTCCACGTCGACGGCCTGCGGGTGGACGCGGTCGCGTCCATGCTCTACCTCGACTACTCCCGCCCGCACGGCCAGTGGGAGCCCAACCAGGAGGGCGGCCGGGAGAACCTGGAGGCCGTCGCCTTCCTGCGCTCCCTCAACGAGGCGGTGCACGGCCGCTTCCCCGGCGTCCTCACCATCGCCGAGGAGTCCACCACCTGGCCCGGCGTCACCGCCCCGCTGCGCGACGGCGGCCTCGGTTTCGACTTCAAGTGGAACCTCGGCTGGATGCACGACACCCTCGACTACTTCCAGCAGGACCCGGTCTACCGCGAGCACCACCACCACGGCATCACCTTCTCCACCACCTACGCCTGGACGGAGAACTTCGTCCTGCCGCTCAGCCACGACGAGGTGGTGCACGGCAAGGGCTCGCTGCGCAGCCGGATGCCCGGCGACGAGGCCGCCCAACTCGCCAACGTGCGGGCCATGTTCGGGCTGATGTGGGCGCTGCCCGGGAAGAACCTGCTCTTCATGGGCGGCGAGAACGGCGACCAGGGCGAGTGGAGCGAGGCCTACGGCCTCCAGTGGCCCGGCCCCGAGGAGGCCGGCCGGCTCGGCGTCCGGCAGCTGGTCTCCTCGCTCAACCGCGCCTACCGCGACACCCCCGCCCTCTGGGCCCAGGACCCGGTGCCCGAGGGCTTCCAGTGGCTCGACGCCGACGACGCCGGCCACAACGTCTACGCCTTCCTCCGCCGCGCCCCCGACGGCACCCCGCTGGTCTGCGTCGCCAACCTCTCCGGCGCCACCTGGGACTCCCTCCGCATCGGCCTCCCCCGCCCCGGCCGCTGGCACGTCCTCCTCGACACCGACCCCACCACCGCCCGCCCCACCTCCCTCCGCGCCACGGCAACCCCTCACCACGGCCAACCCTGGTCCGCAGAGCTGTACTTGCCCGCCTTGAGCACCTGCTGGCTCGTACCCGCATAGCGCCCGGAAGGGCAGCGACCCAGGGGCGCGAGACTCTGCTGATCTGCGGCTCCGCCGCGCGGGCGCGCTGGGGGACGGCGGTACGACCGGGTAGCCGTCGAAGGTGGTCACCCCGGGGGCGCGAGGAACTGCGCGCCGGGGGACGGCAACTCCTGCAACTGGCTCACATGCCCCGATCTAACACTGGTCCGCCTTCCGAACTCGCGCAGTTCCCCGCGCCCCCAGAGGCGTAACCACTATCCACAAAGGAGTGACCGCAAGATGAAGCGCATCCTCGTCACCGGCTCCGCCGACGGCATCGGCCGTCAGACCGCCACCATGCTCGTCGCCCAGGGCCACGAAGTGGTCCTGCACGCCCGGAACGCCCAGCGCGCCGAGGACGCCCGCCGCGCCGTCCCCGGTGCCGCGGACGTGGTGGTCGGCGACCTCGCGTCCCTCTCCCAGACCGTCGAACTCGCCAAGCAGACAACCGCCGTGGGCCCCTTCGACGCCGTGATCCACAACGCCGGGATCTCCCGCACCGGCAGCCCCCGCCAGGCCTCCGAGGACGGCCTGGAGACCACCTTCCAGGTGAACGTCCTCGCCCCGTACGTGCTCACCGCGCTGATCCCGCTGCCGCAACGCCTGGTCTACCTCTCCTCCGGGATGTCCGACGGCGGCACCATCGACCTCTCCGACCTCCAGCGCACCCGCCGCCGCTGGGACGGCACCTCCGCCTACTGCGACTCCAAGCTGGCCGATCTGGCGCTGGCCTTCGCGGTGGCCCGCCGCCACCCCGAGGTGCACAGCAACGCCGTCTGCCCGGGCTGGGTGCGCTCCCGGATGGGCGGCAGCTCCGCCCCCACCGACCTGGCCACCGGCGCGGCCACCCAGGTCTGGCTGGCCGGCTCGGACGACCCGGCGGCCCAGGTCTCCGGCAGCTACCTTCGCCACATGCGCTTCCTCGACGAGGCCAAGCCGGAGACCGAGGACCCGGAGGTCCAGGAGGCCCTGCTCGCCGCCTGCGCCGAGCTGAGCGGCATCCGACTCCCCTGAGAGGCAACGGAGAAGGGCCCCGGTACCGAGGTACCGGGGCCCTTCTCGTGACGCCGCGTCAGGCCGCCGCCTCGCCGTCGTGGTCGGTGAGCTCCAGGCCGCGCTGGAAGCCGGCCAGCCGGAGCGTGCGCCCGACGGGCTCCTGCACGCCCGCGAGCGCGATCGACACCGGCTCCGGGAAGCGCTGGCGCAGGTAGAGCAGCGAGCGCAGCCCCGCCGAGGAGAGGTAGCGGACGGTGCTCAGGTCGAGCACCAGCCGTCCTATCTCGCGGCGTTGGGCCAGGGTGTCGAGCTGGCGGCGGAAGCCCGGCGTGCCGAGCGCGTCCAGTTCACCGCCGACCCGGATCTTCACCGTGCTGCCGCCGTGCCGTCTCGGACCGGCCGCATCACCGTTCATCGTGGTCATGGTCATCCCCCTTCTCCCCCCTCGCCGCGCTCAGCCGTCGTTCCGGCGTCCGACCAGGACCACCGCGGAGCGCGGGCCGATCGGGAAGCGCAGCTGGTCCTCCAGTGCGGGCTCGGCGCCCGGCGCGCTGATGTCCTCGGGCTCCTCGGCCGAGGTGTCGACCGCCCGGTGCCAGCGCATGTCGCCCGGCAGGTCCGGGAGTTCGAGCTCCAGGCCCTCCCAGTGGGCGTTGGCGGCGACGTAGACGAAGTCGGCCGAGCCGTCCTCGTGCTCGCCGCAGCGCATCACGGCCAGCACCCGGTCGCCCTCGGACCAGTCCGGCTGCCAGGCCCGGGTGCCGTGCCAGCTCACGTCCGGGTAGCCCGGGATGGCGTCGGCGCCGGTCGGGTGGGTGGCCCGGCGGAGCACCTCGTGCTCCTGCCGGAGGCGGATCAACTGGGTGGTGAAGCGCCGGAGTTCGTCGGCCTCGTCGGTCTTGGGCCAGGTAAGCCAGGAGATCTCGCTGTCCTGGCAGTAGGCGTTGTTGTTGCCGCCCTGGGTGTTCCCGAACTCGTCGCCGGCCAGGATCATCGGGATGCCCTGGCTGGTGAGCAGCAGCACCATCGCGTTCTTGGCCTGCCGCCGCCGCAGCGCCAGCACCTCCTGGTCGTCGGTCGGGCCCTCGGCCCCCGAGTTCCAGGAGTCGTTGTCGCTGTTGCCGTCCCGGTTGTACTCGCCGTTGGCCTCGTTGTGCCGCTCGTTGTACGAGAACAGGTCGTTGAGGGTGAAGCCGTCGTGGCAGGTGACGAAGTTGACCGAGGCGGTGGTGCCGCGGCTGCCGTAGAGGTCGGGCGAGCCGACCAGGCGGGTGGCCAGCTCGCCGACGGTGCCGGGCTCGCCCTTGAGGAAGCGGCGCAGCACGTCGCGGTACTTGCCGTTCCACTCGGCCCAGCGGCCGTAGTTGGGGAAGGCGCCGACCTGGTAGAGGCCGCCGGCGTCCCAGGCCTCGGCGATCAGCACGCAGTCCTTGAGCAGCGGGTCATAGGAGAGCGCCTCCAGCAGCGGCGGGTTCTCCAGCGGCGCGCCGTCCTCGCCGCGGTCCAGGATGGAGGCCAGGTCGAAGCGGAAGCCGTCGACGTGGTACTCGCTGGCCCAGTACCGCAGGCAGGACAGGATGTAGTCGCGGACCACCGGGTTGTTGCAGTTGAAGGTGTTCCCGGTGCCGCTGAAGTTCTGGTAGTAGCCCTCGGGGGTGAGCTGGTAGTAGGTGCTGTTGTCCAGCCCCCGGAAGTGGATCGTCGGGCCGTGCTCGTTGCCCTCGGCGGTGTGGTTGAAGACCACGTCCAGGATCACCTGGATGCCGTTGGCGTGCAGGTCCCGGACCAGCTCCTTGAACTCCTCGCGCTGGCGGCCGGCGGCGCCGCCGGCCGCGTAGCCGGCCTTGGGGGCGAAGAAGCCCACCGTGGAGTAGCCCCAGTAGTTGAGCAGCAGGTCGCCGGTGGTCGGGCTGGTCCGGCTGTTCTCGAACTCGTCGAACTCGAAGACCGGCATCAACTCGACGCAGTTGATGCCGAGTTCCTTGAGGTAGGGGATCTTCTCGCGCAGGCCGGCGAAGGTGCCGGGCTCGGCCACCCCGGCCGACTCGTGCTTGGTGAAGCCGCGCACGTGCAGCTCGTAGACCACCAGGTCCTTGGCGGGCAGCCGGAGCGGGTGGTCGCCCTGCCAGTCGAAGTGGTCGGCGGTCAGCCGGGCCCGGTACTGGTTGGGGTTGTTCCAGTCCGGCTCCTCGCCCCAGGTGTCCCGGCCGGTGACGGCCTTGGCGTAGGGGTCGAGCAGCACGGCAGCCGGGTCGAAGCGGTCGCCGGGGGCCGGCTGCGGCGGGCCGAAGACCCGGTAGCCGTAGTCCACGTCGCCCTCGCCGATGCCCAGCACCGTGATCGCCCAGACCCCGCCGACCCGGTACTCGTCCGGGATCGGGATCTCGGCGACCGGTACCGGGTCGCCCGGCTTGAAGAGCACCAGCGAGACGTCGTCCGCCCGGCTGGAGTAGACCGAGAAGTTCACCCCGCCCGGCACGTAGGTCGCGCCGAAGGGGTAGGGGGTGCCGGGGCGTACGTCGTACCCCGCGATCCGATCGGTGGCGAACTCCTCCGCCGCCACCGTGCCTCTGTCTTCCGTTGCCACGTCGGTCCCTCCCAGAGCCGTGTGTCGCGTCGCGTCCGCCGTGCGCGCCCGTCGTGCCTGTTGTCGTGTCGTGTCCCCGTCGAAAAGTCCCGGGGAAGCGTCAGGGGCTGTCGTTCCCGGGGCCCGCATGCCCCGGGAGCGACAGCCCCTGACGAGTACTCAGCCGACCGGGGTCAGCTCCACCTTCACCGTGAGCGAGTAGGCCGAGTCGGGCAGGTCGACGGTGAGGTTCTTGGCGTCGAACTTGTCCCACTCCTTGCCCTCGATCTCGACCCGGGTCAGCTCGACCCGGCCGGCCGGCAGCAGGTCCGGCGACACCCGCAGGGTGCGGTCGGCGTCGGGCCGCGGCTTGAACCAGAGGTTCAGCGGCTGACCGGTGTTGAGCAGGTTGGTGTACACCGCGGCGAGGTAGCAGAGCTCCGCCGAGTGGTACATGCTCATCGAGTGGCTGCCCTTGAGGCGCTCGGTGCCGAGCAGGTAGGGCAGGCCGTTGGCCAGCACGTTGAAGTAGACCGCGCCCTCGTCGTGGTCGAGGAAGTTGGTGTTGTAGAAGCCGGTCGCCTGGCGGGCCTCCTCGCGGTAGGCGTCACCGCCGACCGTGCCGCTCAGGATCAGGTAGGCCAGGATGGCCTGCTCCTGCTGCCACCAGGCCTTGCGGTCGTGCCACGCGAAGCGGTGGAACTCCTGGCCGTCGGCCAGCTTGCGCTCGACCACGTCGTACCAGCCGCCGCGCTGCTGGTCGCTGCCGACCGCCGGCATGATCTGGCCGATCTTCTCGGCGAGCTCCTTGTAGGAGTCCTTGTCCTTGTAGGAGTTCATCCGCATCAGGTTCCAGGCGATCTTCAGGTTGTGCCCGACGACCGCGCGGTCCTGCTGCCAGGTGTGGCCGAGGTCCTGGGACCAGTCGGTGTTGAACCGCTCGTTGACGAACGGGCTGGCCTGGTAGTCCGGGAAGTGCTCGACGATGGTGTCGAAGGTGCGCTCCAGCATTTCCGCGTGGCGCTCGTCGCCGGTCGCCAGCAGGAGGTTGATCAGGTACGCCGGGGCGTGGTCGCCGACCGAGTTCCAGTTCTTCCGCGACTTGTTGAACTTCAGCGAGTCGTGGTGGGGGGAGAGCAGGACCGGGTCGATGTGCGAGAAGTAGCCGCCGCCCTCGTAGTCGCGGTAGTACTGCTCGAACAGGCGCATGGTGGAGTCGATGTCCGAGGCGATCCGGCGGTCACCGGTGACGCGGAAGGTCTGGGTGGGGCCGGCCAGCGCGTAGATCTGCTCGTACATCGGGATCGCGTCGTAGTCGTCGTCGAACTCCGAGGTGAGCAGCTTCTTCTCGTAGTCGCCCTCGACCTTGATGCCGTGGTACCAGTACACGACGTTGGAGTCGCGGTCCACGAAGCGCATGTGGTCGCGCAGGTACTTGGTGCCGAGCTCGGCGACCTCGAGGTAGTCCTCGTTGCCGGTCAGCATGTAGGCCGAGGCCATGCCGTAGACCATCCGGGAGATCGTGTCGGTCTCCTGGACGTGGCTGGCGGCCTTGTCGCCGCCGAGGCGGATGTTGGTGCGGTAGTCCTTGTAGTCGATCTTGCCGTCGCCGAACTGCGCACGCCGGTAGAACCGGGCCAGCGAGTCGATCTGGTTGATCCACCAGTTGGACTTCTCGAAGTTGTAGTCCTCCGGGCCGCGGCCGACGAAGGTCAGCTTCTTGGCCTCGTAGTTGTACTCGCCGCCCTCGGGGTAGAAGACGCCGTAGACGAAGACCTGGGCACCGGGCTGGAGCAGGTCGTCGACGTGGCCGCCGGCGTCCGCGTAGGGCTCGTCCAGGTTGCGCAGGAGCTCCGCCGACATCCCGTCACTGAGCTTGACGTCGAAATCACGGCCGTCGATGGTCTTCAGCTTGAAGATCCGGTCCTCGGACCGGAATTCGACGACTCGTCCGGCGATGGCGTCCATGAACGTGAAACGCATGACCTCGGACTTCACGTGCAACCTCCATGTCGATGGCACCGGGATACCGGCGGACAGCTTGACCGAATTCATCATCCCCATCGGAATTCTGTTCGGTCAATCACGTTGCGAGCCCGGGGAATTCACCCCGGACTCGCACGTGAATGTCCGTCAAGTCGCCTTCGCTACTCCATTGGCTGCGGCGAAGTCGAGCAGGTCCACCAGCGTGAAGCCGTCCCCGGAGGAGGGCAGCGTGGGCTGCCAGCCCGGGTCCGCCGAGAGGTAGGACTCGGCGTCGGCGCGCAGCAGGCCGATCAGCACCTCGCCGACGATCCGGCCGCCCACCTCGCCGAGGCGGTCGCCCTCGTGGCGCACCTGCGCCTCCTTGAGGATGTAGAGCCACAGCGGCGTGCCGCCGGCCCACTCCGGCCCGACCTCCTCCGGCGTGAGCACCTGTGCGCCGAACTGCTCGGCCACCGACTCCCCGGAGGGCAGCGCGGTGGCCTGTCCGCGCAGCAGGTCGCGGACGGCCAGCGAGCGCAGCTCGGCCTGGTCCACCTCGCCGGTGATGTCCTCCGGCAGCGAGATCAGACTGGTCGGCAGCCCGCCGTCGATCCGCTTGGCCCGCTGGGCGGGCGGCTGGCCGGGGACGTCGAAGAGCATCGACCAGTCCACCACGTGCTCCGGCGGGATCGGCCCGTGGCCGAACAGGTGCGGGAACAGCGGGTACTGCAGCCCGTCCCTGGTCATCCGGTACCGGTGCCGGATCTGGCCGTGCCCGTAGCGGAACGCGGCGTCCGCGAACTCCAGCGGGATGAAGGCCTCGCCCGGCGCGGGCGCGAAGAACTTCGGCCCGGCGTCCAGGATCTGCGCCGTCAGCTCGGCGCCGATCAGCCGCGGCAGGTAGTCGTGGACGACGATCCACTGGTAGTGCCAGGTGAGCGCGCGGCGGGCCTCGTCGAACAGCTCGGCCTCCGGCGCGCCGTCCTCGCGGAGCCGGTCCACCAGCCCGTTGTGCGCGTTCAGGAACGCCAGGTGGAGCTGGGCGGCGAAGCGGTGCACGTCGTTGCGCGGGTCGCCGATCAGCGCGGTGCCCTGCCAGTTGCGCGGCACGTCGGTGCCGTCCTGGGAGGTGATCAGCTTCGCCGGGTCGGCCGCGTCGTACAGGTACGGGGAGCCCACCGGGCCGTCCGCGTGCACCAGTTCGAGGTTCAGCTTGGGCGAGCGGACGTTGCGCAGCGCCGCCACGTCCGCCTGCGCCGAGATCGGCGAGCGGTCGGCGGTGATGTCGTGCGCGATGAACTGCCCGAAGAACGGCCAGCCGGCCGCGCCGACCGCGTCGTCCACCCCGGCCCGCAGCGGGAAACGGGCGGCGTCGCAGACGCCGCCCGGGGAGCCGGCCCGGAAAAGCTCCTCCGGACGGGAGTTGAGCGCGGGGAGCTCCGGCAGCATCCTGCTGTACCGGGCGCCGCTCGGCGGCGCGTCCACCGGACGGCCCGGCGCGAGGCAGTGGTCCCTGACCACCTGGTGCTTGCTCATGCCAGCTCGGCGGGGAGCAGGAAGAGCGAGTCGGGGTAGCACCAGGCCCAGTCCTCGTCCGGCTGGAACGAACGGACCAGCGGGTGCTTGGTGGCGTGCCAGTGCGCGGTGGCGTGCCGGCGCGGCGACTGGTCGCAGCAGCCGACGTGGCCGCAGACCAGGCACTCCCGCAGGTGCAGCCAGCGGGTGCCCTCGCGCAGGCAGTCCTCACAGCCCTCCAGGGTCGAGGGCTTGACGTCGGCCGCCTCGCCCAGGTGCCCACAGGTGGCGGTGGTGGGGTAGCCGTTGGAGTCCCCCACCACGGTCCAGTCGGTCATCTCGGTTTCCTTCCGCATCACTTGAGCCGGCCACCCGGAATCGGGTGGCCGGTCGTACGTACGTCGTCCGGTGGCTGACGTGCCGTCAGTCCGCCTTGAGCTCCGGCGGGTACAGGAAGTAGTTGGCCGCCGAGGCCGCCTGGGCGCCCTCGTGGACGGCGGCGGTCACCTGGTGGGAGTGCAGCGCGGTGACGTCACCGGCCGCGTACACCCCGGCCACCGAGGTCTTCTGCTCGGTGTCCACGGCGATGTAGCCGCTGGGGGCGAAGTCGATGCCGAGCTGGTGGGCCAGCTTGGTCTCCGGGTTGGCGCCCTGGATGGAGAAGAGCGCGTCCAGCGGGAGGCGGCGGCCGCCCTTGGTGAAGACCGCGGTCATCTGGCCGTCCTCGCCCTCGACCTTGTCGATCCGGTCGTCGATCACCGGGATGCCGGCCGCGGCCAGCCGTGCGGCGAACTTCGGGCTGATGTCGTTGCTGTTGCTGTTCAGCAGCAGCTGGACCTGGTCGGTCAGGCCGTGCAGCTGCATCGCCTCGCCGGCCGCCGCGTCGGTGTGGCCGACCACCAGGATGCGCTTGCCGCGGTTCTCGTAGCCGTCGCAGGTGATGCACCAGAACATCGACCGGCCGACGTACTCCTCCCAGCCCTCGAAGTGCGGGAAGTGGTCGAGCACCCCGGTGGCCAGCACGATCACCTTGCCGTGCCAACTGCCGCCCTGCGCCTTGACGGTGAAGCCGATGTCGCCGTTGCCGGAGACCTCGTTGATGGTGTGGTGGACGATCCGCACCTGCTCGTACGGCTCCAGCTGGCGCCGCGCCAGCTCGCGCAGCTCGACGGTGGCGATGCCCTTCGGGAAGCCGAGGTAGTTGTGGTTGGTCTGGTGGTGGGTCGACCGGCCGTGACCGCTGTCGAAGACCAGCACCGAGCGGTTGTAGCGCGCCAGGTACAGCGCGGCCGAGAGCCCGGCGGGCCCGCCGCCGACCACGATGGCGTCGGCGGTGTGTGCGGGACCTGTCATTGAAAACCTCCCGTGTGGCACGGCTCCGCACGCCGTCCCAGTCGAAATGCGGCTAGTCCAGAGCGCAGGCTAGTCAGCGCTCCGCGCCCCTATACGGGGCCGAACATCCACCTGACGCACTGCGTCAGGTCAACGGACGAGTTCGGTGAGCTCGGGGCCCGGACTCTCCTCGAATTCGTCCCGGCCCAGGTGGGCACCGTTGAGAATGTCGTAATCCAGTGCGGCGCTCACCATCGTGGCGTGGTGGTGCCAGCCGTTGAACGTGCGGCCCTCGTAGTCGAACAGGCCGTAACCGGAAGCGAGTTCCGCCGCTTGCGGGGTCGCGGTGGACACTTGTTTGGCCAACCGGACCAATTCGCGCAGCGAGGCGCCCCGGATGTTGGTGAGCCAGTATCCCCGCGGACTCGGCTTGCCGAGCGGCCATTCCACGATGAGCAGCCGATTGGCCAGCAGGGCCTTGCTCCCGGCCGGGCGGCCGCTGCCGACCAGCACCTGGACCGGAATGACCAGGAATTGGGAGCGCAGCGTGTGACCGCCGGCGTCCCGCCAGTAGAGCGTCTCGGGCGTGACGTTGCCGACGCTCGCCGCGATGTCGGCCACCGTCCGGGCCCGGGCGCGGGCGCCCTGGCTGTTGACGATCCGTCCGCTGCCGCGGGCCCAGCTCGCGTCGGCCGGCTGCACCAGTTCGTTCGGGCTCACCTGGGCCAGGTAGGTCTGGGCGCGCATCTCCAGCGCGGCCAGGTACCACTCCAGCGGGCGGTGCCGGGCGTCCAGCAGGATGGGCGCCTCGGGAACGCCCCAGTCCAGGGCCATGTCGTCGAGGAGTTCGACGTGGTACTGCCAGTAGGGGCGGGGCAGCTCGCTGTCGGGCACCTTCGCCCGGGAGCGCCGCTCGTCGTCCTGCCCCCACTGCTCGGGGATGGTCAGGCTCCAGTTCACCGGGACGGTGACTCCGCCGACCTGCATGCCGACCATGATCGCCAGCTGGCAGTTGCGGACCCGTCCGTGCGAGTGGACGTACTGCCGCTCCACCGCCGCCGAGTACCGGCCGTGCTTCGGGAAGGCCAGCTCGCCGACCACCCAGGCCTCCGGCCGGAAATCGCGGACCATGCGTTCCGCCAGCCATTTCCGGACCGGCCCGTGCTCCCAGGGGCTCTGATTGATGAACTGCTGGAGCGACTGCTCGCTCCGGCCGGGCGATGCCACCGCGAGGCGCGGGATCGTCTTCCGTCCGTCGCAGTTCAGCAGGCCCCGGACGTAGGTCTCCGCCGCGTTCCTCTGGTCCGCCCGGCCGAGTGAGGCGAAGGCCTCCGAGCAGAATTCCGGCAGCCCCGTGCAGTCCACTTGGCCGACTCGTTCCTGTGCCATTCTTCCATCCCCCGTCCGGGTCCGTTTCAGGTCAGCAACAGCCGGGGTCACCCGGGTCCGCGAGATAAACCGGCGCCTTGACCTCGAGTCCGTCATAAGAAGCGGCCCACATGGCGCCAACGGCGATTATCAACATGCAAATGAGCGCACTGAACCGAAGGCCGAAGCGGGCCATTTTTATCCCCCAGGAAAGTGACGAATCTGCGTTCGTTCTCTGTCAGATTCAATGGTGCCTTCCCTGGTCACACGGAGGCAACGAAACCCGGGGACATGATCACGCCCTGTCGCAAAGACGACACGTTGGGCGGCGGGTCCTCGCCGGAGCACGGTCAAAGCCTAATCTGATCTATCGTCAGACGGGAGTCATTCCCAAGAATTCCCCATGGAATAGTAAAATGACCATGCACGGTCAATATCCCCCTGTCTACCTCACCGGGTCCATTCGCACAGGTGGATGAGTACGCGGGCCGGAGCACCGGCCCGTGGGCGGCGGCCCCACCGCCGGGCTACGGTCCCGGCCATGACCACACCCCGCAGAGGAATCAGCAAGGCGGTCATCCCCGCCGCCGGGCTGGGCACCCGCTTCCTGCCCGCCACCAAGGCCACCCCCAAGGAGATGCTGCCGGTCGTGGACCGGCCCGCGATCCAGTACGTGGTGGAGGAGGTGGTGGACGCCGGCATCCAGGACGTCCTGATGATCACGGGCCGGAACAAGCGCCCGCTGGAGGACCACTTCGACCGCAACTGGGAGCTGGAGGAGGCACTCCGGCAGAAGGGCGACCTCGGCCGGCTCGCCCAGGTCCAGCGCGCCACCTCCCCCGCCGCCATCCACTACGTCCGCCAGGGCGACCCGCGGGGCCTCGGCCACGCCGTCCTCTGCGCCCAGCCGCACGTGGGGAACGAGCCCTTCGCCGTCCTGCTCGGCGACGACCTGATCGACCCGAGGGACCCACTGCTCAGCAGGATGATCGACATCCAGGCCGAGCACGGCGGCAGCGTGGTGGCCCTGATGGAGGTGGACGCGAGCCAGATCGGCCTCTACGGCTGCGCCGCCGTCAGCTCCACCGGCCAGGCCGACGTGCTCCGGGTGGAGGGCCTGGTGGAGAAGCCGGCCCCCGGCGAGGCCCCCAGCAACTACGCGGTGATCGGCCGCTACGTGCTCGACCCGGCCGTCTTCGACGTGCTGGCCAGGACCGAGCCCGGCCGCGGCGGCGAGGTGCAGCTCACCGACGCCCTGCAGCAGCTGGCCACCGACCCCACGATCGGCGGCCCGGTGCACGGCGTCGTCTTCCGCGGCCGCCGCTACGACACCGGCGACCGGCTGGAGTACCTCCGGGCCGTCGTCCAACTCGCCTGCGAGCGGGACGACTTGGGCGACCCGTTCCGCCGCTGGCTGCAGGAGTACGTCACCGCCTCGATGCCCTTCTATGCGGACGACGCCGTGCCGGTTTAGCCCCAGAAGAGCGCATTCCGACGCCCTGGCGCTATTTGCGGCAGCTCACCCCGGGATAGGAACCCGTCAGATTTTCTCGTCACCTAGGCATATCCCTCGGACACTCTCCGTCGCGCTATCCTGACCGACGGGAGGACGATAGAGACTGGGGGAACGGTGAATACGGAGTCGATCAGGGAGAAGAGCGGCAGGGCCACGCGGAGCGGCAGAACCGACAAGGAAATCGCCGCGAGCATTTACGGCGCCATGGAGCAGCGCGGCTCCTGGCAGATCCAGCAGGCCGCCGAGGCGGTCGGCCTGGAGCCGGAGGACGCCCGCCGCGGGATCGACTACCTGGCCTCGCTCGGACTGGTGGAATTCCCGTCCGACGAGACCCCCGAGTTCGTGCTGCTCGGCTCGCAGGTCGCCGCGATGCGGCTGATCAACGACGCGGAACGCGAACTGGCCGCCAACCTCGAACAGATGGCAGCCGCCCGGGCCGGTCTGGCCGAGATCCTCAGCAGCTTCATGCCGCTGAACTTCTGGTCACCCGGCCCGGTCGCGGTCGAGATG
Organism: Kitasatospora albolonga; assembly: GCF_039535905.1. Classification (GTDB taxonomy): domain Bacteria; phylum Actinomycetota; class Actinomycetes; order Streptomycetales; family Streptomycetaceae; genus Kitasatospora; species Kitasatospora albolonga. The sequence continues at coordinate 93,310 of NZ_BAAAYB010000062.1, read as the reverse complement.
CTGACCGACCTGCGCAGCGTCGCGGTCTACCTCAACAAGGCCACCGAACTGGCCCGCGAGCAGATCCTCACCATGCACCCCGCCCCGGCCATGGCCCCGGCCCAGTCCGCCGAGGCGGCCGCCCGGACGAAGAGCCTGGTCGACCGAGGGCTGGACCTGCGGACCATCTACCAGCAGAGCCTGGCCAGCGTGCCGAGGATCGCCAAGCACCTGACCGACATCCGGATGGCCGGCTACGAGGTGCGGCTCTCCCCCACCGTGCCGTTCCGGATGATCATCTTCGACCGGCGCCGGGTGATCATCCCGATCGACCCGAACAACGGCAAGGCCGGCGCGATGGCCATCGAGGGCGAGGCCCTGGTCCGCGCCCTGATCTCGGTCTTCGAGTACTGCTGGCAGCACTCCAGCTACGAGGAGTCCAGCACCCTGACCACCGAGCTCAACCTCGGCCCGCAGGAGCAGGCGGTGCTCCGGATGCTGGCCACCGGCGCCACCGACGAGACCATCGCGCGCAACCTCACCGTCTCGCTGCGCACGGTCAACCGGGTGGTCTGCCGGATCATGAAGGCCATCGGGGCCGACAGCCGCTTCCAGGCCGGAATGATCGCAGCCCGGCTCGGCCTCATCCACTGAGGCGGAGCCGGGCTGTGATCCGAGCGGCCCGAAGGGCCCCTGACGGGCCGTCAGCCGAGGCCGAGGGCGGGCATCAGGTAGTAGAAGGCGAAGACGCCGGCCACCGCGTAGAGCGCCACCGGCACCTCGCGGCCGCGGCCGGTCGCCGCGCGCAGCACGCAGAAGGCGATGAAGCCGAAGCCGATCCCGTTGGTGATGCTGTAGGTGAACGGCATCATGATCATGGTCAGGAAGGCCGGGATCGCGAGGGTGAAGTCCGACCAGTCGATGTCCCGGACCGAGTTGGCCAGGATCAGGAAGCCGACCGTGACCAGCGCGGGGGTGGCCGCCTGGGCCGGGACCATGGTGGCCAGCGGGGTCAGGAAGAGCGCCACCAGGAAGAGCGCGCCGGTGACGATCGAGGCGAAGCCGGTCCGGGCCCCCTCGCCGACGCCCGCGGTGGACTCGACGAAGCAGGTGTTGGCCGAGGAGGAGGTCGCACCGCCGGCCGCGGTGGCGATGCCGTCCACCATCAGGACCTTGTTGATGCCGGGCAGGTCGCCCTTCTCGTCCAGCAGGTGGGCCTCGTCGGCCACGCCGAGGATGGTGCCCATCGCGTCGAAGAAGCAGGACATCAGCACGGTGAAGACGAACAGACAGCCCGTCAGGACGCCGACCTTCGAGAAGCCGCCGAACAGGCTGACCTGACCGACCAGCCCGAAGTCGGGCGCCGCCACCGGGTTGCCCGGCCAGCTCGGCACCGTCAGGCCCCAGTTCATCGGGGCGATGGTGGCCGCCTCGTTGATGATCACGGCCAGGCCGGTCATCACCACGATGGAGATCAGGATGGCGCCCGGCACCTTGCGGACCACCAGCACCAGGGTGAGCAGCAGGCCGAGGACGAAGACCAGCACCGGCCAGCCGTTGAGGTGGCCGTTGCTCCCCAGCTGGAGCGGGACGGTGGTGTGCGCGGCGTCCGGGATCCGGCTGACGAAGCCGGCGTCCACCAGGCCGACCAGGCTGATGAAGAGGCCGATGCCGATCGCGATGGCCTTGCGCAGGCCGAGCGGCACCGCGTTCATCACCCGCTCGCGCAGGCCGGTGGCGACCAGGATCATGATCGCGAAGCCCGCCAGCACCACCATGCCCATGGCGTCCGGCCAGGTCATCCGGGGGGCCAGCTGGAGGGCCACGATGGTGTTCACCCCGAGGCCGGCCGCCAGGCCGATCGGCACGTTGCCGATCACGCCCATCAGCAGGGTGGTGAGACCCGCGGTCAGCGCGGTCGCGGTGACCAGCTGGGCGCTGTCGAGGTGCGTCCCGTTCATGTCCACGGCGCTGGCCAGGATGATCGGGTTGAGCACCAGGATGTAGGCCATCGTGAAGAAGGTGGCGACGCCGCCACGGACCTCGCGGGCGAGCGTGGAGCCGCGCTCGGAGATCTTGAAGAAACGGTCCAGCGGTCCGCCGGGCTGCGGCGACGTGGACGGCTCGGGCGACACGGAGGTCGGCTGGGCCTGCGGAGACATCGGGGGGCCTCGTCAGATGTGGGGGAGGTGAGGAGGGCACAAGTATGTGTTTCTCGGTCGTGCACGCGCCATCTCCGCGCGTAGAAAACGACCATTACGAGCAGCCTGCGACGGCTTCCGCTTGGAGCTTCCTCCAGGCGCGGACCCGGAGCGGGGCGCACCCCTTACCCTGGGCCGCATGCCGAAGACCGCTGTCCGCCCCTCTCCCCCGCCCCTGGAAGCCAACGACGTCGCGATCGTCGGCGGCGGCACGGCGCTCTGGTTCCTCGCCTTCCTGGTGCTCGTCCCCTTCCACTCGACGCTGGAGCAGAACGGGCACGGGCGCTGGCCGTGGATCTGCCTGGCCGGCGCCGGTCTCGGGCTGATCGGCCTCTGGTACTGCCGGGCCCGCCGCGACGCGATCCGCCGGGCCCGGGCCGCCGAGGCCGCCGGGGCCGACGGGGCGTCCGCGACCGAGGGCTGACACCCCGCCACTCGGACGGACCGAATAGCACCTCAGGAGGGCGCACCGGACAAATCGCCCACCTAGAGTCGGTCCCATGACCCATCCCGCGGAGAACACGGCGACCGACCCCGACGGGGACGCCCGGCCTGAAGGTGCGTCAGCGATCGGCGGCGGACCGGCCCGCCGGGGCGGGCTGAGCTCCGCCGAGGTCGCCGAACGGGTGGCCCGCGGTCAGGTCAACGACGTGCCGGTGCGCTCCAGCCGGTCCGTCAAGGAGATCGTCCGGGCCAACGTCTTCACCCGGTTCAACGCGATCATCGGGATCATGTTCGGCATCATCCTGGTGGTGGGGCCGATCCAGGACGGTCTGTTCGGCCTGGTCATCGTGGCCAACACGGCGATCGGCATCATCCAGGAGCTGCGCGCCAAGAAGACCCTCGACGGGCTGGCGCTGATCGGCGAGGCCAAGCCGCAGGTCCGCCGGGACGGCACCGCCCAGCAGGTCCCGGTGGCCGGGATCGTGCTGGACGACACCGTGCTGCTCGGCATCGGCGACAAGGTGATCGTCGACGGCGTGGTCACCGAGGCGGACGGCCTGGAGATCGACGAGTCGCTGCTCACCGGCGAGCCCGACCCGGTGCTCAAGCACCCCGGCGCCCAGGTGATGTCCGGCAGCTTCGTGGTCGCCGGGGCCGGCGCCTTCACCGCCACCAAGGTCGGCCGGGAGGCCTACGCGGCCCAGCTGGCCGAGGAGGCCAGCCGGTTCACCCTGGTCAAGTCGGAGCTGCGCAGCGGCATCGACTCCATCCTCAAGTTCATCACCTGGCTGCTGGTGCCGACCGCGATCGGCCTGATCGTCAGTCAGCTCGCGGTGGAGAAGAACGACTGGCGCGAGGCGGTCCGCCGGATGGTGGCCGGCATCGTGCCGATGGTCCCCGAGGGGCTGGTGCTGCTCACCTCGGTGGCCTTCGCCATCGGCGTGATCCGGCTCGGCCGCAAGCAGTGCCTGGTGCAGGAGCTGCCCGCGATCGAGGGGCTGGCCCGGGTGGACACCGTCTGCCTGGACAAGACCGGCACCCTCACCGAGGGCGGCATGGACGTGGTCGAGCTGCGCACCCTGGACGGTGCCGACCCGCACCTGAGCCCCGAGGCCCCGCTCGCCAACCACCTGCTGAACGACCCGGACGTGCTCCGGCAGGCGCTCGGCGCGATGGGCGGCGCGGACGCCCGGCCCAACCCCAGCATGCAGGCGGTCATCGACGCCTACGGCAACGGCGCGGGCGAGCGCTGGCGGGTGCTGGAGGCCGTTCCGTTCTCCTCCGCCCGCAAGTGGAGCGGGGTGCGGATGCTGGAGCCGGCCGGCACCGAGGCCAGCTGGCTGCTCGGCGCCCCGGACGTGCTGCTGCCCGCCGGGCACCCGGCGCTCACCGAGGTGGACGAGCTGGGATCGCGCGGACTGCGGGTGCTGCTGCTCGGCCGCAGCGAGAGCGCGCTGGACGAGGACCCGGCCGCCGCCCTGCAGCCGCTCGGCCTGGTGGTGCTCCAGCAGCGGCTGCGCGGCGACGCCGCCGACACCCTGCGGTACTTCGAGAGCCAGAAGGTCGAGGCCAAGGTCATCTCCGGCGACAGCGCCGTCTCGGTCGGCGCGGTCGCCGCCCACCTCGGACTCCCGGGCGCGGAGCGGCCGTTGGACGCCCGGACGCTGCCGACCGACCCGGAGGAACTGGCCGAGGTCGCCGAGAACACCACCGTCTACGGCCGGGTGACGCCCCAGCAGAAGCGCGAGCTGGTCGGCGCGATGCAGTCCCGCGGCCGCACCGTGGCGATGACCGGCGACGGCGTCAACGACGTCCTGGCGCTCAAGGACGCCGACATCGGCGTGGCGATGGGCTCCGGCAGCGAGGCCACCCGGGCGGTGGCCCAGATCGTGCTGCTGAACGACTCCTTCGCCACCCTGCCCTCGGTGGTGGCCGAGGGCCGCCGGGTGATCGGCAACATCGAGCGGGTGGCCAACCTCTTCCTGGTGAAGACGGTCTACTCGGTGCTGCTCGCCCTGCTGGTGGTCTTCACCCACGTGCCGTACCCGTTCCTGCCGCGGCACTCCACCGTGCTCTCCTCGCTGACCATCGGCATCCCGGCCTTCTTCCTGGCGCTGGCCCCCAACAACGAGCGGGCCAGGACCGGCTTCGTCCGCCGGGTGCTGCGGCTCGCCGTCCCGGGCGGGGCGATCGCCGGGACGGCCACCTTCACCGCCTACATGCTGGCCCGGGCCAACCACGCCACCGACCTCAAGGCCGACACCAGCGTGGCCACCCTGACCCTCTTCCTGGTCGCCATCTGGGTGCTGGCCATCGTGGCCCGCCCCTACACCTGGTGGCGGCTGGCCCTGATCGGCACCATGGGCGGCGCCTTCGCCCTCGTCCTGTGGGTGCCGTGGCTCTCCGACTTCTTCCAGCTCTCGCTGGCCGGCACCCGCGACCCGTGGATCGGCGTCGCCATCGCGGTGGCGGCCGGGCTGCTGCTGGAGGTGGTCTGGCGGGTGATCGTCAAGCGCACCGGCGAGGCGGGCTAGCCGCCGGCCAGTACGGAGGCGAGCTTCTCCTGTTCTCCCAACCGGCCTGCCAGGTCGGTGAGTTCGGCCACCGCGGCGGCCCGCGTCTCCGGCTCGGCCGCCGCCGCGTGCCGCCGGTAGGCCGAGCAGAGCGCCCGGAAGGCCGCCCGGTCGTCGTTCTTGAACTCGACCAGGATCCGGGCGTTGTCCAAGGCCTTTGCCAGGCCGGTGAGTTCGGACGATCCGCCGTACTCCAGCTCCATCGGCTCGTCCCGCTGGATGAAGATCAGCGAGTTGCCGGACGGGTCCACCAGGGTGAACCGGCTGGCGCCCTCCCGGTAGCGGGTGATCCGGGGCCGGCCGGCGGAGGGCACCCGGCCGTAGTGCGCCTTCAGCCCGGCCTTGAACTCCGCGTGGTACGGGGCCACCCGGTCGACGAACACCAGGCAGGCGCCGCCGTCCTCGGCGGCGGGGTCGTGGCCCACCGGCGGCTTGGCGTAGTGCAGGTGGACTCCGCCGCGCTCGAAGGCCAGGTAGAGGTAGGGGCGGGTCTGGCGGTACGTCACCTCGAAGCCGAGGGCTTCCAGGAACTCCACCGTCTCGTCGACGGCGGCACAGGGGAGGACGGGGACGGTCGTCTCGTTCGCGCTCGTCATGCCCGCGAAGCTAGCCGAACCGTCCCCCTCCGCGCACATGAAGGTTCGTGTGCGCACCCCTCTCATTCGTAGTCGCGCGCCGCCAGCAGCTCATACGCGCGCTCCGGCTCGGTGAGCGCGGCCAGCACCTCGAAGCGGCGGTGCCACTGGCCGACCGACCAGGCCAGGCCGGCCGCCAGCCCCTCGGGGGTGGCGGCGTGCAGCAGACCGGGCACCGGCGGGACCTCGAACTCGTCGTCCTCGTCGCCGGCTTCGGCCTCCTCCGGGTCGTAGGGCAGCTCGGGCGCCTGGCCCGCGCCGTCCCAGCGCCAGGCCACCGCCGCCTCGCCGCCGTCCGGGCCGACCACCAAGAGCTCCTCGTGCTCCTCGTAGACGGCCGGGCAGCCGGGCAGCAACTCCCGCACCACCGGCGGGGTCCGGTGCAGGGTGCCCTCGGAGAGCACCCGGCCGCCGGCCACCTCGCTGGCCAGCGAGACGTGCAGCCGCTCGGCCAACTCCGGTGCCAGCGAAGGGTCCACCGGCAGCAGCGGGTGGTCGTGCAGCAGCTCCACCAAGTCCGGGGCGTCCGCCACCACCGCCTCGGTGGCGTCCACCAGCACGGTCTCGTCCGGGCGGCGGCCGGTCTCCGGATCCATCGGCGGCACGGCCCGCACGGTGTCCAGCGGCTCGATCCGCTCGGCCGCCACCGACGCCAACGCCGTGTGGATGCCGTGCAGCTGACGGTGGCTCACGAAGGAGGCCGGATCGGTCAGCCGGTCCAGCAGCTCCTCCGGACCGTGCGGCTCGGCCAGCAGCGCGGCCAGCGTGGTGCGCACCCCGAGCGCGTGCAGGAAGGTCTCGTCCAGCGTGGTGCGGGCCTCGTCGTACAGGCCCCGCAGCAGCGGGTCGGCCCCGGCCGCGCGCAGCCCGGCGGGCTCCCGGCCGTCCAGCACCGGGTGGTCGCGCAGCCACCAGGCAGTGTACGGCGGGAGGTCCACGTACCGGCCGTCCGGCAGCAGGGTCCGTACGGGGGTGACCACCGCGTCCCGGTACGGCGGGCGGGCCAGCAGGGCCAGCGCCTCGGGCCAGGCGGCGTCGTCCACCAGGTCCAGGTCGCGCACCGCGAGCAGCTCGGCGGCCACCGGCGGCACGCCCAACTCCCCGCTGTCGTCGGCATGCAGGGACTCCAGAGCGTCCTCGCACCACTCGGCCAGACCGTCCGGGGCCTCGTCCAGCAGGCCGGTCGGACGGCCACCCGCCGCGCGGTCGGCGGGGGCGGTCGGGTCGAGGCGCTCCAGGTCGTCCGGGTCGAGCACCACGTCCTCGGCCCGCACCAGCACGAAGGCGCTCAACGCGCCCGCCGCGGCCAGGACTTCGGGGCCCCAGCGCTCCAGCAGGTCCTCGTCCACGTACCCGGCGTCCTCCTCCCGGGCCAGCGCGGCGAGCGGGGAGTCGGGCAGGATCAGCTCACCGGCACGGGACAGCTCGCCCTCGTCGTCCGGCAGCGCCAGCCGGGCCAGCCACGGGTGCTCGCCCGCGGTGGCCCCGGCCGCCTTCACCAGGGCCAGCACCGCGTCGGCCAGGTCCACCGCGGCCTCGAAGTCGTCCTCGCCGAGCTCCAGCGAACGGGCCACCGCGGCCCGCACCTCGGGGGTGTCCAGCACCCCGGCCGGGGTGGCCGTGCCCGCGCCGAGCTTGGCCAGCAGCGGGTGCGCGGCCTCCGGGTGGGCCAGTCGCAGGTCCAGCAGCCCGAGCGCCTCGGCCAGGCTCTCGGGGTAGCCCTCGTAGCCCTCCCAGTCGGACGGCTCCGAGGGCAGCAGCACCCGGCGCGGCCCGGTCACCGTCCGGCCGTCCGCCAGCGGCACCGGCAGCGCGCCCAGCGCCTCGGGATCGGCCCCGCCGAGCGCCGCGTAGAGGTTGCGCCACCAGGCCGGCTCGCGCTCCAGGCCGCCGAGCTGGTCGACCACCTCGGCCAGCGGCACCCGGCGCACCTCCAGCACCCGCAGCTCGGTCCGCCGCTCCAGGCCGGCCGGCAGCAGGCCCGGGAAGATCGGCGCCAGCGCCTCCACCACACTGCGGTCGGCACCCTCCAGCACCGTCGCGTCACGCGGGCGCAGCGCCGGGGTGCCCTCCTCCACCGGGGCCGGGTGCGGCAGGAACGGGGTGGCCGGCAGCCGCCGCAGGATCGCGGCGCGCAGCCCGTTGTCCAGCGCGCCCCCGCCCAGCGGGCCCGGCACCAGGCCGAGCGACCCGAGGTCCGCGCCGCGGGCCCGGAGCAGGTCCGCGTAGGCGTCGGCGGCCCGCTCGGTCAGGAAGTCGGTGAGCGGGCCGGGCGCGACGTGCCGGCGGGTGGAGTCCAACGGGTACCCGGCGATCAGCAGCGCCGGCACGCCGAGCGGCTCGTCGCTGGGCGTCGGCGCGTGCACCACCGGCGCGGTGGTCAGCGGCTGCGGGACGCCCGCCGCGTCCACCGGCACCGCCCAGGTCACCGACCAGAACGGGCGGGCCCGCTCCTCGGTCGGACGGTCCGTCAGCAGCTCGGCGGCCGTGGCGCCCGACAGGGTGACGGTCTGCCAGGTGGTGGTCCGGTCGCCGTCGGTCAGGGTGACGGTGCCGATCCCCTCCGGCTGCTGCCCGTCGGCCTCCCTGGTCAGGCTGCGGACGCCCTCCGGCGTCTCCACGGTGACCTCGCCCAGACCGGGCAGGGTGAGCAGCAGCGCGTCGTCGATCCCGGCCAGCAGGCGGCGGGTCAGGTCCTCGGCGGCGGCGTCCCGCAGCGGCAGCACCACCACCGTGTCGTACCCGGACGGCGCAGCCCCCTCGGCCGGGAACGGCAGCCGCAGCAACGGGACGTGGCCCTCCCGGCGGCGCAGCTCCTCCGCCAGCTCGGGCCGGGCCTCGGTGAGCGCCTGCGCCTCCGCGAGGTCCCAGCGGACGCCGCCGTGCGAACCCAGCACCGCCGGCTCGTCGGTGACGGCCAGCACCGCCGAGAACCCGACGCCGAACCGGCCGACGGTCGGCGCCCCGTCCGAGCGCTTGGAGGAGGCCCGCAGGGTGGAGAGCGACTCCACCGCGGCGGCGTCCAGCGGGGCGCCGGTGTTGGCCGCGGCGAGCACGCCGTCCCGCAGCGTCAGCCGCAGCCGGCCGGGGCCGGTGCCGGCCCGGGCCGCCGCGTCGGCGGCGTTCTGCGCCAACTCCACGATCAGCCGGTCCCGGTAGCCGCCGAGCGCCAGCTCCTCCTCGGCGTTGGCGTCCTCCCGGAACCGGGCCGGGGCGTCCGTCCAGGCGTCCAGCACCCGGCGCCGCAGGGTGGCCGTGTCGAAGGGATCGGCCGCCTGACCGTCACTACCGCTGCCGATGATCCGAGGCTCCACTGCACTGCCGCCTTCCCCTGGACTGCTGAGGGAGGCATTCTCCCCCGCCGGGGAGGCGCGGCCGCACACGGAGCTGGCTACGCGCGGGAGAACGTGATGCCGGGGGCACGGGGAACTGCGCGCTTCGGGAGGCGGCTCACCTGCAACTGAACCATCGTCAGCCAGTTGCAGGTGCTGCCGTTCCCCCGCGCGCAGTTCCCCGCGCCCCTGCGGGGCGCAACCCGGTGCGGCCGGTCAGGAGTGGCCGAGCTCCTCGGTGGGGGCGTCGGGTTCGACGGAGCCGCTGGTGCGGTCGGGGTGGAGGTGGAGGGGTTCGACCTGGAGCTCGTCGAGGATGAGCTCGGCCGGGGCGGGCGGGGCCGGGATGACGGCCGCCTCGGAGTGGCCGCCGCAGCCGTAGGCGAGGGAGACGACCTGGCCGTCGGCGGGGCCGAACTCGTTGCCGCAGATGCCGAAGGCCTGCCCGAGCGAGCCGCCGATCGGGATCAGGAAGCCGCAGCTGGTGCAGTTCGCGGGGGCGGCCTGCGCCATCGGGGTCTGCGGGCCGTGGGCGGTCTCCCAGCGGTCGGCCGCCTGGTGCAGGCCGATCCGGGAGAGCACCCGGGAGCGGCCGAGGCCGAGCTCCTCGGCGAGCGCGCCGATGCTGCCGCGGGCGGGGGTGACCGCGCTGTCGGCGGCGGCGACCACCAGGTCCTCGGCGGCGTCGAGGGCGGCCACCGAGTTGGGGGCCGGCTCGTCCTCGCCCGTCCAGCCCGGCTCCAGCCGGAGGTCGTCCGCGTCGGTGGGCAGCAGGTCACCCGGCCCCATGTCGCCGGGCCGCAGCCGCTCGCTCCACGGCACCCACTGCGGGGCGAGCACCGCGTCGGGGCCGGGCAGCAGCACGGTCTCGTCCAGGGTGACGTTCTTGGCGCGCGGGGCGCGGGCCACCGTCACGGCCCAGTGCCAGCCGCGGTAGGCCGCGTCCAGGCACTCGAAGGTGTGGGTGACGACCCGCTCGCCGTCGGCGCGGGCACCCAGGTGGGCCCCGACGCTCTCCTGGCCGACCGTCTCGACGGCGGACTGACGGGCGAGTTCGACGGCCTCGGCACAGAGCCGGTCGGGGGTACGGCTTCGCATCGCAGCACTCACGGCGTCGATTCTCTCCCAAGTTCGGTGGCCTGCGGCCCATTTGCCCACGGTCTGTCGGCGCCGCCCCGTACGGGTCGGCCTGCCGGGAGACCCGGCCGCACGGGCACCGTCACCCCTATTCTGCGCGACCCGCTTCCTTCCGGTGACCGGCCGCGCCGCCCACCGGGCAGTGCACGCGCGTAGTGCAGGCTACCCGCCGGTCGGCCACCCGGGACAGTCCGGCTCCGCGACCGGACCCGACGGAGCTCCGCGTCCGGACCCGACGGAGCCCCGTGGATCTCCGCGCCGTCCCGCGTCACCGGGCCCTTTCTCGGGCAGGATGGGCTGTGTGGCGGACGAGACCCCACCGATACCCGTCCCGCCGACCGGCGACGACGGGTCGCCGTCGGAGGGCGGCAGGACGCCGCCCCGACGCGGTCTGCTGCTGCGCGGCGCCTCCGCCGCCGGGTCCAGGACCGGCAAGGTGGTGCACGGCACCGGGCGGCGGATCCGCCGGGCCACCTCCGCCGAGGGCGCGGGCGAGTCGGGCCTGGCCAAGCTGATCGAGCTGCACGCGCTGAACTCCTTCGGTGACATGCTGATCGCCATCGCGCTGGCCTCCACCGTCTTCTTCTCGGTGCCGACCGGCGAGGCCCGCGGCCGGGTGGCCCTCTACCTGCTGGTCACCATGGCCCCGTTCGCGCTGCTGGCCCCGGTGATCGGGCCGCTGCTGGACCGGATGCCGCACGGCCGGCGGTCCGCGGTGGCGATGTCGATGCTGGCCCGGGCGGTGCTCTCGTGGACCATGGCCGGGCCGGTGATCAGCGGGAGCCTCACCCTCTACCCCGCCGCGCTCGGGGTGCTGGTCGCCTCCAAGGCGTACGGGGTGGTGCGCAGCGTGGTGGTGCCCCGGCTGCAGCCACCGGGCCTGTCCCTGGTGAAGGCCAACTCCCGGGTGACCCTGGCCGGGCTGATGGCCGGGATGCTGGGCGCCGGGGTGGGCGGGCTGCTCCACCTGATCGGACCGGCCTGGCCGCTGCGCGGGGCCTTCCTGGTCTTCGTGGCGGGCACCCTGATGGCCTTTCACCTCCCGCACCAGGTGGACTCGGCCAAGGGCGAGCAGCGGGCCGTGCTGCACACCCCCGAGCACGCCCCGGGCCGGGCCCGGCTGCGCACGGTCGGCCCCTCGGTGATCCTGGCGCTGCGCGCGGTCTCCTCGCTGCGGGCGCTGGTCGGATTCCTGGTGATGTTCCTGGCCTTCCTGCTGCGCAGCGATCCGGTGGCCGGGCTGCGGCCGACGGTGGCGATCGGCGTGGTGGCGGCCTGCGCCGGGCTGGGGAACGCGCTCGGTTCGGCGCTCGGGTCCTGGCTGCGCACCCGGCGCTCGGAGGCGATCGTCACCGTCGCGCTGCTGCTGGCCACCGCGGCGGCCTTCGCGGCGGCCCTCTGGTACGGACTGCTGACGGTGGCCCTGGTCGCGGCCACCGCCGGGGCGGCCGCCTCGCTGGGCAAGCTGGCGCTGGACGCGCTGATCCAGCGGGACGTCCCAGAGGCGGTCCGGACCTCGGCGTTCGCCCGGTCGGAGACGCTGCTCCAGCTCAGCTGGGTGGCGGGCGGCGCACTGGGCATCACCCTTCCGCTGGACGGCTCGCTCGGGCTGGGGGTGGCGGCCGCGCTGCTGACGGTCGCACTGCTCTGGACGCTCTGGTCGCTGCTGCGCCTGAAGGGGTCCTCGCCGCGCCCGTCGGCACGGCCGCGCTCGGTGGGCTGACGGTCCGGCAGACGGCGGCGCGTTCCTGATGTTGTGCTCGCCGTTCGGGCGACCCGGACGTTCGCGCGGAGGGTGTGGCCGGTAGTCTTCGGGCCATGAGCCTCAGCACCCGTGTCATCGCCGCCCTCGGCGCCGTGGTCGTGATCGGCGCCGGCACGGTCGGCGGTTCCATCGCCTACGCCTCCGGGAAGGACGAGCCGTCCGCCCCCAAGGCCACCCTGGTGGTCGGCCGCTCCTCGATCGAGGCCGCGCCGCTCTGCTACAACGACGGCAAGCCGCTGGACGAGGCCGCGCAGACCAAGTGCCAGGCCGCCGCCCTGAAGGCCAAGGCCAAGGGCGAGCTGCCGGTCTCGGACGTCACCGTCGCCGACAAGATCGGCGTCGGCGTCGACCCGGAGGTGGCCGAGAAGGGCTGGTTCGCCTTCACCGACGGCGGCCAGCAGCAGCGCGCCACCCTGTCGGCGACCCGCACCGGCTCCACCTACTCCGGCTCGCTGCCGGCCATCGGCCTGCTCGCCTCCGGCGAGAAGACCCTGGTCACCGTCGTCGAGGCGAACGAGAAGACCGGCGACATCCTGGGCGTCTGGTACTTCCAGCTCAAGAACAAGGACGCCGCGGGCGCCCCGGCCGGCGGCGGCGCCGAGCAGCCGGGCGCCGGCACCGAGCAGTGACGAGTCCTCAGGAAGACGGCGGCCAGCGGCCGGGAACCCCCCGGCTGCTGGTCGCCGTCGCCGTTGCGGCGGAGGCCGAGGCGGTGCTGCGCGGCCTGCGCGACGGCGCCCGGCCGATCCCCCTGGAGGGCCCCGCGGCCGCCGGGGAGCTGCGCCGCAGCGAACACGCGAGCGGCACCGAGGTGGACGTGCTGGTGGCCGGGGTCGGCCCGGTCGCGGCCGCCGTCTCGGTGGCCGCCGTGCTGGCCGCGCACCCGTACGACCTGGTGGTCTCGGCCGGGATCGCCGGCGGCTTCGCGCCCCGGGCCCCGATCGGCTCGACCGTGCTGGCCGAGGAGATCGTGGCCGGCGACCTGGGCGCCGAGACCCCGGAGGGCTTCCGCAGCGTCGCCGAGCTGGGCTTCGGCGCCGTCCGGCACGTGCCCCCGGCGGGCGCCGTCCGGCTGGCCGCCGACGCGCTGGACGCCGCCACCGGCACCGTGCTGACCGTCTCCACCGTGACCGGCACCGCCGAGCGGGCCGCCGCACTGACCGCCCGTCACCCGCACGCGGTGGCCGAGGCGATGGAGGGCCACGGGGTGGCCGAGGCCGCCGCCCGCTACGGGGTGCCGGTGCTGGAGCTGCGCACCGTCTCCAACGCGGTCGGCCCCCGGGACCGCGACGCCTGGCGGATCGGCGAGGCGCTCGGCGCCCTGGAGCGCGCCTTCCTGCACCTGCCGTACCGCGCCCTGATCGAGGAGGCCTCCCGGTGACCCTGCGCGTCGCGTACTCGCCCTGCCCGAACGACACCTTCGTCTTCCACGCCTGGGCCCACGGCCTGGTGCCGGGCGCCGAGGCGCCCGAGGTGACCTTCGCGGACATCGACGTGACCAACGGGATGGCCGAGCGCGGGGAGCTGGACCTGCTGAAGATCAGCTACGGCCAGCTGCCCTGGGTGCTGGACGAGTACGCCCTGCTGCCCTGCGGCGGGGCGCTGGGCCGGGGCTGCGGCCCGCTGGTGCTCACCTCCGGGGAGCTGACGCCGGAGCAGCTGACGGGCCGTACGGTGGCGGTGCCGAGCGAGCGCTCGACCGCCTACCTGCTGTTCCGCCTCTGGGCCGCGCAGGCGGTGCCCGGCGGCTTCGGCGAGATCGTGGTGCTGCCCTTCCACGAGATCATGCCCGCCGTCCGGGACGGCAAGGTGGACGCCGGCCTGGTGATCCACGAGGCCCGCTTCACGTACCGGAACTACGGGCTGCACAAGCTGGCCGACATGGGCGAGGCCTGGGAGCTGGCCACCGGCCTGCCGATCCCGCTGGGCGCCATCGTGGCCCACCGCTCGCTCGGCGCGGAGCGGCTGGCGGAGCTGGCGGAACAGATCCGCACCTCGGTCCGGATGGCCTGGGAGGACCCGGAGGCCTCCCGGGAGTACGTGCTGGCGCACGCGCAGGAGATGGACCCGGCGGTGGCGGACCAGCACATCGGGCTCTACGTCAACGAGTTCACCGCCGACCTGGGCGAGGCCGGCTACGCGGCGGTGCGCGGCCTGCTCACCCGGGCCGCCGCCGAGGGGCTGGTGCCCGCCATCGGCCCGGGTGCGCTGGACTTCTGACCGCTGCTCGCGGGTCGGACGCCTACACGTCGAACTGGTCGGCCACCGCGCGCAGCAGCACGGCCAGCTTCTGGCCGGTCGGCTTGGCCGGGTAGCGGCCGTGCTGGAGGCCGGGCAGCACCGCGTCGAGGGTGGTGATCAGGTCCTGCACGATCGGGGCCATGTCGTCCGCGCTCTTGCGCTGGGCCGCGGCCACCGAGGGCAGCGCCTCCAGCAGCTGGACGGCCATGGCCTGGTCACCCCGGTGACCGGCCACCACACCGAACTCGACCCGCTGCCCCGGCCGGAGCGCGGTCACCCCGGCGGGGAGCGCCTTGGTGTGGACGAACACGTCCCCGCCGTCGTCGCGCGACAGGAAGCCGAAGCCCTTCGTCTCGTTGAACCACTTCACCTGGCCGGTGGGCATCTCGAAAAGTCCTCATGTGGGTACGGGGAGGCCCCGGCGAACGCCGGGGTCCCTGGGTGGATGGCGGGCCGACCGCGCCGAACGCGTCAGGCGTGCCCGGTCAGCATGCTAATGATCCGTCAGCTGCTCAGCGGCGCGCAGCCGGTTTCCGGTACACGGCTCTGACGGTGACCACGCCGGGCCTGGCACGGCCAGGGCGCGACTCGGCGCTCTCCACTGGCGGACACCCCCGGTCGGGACGGCGGGGCGCCGGACCGGCCCCGTGCGAGTCCTGCATACCCGGCCCACCAGCGGCCCGAAACACTCCGTCCCCGAGGAACTCCGCTGGGTGACGGGCCGTCAGGTCGCGGACGACCCTCCCCCGCCCGGGGCCGAGCTCCGGCGGCTGCCACACTGGGGAGGTCCGCCGGCCGCACCCGTCGAGGAGTCCCCCGTGAACAGCAGCACCACCGAGCGCGGAGACGTGCTGGTCAAGACCGGCGCCGTCGTCTTCCTGATCGGCGCGGCGGCCACCCTGGCGACCTTCGTACCGCTCTTCCTCCACCTCACCCCGCTGCCGACGGCCGCCTACTGGATCTCGATGCTGATGCCGCTCGGCCTGGGCCTCGCCCTGACCGGCATGTTCCGCCAGGCCCGGGCGAAGCGGCCCGCGAAGTCCTAGCGGACGGCCCCTAGCCGAGGTGGGCGGCCAGCCACTCCGGGAAGGCCGTCAGGTCCTCCAGGACCACGTCCGCCCCGGCCGCGCCCAGCTCGGCCGCCGTGTACGGGCCGGTGGCGACGGCCACCGCCACCGCGCCGGCCGCCCGGGCGCCCCGGATGTCGCCGTAGTGGTCGCCGACGTAGACGCTCGCTCCGTGCTCGCGCAGCGCGTCGCCCTTGGTCTCGGCCCAGGTGTCGCCGACCAGCACGTCGACGGTCAGGCCGACGTGGTCCAGCTGGAGCCGGGCGTTGGGCTCGTACTTCCCGGTGACCACCGCCACCCGGCCGCCCGCCGCCCGGACCGCCGCCAGCGACTCGTTCGCGCCCGGCAGGACCAGGGTGCCGGGCAGCGCGTGCTCCCGGTACAGGCGGCGGTAGAGCGTGGCCGTCTCGGCGACCGCCTCGGCGGGGAACCAGTTGGCGATCTCCCGCTCCAGCGGCGGGCCGAGCCTGCTGACCACCAGGTCGCTGTCGATCGCCACGCCGGTCATCGCCGACAGGACGTCGTAGGTGGCCTTGATGCCCGGCCGCGTGTCCAGCAGCGTCATGTCGAGGTCGAACCCCACGGTGAGTGCCATGCCTCCACCCTAGGCACTGCCGTCGACCGCCCCGTGAACCGCCCGGCACGCTTGCGGACTGACGGCCTTTCACCGCCATCAATACCGGCAATTCGGACATAATCGGCTGCGACCCCCGCCGCCGCCCCGCCCGAGGTGCCCCGATGCCACGTCAGCTCACCCGCCGCGCCGCCCTCGCCGGGCTCGGCGCGGTCCTGCTGACCGGCTGCACCGACCAGCGGCCGGACACCCGCGCCACCGACCCCGTGATCGAGATCTCCCCCTCCCCCACCCCGCCCGTCACCGTGGACACCCCGAACGGCCCGGTCCAGGTGCCCGGCGGGCCGACCCGGCTGGTGGTCCTGGACACCGCGGAGCTCGACTCCGCCTTCACCCTCGGCATCCCCCCGCTCGCCGCCTCCCGCCCCGCGGCCGACCCCGGCCTTCCCGACTACTTCCCGGCCGCCTGGCTGGCACCCGTCCGCTCCGCCGGGACGGTCGGCAGCCCCGACTACGCGGCGATCCGGGCCGAACGCCCCGAGCTGTTGCTCGGCAACCAGACCCGGGACGCCGCCCACTACGAGGACCTGCGGGCCATCGGCCCCACCGTCCTCACCGCCACCACCGGGTACCCGTGGAAGGACAACTTCCGGGTGCACGCCCGCGCCCTCGGCCGCGAACAGCAGGCCGACGCCGTCACCGCCGAGTACGGGCGGCACATCGGCCGGGCCGCCCAGGCGATCGGCGCGGCGGGGAACGGCGGCGCCCGGATCAGCCTGGTCCGCTTCGTCGAGGGCTCGCCGACCGTCCGGCTCTACGGGCGGCAGAACTTCCCCGGCACCCTGCTCGCCGACCTCCGGCTCGGGCGGCCCCCGGAGCAGGACGTGGACGCCTTCGACGTGGAGGTGACGCCCGACCAGATCGGCCGGGCCGACGGCGACTTCCTGCTCTACGCCACCTACGGCGACCCCGCCCGGGCCGGCACCGACGCCGTCCTGGCCTCCCCCGCCTGGCAGTCCCTCGGCGCCGTCCGGGCCCACCGCGCCTTCCCCGTCGACGACCGCCTCTGGTACCAGGGCATCGGCTACACCGGTGCCAACCTGATCGTCGCCGAACTCCAACGCCTCCTCACCGGCTGACGCCGGATCCGTGTGGCAGGGGGCGCACCGCACCAGGTGGTGATCCCGGGGGCGCGAGGCTCTGCTGATCTGCGGCTCCGCCGCGCGGGCGCGCACGGGCAGCAAGACCCGAGGGCTGGGCACGTGGTCACACCGGGGGCGCGAGGAACTGCGCGCGGGGGAACGGCAGCACCTGCAACTGGCTGACGTGCCCTCAGTTGCAGGTGAGCCGCCTTCCGACTCGCGCAGTTCCTCGCGCCCCCGGGGTGGCCTCCGGCGTCACGCCTCTGCCGCGGGCTTGCGGCGGCGCAGGGTGACCACCAGCAGGAAGACCGCCGTGAGGGCACCGGCCAGGCGCAGGACTCCCGGGGCGCCGTCCCAGACGGCACGGCCCAGCTCCTCGGTCGGCGCCGGTTCGCCCCAGCGGCCCTGGGTGCGGCCCCACTGCCAGACCGAGGAGGCCGTCATGGTGCCCAGCGGGATCACCAGGGCGGCGAACTTGCGGGTGAGCGGGCCCAGGCGCGGGGCGATGTAGGCCAGCCCCCAGCCCGCGAGCAGGGCCAGCAGCTGCCCGGTGACGACTCCGGCGACCAGCACCGCGGCGGCCAGCAGCACCAGCGGCGAGGGCCGACGCCCCGTCAGGAACGAGCGTCGGGGGGCCGGAGAAGCCCCGGCACCGTCCGCATCGGCCGCCGCCGAGGGCTCCGGCTCCGCCGTCCGCTGCTCCGGGACCACCGGGGCGGGCGCGGCGGCCCGCTCGTCCGGGAAGTCGAAGACCACGCTGTCCCAGCCGGGGAAGTCCGCCGCGGACAGCGGCGGGCCACCGCGCTCGGCCCGGGCGATCAGGAAGGCGCTCTGCCCCGGCGGCACGGACGGCACGGACGGCACGGGGGACGCGGACGGCGCGGGCGGTTCCGAGGGACGCGGCGGCACCGCCGGAGGCGTCACCGGCGCGGCCGGCGCCGGCACCTCGGGCGCGTACACCGAATCGGACACCCCGTCAGGACCCGCCGCCCCGGCCGGCTCCCCGGTCGGCTCCCCCGAGCGCTGTCCACCGAGCACCCGCCAGGGCCCGTCCACCCGCCACCACTCACCATCCGCCACACGGCAGACCGTACCCCCGGCACCACCGATCAGTCAGCGGGTCGGCCACCCGGTCGGGATTGTCCCCAGCCTGTGGACGGAGCCCGCCGCCGCACGGCCCCGCACCGGCCGTGCGACCGCCGTTTCTGTCCTCTTAACCCTGCGGCGACTAGTCTGGGTCGGATGACCGGTCAGCAGAGCAAGGCGCCCCGCACCCTCGCCGAAGAGCTGCGCGCCCGCAGCGACGAGGCGCTGGCCACGCTGCTGCACGCCCGCCCCGACCTGCTCAACCCGGTGCCCACCGACCTCACCCAGCTGTCCGCCCGGCTCTCCTCCCGGGCCTCCGCGCTGCGCGCGCTGGAGCGGCTGGACCGCTTCACCCTGCAGACGGCCGAGGCGCTGGCCGCCGCGCCCGACGGCTGCCCGGAGGCGACGCTCCGTCAGCTGCTGGCCGGCCCGGCCCGGGTGAAGCCGCATCCGGGCGCCGCCCCGGCCGACCGCGCCGCGATCACCGCCGCGCTGCCCGCGGCCCTGGAGACGCTGCGCTCCCAGGCCCTGCTCTGGGGCCCGGACTCGGCGCTGCGCCTGGTGATCGCGGTCCGCGAGGCCCTCGCCCCGTCCGCCGCCAACCCCGGCCGCACGGGCCTGGGCCCGACCCTGGCCGACGCCACCGCCGGGATGTCCCCGGCCCGGCTGCAGCAGCTGCTGCACGGCGCCGGGCTGCCGGCCACCCCCGATCCGGTCACCGCCGTGGCCGCGCTCACCGCGCTGCTCCAGGACCGCAAGCGCTGCACCGCCCTGCTGGAGCAGGCACCGGCCGGTGCGCTCGCCCTGCTGGAGAAGCTGGTCTGGGGGCCGCCCTCCGGCACCGTGCCGGACGCGGCCCGGCAGGTCACCGCCGAGGAGGCCCGCAGCCCGGTGGAGTGGCTGCTGGCCCGCGGCCTGCTGCTGCCGAGCAGCCCCGGATCGGTGGTGCTGCCACGGGAGTTGGCGCTGCACCTGCGCGGTGGCCGCAGCCACCGCGAGGTCGAGCCCGCCCCGCCGGTGCTCACCCCCACCGCCGAGCGCGATCCGCTGGCCGTGGACTCCACCGCCGCCGGGCAGGCCTACACCGCCGTGCGCACGGTCGAGGAGCTGCTGGAGGCCTGGGGCCTGCAGCCGCCGCCCACCCTGCGCGCCGGAGGCCTCGGCGTCCGGGACCTCAAGCGGGCCGCGCTGCTACTGGACTGCCCCGAGCCCACCGCCGCCTTCTGGCTCGAACTCGCCTACGCCTCCGGCCTGTTGGCCCCCGACGGGGAGGCGGACGAGCGCTGGGCACCGACCCCCGCCTACGACCTCTGGCTCCAGCAGCCGACGCCCGAGCGCTGGGCCCTGCTGGCCCGCAGCTGGCTGGCCGCCACCCGGGTGGCCGGGCTGACCGGCACCCCCGACGGCAAGGGCAAGGCCCGGGCCGCGCTCGGCCCCGAGCTGGACCGCACCCTGGCCCCCTCGGTGCGCCGGGCCGCCCTCACCGCGCTGGCCTCGCTGCCGCCCGGCTCGGCGGCCGACGCCGGGGCCCTGCTGCCGCTGCTGCGCTGGCAGCGCCCGCTGCGCGGCGGCCCGGCGGGCCCCGACGGCCGGGACTTCCGCGACCACCTGACCGAGTGGGCGCTCCAGGAGGCCGAGTCGCTCGGCGTCACCGGCCGGGGCGCGCTCGCCTCCCCCGCCCGCGCGCTGCTCACCGGGGCCGATCCGGAGCCCGTCCTGGAGCCGCTGCTTCCGCAGCCGCTGGACCACGTCATCCTCCAGCCCGACCTGACCGCGATCGCCCCCGGCCCGCTGCTCACCCCGCTGGCCCAGGCGCTGGCGCTGTGCGCCGAGATCGAGTCCAAGGGCGGCGCCACCGTCTACCGCTTCACCACCGACTCGGTCCGCCGCGCCCTGGACGCCGGGCGGACGGCGGGCGACCTGCACGCCTTCCTGGCGCAGCACTCCCGCACCCCGGTGCCGCAGCCGCTGAGCTACCTGATCGACGACGTGGCCCGGCGGCACGGCGTGCTCCGGGTCGGCGCCGCCTCCTCCTACCTGCGCTGCGACGACCCCGGCCTGCTCGCCGAGGTGCTGGCCGACCGGCGGGCCGGGGAGCTCCGGCTGCGGCTGCTGGCCCCCACCGTGCTGGCCGCCCAGGCCGGGCCGGAGACACTGCTCTCGGTGCTCCGCTCGATGGGCTACGCCCCGACCGCCGAATCGGCCGAGGGCGACGTGCTGCTGACCCACCCCGACAGCCACCGCACCCCGCCGCGCTCCGCGCCCGTACCGGTGCCGGACGGCCCGCCGGTGCCGGACGAGGTGCTGCTCGCCGCCGCCGTCCGGGCCGTCCGGGCGGGGGACCTGGCCGCCACCGCCGTCCGCCGCGAGACCGTCGCGGGGCCGGCCGCGGACCGGCCGCAGACCGGTCCGGCCCGCACCGACCTGCGCCAACTCCCGCGCACCGCCGCGGCGGACACGCTTGCCGCGCTGCAGACCGCGGTGCTGCTGGGCGAGCGGATGTGGATCGGCTACGTCAACGCCGAGGGCCTGGCCTCCCAGCGGGTGGTCGACCCGGTCAAGGTCGAGGGCGGCTTCGTCACCGTGTACGACCACCTCAGCGACGAGGTGCGCACCTTCGCCCTGCACCGGATCACCGGCGTGGCCGAACTCGCCGACCAGTAGACCGCCCTCCAGCCCTAGGAGCCCAGCCATGGAGCAGCTCGCACCCGGTATCCGGTACGCCGTGATGGACCGTCACGGCGGGGTGAGCCGGGCCCCGTTCGACTCCCGCAACCTCGGCGGCCGCACCGCCGACGACCCGGAGAACGTCCGCCGCAACCGCGAGCTGACCGCCCGCGAGCTCGGCCTGGACCCGGCCCGGGTGGTGATGATGCGCCAGGTGCACGGCACCGAGGTCGCCTACGTCACCGAGCCCTACGACCCGCGCACCGCACCGCCGTTGGACGGCATCGTCACCGACCGGCCGGGCCTCGGCCTGGTCGCGCTGGCGGCCGACTGCGCGCCGGTGCTGATCGGCGACCCGGTCCGCCGCCTGGTCGGCGCCGCGCACTCCGGCCGGGCCGGGACGGTGGCGGGCATGGCGCCCGCGCTGGTCGCCGCGATGACGGCCCGCGGCAGCGAGCCCGCCGACCTGGTCGCCCTGGTCGGCCCGCTCGCCTGCGGCCGCTGCTACGAGGTGCCGCAGGCGATGCAGGACGAGGCCTGCGAGGCGCTCCCCGAGCTGCGCTCGACCACCCGCCGGGGCACCCCCGCCCTGGACGTCCGGGCCGGCATCACCGCCCAGCTCACCCGGGCCGGGGTCGGGGAGATCCGGCACGACGACCGCTGCACCATCGAGGACGAGGACTTCTTCTCGCACCGCCGGGAGCAGGAGACCGGCCGGTTCGCCGCCTACGTCTGGCTCGACTGACCTACTTCTGCTGCTGCTTCTTCGCAGCCTCTTCCTGCTGCTGCTTCTTCGCCTGCTCCATCAGCGTCTCCGGGTCCGGCGGGGTCGGGTCGACACCGGTCAGCAGCTCGGCCCCGGTGAACGCCACCAGCCCGAACACCCCGCCGGCCTTGGAGACGTCCGGCATCCCGGCGGGCGCCGCCGCCGAGGCGGGAGCGGCGGCGGCGGCCAGCGCGGCCCCGGAGAGCGCGACGGCGGCGAACAGACGATTCGTCTTCTTCATGCCCTGCCCAACGACGGTTCCGGGCACCCGTCACCCTTTTCCACCCGCATGCGGGACACTGGAAGGTCTGCGCCCGAGAACCGGAGGACTTCCCGCGTGAACGACGGACCGCTCATCGTCCAGAGCGACAAGACGCTGCTGCTGGAGATCGACCACCCGAAGGCCGCCGACTGCCGACGGGCCATCGCGCCGTTCGCGGAGCTCGAGCGGGCGCCGGAGCACGTGCACACCTACCGGGTGACGCCGCTCGGCCTGTGGAACGCGCGGGCCGCCGGGCACGACGCCGAGCAGGTGGTGGACGCCCTGGTGAACTACTCGCGCTACCCGGTGCCGCACGCCCTGCTGGTGGACGTGGCCGACACCATGGCCCGGTACGGGCGGCTGCAGCTGTCCAAGCACCCGGTGCACGGCCTGGTGCTGACCACCACCGACCGGCCGGTGCTGGAGGAGGTGCTGCGGTCGAAGAAGATCGTGCCGCTGGTCGGCCAGCGGATCGACCCGGACACCGTGGTCGTGCACCCCTCGGAGCGCGGCCAGATCAAGCAGGTGCTGCTGAAGCTGGGCTGGCCGGCCGAGGACCACGCCGGGTACGTGGACGGCGAGGCGCACCCGATCGAGCTGGACCAGGACGGCTGGCAGCTGCGGCCGTACCAGCAGCAGGCGGTGGAGGGCTTCTGGCACGGCGGCAGCGGCGTCGTGGTGCTGCCCTGCGGCGCGGGGAAGACGCTGGTGGGCGCGGCGGCGATGGCCGAGGCCAAGTCGACCACGCTGATCCTGGTGACCAACACCGTCTCGGCCCGGCAGTGGAAGCACGAGCTGGTGAAGCGCACCTCGCTGACCGAGGACGAGATCGGCGAGTACAGCGGGACGAAGAAGGAGATCCGCCCGGTCACCATCGCCACGTACCAGGTGATGACGACCAAGCGGAAGGGCGTGTACGCGCACCTGGAGCTGTTCGACGCGCGGAACTGGGGCCTGGTGGTCTACGACGAGGTGCACCTGCTGCCCGCGCCGGTCTTCAAGTTCACCGCCGACCTGCAGGCCCGGCGCCGGCTCGGGCTGACCGCCACCCTGGTCCGCGAGGACGGCCGGGAGGGCGACGTGTTCTCGCTGATCGGGCCGAAGCGCTTCGACGCCCCGTGGAAGGAGATCGAGGCGCAGGGCTACATCGCCCCGGCCGACTGCTGCGAGGTCCGGGTGACGCTCACCGACTCGGAGCGGCTGGCGTACGCGACCGCCGAGCCCGAGGAGCGGTACCGCTTCTGCGCCACCACCGCGACCAAGCGGCGGGTGGTGGAGGCGCTGGTCAAGAAGCACGAGAAGGACCAGACCCTGATCATCGGTCAGTACATCGACCAGCTGGACGAGTTGGGCGAGGTGCTCGGTGCTCCGGTGATCAAGGGCGAGACCAGCAACGCGCAGCGGGAGAAGCTGTTCGACGCGTTCCGGTCCAAGGAGATCAGCGTGCTGGTGGTCTCCAAGGTGGCCAACTTCTCCATCGACCTGCCGGAGGCGACCGTCGCCATCCAGGTCTCCGGGACCTTCGGCTCCCGGCAGGAGGAGGCCCAGCGGCTGGGCCGGGTGCTGCGGCCGAAGGCGGACGGGCACTCCGCGCACTTCTACTCGGTGGTGGCGCGGGACACCGTGGACCAGGACTTCGCGGCGCACCGCCAGCGCTTCCTGGCCGAGCAGGGCTACGCGTACCGGATCGTGGACGCGGACGACGTGCTCTGAGGCTCTGACCGGTCGTCAGTACTTGACGCCGTCGCGGCCGAGGAAGACCACGCGGGCGGCGGTGTCGAGGGCGATCCCGACGTTGCGGACGGCCGCGGCGAACGGGCTGCGGCGGCGGCCGGGGGCGACGGGGCGGTGGGTGTGCCGGGTGCTGTTCATGCCTCCACGGTAGGGACCGCCCGGCGCCCCGGGCGTCAGCCCGCAGGGCGCTCCGCTCTCGTCCTTCCGGCGTACCGGCCCCCGACCTCGGGGGGACCGGGCTCCGGGTGAACCCCGAGCAAATGATTGGCATCGCGGCCGGGGGCGGGTCTAGGATCTCCGGTCTTGCCCCCTCCCGAACCGTGGTGCCGTCGTCGCGGCAGCCGTGGGAGCCCGTCCCGGTCGGAAACCGGGCGGCCCACCGTGAGCCAACGACGATCCGCCACCACGAGGTGGCCGGGAAGGTTTGCCGTGCACACCGCCGCTTCTCCCGGGGCCGCTCCCCTCGGGGCCGATCCGCTCCAGCTCGAACGCGACCACCTGGCCTCCTCCCGCGCGGCCCTGCGCGCGATGCGCGAGGACGCCGAATCGCTGGACCTGCGGGACGTGACGGGGACCTGGGTCTCCGCCGCCGTCCTCCAGCGCCAGGTGGAGCAGCGCATCGCCGCGCTCGCCGACATGGCGCACACCCCGCTGTTCTTCGGCCGCCTGGACTACCTGCACGCGATCAGCGAGGAGCTGGCCGAGGGCGGCAAGGGCGAGCGCTTCTACATCGGGCGCCGGCACGTGCACGACGCCGGGGGCGACCCGATGGTGATCGACTGGCGCGCGCCGGTCTCCCAGCCCTTCTACCGGGCCAGCCGCACCGAGCCGCTGGACGTCGAGAAGCGGCGCCGGTTCGGTTACACCGGCGGGGAGTTGACCGCCTACGAGGACGAGAACCTGTCCGACCCGGCGGAGACCGACACCGCCTCCGCCCTGCTCGCGGCCGAGATCGAGAAGCCCCGCGTCGGCCCGATGCGCGACATCGTGGCCACCATCCAGCCCGAGCAGGACGAGATCGTCCGGGCCGAGATCGGCGGCACCATCTGCGTCCAGGGGGCGCCCGGCACCGGGAAGACCGCCGTCGGCCTGCACCGGGTGGCCTACCTGCTCTACGCGCACCGCGAGCGCCTCGCCAAGTCCGGCACCCTGGTGGTCGGGCCGAACAGCTCCTTCCTGCACTACATCGAGCAGGTCCTGCCCGCCCTGGGCGAGTTGGACGTCGCCCAGGCCACCGTGCAGGAGCTGGTGAAGCACGTCGAGGTGCGCGGCGAGGACTCCGCCGAGGCGGCCTCGGTCAAGGGCGACGCCCGGATGGCCGAGGTGCTGCGGCGGGCCGTGCGCTCCGGCATCACCCTGCCCACCGAGCCGCTGGTGGTGCAGCGCGGCTCCCGGCGCTGGCGGCTGCCGACGTACGAACTGGCGGAGATCGTCGAGGAGTTGACCAGCCGGGAGATCCGCTACGGGGCGGCCGGCGAGGCGCTGCCGCAGCGGATCGCGCACGCGGTGCTGCTCAAGATGGAGCAGGGCGGCGAGGCCCCCGACGACCGGGTGCAGGACGCGGTGGCCCGCAACCCGCAGGTGAAGGCGGCGGTCAAGGCCTGCTGGCCCCCGGTGGACCCGGCCAAGCTGGTGCACCGGCTGCTCTCCGACGCCGCCTTCCTGGCCGCCTGCGCGGAGGGGATCCTCACCGAGGAGGAGCAGGCGGTGGTGCTCTGGCCCAAGCCGGGACGCTCGGTGCGGACCGCCCCGTGGACCGCCGCCGACGCGGTGCTGGTCGACGAGACCACCGACCTGGTGCGGCGCACCCCCTCGCTCGGCCACGTGGTGCTGGACGAGGCGCAGGACCTCTCCCCCATGCAGTACCGGGCGGTCGGGCGCCGCTGCTCCACCGGCTCGGCCACCGTGCTGGGGGACCTCGCGCAGGGCACCACCCCCTGGGCGACCGGGAGTTGGGCCGAGGCCCTGCACCACCTGGGCAAGGAGGGCGCCCACGTGGAGGAGCTCACCAAGGGCTTCCGGGTGCCGGAGGAGGTCATCGCCTACGCCTCCCGGCTGCTGCCCGCCATCGCCCCCGGCCTGGCCCCCGCCACCTCGGTCCGCGACGCCCCCGGCTCGCTGACCATCGCCCGGGTCTCCCCCGAGGCGCTGGACCCCGCCGTGGTCGAGGCCTGCCGGGCCGCCCTGGAACGGGAGGGATCCACCGGCCTGATCGCCGCCGACGCCCGGATCGACGCCCTCGGCGAGCTGCTCACCGAGGCCGGCCTCCCCTTCCTCGACCCCGGCACCGAGACCAGCGCCGAGGCCCGCCTCACCCTCGTCCCGGCCTCGCTGGCCAAGGGCCTGGAGTACGACTACGTGGTCCTGGAGGAGCCCGCCGCCGTGGTGGCCGGCGAGCCCGACCTGCGCACCGGGCTGCGCCGCCTGTACGTCGCGCTCACCCGCGCCGTCTCCGGGCTCGCGGTGGTGCACGCCGAACCGCTGCCGGCCGAACTGGGCTGAGGCGCACGCGAGAGGGCCCGGAGCGCAGCGCTCCGGGCCCTCGTCGATCAGGGGTGGTTCAGCTGTCGATCAGGGCGCGCCACTCGGCGACCTTGGCCGGGTCGACCGGGGTGTCCCAGCCGTTCGCCCGGACCGGGCCGCCGACGTGGAAGGCGTCGAAACCGGCCGCGCGCAGGCCCGGGACGTGCTCGGCCCGCAGGCCGCCGCCGATCAGGATCCGCTGGCGGTAGCCCGGGTCACCGGCCTTGGCGAGCTCGCCGGCCAGCACCTCCTGACCGTCCGTCACACCGGTGGCGGCACCGGAGGTGAGGAAGGTGTCCAGGCCGGGCAGGTCAGCGACGGCGGCGCGCAGGGCGTCCCGGTCGGCGCTGTGGTCGATCGCGCGGTGGAAGGTCCAACGGCACCCGGCCACCGCCTCCGCCACGGCCGTGGTGGCGGCCAGGTCGACCGCGCCCTCGGCGTCCAGGAAGCCGAGCACGAACTCCTCGGCGCCCTCGGCGCGCAGCGCGGCGGCACGCTCGCGCAGCTCGTCCACGCTGCCGGGGGTGAAGCCGTCGCGGATCCGGAGCATCACCCGCAGCGGGATGGAGACGGCGGCGCGGATGGCGGCGAAGTCGGCCAGGGCGGGCGTCAGACCGTCCGCGGCCATGTCGGCGACCAGTTCGAGCCGGTCGGCCCCGCCCGCCTCGGCCGCCTGGGCGTCCTGCACCGTCAGGGCGATCACTTCGAACATTGGTCTAGACATATCGCTAACCCTGCCACATCCGGAGGCCACTGGGCGAGCCCCCTGCACGGTAAACGGAAGGGCCCGCCGGGCGGCGGGACCTGGACCCGGGGCTGTCTCCTTGGTAGGGCCGGACCAGCGGGCGTCGTTGGGGTGCGTGCCTCGGCGGCGCCGAGGAGGGAGTCCATGCGGAGCATCGGCGACTGACGAGAAGCCGGCGAGGTGCGCGCCCCGGCGGCGCCCGCCCGGCCCTACCAAGGAGACAGCCCCGGGCATCCGCACCGCCCGGCGGGCCCGCATCCCGCGTCCGTCCGTCCGCCGGGTCAGAGCACCGGCACCCCGGCTCGTCGCCCGCCCGCGAGCAGCCGGGCCGCCAGGAGCAGGGTGGCCCCGACCAGCAGCGCCGCCGGAGCCAGCCGCCACACGCCGCCGACCTGCTCCCAGAGCGAGAACAGGCTGAACGCGGCGGTCAGCGGCAGCACCGCCAGACCCACGGCCGCGGGCAGCAGCCTGTCCCGGGCGGCGAACAGCAGCAGCACCAACGGGACCAGCAGGAGCGCCACCGGCCACCAACCGTCCATCAGGTTGCGGGTGCTGTAACCCCCCTGGGCCCGGGTCACGGCGAACCCGGCGGCGGCCCCGGCCAGGATCAGCAGCCGGTCGGCCCGGCCCCGTCCGTCCAGCAGCGCGGCCGGGGCCGCGGCCACCATCGCCCCGCCCACCAGATGGGGCACCACCGCGGTGGCGCCGTAGCAGAAGAACCAGGCGTCCCAGCCGTCCGACCCCCACAGCCCGGCCGCGAGATCACCGAGCCGGACCACCGCGAGCAGCGCGACCACCACGCCCAGCGTCCGGGCCGCCCGCCAGGCACCGGTGGCGGCGGCCAGCGCCAGCAGCACCGGGACGACGGCCAGACCCAGCAGCGCGAGGTTCCCGGTCAGCTCGCCCCAGGGGGCGTGCAGACCCGACCGGGCCGCCTGCCCCATCCGGAACGCCCGCTCGTCGCCGATCCCCGGCAGCACGCTCAGACCGACCAGCGCCCCCGCCAGCAGCGGGGCGCCCGCCGCGAGCAGCCGGCCGCCGAGCGCGGTGTCGGTCAGACCCGTCCGCATCCGCAGACCGTAGGCCGCCAGGTCGAACGCCTCCCGGGCCGTGGCCAGCCGGCCGGCCCCCGCCGTGACGTCGGCGAACACCTCGGCCAGCTCGTCCCCCCGGTCCCGGCGGTAGCGGGCGGGGTAGAGCGCGAGGGCGGTGCGCAGCGCGACGCTCATGCCGTCGCCCCCTTCGGCGCGGCGACGCCCCCGAGGCGGCGGCGCGCCTCCGTCGCGACGGTGTGCAGCCGCTCGGCCTCGGCGGCCAGCACGCCGCGCCCGCCGTCGGTGAGGGCGTAGGTGCGGCGGGCCCGGCCGTCGACGACCTCCTCCGCGGAGACCTCGATCAGGCCCTGCTGGAGCAGGCGGTCCAGCGCTCCGTAGAGGGTCCCGGTGCGCATCTTCACCCGGCCCCCGGAGATCGCGTCGATCTCCTGGATCAGCGCGTATCCGTGCCGAGGGGCGTCGGCGAGGGCGGTGAGCAGCAGCAGCGTGGGCTCCTGCATGGCACGTTCGGTCATGCACCTACATATATCGCCGGACTGCCTATCCGCGCCACCCCTGCCGCAGCCGGAGGCCGGTGGCCCCGCAGGGGCCTCAGGGGCGCGGGGAACTGCGCGCAGGGGAACGGCAGCACCTGCAACTGGCTGACGTGCCCTCAGTTGCAGGTGAGCCGCCTTCCGCACTCGCGCAGTTCCTCGCGCCCCCAGGGTGACCACTTTCGGCTGCCGGAGGGTCAGGCGTCGCGGCGCGCTGCTCCAAGGAGTCCCGCCAGCAGCGGGAGCGCCAGGGCCAGGACGGCGATGCTCGTCCACGGGACGTCGGACGGGCTGAGGACCGGCGGTGCGCCCATCACCCCCGCCACCCGGGAGCGCAGCAGGGCGTACGCCGGGACGAAGCCGCTGACCGTACCGAGCAGTGCGCCGAGCAGCACGATCAGTCCGGCCTGGAGGCCGGCGACGGTCCGCCGGGTGCGGGGCCGGGCCCCGACCGCCGAGAGCACCGCGCGCTCGCGCCGCGCGTCCGCCGCGGCCAGCGCGGT
This sequence comes from Kitasatospora albolonga, assembly GCF_039535905.1. Taxonomy (GTDB): domain Bacteria; phylum Actinomycetota; class Actinomycetes; order Streptomycetales; family Streptomycetaceae; genus Kitasatospora; species Kitasatospora albolonga. Next base: position 64,346 of record NZ_BAAAYB010000062.1, on the reverse strand, counting down.
GGAGACCAGCGCGGCGCCGAGCACCACGACCGCCGCGAAGCCGGCGATCGCGATCTGCATCACGCCGTCCTTGGCCCGGAAGCCGCGTTCCACCACGAACTCGGAGTGCGGGGCGAGCCGGGCGACGGTGGCGGCGGCCCGCTGCTCGGCGCGCTCGGTGACCGGTCCGGCGGGCCGCCAGATCACCCCGGTGGGCGCGACGGCCAGGCCGAGCTGACGGACCGTCCGTTCGCCGATCACCAGCGGCACGTAGCGCTGTCCGGCGGGGAGGTCGACCAGGACGGCGTCCACCGGGACGGTCTTGTACTCCATGGTGGCGCCCTGCATCTGGAGCTCGGCCTTGCCGTCGTGCAGGTACGCCGGATCGGTCACCACCGCCTTGCCCGCCGCCAGCGCGGCCTCGGCGGCCGGGTCGTGCAGGGCCAGCAGGTTGCGCAGCACGGCGGCGTCGCCGACCACCGCCCGGTCGAGCCCGCCCCGGCCGAAGCGGTCGGGGCCCTTGGCCTGCACGACGGAGCTGCAGGTGTCGCAGAACCTGTACTCGGCCTGGAAGAGGTCCGCCCGCTCCCCCAGCTCGGGGAGGTCCTGGGGCAGGGCGGTGCGCAGCTGCGGCATCGCGTCCTGGTCACCGTAGAGGTTGACCCGGACCGAGTTGGCCGGCTGGAGCATCCGGTAGCCGGCCCGGTCCTGGGCCTCGGCGCCGGAGGTGTGCACACCGACCGCGACGGCGCCGGCCACCGCGGCGAGCACCGCGGCGACGGCCGGGGCGGTCCGCGAGCGGTGCCGGGAGGCGTCCCGCAGGGCCAGCCGGGGGCCGACCGGGAACCAGCGGGCCAGCTTCCCGAGCCCGGCCAGCAGCAGCGGGGTGACGAGCAGCAGCCCGAGCTCGGCCAGCACGCCGCCGCCCAGCACCGTGAGGGTCCGGACCGACAGCCCGGCCAGCACCGGCATCCCGCCGACCGGCGCGAGCACCGCCCCGCCGATCGCCAGTGCGGCCCCGGCCACGCCCAGGGCCAGGCCCGCCAGCGGCACCCAACGGCCGGAGCGGCGCACCGGGTCACGGTCGGCCAGCCCGGCCAGCACCTCGCGGCGTCCGGCCTGGAGGGCGGGTTGCAGGGCGGCGGCCAGGGCGGTGACCACGCCGACCAGCAGGATCAGCAGCAGGTCGGACGGACGGATCGTCAGGGTGCCGAAGCGGCTGCCGCCCCAGGCCTCGATCTGCGGGCGGAGCGCGGAGACCAGCAGGATGCCGAGCACCCCGCCGGCCGCGGCGCCGACCGCGCCGAGCACCAGACCGCCGCCGAGCACCACGGTGCGGACGTGACCGGGGCGACCGCCGGCCGCGCCCAGCAGGGCGAGTTGGCGGCGGGCCCGGCGGGCGCCGACCGCGAAGGCCGGGCCGGCCAGCAGGGCGACCTCCAGCAGCGCCATCGCGGCGGTGACGGCGATGGTCATCACCCGGCGCTCGCGCTCGCCCTGGGCGTCGACCGCCTCCTCCTGGGCCATCGCGGCGGCGGGCGGGTCGGCCGCCACCTGACGGCTCGCCATGGTGTAGCCGTGCCGGTTGAGTTCGGTGACCTGGTCCCAGCCCAGGGTGGCCCCGGCGGGCAGGGTGACCAGCCAGGCGGCCTTCCGGGCGGCGGCCTGCTCGGCGCTCTCGGTCTTCGGGGCGACCCCGGCCGCGGCCAGGGCGGCGTCCAGCGGCTGGTACAACTCGCCCGGGCGGGCGACGAGTTCGGTCTTGTTCAGGTCGCCGGGGTGCTCCACGGTGCCGGTCAGCACGAACGGCGTGGACTCCAGTCCGCGCACCGTCACGGTGTCGCCGATCCGCTTGCCGGTGGCCGCCAGGAAGCCCTCGGTGGCGGCCGCCTCGTGGGCGGCGGCGGGCGCCCGGCCGGAGACCAGGTCCAGCCGGCCCTGCCAGAGCCGCCCGGTCAGATCGGCCTCGAAGGTCTCGACCGAGGCCATCCCGTCCTTGCTCCCGACCACCGCGACCGGGCCGGTCCTGGCCGGGGTCAGCACGCTGCCCTTGGGGAGCAACTCGCCCAGCAGATCGGTCGGTTCGGCGGACACGGCCCGCTTCTGCTCGGGGGTCGACGGCACATCCGGCCGCTGCGGCAGCACCCGCACGCCGTCCGCCGGGAACACCGCCTGCTCGACCACGCGACCGAGGTCGTACGCGCCGATCAGCGCGTCGGCCCGGCCCATCAGCCGGTCGGACCGCTCGGCGGCGGTCAGCTGGGTGGAGCGGTGGACCACGTCCACCCCGGTCGCGCCGAGCACCGGCAGCGCGATCATCGCCGCCACCAGCGCACTGCGACCCTTGGCCCGCAGCGCGTCCCGGCGGGCCATCCTGAGCAGCGGACGCCAGGAGCTCATCGGGCCGCCCCCGCCGACTGCGGGGCGCGCACGGCCTCGTCGACGATCCGGCCGTCGCGCAGCGAGACCACCCGGTCCGCCCAGGCCGCGTGCGAGGGGTCGTGGGTCACCATCACGGCCGCCGCCCCCGCGTCGCAGCGGGCCCGCAGCAGGGCGAGCACGGCGTCCCCGGTCGCGGTGTCCAGCGCACCGGTCGGCTCGTCGGCCAGCACCAGCCGGCGCTCGCCGGCCAGCGCCCGGCCGATCGCCACCCGCTGCTGCTGACCACCCGACATCTCCTCCGGGAAGCGGTCCGCCAGCTCGGCGATGCCCAGCTCCTCCAGCGCGACCAGCGCCTCGGCGCGGGCCGTGCGGGCCGGGATGCCGTCCAACTCCCGTGGCAGCGCGATGTTCTCGGCCGCCGTCAGGGACGGGATCAGGTTGTACGACTGGAACACGTAACCCACCGAACGGCGGCGGACGTCGGCCAGCCCGGCCCGGCTCAGGCCCTCCAAGGGCGTGCCCTCGACCAGCACCCGGCCGGTGGACGGCCGGTCCAGGCCGCCGGCCAGCGCGAGCAGCGTCGACTTGCCGGAGCCGGACGGCCCCATCACGGCCAGGAACTCCCCGGCGCGCACCTCGAGGTCGATCGGGTGCAGCGCGTGCACCTCGGCGGCGCCCTTGCCGTGCACGCGGCCGACGCCCTCCAGCCGCAGCACGGCCCCTGTGTGTGATCCGGATCCGGACATGGCTCCCCCTCGGGACGACGGAACGTCTTGCATACCGAGTATGTATAGCCGCCGCGCGCCGATGACTCAAGTGTGCGACATAAGTCGGTGAACGGCATATAGTCTGGATCACACCGGCCGGAGAGGAGCAGAATGACCGTCATGACCGCCTCGCTCTCCGCCCGCTGGCACGACCTGCTCACCCGCTGCGGCGCCACCGCCGACCCCGGCCCGTACGCCGAGGACCTGCTCGGCCGCTGGGCCGAACCGCAGCGCCGCTACCACACCACCGCCCACCTGGCGGCGGTGCTGGACGTGGTCGACGAGCTGGCCGGGCACGCGGAGGACGCCGACGCCGTCCGGCTGGCCGCCTGGTTCCACGACGCGGTGTACCGGCCGGACCGCTCCGAGAACGAGGAGCGCTCCGCGGCACTGGCCGTCCGCGCCCTGCAGGAGGCGGGCCTGGGCGGGGAGTTGGTCGAGGAGGTGGCCCGCCTGGTCCGCCTGACGGTCGGCCACCACCCGGCAGAGGGCGACCGCAACGGCGAGGTCCTCTGCGACGCCGACCTCGCGGTGCTCGGCGGCACCCCCGAGCAGTACGCCGCCTACGCGGCCGCCGTCCGCGAGGAGTACGCCTTCGTCCCCGAGGACGCCTTCCGGGCCGGCCGGGCGGCGATCCTGCGCCAACTCCTCGACCTGCCCGCGCTCTACCGCACCCCCGAGGCCCGCGAACGCTACGACGCAGCCGCCCGCCGCAACCTCGGGGGCGAACTGCTGCTGCTCGGCGGCTGACGCCGGGCCGGCCGGCCGCCGGCCGCGCGGACCAGGACCCGGCGAGGGCCGGCGAGGGCCGGTGCCCCCGGGAGCGGGCCGTCGCCGGCCGTCGGACGGGGCGGGGCCGCCGGAGAGATCCGGCGAACCTCGGGGCCCGCCGCGCCGACCGAGCCGTCGGCAGGGCGGTCCGACGGGCCGTCAGGCCGGGCGCGGGCCCCGGACGTCCGCCTTGCGGCGGCGCAGGCCCGCCGCGCTGAGGCGGGCGACCAGCTCCTTGCTGCCGACCGGCTCCGCGCCGAGGGCCACCGCCTTCTCGTACCAGTGCGCCGGGATGTCGTAGTGGTCCCGCTCGAAGCCCCTCGCGGGGGCGCCCAGCCGCTCCGCGAAGGCGTGCAGCTCCGCGTACGAGACGTCGCTCACCAGGTGCGACCAGTACTTCCCGTGCCCCGGCCAGGTGGGCGGGTCGACCAGGATCACGTCAGCGCCCCCACCGGGGCCACCGCCACGCCCTCCTTGCCGCACACCCAGTGCGGCTCCGGCCCCAACTCCGGCTCCACGCCCAGCGCGTGCGGATCCCCCTCGGCCGCGCACGACCGGCACACCGGCCACCGTCCGTACCCCTCCAGCAGCGCGTCCTGCACGTCCTGCGCCACCAGCCCCGCCAGGTACTCCACCCCGTCCGGCCACTGCTCCACCCACCACCGCCGCTTGGTGAGCACCTCCTCCACCAGCGACACCACCTGCGGATCGGCCACGTCACGCGCCGTCAGATCGGCCAAGATCAACGCCCGCGCCGCGTGCAGCGCACTCTCGATGCCATCGGAACTCATCCCCCCATTGTCCCCTCCCCCACCCGCCGCAGGAACCGGACCGGACGAGTGACCGGGCGGCTCTCCGTCAGGTCCGTCCGGCCGCCACTGCGGTCCCCCGGGTCGGTGAAACGCCGCAGGGCGGCCTCCCCGGTGAGGGGAGACCGCCCTGACGGACGTTCCGGAGCTTGCCGATCCTCGGGAGGATCAGAAGTCCATGTCACCGCCCGGCATGCCGCCGCCGGCGGCCGCGGCGGCCTTCTCCGGCTTGTCGGCGATGACGGCCTCCGTGGTGAGGAAGAGCGCCGCGATGGAGGCGGCGTTCTGGAGGGCGGAGCGGGTGACCTTGGCCGGGTCGATGATGCCGGCGGCGATCAGGTCGACGTACTCGTTGGTCGCGGCGTTGAGGCCCCAACCGGACTCGAGGTTGCGGACCTTCTCCACGACGACGCCACCCTCGAGGCCGGCGTTGGTGGCGATCTGCTTGATCGGGGCCTCGAGCGCGACGCGCACGATGTTGGCACCGGTGGCCTCGTCGCCGGTCAGCTCCAGCTTGTCGAAGGCGACACCGGCCTGCAGCAGCGCGACGCCACCACCGGCGACGATGCCCTCCTCGACGGCGGCCTTCGCGTTGCGGACGGCGTCCTCGATGCGGTGCTTGCGCTCCTTGAGCTCGACCTCGGTCGCGGCACCGGCCTTGATGACGGCGACGCCACCGGCGAGCTTGGCCAGGCGCTCCTGGAGCTTCTCGCGGTCGTAGTCCGAGTCGGAGTTCTCGATCTCGGCGCGGATCTGGTTCACGCGGCCGGCGACCTGGTCGCTGTCGCCGCCACCGTCGACGATGGTGGTCTCGTCCTTGGTGATGACCACCTTGCGGGCGGTGCCCAGCAGGTCGAGACCGGCGTTCTCCAGCTTGAGGCCGACCTCCTCGGAGATGACGGTGCCACCGGTGAGGATGGCGATGTCGCCGAGCATGGCCTTGCGGCGGTCACCGAAGCCCGGGGCCTTGACGGCGACGGACTTGAAGGTGCCACGGATCTTGTTCACGACCAGGGTCGACAGGGCCTCGCCCTCGACGTCCTCGGCGATGATGACGAGCGGCTTGCCGCTCTGCATGACCTTCTCCAGCAGCGGGAGCAGGTCCTTGACCGAGCCGATCTTGGAGTTGGCGATCAGGATGTACGGGTCCTCGAAGGAGGACTCCATCCGCTCCAGGTCGGTGGCGAAGTAGGCGGAGATGTAGCCCTTGTCGAAGCGCATGCCCTCGGTGAGCTCGAGCTCCAGACCGAAGGTGTTGCTCTCCTCGACGGTGATGACGCCTTCCTTGCCGACCTTGTCCATCGCCTCGGCGATGAGCTCGCCGATCTGGGTGTCGGCGGCGGAGATGGAGGCGGTGGAGGCGATCTGCTCCTTGGTCTCCACGTCCTTGGCCTGGGCCAGCAGCTGGTCGGAGACGGCCTGGACGGCCTTCTCGATGCCGCGCTTCAGGGCCATCGGGTTGGCGCCGGCGGCGACGTTGCGCAGACCCTCGCGGACGAGCGCCTGGGCGAGCACGGTGGCGGTGGTGGTGCCGTCACCCGCGACGTCGTCGGTCTTCTTGGCGACCTCCTTGACGAGCTCCGCGCCGATCTTCTCGTACGGGTCCTCGAGCTCGATCTCCTTGGCGATGGAGACGCCGTCGTTGGTGATCGTGGGGGCGCCCCACTTCTTCTCAAGGACGACGTTGCGGCCCTTGGGGCCCAGCGTCACCTTGACGGCGTCGGCAAGCTGGTTCATGCCGCGCTCGAGTCCGCGGCGAGCTTCCTCGTCAAAAGCGATGATCTTGGCCATCGGAAGTGGTCCTCCAGGACACGTCGACTGCGCCGGACCGGAGGGCGCCCGCGACGGACGGCCCTGGTGTGCGGGGGTCTTGTCCCCTACCGCTCCCGGGGGCCTCACCGACCCGGTCCGTTGTCACTCTCATGCTGTGAGTGCTAACGCCAATGATTAGCACTCTCGGGTATCGAGTGCAAGCCCAATCGTGATACGGGCACCCGCGCCGCCGCCCCGCGCGCACACGACGACAGGCCCGTACGACGTGGTGTCGTACGGGCCTGCCGGCGAAGCGTGGAGACTGCCAGCCCGAAGCCGAGCCGAGGTCCGCAGGTGCGGAAGGTCAGACCGCCGCGCGGACCATGTCCGCCTGCGGGCCCTTCTGCCCCTGGGAGATCTCGAACTCGACCCGCTGGCCCTCCTCGAGGGTGCGGTAGCCGTCCATCTGGATCGCGCTGTAGTGGACGAACACGTCCGCACCACCGTCGACCGCGATGAAGCCGTAGCCCTTCTCCGCGTTGAACCACTTGACGGTGCCCTGAGCCATTCCGAACTCCCCTTGTGCTGTGCTGGCCCTTCGCGGGTCCACAGGATGCGGACCCAGGTCTGTACCGGCACACGCCCGAGGGAACCCCCCCTGGGCGTAGCCGCGGTCATTGCTTGAACGCGCCGACCGCCGCTGAATGTATCCGGACAGACGCCCTCTGCAACAGGGTCAACTTCGCCGAATTCACCGTGTGACGAAAGGGATGTGACGGGAGGAAAGCCTCAGGGAGCGGCAATTCGCTCCGGGCATAGCGGACCAATCGGGAGGAGACGCTGTCAGATTCCTGACGCTGGCCTGACACTTCCCGTCCCACCGCGGGCGCCCGACGTCTCAACCGACGGACGGGCCCTGCGTGCACGACTCAGCCGTACCGCCGGACGGGATTCGAAACCTCCGATCCGACTCCGCACTCTACCCCCTGGCACCTGACGGAAATTCACCGCGACATGCGGCGGGCCGCCACCGAATAACCGGAATCATTCGTTCCGGTCGCGGTGACGGCCCGTCGATTGCGCCGTACTGCGGAGCAGCCGGTTCAGCAGCCCCCGGCCACGGCCGGAATGATCGAGATGCTGGTGCCGTCCTTGATCTCGGTCTCCAGGCCCTCGGCGAAGCGCACGTCGTCGTCGTTCACGTAGACGTTCACGAAGCGGCGCAGCTTGCCGGCGTCGTCCAGCACCCGGGCGGCGATGCCGGGGTGGTTGGCGTCCAGGTCGGCGATCACGGCGGCCAGGGTGGCGCCCTCGGCGGCCACCTCGGCGGCGCCGCCGGTGTAGGTGCGCAGGATGGTCGGGATGCGGACGGTGGCGCTCATGGGGGTACTCCTAAACCGGTGCTGAGGGGGGATCAGGCGGAGGCCAGGCCGGCCGCGCGGAAGGACTCCAGGGTCGGGCGGATGGTGGCGGTCAGACCGGCGTCGGAGACGGCGTCCAGGGTCTTCAGGCCGTCACCGGTGTTGATCGCCACGGTCTCCTTGGCCGGGTCGAGCTGCCCGGTCTCCACCAGCTTCTTCAGCACGCCGATGGTCACGCCGCCCGCGGTCTCGGCGAAGATGCCCTCGGTGCGGGCCAGCAGCTTGATGGCCTCGACCACCTCGGCGTCGGTGACGTCCTCCACCGCACCGCCGGTGCGGCGGGCGATGTCCAGCACGTACGGGCCGTCGGCCGGGTTGCCGATCGCCAGCGACTTGGCGATGGTGTCGGGCTTGACCGGCTTGATCACGTCGCGGCCGGCCTTGAAGGCGGCGGAGACCGGGGAGCAGCCCTCGGCCTGGGCGCCGAAGATCTTGTAGGGCCGGTCCTCGACCAGGCCGAGCTTGATCAGCTCCTGCAGACCCTTGTCGATCTTGGTGAGCTGGGAGCCCGAGGCGATCGGGATGACGATCTGCTCCGGCAGGCGCCAGCCGAGCTGCTCGCAGATCTCGTACGCCAGGGTCTTGGAGCCCTCGCCGTAGTACGGGCGGAGGTTGACGTTGACGAAGCCCCAGCCCTCGCCGGCCGGGTCGCCGATCAGCTCGGAGCAGAAGCGGTTCACGTCGTCGTAGTTGCCCTCGATGCCGACCAGCTCGCCGCCGTAGACACCGGCCATCACGACCTTGCCCTGCTCCAGGTCGTGCGGGATGAACACGCAGGACTTGAAGCCGGCCCGGGCCGCCGCCGCGCCCACCGCACCGGCCAGGTTGCCGGTGGAGGAGCAGGACAGGGTGGTGAAGTTGAACGCGCGCGCCGCCTCGATGGCGCAGGCCACCACGCGGTCCTTGAAGGAGTGGGTCGGGTTGCCCGAGTCGTCCTTGACGTGCAGCTGGGCGGTGAAGCCGAGCTCGCGGCCGAGGTTGTCGGCCTTCACCAGCGGGGTCCAGCCCGGGTTGAGGTTGGGCTTGGAGGCCACGTCGGCCGGGACGGGCAGCAGCGGGGCGTAGCGCCAGATGGAGGCCGGGCCGGCCTCGATCCGCTTGCGCAGCGCCTCGGCGTCCGCGGAGCCGAAGTCGTAGGCGATCTCCAGCGGGCCGAAGCACTCGAGGCAGGCGAAGCTGGGGCCGAGCGGGAACTTGGTGCCGCACTCGCGACAGGACAGCTGGTCGGCGGGCCCGAGGTCGACGGTGGGTGCGGCGGAAACAGCGGTAGCCATGGTGGCGGAGGCCTCTCTCCTCATCTTCCCCGTGACGCGGTCGCGCCACAGGCCGGAATTGGCACCTGTCCCGCCGTGGCCGCAGATGGGCCTGATCGCGCGAGAAGGTTGCCGGGACGTCAACGGGCCGTTCCCTCAGTCCCTCTGGATGAGCTCTGTGAAGTTGTGGTCCTGCTCTCCGGCCGACCCCGACGTGCGAAGGTCTGACCGCAGTACGAAGACTGTATCCGAAGGCGCCGGAGCGGGAACCGGCCGTCCGAGGTACGAGATGCGAAGCGCGAGGAGACGAGACAGTGCCCGACCAGCCTCAGCCGTCCGACCCTGCCGAGGAGTTGCTGCCGGAGGTGTCCGACTGGCTGTGCCGGCGCTCCTGGAGCGCCGGCGACCGGCCGTTGGAGGCACTGCTTGCGGCCAAGCGGGCGGCGGGGCCGGCCGGGACGATCAGCGTGGTGCTGCCGGCCCTGGACGAGGAGTCGACCGTCGGCGGGATCGTCCGGGTGATCCGCCGCGAGCTGATGGAGCGTCTGCCGCTGGTGGACGAGCTGGTGGTGGTGGACTCCGGCTCGGCCGACGGCACGGCCCGGATCGCGGCGGAGGCCGGCGCCCGGGTGGTGCACCGGGACGAGGTGCTGCCCCGGCTGCCGGCGGTGGCGGGCAAGGGCGAGGTGCTCTGGCGCTCGCTGCTGGCCACCTCCGGGGAGATCGTCTGCTTCGTGGACGCGGACCTGCGCGAGTTCGACCCGGCCTTCGTCTCCGGGATCGTCGGGCCGCTGCTGACCGACCCGTCGATCCACCTGGTGAAGGCGATGTACGACCGGCCACTGGAGACCGACGGGGCCGTCGTCCCGGCCGGCGGCGGGCGGGTCACCGAGCTGGTGGCGCGCCCCCTGCTGAACCTCCACTGGCCCCAACTGGCCGGATTCGTCCAGCCCTTGGGCGGCGAGTACGCGGCCCGCCGGTCCCTGCTGGAGCGGCTGCCCTTCCCCACCGGCTACGGGGTGGAGCTCGGCCTGCTGGTGGACGCGCTGGAGCTGGCCGGGCTGGACGCGCTGGCCCAGGTGGACGTCGGGGTGCGGCACCACCGGCACCAGGACGGCCAGGCCCTCGGGCGGATGGCGGCGACGATCTACCGCACCGCGCTGGAGCGGCTGGACCGGACCGACCGGCTGAAGAGCACGCAGGACCTGGTCCGTCCGCTGCTCACCCAGTTCACCCGGGACCCGGCCAGCCGGGAGTTCACCGCCCACACCCATCCGGTCGGCGCACTGGAGCGGCCGCCGATGGTGACCGTGCCGGAGTACCACCGACGGTGAGCCCCCGTGTGCCGACTGGTTTGCCCCCGGGGGTGCGAGGCAAGGTTGGTGACATGGCCGATCTCGCGACCGAACGTTCGAATCAGACCGGGGCCGCCCCCATCCTGGTGGCCTCCAACCGGGGGCCGGTGTCCTTCACCGCCGAGGACGACGGGTCGCTGACGCTGCGCAGAGGCGGCGGCGGGCTGGTCTCCGGGCTCTCCGCGATCGACGACCCGTCCGCCGTCTGGGTGTGCGCCGCCCTCTCCGAGGCGGACCGCACCGCCGCCCGGCAGGCCCCCGACGGCCGGCTCGACCTGGCCGGGCACCAGGTCGGCGGTCAGGCCGTCCGGATGCTCGACATCGACCCCGGCACCTTCGCCCGGGCGTACAACGGGGTGGCCAACTCCACCCTCTGGTTCGTCCACCACCTGCTGTACGAGACCCCGGTGGCACCGGTCTTCGACGACCGCTTCCGCCGCGAGTGGGACTCCTACCGGGCCTACAACACCGCCTTCGCCGAGGCCCTGGCCGCCGAGGCCGCTCCGGACGCCGCGGTCCTGGTGCAGGACTACCACCTCTCGCTCGCCCCTGCCCTGCTCCGCGAGCTGCGGCCGGACCTGAGGATCGGTCACTTCTCGCACACCCCGTGGGCCCCGCCCGAGTACTACCGGCTGCTGCCGGACGACGTGGCGGCCGACGTGCTCACCGGCATCCTCGGCGCCGACCGGGCCGGCTTCCTCACCCGGCGCTGGGCGCTGGCCTTCGCGGACTGCTGCGAGGCGGTGCTGGGCGCCGTCGTGGACCGCGCGGCACTCACCGTCACCCACGCCGGGCGGACCACCGCACTGGGGGTGCACGGGCTGGGCGCGGACGCCGACTTCCTCCGCGAGCGGGCCCACCAGCCGGACGTGGACGCCAGGTTGGCCACCCTCCGGGAGGCCGTCGGCGACCGTCGGACCATCGTCCGGGTGGACCGCACCGAGCTCAGCAAGAACATCGTCCGCGGTCTGCTGGCCTACCGGCACCTGCTGCGCACCCGCCCCGAGTGGCAGGACCGGGTGGTGCACGTCGCCTTCGCCTACCCCTCCCGGCACGACCTGCCGGAGTACCGCGAGTACACCGCCGCCGTGCAGCGGACCGCCCAGGAGATCAACGACGAGTTCGGGACGGCGGGTTGGCAGCCGCTGATCCTGCACGTGAACGACGACTTCCCGCGCTCGCTGGCCGCCTACCGGCTGGCCGACGTGGCCCTGGTCAACCCGATCCGGGACGGGATGAACCTGGTCGCCAAGGAGGTCCCGGTGGTCTCCGACGCGGGCTGCGCCCTGGTGCTCTCCCGGGAGGCCGGCGCCCACGCCGAGCTGGGCGAGGACTCGGTGGTGGTGAACCCCTACGACGTGATCGCCACCGCCGAGGCGCTGCACCGCGCCCTCACCATGCCGGAGGCCGAACGGGCCGACCGCACCAAGCGGTTGGCCGCCGCGGCCACCGCGCTGCCGCCGCAGCAGTGGTTCCTGGACCAGCTGCACGCGCTGCGCGGCGAGTGAGCGGGCCGTCCGGGCCGGTGGGGGGCTGATCCCCACCGGCCCGGACGGGTCGTCAGACCGCGACCGAGACCGTCTGCCCCGCCGCCACCTTGACGGTGAGGTAGGTGTAGGTGACCCCGTGCTCGACCTTGGTCCGCGCCTTGCGCGCCACCCCGTCCACGCTCAGCGTCGGGTGGCTGCCGGCGAACCGGGCCTCCCAGGTGTAGGTGCGGCTCGCCGAGTGGTTGGTCAGGGTGGAGCGGTTGACCCCGTCCTGACGCAGGCCGATCCGGTCCTTGCCGACCGGGATGTCGTCCACCTGCAGCCAGTCCATCCCGGCGGGCAGCCGGGACTGCGTGGTGAGCCTGCAGTTCGGGGCGTCCGGCTCCAGGCCGAGCAGGCCGGAGACGGTCTGGCCGACCAGGGTGAAGGAGACCTCGGGGTAGTCGCCGTTCGGGCCCTGCGAGGCGTTCACGTGCTGCACGTCGCGCTGGTCGTAGACGTACTTCATCCACTTCCAGGCGGCGTCGTTGCGGTTGTTGGCGAAGAAGGTGTCCGGCAGGTAGGTGAAGGCCTCGATGTTGGACGGGCCGTCGGGGCCGGCCGCCTGGGTGTCCACGTAGTCCAGGTAGGCCTCGTTGCGCGGGCCGGCCTCGATGATCCGCTTCATCGGCATGAACCAGCTGTTCTCCAGCCCCCAGCCCTTGAACGCGGTGCCGTCCAGTGAGTACGCCCGGACCATGTCCGCGCCCGAACCGGCGCCGCTCCACTCGGAGTTGAAGTACTGCTTGAGGGCGGCGGCCTGCTGCTCGGCCCTGGCGGCCAGCGCCGTGTCGCCCTTGCCCCGGGCCAGCGCGGCCAGGCCGAGGTAGGCCTGGTACTGGGCGGCTATGCCGTCACCGGCCTCGGCCAGCTTCTCGTTGCCCTGCTCGTTGTAGCTGGCGGTGCCGGAGAAGATGCCCTTGCCGGTGCCCTCCGCGACGGCCACCCCGCCGTTCGGCTTCGCCTGGTCGTGCAGGGCGACGAACTCCTCCGTGGTGTGCCGGTAGAAGTCCCAGAACACCTCGTCCTCGACGTAGGCCTTGTCCCCGCTCCAGCGGTACGCCTGGGCCGCCTTCTCCACCAGCTCGAACGGGGCCGGCACCTCGCGGACGAAGAGGTCGGGGCGGCGGTAGTCGATGCTCAGGTAGGTGCCGGTGTCGAAGTTGTGCGCCCAGACCGGGTAGTACTTGTGCGCCTCGGTGGCCGAGGCCGCGAACGAGCGCAGCATGGTGCGGTTCTCGGCGGTCAGCCCGAGCACCTGGGCGCCGACCACCTGGTGGGCCATGTCGCGGGAGTAGTAGCCGCTGCGGTTGGCGTAGCCCGCCCAGTACGAGGGGCCGTAGACGGCGGCGCCGGTGCCGAAGCGGTTGTTCTCGTCGACGTTCACCGGGCCGGTCGAACCGGCGAGCAGCACCCAGGAGTTGGCCTTGCGCTTGGCCCAGTCGAACATCTCCACCACCCGCGGGTCGGAGGAGGTGGCGACCGGGTCGGCCGGGGCCGCCGGGGAGATCATCACGTCGTCGATGTTGAGCCAGGCGTCGCCGGACTCGAAGGCGATCTCCAGCTTGTCGCCCTTGTGCACCCCGACCCGGCTGACGGTGTGCCGGGCGTACTCGAAGCGGGCCGGAACGGTGACCGATCCGGCCTCCGCGCCGTTGACCTTCACCGCGAAGCGGCCACCCTGGCCGCCGGCCGCGATCCAGGCCGAGATGTCGTACCGGCCGTCCACCGGGGCGGTCAGCGTCTGGCTGATCCGGAACCCGGGGCCGCCGTCGAGGTAGGCGAGCTTGGCGCCGCCGTGCGGGTAGTTGGTGGCCACTCCGGAGCCGGAGGTGAAGTTCCAGCCCCGGGTGCCGAGTTCGAAACCGGGGTTGACCACGGTCGGCACCTTGGCGGTGGCGGCTTCGGCCACCGCGAAGGTCTGTGGGGCGAGCGGTGCGAGCAGTGCGAGAGCAGTGAGCAGCGTCGTTGAGGCGCGTCGCATCAGGGTCTCCTGGGTCGCCTGTAGAGGGTGCAGCGAAGCTAACAGCCCGCGCTAAGGCTTTCAATCCTCTTGCACACCGGCGAAGAAAGTTTTCATCACGCCATTGCAAGTCTGCTGGCAGCGTTGCTAACGTCCAGCCGTCACCCACCCTCGAAAGGCAGACACCATGGACCTCGACAGACGCGGACTGCTCAGACTCGGCGGCGCCATCACCGTGGGCGCCGGGCTGACCGGCCTCACCACCGCGTGCTCCGGCACCGGCGCCGGCACCGACGCCAAGGGCGGCGGCGCGGGCGACGCCAAGAAGGGCGAGATCTCGGTCTGGAGCTGGCAGGGCCCCGCCGCCCAGCTCAAGGCGCTCCTGCCGGAGTTCAACAAGGCGTACCCGGACATCAAGGTCACCGTCCAGGACATCGGCAACCCCGCCATCTGGGACAAGATCACCACCGGCATGGCGGCCGGCGGCGCCGGCCTGGCCGACGTCCTGCACATCGGCGTCGACTACCTGCCGAGCTACGTCGAGAAGTTCCCGAACGGCCTGGCCGACCTCGGCCCGCTCGGCGCCACCAAGTACCAGAACGCCTTCGCCGCCGGCCTGTGGGAGACCGTGGCGCCCAAGGGCCGGGTCAACGCCCTGCCGTGGGAGGCCAACTCGGGCGGCTTCTGGTACCGCGCCGACCTGTTCGAGCAGGCCGGGGTGGACGTCGAGGGGCTGCAGACCTGGGACGAGGTCATCGAGGCGGGCAAGAAGCTCAAGGAGAAGACCGGCAAGTACCTGCTGGGCATCGACAAGCCCGCCTCGCAGGCCGACGCCGCCAACTTCTTCCAGCTGCTGCTCCAGCTCCAGGGCGCCTTCTACTTCAACATGGACGGCGCGATCACCCTGGACTCGCCGCAGGCGGTCACCGCGATGACCATCATCAAGAAGCTGAACGACGCGGGCCTGGTCGCCGACCTGTCCGGCGGCTGGAGCGCGCTGGAGAACTCCATCAAGGACACCACCTCCGCGGTGCTGCCCTGGCCGACCTGGTTCGGCGGGATCATCGAGGGCCTGGTACCGCAGGAGGCCGGCAAGTGGAAGGTCCGGCTCCCCCCGGCCGTCCGCCAGGGCGGCACCAACGCGGCCACCGTGAACTCGACCCACCTGGCCGTCTCCGGTTCCAGCAAGCAGCAGGCCGCCGCCTGGAGCTTCATCGAGTTCGTGCTGACCCGCCCGGCCTCCCAGGTCGCCATCTACAAGGGCAAGGGCATCGCGCCGGCCCTGATGTCCGCCTACGAGGACTCGGCCTTCCACACCCCGTCGCCGTTCTTCAGCGGCCAGAAGCAGGGCGAGATCTTCCTCAAGGCCCTGCAGACGCCGTCGCCGGCCACCAACTACTCGGCCGACTACGCCCGTGCCCTCAAGGTGGTGACGGACGCTCAGACCAAGGTCCTGCTCAAGGGTGCCGACCCGGCCGAGGTCCTGAAGCAGGCCGCCGACCAGCTCGCCCAGCAGACCGGGCGCAAGGTCGTTCGATGACCCCGGCGAGGCGGCGTGCGCTGCCGTACCTGTTCGTCCTCCCGGCGCTGCTGTTGTTCGCGGCTTTCAAGGTCTACCCGATCGCCGCCTCGTTCCGGCTCAGCCTGTACCGCTCCACCGGAGGCACCGAGACCTTCGCCGGCCTGGACAACTACGCCAGGCTGCTCGACGACCCGCTGTTCTGGACCTCCCTCGGGAACAGCGCGGTCATCCTGGCGATCCAGGTGCCGCTCATGCTGACCCTCGCGACCGGCCTCGCAGTGGCGCTCAACTCCTCGCTGCTGCGGGCCCGGTCCGTGTTCCGGCTGGGCTTCTTCCTGCCGATGATCACCGGCCTGGTGGCCTACGGGATCATCTTCTCCGTCCTGCTCAACCAGCAGTACGGCCTGGTCAACTGGCTGCTCGGGGCGGACGTCCCCTGGCTGACCGACCCGCTCTGGGCGAAGATCTCGCTCGGGCTGGCACTGACCTGGCACTACACCGGTTACAACGCGGTCATCCTGCTCGCCCGCCTGCAGTCCGTCCCCGCCGAGCTGTACGACGCGGCCGCGGTGGACGGGGCGGGCGCCTGGAAGGCGTTCCGGCACGTGACCCTGCCCGGCATCAAGCCGGCCCTGCTGCTCACCACGGTGCTCTCCACCATCGGCACCCTGCAGATCTTCGACGAGCCCTACGTCCTCACCGGCGGCGGGCCCGACAACGCGACCCTGACCATCGGCATGTACCTGTACCAGAACGCCTTCAAGTACTTCGACTTCGGCTACGCCTCGGCGATCGCCTACGCGCTGGCGCTGATCATCGGTGCCCTCGGCCTCGTCCAGTTCAAGCTGCTGGGGGAGAAGTCATGAGCGCCCGCACCGAGCACCGCACCGCCAAGTCGATCGGCCTGACCTGGTCGCTGGCCATCACCCTGGCCGCCGTCCTGGTCCCGTTCTACTGGCTGATCATCGCCGCCACCCACAGCTCCAAGGAGATCTTCACCTCCCCGCCGCCGCTGCTGCCCGGCGGGCACCTGCTGGACAACCTCAACTCGCTGCAGGAGAAGGCCGACTTCGGCCGGGTGGTGGTCAACTCCCTGGGCATCGCGGTGGTCTACACGCTGACCGCCGGGGTGATCTGCACCCTGGCCGGCTACGGCTTCGCCAAGTTCGAGTTCAAGGGCAAGGAGGCGCTGTTCGGCCTCCTGATGCTGGGTCTGGTGATCCCGTCCCAGGTCACCCTGGTGCCGCTGTTCCGCCTGATGGCCGAGCTGACCTGGCTGGACACCTACCAGGCCGTCATCCTGCCCAACCTGGCGCTGCCGTTCGGCATCTTCCTGATGCGGCAGTCGATGTCCACCCTCCCGAACGAGCTGCTCGACTCCGGCCGGGTGGACGGCTGCGGCGAACTGCGGCTCTTCCTGCGGGTGGCGCTGCCCCCGATGCGGCCCGCGCTGGCCGCGCTGGCCATCTTCCTCTTCCTCTTCCAGTGGAACGAGTTCATCTGGCCGCTCACGGTGCTGCGCAGCGAGAGCGCGCTCACCATCCCGGTCGCGCTGGCCTCGCTGCAGGGCGTGGACGACACCGACTACGGCGCCATCCTGGCCGGCACGGCGATCGCCGCCCTGCCGATGGCGGCCCTCTTCCTGGCACTTCAGAAGCACTTCGTCTCCGGACTCCTCGCAGGGGCGGTGAAGGAATGACCATCAACCACAACGACCACATCGGCCAAGAGGCCGTCACCACCGCCGAGTTGGCCCCGGCCACCTTCGAGCCGCTGCTCGACCTGGTCTCGGTCGCGGTGCCCGGCGGGCACTGGTCCAGCACCGAACTCCCCTCCGGCATCCGGATGGTGGCGGTCGACTCGGCCGACGGCGGGCCCGTCGAGGTCCGGCTCTCGGTGCCGCTCGGCGACGCCGCCGGCTACTGGCACCCGCAGGGCGGCTGGCGCCGGACCCTGACCGCGGACTGGGAGGGGAAGGCCGCGGTCTCGCTGGTGGACGCACTCGCCACCGGCTGCCTCTACGACCACGCCGGCACCACCCTGCTCACCTTCGCGGCCGCCGACCCGGTGCCCGAGGCGCGGCTGCGGTTCGGGGTCTCCGAGGAGACCGACAGCTTCGTGGTGCAGCTGCTGCTGCCCCCCGCCCCCGGCGGGCACCGGCTGCTCTTCGTCCCGCGCTCGGCCTCGGTGGCCACCGCGATGCGCACCCTGCGCGCGTGGTACGCCGCCGGGATCACCCCGATGCCGGTGCCGGACGGCGCCCGCACCCCGGTGTACTCGACCTGGTACGCCTTCAACCAGCAGGTGGACGCGGACTCCGTGACCGCCGAGGCCGCGCTGGCCACCACCCTGGGCTTCGGCGCGCTGATCCTGGACGACGGCTGGCAGCTCGGCGGCCACGGCCGCGGCTACGCCGGCTGCGGCGACTGGCGGCCCGACCCGGCCAAGTTCCCCGACCTGACCGCGCACGTCGCCGAGGTGCGCGACCTGGGCCTGCACTACCTGCTCTGGGTCGCCCCGCTGCTGGTCGGCCCGGACTCCGAGGCGTACGACAGGTGGCGGCCCACCGTGCGGGCCGGCGTCCCCGGCGCCTACGTGCTGGACCCCCGGCTGCCCGAGGTCCGGGCGCACGTGGTCGCGCTCTGCGTCCGGCTGGTCCGCGACCACGGGCTGGACGGCCTCAAGCTGGACTTCCTGGACGAGGCGATGGTGCACGCCGGCGACGGCGGCCCCGACGTCGGCCGGGCCATGACCGAGCTGCTGGCCGAGGTCCGCCGCGAGCTGGAACTCGTCCGCCCCGGCCTGCTGCTGGAGCTGCGCCAGCCGTACACCGGCCCCGGCATGGCCCCGTACGGGAACCTGCTGCGCTCCTTCGACTGCCCGGCGGACTCCACCGCCAACCGGGTCCGCACCATCGACACCGCCTTCCTGGCGATCGGCGGCGCGGTCCACTCGGACATGCTGCTCTGGCACCGCGAGGCGCCCGCACACAGCGTGGCCCGGCAGTTGATCGGCGCCCTGCACTCCGTCCCGCAGGTCTCGGTGCGGCTCACCGAGGTGCCCGAGGACCACCGGGCCGCGATCGCCTTCTGGCTCGGCCAGTGGACCAGGCTGCGCGGCGTGCTGCTGGACGGCGTGGTGGAGCCCGGCCGCCCGGACGAGCTCTACCCCGTGGTCCGCGCCGACCTGGACGGCACCGGTCTGGTCAGCGTGCACTCCGAGCAGGTCGTCCCGGTCGACCTGACCTGGCGTCAGGAACTGGTGCTGGTGAACGGTTCGGCCTCCGACCGGATCGTCCTGGAGGTCGCCGAGCCCGGGGGCGAGACCGAGCTGACCGCCTACGGACCGTCCGGCCGTATCATCGAGCGCAGGCCGCTGGGCCTCGCGCCCGGCCTGCACGCGCTGCCGGTGCCGAGGTCCGGACTCGCCGTGCTCAGTGGTCCGGTGGGGGCCACCGAGGTGGAAGGGGCGGAATGAAGGTCGGCATCACCGAACTCGCGGCTCGCGCCGGTGTCAGCGAGGCGACCGTCAGCCGGGTGATCAACCGGCGGCAGGGCGTCGCCAAGAAGACCCGCGACGCGGTCGAGCGGGCGATGTCCGAGCTCGGCTACGAGCGTTCCACGCCCGGCCAGTTGGTCGCCGTGGTGACGGAGCGGGTGTCCAACCCGTTCTTCGCCGACGTGGCCGAGCGGATCGAGTCCGCGCTCGCCCCGCACGGGCTGAAGATGGTGCTCTGCCCCGCCTTCCCCGGCGGGGTACAGGAGCGCGAGTTCGTCTCCGCCCTGGTCGACCGCGGCATCGCCGCCGTGGTCTTCCTCTCCGCCAGCAACACGGTGGACGGCGCGGACGTCGAGACCTACGAGCTGCTGCGCGACCGCCGGGTGCCCTACCTGGGCATCAACGGCGAGTTCGCGGACGGGCATCCGGCGCCGGTGTTCTCCACCGACGACGCGCTCGCCGCCGAACTCGCGGTGGACCACCTCCACCGCCTCGGCCACCGCCGGATCGGCATGGCCTCCGGCCCGGCCGGCAACCACCCGGCCGACCGCCGGGTGGAGGGCTTCCTCGCCGCCATGGAGCGGCGCGGCCTGGCCGACGCCGAGAGCTGGGTCTTCCGCCAGTCCTACACCGTGGAGGGCGGCCAGGCGGCCGCCGCCGGCCTGCTCAAGCAGGGCGCCACCGCGATCGTCGCGGCCAGCGACTTCATGGCCCTCGGAGCGATCCGCGGCCTGCGCCGGCACGGCCTCTCCGTCCCGGACGACGTCTCGGTGGTCGGCTACGACGGCACCATCATCACGGAGTTCACCGACCCGCCGCTCACCACCGTCCGGCAGCCCGCCGACCGGCTGGCGCTCGAAGTGGGCCGCAGCGTCCTCGCCCTGGTGGCCGGACGGCCCGTCCCCACGGGCGAGTTGCTCTTCGACCCCGAGCTGGTGATCCGCTCCACCACGGCCCCGCCGCGGGCCTGAGACCGCCGCCGCGCGCCCGTACCCCCACTTCGGGCACGGGCGCGCGGCGCTTCAGCGCAGCGCGCCCGCCAGGGCCTGCAGCAGCTCGGCGACACCGGTCGGTCCGGGGACCAACAGGTCGGCCCGGTCGGCGAGTTCGGCGACCTGGCGCTCGCCCGTGACGGCCGAACTGCAGACCAGCACGGCCGGGCCACCGCCCTTGCGGCGCAGCTCCAGCGCCTCGTACGCGGGCAGGTCACCCAGGTCGTCACCGGCGTACAGCACCGCCGCCCCCGGACGTCCCGCCAGGTACTCCGTCAGCGCCCCGCCCTTGTCCACACCCGGTGGACGCAGCTCCAGCACGTACCGGCCCGGCTCCACCATCAGCCCGTGACGGTCCGCCAACCCGGCGAGCGGAGCCCGGAGTTCCTCCAACAGCGCCTGCGGGTCGGCCGTCCGGCGGGTGTGCACCGCCAGCGCCCGCCCCTTGTCCTCCACCCAGGCGCCCGACTCCCCCACCACCGACGGCAGTTCCGCCCGCGCCGCGGCCACCCCGGGCGGCGGCTCCGGCGCCGTCAGCACCCCCGCCTCCCAGCGCTCCGCCCCGTACTGCCCCAGCACGGTCAGCCCGAGGCCCTCGAACCCCCCGTACTCCACCGCCACCGCCGCCGGACGGCCGGTCACCACCACGACCCCGCCCACCAACGGCAGCAGCGCCCGCAGCGCCGCCACCGCGGCCGGCTCGGCCCGCGCGGCGGCCGGATCGGCCACGATCGGCGCCAACGTCCCGTCGAAGTCCAGGGCGACCACCGCACTCCGCGGCTCCTCGACCAGGGCACGCAGCCCCACCCGCCCGGCTTCCGTCCTCGGCTCAGGGATACCCATGTCTTCGACCCTAACCGGGCGACGGACGGCTCACACCGGAACGCGAGGTCCAGTTGCAGCGACCCAGGGGCGCGAGGAACTGCGCGAGTACGGAAGGCGGCCCAGTGCTGGATCGGGGCAGGCGAGCCAGTTGCACGTGGTGCCGTTCCCCTGCGCGCAGTTCCCCGCGCCCCTGCGGGGCGCAACCTCGTCCGCCATCAACGTTCGGCGCGTTTTCGCTCTCTGACCCGCCGTAGGCGGTTGACCAGGACGGGTTCGGCCGCGAGGGCCTCGGGGCGGTCCAGGAGGGCGTTGAGGAGCTGGTGGTAGCGGGTGGCGGAGAGGTCGAGCTCCTCCCGGACGGCGCGTTCCTTGGCGCCGGCCGTACGCCAGCCGCGGGCCTCCAGGGCGAGCACCGCGCGTTCGCGGTCGGTCAGGTCGGGCATGTCGGCCACCTCCACTTACGGGGTGTCATTCTGCCCGGCCAGGGCGACACAGTCTGCTCCCCCACCCGTCGCGCCGCCCGGGTTAGCGTCGACCCCATGGACCACAGCTTCGCTCTCAGCATCCCCGACGCCGACCTCGAGCCCGACCCGCTCGACCCCTCGCAGATCGTCTCCGGCGCCCCCGAGGTGTCCGGCAAGCTGCTCTGGGAGTCGCCCGACGGCCGCCGGCTGCGCGGCATCTGGCAGATCACCCCGGGCGTGGCGACCGACACCGAGGCGGACGAGATGTTCGTGGTGGTGAGCGGCCGGGCCACCGTCGCGGTGGAGGGCGGCGAGACCCTGGAGCTGGCCCCCGGCACCGTCGGGATCCTGCGCGAGGGCGACCGCACCACCTGGACGGTGCACGAGACCCTCCGCAAGGCCTACGCGATCGACCTCGGCCCCGAGGCCCCCGAGGCCCCCGAAGGGGCCTGAGCGGCCGTCAGCCCCCCGAGGTGCGCCGGCTCTGCTCGGCGGCCTCCGCGGCGGCGCCCTGGAGACCGGACAGGACCCCCTGTCCGTCGTTCTTCACGGCGCCGCCGAGCTGCTTCTTGAGCAGGCCGCTGACCCGGTCCCAGGAGGTCTCGCCGTAGGGGTAGAAGCGCGCGTTGGTGAGCGCGTCCAGGAAGGGCTTGATGTTGTGGCCGGAGGCCGCCATCTCCTCGCGCGCGTCCTGCGTCACCGGCAGGAGGTTGTACATCGACGCGAACTTGATGACGTTCTCCTTCTGGTAGACGTGGCTGAGGAACTTCTTGATCTCGGCCCGGTGCCCGTTGGCCTTGAAGGCCATCATCCAGTCGGCCACGCCCATCGAGGAGGCCTTGCCCTGGGCGTCCCTGCGGGGCAGCGGGGCGGTGCCGTACTGGACGCCCGACTTGTCGGAGTTGAGGGCCAGCTGCGGGTGGCCGTTGAGCATCGCCACCTTCCCGGCCGCGAAGTCCTCGAAGGCGGTGGCCCGGTTGACCGCGCCGGGGTCCTTGTAGGTCAGGCCCGGGTTGACCAGCGAGGTGCGCAGCCAGTCGAAGGTCTTCTGGTTGGCGTCGCTGTCGATGCTGTAGTTGCCCGCGTCGTCGGCGAAGCCGCCACCCCCGGAGGTGGCCCACATCAGGCCCTCGGCCTGGGCCTCCTCGGGGCCGAGCGGCAGCGCGTACGGGGTGACCCCCGGCACCTTCTCCTTGATCTTCTTGGCCGCCTTGACCAGCTCGTCCCAGGTGGCGGGCGGGGCGGTGACGCCCGCCTTCTCGAAGATCGCCTTGTTGTAGAAGAACAGCCGGGAGGAGGTGGTGAAGGGGATGCCGTACTGGCTGCCGAGCACCTGCCCGGCCTGGGAGATCGAGGCCAGCATGTTGGCCTGGGTCTCGATGGTCAGCACGTCACCGGCGGGGTAGAGCCGCCCGGCCGCGACCTGGTCGGCGTAGCCGCCGGTCTGCACCAGGTCGGGGGACTTGCCGCTCTTGATCAGCTCGGCGACCCGGGTGTCGATGTCGGTCCAGGAGACCACCTCGACCTCGACCTTGATGCCGGGGTTGGCCGCCTCGAAGCTCTTCGCCAGCTCCTGCCAGTACGGCTCGGTGCTGGTGGCCCGGTTGGTGCCGTAGTCCGGCGCGACCAGCTTGAGCGTCACGTCGCCCTCCTCCCCCAGGCCGAGCGCGCCGCAACCGCTGAGCAGCAGCGCGGCGGTGACGGCGAGGGCCGTCGAGGAGAGGAAGGACCTGCGGGCGGCGCTGGACAACGGTGGACCAACCTTCGGGCGGAGACGGAGCGTCGGCCACCTTTCCAGCGCGGACCATCAGTGGTCCAGACCTGTACACACGGTAGTTACCGAATCTCGGCTGACGTTGCATCAGGCGCAACGCGCTAATGGGTGAAGGCCGTTCAGGCCGTGATCACCTGCACGCCGGCCTCCGTGAAGGCCGCCGTCAGCTCCGCGGAGATGCCGTCGTCGGTCACCAGGACCGAGATCCGCTCCGCCCCGCAGATCCGGGCGAAGGCCCGGTGGCCGAGCTTGGAGGAGTCGGCCGCCACCACCACCCGGCGGGCCCGCTCGGCGAGCAGCCGGTTGACGCTCGCCTCGCCCTCGTTGTGGGCGGTGGCGCCGTGCTCGGCGTCCAGCGCGTCCACGCCCAGGACCGTGACGTCCAGGGCGAGTTCGTTGAGCACCAGGGTGGCCAGCGGGCCGATCAGCTCGTAGGACTGCGGCCGGGCCACCCCGCCGGTGAGCACGATCTTCACCTGCGGACGGACCGTCAGCTCGTTGGCGATGTTGACCGCGTTGGTGACGATGGTCAGCGCCTGGCCCGACCCGCCGTCCGGCTCCGGGCGCACGGCCAGCGCGCGGGCCACCTCGGTGGTGGTGGTGCCGCCGTTCAGGCCGACCACCTCGCCCGGGGCGATCAACTCGGCCACCGCGGCGCCGATCCGCTGCTTGGCGTCGGCATTGCGGGCGGTCTTGTAGCGCAGCGGCAGGTCGTAGCTGACGTTGTGCGCCACCGCGCCGCCCCTGGTCCGGGTGACCATCTGCTGGCGCGCCAGCTGGTCCAGGTCACGGCGGATGGTGGCGGCGGAGACGTCGAGCGCCTCGGCGGCCTCCTCGACCTCCAACTTGCCGTGCTCGTTGAGCAGTTCCAGCAGTGCGTTCCACCGCTCGTACCTGGACACGCTTGGTGCCGCCCCTCTCCCGCAGCGCCCGCGCCGGAGGTCTCCGGCGCGGCTGGATCAGCTTCCCACAGTTCATCTCGCGCGAGTGCTCTTGCGCAATCCTGCGCGAAACATCTATAAATCAATCAGCTTCAAGCATCCACGCCTGGATTCCCCGGAGGGGCCGTACCCATGTCTTCCCTGACTGCCCAGGAACTGGCCACCCAGCCCGCCAACTGGCGGCAGGCCGCCGCCCTGGCCGCCACCGTCTCCCCCGCCCTGCCGCGGCGCGGCGAGCGGGTCGCGGTCGTCGGCTGCGGCACCTCCTGGTTCATGGCGCAGGCCTACGCGGTGCTGCGCGAGAGCGGCGGGCACGGCGAGACCGACGCCCTGGCCGCCTCCGAGTTCCCGCTCGGGCGCCGCTACGACCGGATCGTGGCGATCACCCGCTCCGGCACCACCACCGAGGTGATCGAGCTGCTCGACCGGCTCAAGACCCCCTCCACCGTGCTCACCGGCACCCCCGGCAGCCCGGTGCTGGAGGTGGCCGACCAGCACGTGATGCTGGAGTTCGCCGACGAGCACTCGGTGGTGCAGACCCGCTTCGCCACCACCGCCCTCGCCCTGCTCCGGGCCCACCTGGAGCTGGAGGACGCCCTGCCGGCCGGCGTGGCCACGGTGGCGCAGGCCGCCGCCGACGCCGAGCGGGCGCTGGCCTGGCAGCTGCCGGCCACCCTGGTCACCGCCGAGCAGGTGAGCTTCCTCGGCCGCGGCTGGACGTACGGGCTGGCCCAGGAGGCCGGCCTGAAGATGCGCGAGGCGGCCGGCGCCTGGACCGAGTCCTACCCGGCGATGGAGTACCGGCACGGGCCGATCGCCATCGCCGCGCCGGGCCGCGCGGTCTGGGCCTTCGGCGGCCTGCCGGAGGGCCTGCCCGAGCAGATCGGGGCCACCGGCGCCGAGCTGCTGGACGAGCCCGGTCTGGACCCGATGGCGGACCTGGTGCGGGCCCAGCGGCTCGCGGTGGCGACCGCCGAGGCGCGCGGTCTGAACCCGGACGAGCCGCGCGCGCTGACCCGCTCCATCATCCTGGTCTGATCCCTTTTCCTTCCCAACTCCCTTGCCGACAATAGGAAAGAAGGTTGACAAAGCCCGAACAAAGGGCCTTAAGACACCCTTAAAGGCGACAAACCTCACCACCATGGACCAGACCAATCACGCAACTGGACTAGACCTCTCCGACAAGTCCAAGGGAAACTGTCCCCCGTGAAGCACGTCATCGCACTCGATGTAGGCGGCACCGGCATGAAGGCCGCGCTGCTCGCCCAGGACGGCTCCGTGCTGTTCGAAGCACGCCGACCGACCGGGCGGGAGCACGGCACGGACGCCGTCGTCGCCACCATCCTCGACTTCGCCGCCGAGCTGGCGCAGGAGGGCCGCAGCCGCTTCGGCACCGGCCCCCTCGCCGCCGGCGTGGCGGTGCCGGGGACGATCGACGAGAAGAACGGGATCGCGGTCTTCTCCGCCAACCTCGGTTGGCGGGACCTGCCGATGCGCAAGCTGCTCGGCGAGCGCCTCGGCGGCCTTCCGGTCGCCCTCGGCCACGACGTCCGCTCCGGCGGGCTGGCCGAGGGCCGGATCGGCGCCGGGCAGGGCGTGGACCGCTTCCTCTTCATCGCGCTGGGCACCGGCATCGCCGGGGCGATCGGCATCCACGGGGCGATCGAGGCGGGCGCGCACGGCTACGGCGGCGAGATCGGCCACGTGGTGGTCCGCCCCGGCGGCCCGCAGTGCGGCTGCGGCGCCAAGGGCTGCCTGGAGACGCTGGCCTCGGCCGGCGCCGTCTCCCGGGCCTGGGCCGAAGCGAGCGGCGACCCGGAGGCGGACGCGGCGGCCTGCGCCGCGGCGGTCGACGCCGGGGACCCGCGCGCCCTGGAGGTGTGGCGGACCGCGGTCGACGCGCTGGCCGACGGGATCGTGCTGGCCCAGAGCCTGCTCGACCCCTCGACGGTGATCGTCGGCGGCGGGCTGGCCGAAGCCGGTGACACGCTCTTCACACCCTTGCGCGCAGCGGTGTCCGAGCGGCTGACCTTCCAGATGCCCCCGAAGGTCGTTCCCGCCATGCTCAAAGACACCGCCGCATCCCTGGGCGCTGGCCTGCTCGCCTGGGATCTGCTCTCCATGGAGGTGACCGCGTGAGCGCGGACCGAACTGCACTTGCCGGAGCCCGACTGGTCCTGCCGGGCGGTGTGATCGAGCACGGGCGGCTGTCCGTCGAGGGTTCGCGGATCGCGGGCCTCGGCGGGGAGACCGAGCCGGGCGACGTGGACCTCACGGGCTACACCGTCGTCCCCGGCTTCGTGGACCTGCACGTGCACGGCGGTGGCGGCGGCTCCTACGCCTCGGGGATCGCCGAGGAGGCGCTCACCGTGGCCCGCACCCATCTGGCCCACGGCACCACCACCACCATGGCCTCCACCGTCACCGGGGAGATCGACGAGCTCTGCCACCAGGCCGCCGTGCTCTCCGAGCTGGTCGAGGACGGCGTGCTGGCGGGCGTGCACTTCGAGGGCCCGTTCATCTCGCACAACCGCTGCGGCGCGCACCGCCCCGACCTGCTGCGCGACCCCGACCCGGCCGTGGTGCGCAAGCTGGTGGACGCCGCCCGCGGCACCGCGAGGATGTTCACCCTGGCGCCGGAGCTGACGGGTGGTCTGGAGTCCGTCCGGATGCTCGCCGACCTCGGCGTGATCGCGGCCGTCGGCCACACCGACTCGGACTACGACAAGACCCTGGAGGCCGTCGAGGCCGGGGCCACCGTCGCCACCCACCTGTTCAACGCGATGCCGGGCATCCAGCACCGCGCCCCGGGCCCGATCGTGGCCCTGCTCGAGGACGAGCGGGTCACCGTCGAGCTGATCAACGACGGCGTGCACCTGCACCCCTCGGTGCTCGACCTCGCCTACGGCACCGCCGGTGCCGAGCGGGTCGCCCTGATCACCGACGCGATGGGCGCGGCCGGCATGGGCGACGGCCTCTACCCGCTGGGCCCGCTCCAGGTCCGGGTGGAGAACGGGGTCGCCCGCCTGGTCGAGGGCGGCTCCATCGCCGGCTCCACCCTCACCCTGGACGTCGCCTTCAAGCGCTCGGTCACCGTCAACGGTCTGACGCTCAACCAGGCCGTCACCTCGCTGTCGACCGTCCCGGCCCGCCTGCTCGGCCTGGACGACTCGATCGGCACCCTGGAGGCCGGCAAGAACGCCGACCTGGTCGTGCTCGACTCCGAGACCTACGACCTCGTCGCGGTGATGCGCCGCGGCGAGTGGATCGTCGGCGCGGACCGCTTCAGCCGGGCCCACGCGGCCTGACCGGGGCCTCCTGACCCTCCGGGAGAGGTGAGCAGCGGATCTGCGTCCCGCTGCTCGCCTTCGGCCCGGACGGTCACGGACTCCCTCGCGGTCACAGACCGGGGTCGACGCCGTTCGGGGTGACCGCGATCTGGTCGAAGAGCACCGCTCCGGCCGGGCTCGCGGGGAGCGACTCGATCGTTATCGTGTGCTCGCCCGCGCTCGGGACCTCGGCGCTTATCCAGGAGCCGAACCAGGCCTGCTCCGGCTGGAGGCCGGCCTTGTAGTTCCTCAGGTTGATCGGGGTGTAGGTGGGCTTGCCGTCCACCTTCACCACCGCCTGGGCGTCCGCGCCGGTGTTGTTGAAGCGGATCGACACCCGGTAGGTGGCCGCCTGCGGGACGGTGACCTTCCAGCTCACCACCGCGCCGCCGGCCAGGCCGGTGACGTAGCCGCCCTTGCCCTTGGCCCCGGCCACCGAGTTGGCCACCGCCGCACCGCCGGAGAGCTGCAGACCGCTGAAGTCGGCCACGCCCGCGCCGTTGACCAGCGGCGAGGCGCTCGGGTTCGGCGAGGCGGACGGCGACGGGCCGGAGCTCGGCGTGCTCGCCGCGGCGCTGCCGGTGGAGCCGGAGGCGTTCTTGTCGCCCTTGCCGGCGTCACCCATGGAGAGCGCCACGCCGGCCCCGATGGCGATCGCGGCCACCACCGCGATGGCGCCGATGACCACGCCCTTGCTCCGCCCGGCCGGAGCCTGCTCGCCCGGCTGCGGGCGGGAGTGCTCGGCGTACCGGGCGTGCTGCTGCGCCCCCTGCTGGTGCGGGAGCTGCTGCTGCGCCGTCGGCTGGTAGGCGGCCTGCGGCTGCGGCGGCGGGTACTGGGCGCGGCCCACCTCGACCGGGCGCGAGTACCCCGCGGACCTCGGCTGCTCGGCGGCGGACTCGCCGTCGGCGGGCCGGTAGAGGTACGCGAAAGGGTCCTCCTCCGTCCGGTCCTCGGACGCTCCGTCACTTCCGGCCGTCGTCACGGTGGTCAACTCCCCATCGCAGCACACGTGCGGCGGCCCGTCGCCGCACGGGCGAATGAACGCTCGTACCGGGGAACCCTACCTGCCCGGCCCGATGCCGGGGAAAGCCGTCCACCGCCGCGCACACGGTCGGGGGAACGGGTGGAGAAACGGTGCGCCTGACGCTCCGTCAGGGCGTACCCCGGGCGGCCGCCCGCCGTTCGGACCCCGTCCGACCTGCCGCTTTCACCCCGCGCGCCGGTGCGAACGCTCGCCCCGCGCGCCCCGCGGACTGCCGCCGCGCGCCCGCTTCTCGTCGTACATCCGCTCGTCGGCGACGTGCAGCACCTCTTCGATCGACATGCCGCAGCCGGCCCAGCCGATGCCGAGGCTGACGCCGACCCGGGTGGTCCGGTTGTCGATCCGCATCGGCGGGATGATCGCGTTGCGCAGCCGCCCGGCCAGGTCCTTGGCCTCCTCGCGGCCGATCCCGTCGGCCAGCACCACGAACTCGTCGCCGCCGAGCCGGGCCACCGTGTCGCCCTCCCGGACCACCTGCTGGAGCCGCCGGGCCACCTCGATCAGCACCCCGTCGCCCGCCTTGTGGCCGAACCGGTCGTTGATCGACTTGAAGCCGTCCAGGTCGCAGAAGAGCACCGCCAGGCCCTTCTCCGCGGCCGGGCCGCGCGGCCCGGAGCCCCAGAGGTCGCCGCCGGCCGGCAGCTCGGAGGGGATCACCGTGTGCACGTGGTCGGCCGGCACCTCGACGTGCTCGCGGACCCGCCCGAAGGCCTCCCGGTCCAGGCCGAACGCCTCCCGCTCCAACCCCCTGGCGGGCCCGTCAGCGGCCCCGTGGCCGTGCGGCAGGGCGACCGGGCCGCCCCCCACCTCGAAGCCGCCGTACGAGGCCACCTGCCCGGCGTACGCGGGCTCGCCGTCCAGGCGCTCGGGGCCGGCCTCGTGCGCCGCCGCGCCCGCCGGGTCCAGCGGACAGATCCGGCGGCCCAGCCTGGCCCGCAGCTCGGCGCTGTTCGGCAGCCCGGTCAGCGCGTCGTGGCTGGCGCGGTGCGCCAGCTGGAACTCGTGGCGCTTGCGCTCCTCGATGTCCTCGACGTGGGTCAGCAGGAAGCTCGGCCCCTCGGCCGCGTCCGCCACCACCGAGTTGCGCAGGCAGACCCACTGGTAGCCGCCGTCCCGCCGGGACAGCCGCAGCTCGGCCCGCCCGCCCTCGGCGCTGGTGCGCTGGAGCAGCTCCAGGTCGTCCGGGTGCACCAGGTCCGCGAAGCGCTGCTGGCGCAGCGTCGCCCGGGGCCGCCCGAGCAGCCGGCAGAGCGCGTCGTTCACCCTGGTCAGCTGGCCCATCGCGGCGCCGTGCAGCTCGGTGATGGCCATCCCGCTGGGCGCGTACTCGAAGGCCTGCCGGAAGCTCTCCTCGCTGGCCCGCAGGGCCTGCTGCTCCTTCTCCAGCCGGGCCAGCGCGCGCTGCATCTCGGCCCGCAGCCGGGCGTTCCCGATCGCGATCGAGGCCTGCAGGGAGAACATCTCCAGCGCCTCCCGGGTCCACGCCCCGGGCCGCTTCCCGCTGCGCGGGCGGTCCACCGAGAGCACGCCGAGCAGGTCTCCCCCGGCGCTGTACATCGGGGCCAGCAGCACGTCCTGCGGGTGCCAGTCGTTCACGTACACCGGCAGCGGGCCGTCCCCGGTCCAGCTCGGGATGTCGGTGCCGATCGCCCATCCCCGGTCGTACGGCAGGAAGCGCAGGGTGCCCCAGTGGTCGCTGACGCTCAGCATCCGCTCCCAGGACTCCCGCGAGCCGACCTGGCCGAGCAGCACCGCGGGCCCGCCGAAGGCGCTCTCCTCCAGCTCCCAGACCGCCGCCACCACCAGATCGCCGTCGGGCCGCACCAGGCTGACCGCCGCCGCGTCGAAGCCGAGCCCGTGCACCGCGCCCTCGACCACCGCCTGGAGCGTCCCCGCCAGGCTGCGGGCAGCGTTGAGGTCCGCCACGACCCGGTGCAAGGTGCGGAGGGTCGCGAGGCGGACGTAGGGCTCCGACTCGGCTTCCATGCGGGGGCTCCCCGGCTGCTTCGGATAGGTCTTGATGGTTATCGTCCGATTGCCAGAAGAACTGAATCACAGGGAGCACAACGTTCGGCACGCTCGGTCAACAATAGGTCACCACTTGTGACCCAAATCACACCATGCGCATGACCGTAAGCGCAGCTCACAGGCCCTGTGCGGAACATCACTGGACAATCCGGACCATTGGGTGGTCGGCTCTTCGCCACCACCGCTGAAGCCCGCTGCCCGCCGTAGGGCCCCGCGTCCTCACCCCCAGGGGTGAGGACCTGCGCCGCCCGGGGAGCACCGCTTCAGTCCTCCGGCCCATCGGTCCTAAGACCACTGCCCGATGCCGCCCACCCGGTCGGCCGACTACCGTGCGGTACGTGCAGACGTCCCCGCAGTCCACCGTCACCCAGGCCGCCACCCCCGACGAGTTCCGGGCCGCGCTCGGCCACCTCGCCTCCGGCGTCACCCTGGTCACCGCCCACGACCCCGAGGACGGCGAGGACGCCGGCATGACCGCGACCTCGTTCCTCTCGGTCTCGCTGGAGCCCCCGCTGGTGCTCGTCTCGGTCCGCACCGACTCCCGGATGGACGAACTGCTCGCCCGCACCGACCACTGGGCGGTCTCCCTGCTCGGCGAGGCGCACCGCACCGTCGCCTCCCGGTTCGCCATGAAGGGCCGGCTCGGCGACCGCCTGCTGTTCGCCGACACCCCGCACCACCGCGGCCCGCACTCCGGCGCCCCGCTGATCGACGGCGCCCTGGCCACCGTCGAGTGCCGCACCGTCCAGCGCGTCGCCGCCGGCGACCACACCCTGCTGATCGGCCACGTCCTCGCCGCGGCCGTGCCCGCCCCCGGCGCCGCACCGCTGCTCTACCACCGCGGCGGCTACCGGCACCTGGCCTGAGGCCCCGTCAGTAGTCGGGACGGCTCCGGCCCTGCTTGAGCTGCGAGCGGTGGCGCTTGTTCTCCAGCCGGCGCTCGATCATCCCCCGGGTGGGCTTGGTCCGGCGGCGGGTCTTCGGCGGCGGCGCGGTGGCCTCGCCGAGCAGCGCGGCCAGCCGGGCCACCGCCATCTCGCGGTTGCGCAGCTGCGACCGGTGCTCGGACGCCTTCACCACCACGAACCGGCCGTCCACCAGCCGGCCCGCGAGGCGCTCCAGGGCGCGCTCCTTCCACACCGGCGGGAGCGCGGCCGACCCCGCGAGGTCGTAGCGGAGCTCCACCTGGGTGTCCGAGGTGTTGACGTGCTGGCCACCGGGGCCGGAAGAACGGGAGAAGCGCCACAGCAGCTCGGCGTCGGGCACGACCACCGATCCCCGGACGCGCAGAGGCTCAGGCATGCCGCCATCATCCCGCCCGGGTCACCCGGTCGAAAGTGGTTATCCCGGGGGCGCGGCGAACACCGGTCCGGGACGGCCGACGGAAGTGGTGATGCCGGGGGCGCGAGGAACTGCGCGAGTGCGGAAGGCGGACCAGCGCGAGATCGGGGCAGGTGAGCCAGCTGTACGTGCTGCCGTTCCCCAGCGCGCAGTTCCCCGCGCCCCCGGGGTGACCGCCTCCGTGGGGGAGAATGTCGGCGTGATCGAGCTCGGGTACTCCCTTTCCAACCGCTTCCCCGACCCGCCCCAGACGGACTACCGGACCGCCCCCGTGCGGGCGCTGCGCCACGACCTGTTCTGCGGCGACGTCTACCTGGACGCGGACGGGGCCGAGTTCTCCACCAACTGGAGCTGGGTGCCGGTGCTGGACTTCGCCTGGGCGCTCTGCGACACGGTCGAGGAGCTCGACCGCGACCCGCGCGGCAGCCGGTCCGCACTCGTCCAGACCTACGACCTGGACTTCACCCAGAACACCGAGCTGCTCCGCTTCGCCCGCCGCTTCGGCCTGGTCGAGGTCAGCGCCACCTGGCTGCCCGAGGAGCCGCCGGCCGTCGTCCGCCACGAGGACCTGCGCCGGGAGGCCCGGGACTTCCTCCAGGACGTGCTGGCCGACCTGTTCGACCTGCACGAGGGCCTGGCCGACAACCCGAACATCTGGACCGTGCAGGGCCGCTTCCCCCGGATCTGACCCCTCGTCGGCCCCCGCCGTGAGAGATTTGCCGCGCGGCCGGAACCACCACCCCCGCCGCCCGCGTTCTCACGGGCAGAAGCGACGAAGGGACACCGAAACCATGCCAGTCAGCCTCTCCAAGGGCGGCAACGTCTCGCTGACCAAGGAGGCCCCGGGCCTGACCGCGGTCAACGTCGGCCTCGGGTGGGACGTCCGGACCACCACGGGCGCCGAGTTCGACCTGGACGCCAGCGCCATCGTGCTGAACGCGGAGGGCCGGGTGCTCTCCAACGGGCACTTCGTCTTCTTCAACAACACCAGCTCCCCGGACGGCACCGTGGTGCACACCGGTGACAACCGCAGCGGCGAGGGCGCCGGCGACGACGAGGCGATCAGCGTCAACCTCGCCAACCTCCCCGCCGAGGCGGCCCGGATCACCTTCCCGGTCTCGATCTACGACGCCGACAACCGCAAGCAGAGCTTCGGCCAGGTCCGCAACGCGTACATCCGGGTGCTCAACTCGGCCGGCGGCGCCGAGATCGCCCGCTACGACCTCTCCGAGGACGCGGCCACCGAGACCGCGATGGTCTTCGGCGAGCTCTACCGCAACGGCGCCGAGTGGAAGTTCCGCGCCGTCGGCCAGGGCTACGCCTCCGGCCTGGCCGGCATCGCCCAGGACTTCGGCGTCCAGATCTGAGACGCGGTCCAGCACGAAGGGGCGCCCCCGAGGGGGCGCCCCTTCCGCGTGTGCGCGCGGCCCAGCGGTCCAGCGGTCTAGCGGAACTCGGCCCGGAGCTCCGCGACCGAGATCACCTCGGTGTCGTCGTGCGGCGTCAGGTCGACCACCTCGGGCCGTCCGTGGGCGGCCGCGACCTCCTCCGCCGGGGCGGCCGTCACCGGCTGCTCCACGGAGGGCTGCGGGGCCGCGTAGCGGGCGCTCTCGGCCACCGCCTCGTCGCCCACCACGTCCGCCAGGTCGGCCAGGTCCTCCACCCCGGACGGGGCGGCCGGGGCCTTGGCGGCCAGCTCGGTCACGCTGCCGACCGAGGGCGCCGGAGCGGCGGCCCGGACGGCGGCGCCGGCCGCACCGGCGCGGCCGAAGAAGCTGAAGTTCTGCCCCCGCGCGGCCGGCCGCGGCCGCTGCCGCACCACCGGAGCCGCGGCCACCGCAGTGCCCTCCGCCGCGCCCGCCGCGGCGAGCACCGGACGCTCCGGCACCGCGCCCAGCTGACGGACCGTCGCCTGCACCGGCGCGGCCGCGGGTGCCGGGGCGGCACCGGCCGGCAGCGCGGGCGGACGCGCCGCCCCGGCGGCCCGCTCGGCGGCGGCCCGGCGCTCCTCGGCCCGGACGGCCTCCCGCTCCAGCTGCCGCAGCACCGAGGCCGCGCGGACGTACGCGGCCGGCGAGGCGGGGTACTTGGGGCGCGCGGCGGCCAGCGCGCGCTGGTGCGCCTCGGCCTCCTTGAGGGCCTGCTCGGCCACCAGCACGGCGCGCTCGCGGAGCAACCGGGCGATCTCGGTCTCGGCCTTGGCCAGCCGGGACTTCTCGGCGGTCAGCCGGCGGCCGAAGCGGGTGGCCCGCTCCTCGGCCACCTCGGCGGCGTACTCGGCCTCGGCGAGCTGCTCCTCGAAGCGCTCCTCGGCCCGCAGCCGCCGGGTGGCGGCCAGCTCGGCGGCCAGCCGGGCGGCGCGGTCGCGCTGGCGCAGCAGCAGGGCGATCCCGACCGCGGCGAGCACGGCGGCGACGCCCAACGAGCGCACCACGAGGGTGTCCGGACTGGCCACCAGGGAGGCCAGGGCGGCGACGACGAGCACGCCGGCCGCGACCGGCGGCCCGGTGCGGCCGAGGAGGGACGAGTGACGGTGGCGTCCGCGAGACATGCCAAAGAAACTAGCGTGCGAATCGGGGCGCTGTCAGCCTGGCCCCCCATTCCGCCCTTGACACGCCGTCACCGACACTCCCGGTGACGGCGGCCTGACGTGCCGTCAGTACCGGAACGGTGCGGTCAGCGCGCCGACGGTGCGGGCCCGGCCGGCCCGTCGTGGTCCTCCGGCAGCCGGCAGACGTGCTGGAGCCAGAGCGCGGCCGCCACCACGGCGGCCGCCGCGAGCACGGCCAGTCCGGCGGTGATCGCCTGGGAGGCCCGGGCCGGATCGTCCAGCTGGCTCAGCAGGTGGATGCCGGTGCCCGCGTAGACCCCGGCCATCACCGCCGAGACCAGGGCGCTGGCCTGGCCGAGCACCACCGCCCGGGCCGCCCCGATCGGGTCGACCCCGCGGGCCCCGTGCTGCCGCTCACGGGCCGCCTTCAACCGGGACCGCAGCGAGAGCGCGGTGGCCAGCAGCACCACCGCGACCGCCGCCAGCACGATCGGCGCGGCGGCGGGCACCCCGGGCAGGTGCCCGAGCGAGTCCCACAGCCGGGCACCCGCCCAGGCCAGCGCGGTGGCCACGGCGGCGATCAGCAGCAGCAGACGGAGGCGGAGCGGCTTCACACGGGTCCTTCCAGCGGAGATGACGCCCAGTCAAGCAGAGACCGGCCGGGCGCGGACCGGACAGCAGGGCCAACGTGCGCCCCCGCCGCCCGGTTCCGGGGAGGCGGCCCCGACCCCGGCTACTCCGGCAACCGGAGCTGGATGTCGTCGCGCCGCAGGACCTCCTGGCCGGGCTCCTCGGCGACCGTCTTCAGCAGGTCGGCCACCCGGCCGAGACCGGGCAGCTCGGCGTCCGGGTCGGCGTCCTGCCAGGGGGCGAGCACGAAGGCCCGCTCGTGGGCCCGCGGGTGCGGCAGCAGCAGCACCGGGTCGTCACTGGTGACGCCCTCGTAGGCCAGCACGTCCACGTCCAGGGTGCGCGGGCCCCAGCGGACGGTGCGGACCCGGCCGAAGGCGTCCTCGACCGCGTTGGCCCGCTCCAGCAGGGAGCTCGGCGGCAGGGTGGTCTTCAGCAGCACCACGGCGTTGAAGTACGAGGGCTGCTCGTCCGGGCCGCCGACCGCGGCGGTCTCGTACACCGCCGAGACGGCGCAGACCTTGAGCCCGGGGGTGTCGGCCAGCGCGTCGACGGCGCCCTGGAGGGTCTCCAGCCGGTTGCCCAGGTTGCTGCCGAGGGCCAGGGCCGCGCGGCGCGGGTCGTGCAGGGTGGATTCGGCGGTGTCGACCCGGCGCTCCAGGTCGAACGTGGTCGGCGAGGCGGTCGGGTCGCTGGTGCTCATCGGTATCCCTCTGCAGGTTCGGTCTGGACGGCGGCGGGCCGCACCGCGAAGGTCATCCGCGGCGCCGGTGGATGGTGATCGTGACGTCGTCGAACGGCACCGTGATCGGGGCGTCCGGCTTGTGCACGGTGACCTCGACCTCCTCCACCGCCTCGTGCTTCAGGCACTGGTCGGCGATCCGCTGGGCCAGCGTCTCGATCAGGTCGACCGGCTCGCCGGCGATGATCGCGGTGACCTCCTCGGCCACCACCCCGTAGTGCGCGGTGCGGGTCAGGTCGTCGCCGGAGGCCGCCGGGCGGGTGTCCAGGTACATCACCAGGTCGACCACGAAGGTCTGGCCCTCGACCCGCTCGCGCTCGAAGACACCGTGGTGGCCACGGGCACGCAGGCCCCGCAGAGTGACGCGGTCCAGCAACTCACTTCTCCCATGTGGACAGGCTCCGCACACGGCGGAGCACCGGGCCGCCCGGCCCGCAGCTCTCGAATCTACCCGCGGACGACGACGAACCCCGACCGTCCTACCCGGCACCGCGCGCCGCCACGCACGCCGGAACGGCCATTGACGTGAACAGTCGGTGCACGTTCCGCAACAACACCGCGGCCCGGCGGATTCCCGCCGGGCTGACGGAGCCTCAGCCCCGTCTCACTCCTCGTCCTCGTCGTCCCCGCTGGTCAGCACGGGCGAACCGTGGTGCGACCAGAGCTTCCAGCCGTCCGGGCTACGCCGGAACAGGTTGGTGGAGACCACCTTGCCGCCGACCAGCGGACCCAGCTCGCCCTCCTCCTCGGCCTCGCCGCCGGAGAGGATGTTCTCGGTGCAGGTGAGCAGGGCCGTGTCGCCCTGCACCTCGCACTCCACGTCGGTCAGGAAGAACTGGATGTACTCCGTGTTCGCCATGATCAACATGTAGGAGCGGGTCACCTGCGCCCGGCCGCGCAGCACCGGCCAGCCGGGGTGCACGCAGACCGCGCCGTGCTTGTCGTCGGCGTCGTCCGGGCCGAGCCAGGCGTTCTCCACGGCCTCCAGGTCGCCGTTCTCCAGGGCCTCGTACAGCGCCTGGTTGGCCGCCAGCACCGCCAGCCTGTCCAGCTCCGCCTCCGCCGAGGCCCGGTCCCCGACCGACCTGCCGTCACCCGCCATGGTCACTCCCGCCCTTCGCCAAACCGCTACCCCCGGATAGGTCACCGCGCGGCCGCCCGCTGCCAGGCCGCCACCACCCTCACCGCGTCGGCCGTCCCGGCCACGTCGTGCACCCGGACCGCCCACGCCCCGGCCCGGGCCGACAGCACCGAGACGGCCGCCGTGGCGTCGTCCCGCTCCCTGGCCGGGCGCAGCTCGCCCGTTTCCGGGTTGGCCAGCAGCGTACCCAGGAACCGCTTGCGCGAAGCCGCCACCAGCACCGGGCGGCCGAGACCGGTCAGCGCGTCCAGCCGGCCGAGCAGTGCCCAGTTGTGCTCCGGGGTCTTGGCGAAGCCCAGACCCGGGTCGAGCACCAGCTGCTCCTCCTTGACCCCGGCGGCGGTCAGCACCGCCACCCGGGCCGTCAGCTCGGCCACCACGTCCTCGACCACGTCCCCGTAGACCGCCAGGGCGTCCATGTCCGCGGACTGCCCGCGCCAGTGCATCACCACGAACGGGGCACCCGTCTCGGCCACCACGGCCGCCATCTCCGGGTCCGCCAGCCCGCCCGAGACGTCGTTCACCAGCCGGGCCCCGGCCTCCACCGCCCGGGCCGCCACCGCCGCCCGCATGGTGTCCACCGACACCACCACCCCGGCCGCCGCCAGCTCCTCCACCACCGGGATCACCCGGCGCAGCTCCTCCGCCTCCGTCACCCGCTGCGCCCCCGGCCGCGTCGACTCCCCGCCGACGTCCACCAGGTCCGCCCCCCGGGCGGTCAGCGCCAGCCCGTGCGCGACGGCCTTCGCCGGGTCCAGCCACAGCCCCCCGTCCGAGAACGAGTCCGGCGTGACGTTGACCACCCCCATCACGGCGCAGCGGTCGAGATCAGGAAGGCCGGGCAGCTTGTTCATGGGCCCCATTATCGACGCGACGCCCGAGCCGGGACGCCCGGCAGGGCAGCGACCCAGGGGCGCGAGGAACTGCGCGCGGGGGAACGGCAGCACCTGCAACTGGCTGACGGAGCCTCAGTTGCAGGTGAGCCGCCTTCCGACTCGCGCAGTTCCCCGCGCCCCTGGGTCGCTGCCCTGCCGATGCGCCGCTTTCGGCCTCAGGCGGCCTTGGTGAGCCGCGGAGCGTCCGGCATCAGGCCCTGCCGCTGCTTGCGGCGCCACGGCGTCGGCAGCCCCAGGGTGATGAAGGCCTCCGCCTGCATCGCGGCGAAGCCGATCCGCGGGAGGTCCCGGGTCTGCGGGTAGACCAGGAACCGCGGCTCCCACTCCGGCTGGAACTTGGCGTTGAACTTGTACAGCGACTCGATCTGGAACCACCGCGAGAGGAAGACCAGCAGCCCGCGCCAGGCCCGCAGCACCGGCCCCGCCCCGATCCGCTCCCCGCGCGCCAGCGCCGAGCGGAACATCGCGAAGTTCAGCGACACCCGCCGCACGCCGAGCGCCGGCACGGCCTGCAGCGCGGCCACGATCAGCAGCTCGTTCAGCCCCGGGTCGGCCGCCCGGTCACGCCGCATCAGCTCCAGCGAGATCCCGTCCGGCCCCCACGGCACGAAGTGCAGCACCGCCTTGAGGTCGTCCGCGTCGGCGGGCTCGCCCTCCTCGGGGGCCTTGTGCGCGGTGACCACCACGCAGGCGTCGTCGCCCTGGTCGCCGAACCGGCCGAGCGCCATGGAGAAGCCGCGCTCGGTGTCGGTGCCGCGCCAGCGGGCGGCGGCGTCGGCGATCCGGCGCTTCTCCTCCAGGGTCAGGTCACCGACCCGGCGGACCTGGCAGGAGTACCCGTTGCGCTCGATCCGCTTCACCATCTGCCGGACGTTGCGCATGGCGCGCCCGGAGAGCGAGAAGGCCTCGGTGTCGACGATGGCCTCGTCGCCTAGCTCGATCGCGTCGAGGCCGGCCTCCCGGGTCCAGATCTCGCCGCCCTGCTCGGAGCAGCCCATCACGGCGGGGACCCAGGCGTGGGCGCGGGCCTCGGCCATGAAGACCTTGATGGCGCCGGGCCAGGCCTCGGGGTCGCCGACCGGGTCGCCGGAGGCGAGCATCACGCCGGAGACCACCCGGTAGGAGATGGCGGCCTTGCCGGTGGGCGAGAAGAGCACGCTCTTGTCGCGGCGCAGGGCGAAGTAGCCGAGCGAGTCCCGCTCGCCGTGGCGCTCCAGCAGCTGACGGACCTTCACCTCGTCCTCGGCGGTGAGCTCGGGCTCGGGCTTCTCGGGGCGCAGCGCCAGGTAGGCGGTGGTGCCGGCGGTGATCAGGCCGAGCGCGCCGAGGGAGTAGCCGACGTACCAGGCGACCCGCTCGGAGCGGTAGTCGACCGGGCCCTCGAAGCCGACCAGGCCGTAGAGGACGTGCTGGAGCCGCTCGGCGAGGCCGGGGGTGTTGACCTCGGCGCCGTGGCGGACGCCGACGATCAGCAGGCCGAGGCCGACCGAGACGGCGGCCAGCAGGACGAAGGCGGCACCGGCGCGCCAGCGGGTGCGCGGGTCGGCCTTGGCGTAGAACTCGCGGTGGTGGACCAGCATGACCACGAACAGCACCAGCGAGATCACCGCCGGGCCGATCTGGTGCCAGCGCAGCAGGTGCAGCCCGGCGCCGATCGGCAGCAGCACGCAGACGGCTCGCCAGGCGCGGCGCTTGCGGCGGCGCAGCGCGTGCGCCAGCATCACCAGCAGCAGGCCGACCATCAGGGTGCCGGCGGCGGCCAGGGTGGTGGTGCCGCCGGGGAGCTGGCCGGCCAGCCACTGCATCTTGGTGCCGCGCAGCTTCGGGAAGACGGCGCAGGCGATGTCCACCAGGCCGATCAGCAGACAGGTGTACCCCACGGCGCCGGGCAGCCAGGCCCGGGGCACGGCCGCCGCCTGGGTGCGCAGCGTCTGGAGCCGCCGGCGGGGCTGCTCCTGGGTCGGTTCAACGGACACGGGCGTACTCACGGGGTGTCAGCGTAGGGGCTGCCGCGGGCAGTTCCGCCCCTCCGGTGGGGGCGTCGTGCGGAACCTTCATGACAAATCCTTGTTCTGGCAATCGGACCGTCAGATGAGCTCCCGGACAGGCTCGTTCCGGGTGCGCGGCGGACGGTGGTGCCCTGGGGACGGGTGGGCGTTGCGACCTGACGGATGCTCGGCCGACGCGTGCGCGGATCGGCACCCGCAGGCGTGCCGCACACCGTGGACGCAGCATTCTAGGCCCCCGGTTGCACCCCTCCTCCCCACCGGTCGGCCACACCCCCGGGCACCCGCCCGGCGCAGCACCGGTGGCCCGCCCGGAGCGCCCCGGCACAGGATGGATCCCCCGACCGGAGGAGAGGCTCCGCCATGCTCAGCACCCGATCGCTGTTCCAGCAGATCTACGCCGACGACCGCGCCTACCAGCTGTTCTGCTCGGTGGCGGCCGGCGGTGAGGACCAGGGCGGCTGGGAGAACGAGCGGATCACCGAGCTCACCGCCGATCCGGTGCTGGCCCCCAAGGTGGCCCGGCACGGCGCGGACGAGCGCAAGCACGGCCGGATCTTCACCCAGCTGCTGCGCAAGCGCGGCCTGGAGAAGGTGGAGGTCCCGCCGGAGACCGACTACTGCATGCTGCTGGAGCGTCAGGGCATCGGCCTCTCGCACGACCGGCTGACCTCGGGCGCCCCGCTCTCCGACCGCGAGATCATCACCTACCTGGCGCACAGCCGGGTCACCGAGCAGCGCGCGTCCGAGCAGATGCGCCAGCTGGCCAAGGCCTACGCCGGCAACCCCGACCTGGACCGGGCGATGCGGATGATCTCCGCCGACGAGGACGACCACCTCGCCTACTGCCACGAGGAGCTGCTCCGGCTGGCCGCCCGGGGCCACGGCCCGTACATCCGGCACACCCTGGAGTCGATCGCCCGGGGCGAGATCCGCACCCACCGGGACGTCGGGCTGGCCGTGATGACCGCGCTGGGCCGGATCCTGGGCTGGCCCCGGCACCAGCGGCTGCTGCTGACCGCCGGCGTGTACGGCCTCTACCTGTACGACCGGCTCTGGGGCTGGCGCCGGATGGTCACCCTGCGGATGCCGGCCAAGCGCAACGCCCTGGGCTGACGTCTCGTCAACCCAGGGCGTTGCGGGGGGATCAGCGGCCGGTTCGGCGACCGGTTCGGCGACCGGCTCAGCGACCGATGATGAGGCTCATCGCCTCGGCCCGGGTGGCCGGGTCGCGGAGCTGGCCGCGGACGGCCGAGGTGATGGTCTTGGCGCCGGCCTTGCGGATGCCGCGCATCGACATGCACATGTGCTCGCACTCGATCACCACGATGGCGCCGCGCGGCTCCAGGATGCGCATCAGCGAGTCGGCCACCTGGCTGGTGAGGCGCTCCTGGACCTGGGGGCGGCGGGCGTAGACGTCCACCAGCCGGGCCAGCTTGGAGAGGCCGGTGATCTTGCCGCTGGTGGACGGGATGTAGCCGACGTGGGCGACGCCCCGGAACGGCACCAGGTGGTGCTCGCAGGTGGAGTACACCTCGATGTCCTTGACCAGCACCATCTCGTCGTGGCCCAGGTCGAAGGTGGTGGAGAGGACGTCCTCCGGCTTCTGCCACAGGCCCGCGAATATCTCCTGGTAGGCCCGGGCCACCCGGGCCGGGGTCTCCAGCAGGCCCTCGCGGTCCGGGTCCTCGCCGATCGCCAGCAGCAGCTCACGCACGGCGGCCTCCGCGCGCTTCTGGTCGAACTCCCCGATCGCGGGGTCCTGGTCCAGAGTCACCGGGTCGATCATGCGGGCCTCGCAAGCTGGTCAGTGGAGTCAGTGGGAATGGGTCCGAGCAGCACGGATGCCGCGCCTCCAGGGTACAAACCCGGGTGGCGCGGCATCCATTCCGATCGGCCGTCAGGCGGTGTCAGGCCTCCGGGGAGGTCTCCGGCAGCTTGACGATGTCGACCTGCGGGGCGGCCTCCGCCTGAGCGGCGTTGTTCATCGCCAGCTCCTTCGGGGACTGCACCGGCGGGCGGGTGGACGGCGTCCGGCGGGCGGAGCCCGTCCAGGCCGGCCGGGCCGGGCGCTTGACGATGGAGCTGAAGATCTCGGCGATCTGCTCCTTGTTCAGGGTCTCCTTCTCGAGGAGCTCCAGAACGAGGTTGTCGAGCACGTCGCGGTTCTCGACCAGGATCTCCCAGGCCTCGTTGTGCGCGGTCTCGATGAGCTTCTTGACCTCCTCGTCCACCAGCCCGGCGACCTCCTCGGAGTAGTCGCGCTGGTGGCCCATCTCGCGGCCCAGGAACGGCTCCGAGTCGCTGGAGCCGAACTTGATCGCACCCAGGCGCTCGGTCATGCCGTACTGGGTGACCATGGCCCGCGCGGTGGCGGTGGCCTTCTCGATGTCGTTCGAGGCGCCGGTGGTCGGGTCGTGGAAGACCAGCTCCTCCGCCGCGCGCCCGCCCAGCATGTAGGCCAGCTGGTCGAGCATCTCGTTCCGGGTGGTCGAGTACTTGTCCTCGTCCGGGAGGACCATCGTGTAGCCCAGGGCGCGGCCGCGGGACAGGATGGTGATCTTGTGGACCGGGTCCGCGTTCGGGGAGGCCGCCGCGACCAGGGCGTGGCCGCCCTCGTGGTACGCGGTGATCTTCTTCTCCTTGTCGGACATGATCCGGGTCCGCTTCTGCGGGCCGGCCACGACGCGGTCGATCGCCTCGTCCAGGATGGAGTTGTCGATCAGCTTCTTGTCCGAACGGGCCGTCAGCAGGGCGGCCTCGTTGAGCACGTTGGACAGGTCGGCACCGGTGAAGCCGGGGGTGCGCTTGGCGACGGCCGAGAGGTCGACGTCCGGGGCGACCGGCTTGCCCTTCTGGTGGACCTTCAGGATCTCCAGACGGCCCATCAGGTCGGGGCGGTCCACCGCGATCTGGCGGTCGAAGCGGCCCGGGCGCAGCAGCGCCGGGTCCAGGATGTCCGGCCGGTTGGTGGCGGCGATCAGGATCACGCCGCCCTTCACGTCGAAGCCGTCCATCTCGACCAGCAGCTGGTTGAGGGTCTGCTCGCGCTCGTCGTGACCGCCGCCGAGGCCGGCGCCGCGGTGGCGGCCGACCGCGTCGATCTCGTCGACGAAGACGATCGCCGGGGCGTTCGCCTTGGCCTGCTCGAACAGGTCGCGGACCCGGGAGGCACCGACACCGACGAACATCTCGACGAAGTCCGAGCCGGAGATCGAGTAGAACGGGACGCCCGCCTCGCCGGCCACGGCACGGGCCAGCAGGGTCTTGCCCGTCCCGGGCGGGCCGTACAGCAGCACGCCCTTGGGGATCTTGGCGCCGACCGCCTGGAACT
This sequence comes from Kitasatospora albolonga, assembly GCF_039535905.1. GTDB lineage: Bacteria > Actinomycetota > Actinomycetes > Streptomycetales > Streptomycetaceae > Kitasatospora > Kitasatospora albolonga. The sequence continues at coordinate 21,306 of NZ_BAAAYB010000062.1, read as the reverse complement.
TGGCCGGCTCCTGCAGGAACTCCTTGATCTCGTGGAGCTCCTCGACCGCCTCGTCCGCGCCCGCGACGTCGGCGAAGGTGGTCTTCGGGGTGTCCTTGGTGAGCAGCTTGGCCTTGGACTTGCCGAACTGCATGACCCGGGAGCCGCCGCCCTGCATCTGGTTCATCAGGAACAGGAAGACCAGCACGATGATGACGATCGGCAGCATCGACAGCAGCAGGCTGACGAAGGTCGACTGCTTCTCGGGCACGACGGTGTAGCCGTTCGGCACGCTGGTCGGGTTGGCGGTGAGCCACTCGGCCAGGGTCGCGCCCTGGTCGCCGACGTACGAGGCCTGGAACTTGGAGCCCGAGGGCACCTTGCCGTTGCTGCCCGCGGGCAGCTTCTGACCGTCCCTCAGCTCGACCTTGATCAGATTCGAGTCGCCGGTGGTGATCTGCACCGACTGCGCCTGGTTGTTCCTGATCGCGGAGACGACCTGGCTGGTGTCCGCCGTCTTGGAGCCGCTGGAGTCGGAGACGACCTGCATCAGCACAATGACGGCGAGGACGGCCAGCACGATCCACATGATCGGCGCACGGAAGTATCGCTTGACGTCCATCCATGCGGGGCGTTGCCGCCCCGTCCCTCCTGCCACTCAACAGCGCTGATCGGCTGTGGCCGTCGGCGCATCCGGTATGTGCTCATGAGAAGAGCGGTTTATGGGACCGTACCGCAGCCTTCACCGCCGACGGCGGGAGCACGACGACTACGACGTATTTTCCTACCCCGGCACAACGGGCGGGAACATCGCACTGTTCCCGCCCGTCGCCCGATCGGGGCACTCTCTTCCGACGGCCCGTCAGCCGCCGTACACGTGCGGGGCCAGGGTGCCGATGAACGGCAGGTTCCGCAGCTTCTCCGCGTAGTCCAGGCCGTAGCCGACCACGAACTCGTTCGGGATGTCGAAGCCGACGTACTTGACGTCGATCTCGACCTTGGCGGCGTCCGGCTTGCGCAGCAGGGTGCAGACCTCCAGGGAGGCCGGGCCGCGCGAGCGCAGGTTGTTGAGCAGCCAGGACAGGGTCAGGCCGGAGTCGATGATGTCCTCGACGATCAGGACGTCCCGGCCCGAGATGTCGGTGTCCAGGTCCTTGAGGATCCGGACCACGCCCGAGGACTTGGTGCCCATGCCGTAGGAGGAGACCGCCATCCAGTCCATGGTGACCTTGGAGTGCAGCACCCGGGACAGGTCGGCCATCACCATGACGGCGCCCTTGAGGACGCCGACGATGAGCAGGTCGCGGCCGGCGTAGTCCTGGTCGATCCGCTCGCCGAGCTCCAGGAGCTTGGCGTCGATCTCGTCCTTGCTGATGAGCACCTTCGCCAGGTCGGCGCCCATGTCGTTGTGATCCACCGGGGATACGTCCTCAAACGTTCGGGGTCCTGTGTCTGCGGCAGCCCTGCGACCTGGTGTTCACCCGTCAGTCGCCCTGGCGCCGGAACACCAGCGTGCCACACGTGCGGGTGACCTCCACCCCTCCGGGTAGGTGCAACGGCCCCTGACCACGCCATCCGGTGACCAGCAGGTCCACCGTTTCGAGGTGACGGGCGAACAGGTCACCGGCCGGACAGCCCGCCCGCAGCGCGGCCCGGCGCAGCAGCCGGCGGCGGACGGCGGACGGCAGTTCGGCCAACCTCGTGACGTCCAGGGCCCCTTCGGCCGTCCGGAGGTCGCGCTCGGCCAGCGCGGCCCACTGGTCCAGCGCGTCGGCGTCGTCCCGGAACAGCCGAGCGGTCCGCGCCAGCGCCTCGACCACCCCGGTGCCCAGGTGCTTCTCCAGCACCGGCAGCACCTCGTGCCGCACCCGGGCCCGGGTGTAGGCCGGGTCGGAGTTGTGCGGGTCGTCCCAGACCGGGATCGACTGCTCCTTGCACGCCTGCCGGGTCGCCGCCCGGTCCAGCTCCAGCAACGGCCGCCGGTAGCGGCCCTTCTGGGCCGGCATCCCGGCCAGCGACCGGGCGCCCGACCCGCGGGCCAGGCCCATCAGCACCGTCTCGGCCTGGTCGTCCCGGGTGTGCCCGAGCAGCACCGCCACCGCGCCGAAGCGCTCGGCTGCCTCGTCCAGCGCGGCGTACCTGGCCTCCCGGGCGGCGTTCTCCGGGCCGCCCTGACGGCCCACCAGCACCTGGACCGCCTCCACCGGGTCCAGCCCCAGCTCGGCGAGCCGGTCCGCCACCTGGCGGGCCCGCTCCTCGGAGCCGTCCTGCAGTCCGTGGTCCACCGTCACCGCGCCCACCCGCAGGCCGAGCTTGGGCGCCTCGAAGGCGGTGGCGATGGCCAGCGCCATCGAGTCGGCACCGCCGCTCACCGCGACCAGCACCAGCGGCGAACCGGGGGCGGCGGGGGTACGGGGCAGCCCGGAGGGGTGGCGGCGGGCGTTGCCGATCAGCGCGGTGGCGGTGCCGGCCGGCTCGGGGGCCGGGGCCCCGCTCAGCGCGAGGGCGGCGGGGCGGCCGCGCGGCGAGCGGGCGGCGGGGGTGATGTCGCCCAGGTCTGCGGCGAGTTCGGCGAGGGTGCGGCGGACGGCGAGGCGTATCGCCGCGACGGCGGGGTGTGGTCCCACGGGGAGGCACTCCTTGGCACGGGGGCGGAGCGGGAACGGTGACGCGGCGTCAGCCCACGGTCACCGGATGCTCACAGATGGTCGCAGAATCCGGGCACCGGCCACGCCACCCTCGCCACCGGTACGACCACGGTCCCACGTACGAGTGAATGAAGAAACGTTCCCTCACCGCCATCGGGTCAACCTGACGGCACCGGTGTACGACCCCCGCGTGGGTGCGCCCCGCAGGGGAACGGCAGCCCGGCGAAAGCGGCTACCCCGGGAGCGCGAGGAACTGCGCGAGTCGGGAGGCGGGGCACCGGCAACTGAACCTCCGTCAGCCAGTTGCAGGTGCTGCCGTTCCCGAGCGCGCAGTTCCTCGCGCCCCTGTGGGGCGCCTACGGCGTGACGCGGGCGACGCCCCTCCCCCATCCGGCAAGCCCGCCGCAGGCGAACTCCGTCCCCTTCGCACGAGCCCGCCGCAGGCGACCCCCGCTACGGCGCGACCCGGGTCACCCAGGCGGCGGGGTTGTGGATCTCCTCCTTGGTGGGGAGGGTGTTCGGGGAGGTCCAGACACGGTTGAAGCCGTCCATGCCGACGCGGTCCACCACGCCCCGGACGAAGACCGCGCCGTCCTGGTACTGGCGGAGCTTGGCGTCCATCCCGAGCAGCCGACGGATCACCAGGTCCAGCCGCCCCGCCCCGAGCTGACGGCGCTGCTGGAACTTCTCCCGGATCTCCCCCACGCTCGGCACCACGACCGGCCCGACCCCGTCCATCACCACGTCCGCGTGCCCCTCCAGGAGGGACATCACGGCCGTCAACCGGTTCAGGGTCTCGCGCTGGCCCGGCGACTGCACGACCTCCATCAACGAGCCCCGCTCGCGCTCCCCCTCGCCGCGCCCGCCGAGCAGCCCGCGCGCCCGCTCCAGCAGCGCCACCGGGTCGACCTCGGTCTGCGCCAGGAAGGACTGCACCTCGGACTGGATGTGGTCGCGCAGCCACGGCACCGCCGTGAACTGGGTGCGGTGGGTCTCCTCGTGCAGGCAGACCCAGAGCCGGAAGTCGTGCGGGTCGACGTCGAGTTCGCGCTCCACCTGGACGATGTTCGGCGCGACCAGCAGCAGCCGTCCGGGGGACGGCGGACGGAGCCCGACGCGGGGCGAGTCCATGATCCCCTCGGGGCTGTCCGGGGCGCTCGGCAGCGGGCCCGGGTACTCGGCCGGAGCGAAGGTCTCGTACTGGCCGAGCACCTTCCCGGAGAGGAAGGCCAGCACCGCGCCGATCTCGACGCCGGTGGCCTTCTCGCCGATCGAGCCGAACACGGCGGCGCCCGGGGTGTCGGTGCGGCGGGCCTGGAGCTTCTCGACCAGCGGGCGCACGACGGTGCGGAAGCCCGCCACGTTGGCCCGCACCCAGCCGGGCCGGTCGACCACCAGCACGGGGGTGGAGTCGGCGGCGAGCAGGCTGGAGGACGCCATCCGGGTGTAGGCGCGGACGTGCTCCTCCGCTTCCAGCGCGTGGCGCCGGAGTTCGGAGACCACCTCGCGGGCCTCGGCGCGGGTCACCTCCGGGCCGGGCCGCACCAGCCGGGTCGCCGTAGCGACCGCGAGATCCCAGTCGACCATCCCAGCCCCACCGCTCGCGCTCGTCATGCCCTCACCGTACGGGAACCCCCGCCCGGGGCACACGCCTGCGGCCCTCGGGACCCGGAGGGCCACCCAGGGGCGCGAGGAACTGCGCGAATCGGAAGGCGGCTCACCTGCAACTGAGGGCACGTCAGCCAGTTGCAGGTCCTGCCGTTCCCCCGCGCGCAGTTCCTCGCGCCCCCGGGCTCACGTCCTACCGCGCCCCGGTGTGCCCTTCCGCCCGGTCCGACGGAGTCAGCGGCAGCCGCAGGCGGCGAGGCGGGCGATGACGCGGTCGATGGCGGCGCGGGCGGCGTCGCCCGAAGCGGTGGTGCGGGTCATCAGGGCGAAGGTGAGCGGACGGCCGTCGGCGTTCATGACGGTGCCGGCCAGGGTGTAGATGCCGCTGCCGGCCAGGGTGCCGGTCTTGGCCCGGACGATGCCGATGCCCTCGGGGGACTTCGCGAAGCGGCCGGCCATGGTGCCGGTGAAGCCGGCGATCGGGAGGCCGGTCAACACCGGGCGCAGCCGGGGGTGTTCGGGCGAGGAGGCGAGGGCGAGGACCTTGGCGAGGACCAGCGGGGAGAGCTGGTCGCCGGTGTGCAGGCCGCTGCCGTCGTTGAGGACGACGCCGGCCATCGGGACGCCGAGCGACTCCAGGGTCTGCCGGGTGGCGAGCGAGGCGCCCTCGAAGCTCGCGGGCTGCTTGGCGGCGAGGGCGACCTGACGGGCGATCGTCTCGGTGAGGAGGTTGTCGGAGGTGGTGAGGAAGCGCTCGACCAACCGGTCGATCGTCGGCGACTTCACGGCGGCGAGTTCGGCCGCGCCGGCCGTGGCGGTCCTGGCGACGGGCTTGCCCTGGACGGTGATCCCGAGCCCGCCGAGGAGGGCGGCGAAGGCCTCGGTGGCCTTGGTCGCGGGTTCGGCGACCCGGACGGGGGCCTCCTCCTGGGAGCGCGGGTCGTTCTTGGCCTCGTCCACCATCAGCGGGGTGACGTCGGCGATGTTGGTGGCGTCGTGCTGGGCGTGCCGGATCGGACCGGTGAAGAGCGAGGCGTCGAAGCCGAGCTTGACGGAGGTGACCCCGGCGGACTTGAGGGCGGCGGCGGTCCGCTGGGCGAGGTCGGCGAGCGAGGCGGGGGCGGTGTCCTCGTCCACCGGCATGCCGCCGACCCGGACGTCGGCCACCGGCAGGGTGGAGAGCGTCGGGTCACCGCCGCCGACCAGCACGATCTCGTCGGGGGTGGCGCCCTGCACGACCCGGGTGGAGAGCCGGGTGTCGCCGGGGACGAGGTGCAGCGCGGCGACCGCGGTGAGCAGCTTGGTGGTGGAGGCGGGGGTGGCCGCGGTGTTCTCGTTGCCGCCGTAGAGCAGGGCACCGGTGACGCCGTCGGTGACGGCGAAGCTGAGGGTGCCGAGCGCCTTGTCCTGCACCAGGGCGCCCAGGTCGCGCTGGAGTCCGGCGGTGGTGGGCAGCCCGGTGTCGCCGGTGACGCTCGCGGCGAGCACGGCGCCGCCGGTGGCGGCCAGCTTCGGCCCGGCGGGGGCCGGCGGCTTGGGCGCACCGGTGGCCGACGCCCCGGAGGCCGGGGCGGACGGACGTCCGCTGCTCTGGCCCGCCTTGGGGCTCGGCGCGGCGGAGGCCGCCGTCAGACCGCCCGCGGTGAGCGCGACCCCGAGCACTCCGGCCACCGCCGCCGTGCGGCCACGCCGCACCCCCGTCCCTCGCTGCACCACCGGGCCCCTTTCCTGAGCACACCCTGCCGTAGGAGACACTAGATCCTGTCAGTCCCTACCTTGGAGGAACCGTTGGAGTTCGACGTCCTGATCGAGATCCCGAAGGGCTCCCGCAACAAGTACGAGGTCGACCACGAGTCGGGTCGCCTCCGTCTTGACCGGATGCTCTTCACCTCGACCCGCTACCCGGCCGACTACGGCTACGTCGAGGGCACCCTCGCGGACGACGGCGACCCGCTGGACGCGCTGGTCATCCTGGAGGAGCCGACCTTCCCCGGTTGCCTGATCAAGTGCCGCGCCATCGGCATGTTCAAGATGACCGACGAGGCCGGCGGCGACGACAAGCTGCTCTGCGTCCCGGCGACCGACCCCCGCTGGTCGCACCTGCAGGACATCCAGCACGTGTCGGAGTTCGACCGCCTGGAGATCCAGCACTTCTTCGAGGTCTACAAGGACCTGGAGCCCGGCAAGTCGGTCCAGGGTGCCGACTGGGTCGGTCGCACCGAGGCCGAGGCCGAGATCAACGCCTCGATCAAGCGCTTCGAGGAGAACGGCGGCCACTGAGGCCCCGTCACTCCCGGGACCGGGGCGAGCAGCTGACTGCTCGCCCCGGTCCCTTTTTTCATCCACCCTCTTACCGACAAGCTGTCGGCATCGCGTTGACTTAGGTAAGGCTAACCATAGAGAATCGGGATCGTCTTCCCCCCACCACGGAGGTCCTCATGACCAACCCCGAGCCCACGCCGTTCTCCACCGTGCTGCGCACCGCCAGCGCCGCCGAGCACGAGGCCGCAGAAGGCTCGGCCTTCATGGGGCACCTGCTGAACGGACGGCTCGGGGTGGACGCCTACGCCGAGCTGTCGGGCCAACTCTGGTTCGTCTACCGGGCCCTGGAGGGCCGGGCGGCCGAGCTGGCCGAGCACCCGGTGGTCGGCCGGTTCATCGACCCGGCGCTGTTCCGCACCGCCGCCCTGGAGGCCGACCTGCTCCACCTGCGCGGCGCCGGCTGGCGGGACGGGCTGGTCGCGCTGCCCGCCACCGCCGCGTACGCGGCCCGGCTGGAGGAGCTCGTGGAGCAGTGGCCGGCCGGGTACCTGGCCCACCACTACACCCGCTACCTGGGCGACCTGTCGGGCGGTCAGATCATCCGCGGCATCGCCGAGAAGACCTGGGGCTTCGAGAAGAAGGGCGCGGGGGTGCACTTTTACGTCTTCGACGAGGTCGGCAACCCGGCCGCGTTCAAGCGCGACTACCGGGCCAAGCTGGACGCGGCCGGCCTGGAGCTGGACGAGGTCGAGCGCCGCCGGGTGGTCGAGGAGACCAAGCGGGCCTTCGGCCTGAACAGCGCGCTCTTCGCCGACCTCGACCTGCGCTACCCGCTCAGCGCCTGAGCGGGACCGTACGACGGTGCCCCCGCCGGGAGTTCGACTCCCGGCGGGGGCACCGTCATGTCGTCAGCGGGTGCGGCGCCGGACCAGCACCGTGGTGCCGGTGCCGAGCAGCAGCAGCCCGGCCGCGGTGGCGACCAGCGGGACCACCGGGGTGTCCATGCCGGTCGAGGCCAGCTGGCCGTTCGAGCCGAGCGAGCCGCCGCCGTCACTGGTCAGCACCGCACCGCCGCCGGTCGAACCACCGGTGGTGGTGCCGCCGTTGACGGCGCCCGTACCGGCCGAGGGGGCCGGGGTGGAGGGCTTCGCCGAGGAGGTCGGCGGGGTGGCGTCCTTGTCGAAGGAGAGCACGGCGTTGACCGGGTCCAGCGCGTCGCCCTCGTTGTAGAAGCCGGCGAAGGCGGTGGCGCCCTCCTTGGTCAGGGTGGCGGGCAGCTGATTGAGCGTCACCAGACCGTTGACCGGGGCGAAGCTCGCCTTGGAGACGTCCAGTGCGGCCAGCTTCATCCCCTTCCACTGCGCGGTCGTGCCGTCGGTCGCCTTGGAGGTGAGGTCGGCGGTCAGGAAGGCGCCGGCCCGCTCGATCGACACACCCGGGTTGGCGATGGTCAGGTCCAGCTCGTACGCGTCGCCCTTGGGGTGGGCCAGGAAGCGGACCGAGCCCTGGAAGCCGGCGGTGACGCCGTGGGTCTTGGTGTTGTACGAGCCGCTGCCCTTGCCGAACCGGTAGTCGGCCGCGCCGCCGCCGAACTCCACCTTGCCGCCGCTGGCCGGCATGGCCAGGTACTTGCGGAAGGACTCCTTGACGCCCCACTCCAACCGGCCGTCCACGATCGGGAGTTCCGTCGGAGCGGTGCTCGGCGAAGCGGAGGCCGACGCCGAGGCCGAGGGGCTGGGCGAGGAGGACGGGGATGCGGACGCGGAGGGCGAGGCCGACGCCGACGGGGACGCCGAGGCGGAGGGCGACGCGGAGGCGGACGGCGAGGAGGCGGACGGCGAGGAGGACGGGCTGGTGGAGGGCGAGGGCGAGGTGGTGGGCGTGGACTTGGCGAGCACGATCTTCACCGGGTCCATCGCGGCGCCCGCCTGGTAGAAGCCGCCGAAGACCGCCGAACCGTCCGCCGTCAGGGTGGCCGCCGCCGGCACGCCGGCCGTGGTGTCCCGGCCGACCGCGAAGATGACCAGCGGGGCGTCCTCGCGCTTGACCACCTTGGGCGACTTCGCCTTGGTGGCCGGGTCCTCGACCAGCTCCACCGTGGAGGCGTCGGCGGTGATCGAGCCGGTGGTGCCGCTGGTGGTGAGCTTGAAGTCGGTCAGGGTGATGTCCATCTGGCCGCCGTGGGCGGTGAACCGGACCCCGCCGGTGAACGTGCCGGAGAGCGCGTGGGTGGTGGGGTCGTACTCGCCCGCCCCGTCGAAGTGCAGCGTGCCGTCCGCGTTCCGGCCCGCGCCGCCGGTCAGCTCGACCTTGCCGCCCTGGGAGGCCGGGCCCTCCAGGTACTTGAGGAAGCTGCTCTTCACTCCCCAGTCGAACGAGCCCTGGTCGTAGACCACCTTGGCCGGAGCCCCGAAGGCCAGGCTGGGCACACCGACGGCCGTCAGGCCGAGGCCTATCGCGGCGGCGGCCAGGGCCGGGAGCGGGGTGCGGTTGCGACGGGTGGCGGTGGGAGTGACGGGCATGACGGTGATGCTCCTTCAAGCGGGGGGAGAGGAAGGGGAGTTCAGGCGGCCCGGCGGCGGCGGACCAGCAGGGTGGTGCCCACGGCGGCTCCGGCCACCAGCACGCCGCCGATCACGGCGGACGGCACCCAGCCGGAGGAGGAGTCCGAGGCAGCGGCCACGGGGGTGGCCGGGGCGCCCGTGGAGGGGCTCGCCGGGGCGGTGGGCGGGACGGAGCCGAGGTCCGGCAGCGGCGGCAGGGCGGCGGCCGGGTCGAGGGCCACGGCGAAGCCCAGCGGGTCCATGGCGGTGCCGGCCGGGTAGAGCCCGCCGAAGGCCTTGCTGCCCTCCTCGGTGAGGGCGAGCGGGAGTTCGGCGGCCTTGAGCAGACCGCCCTCGGGCTTGAGGCCGGCGGCGTCGAAGGTGGCCAGCACCACGCCGGACAGCTGCTGGGCCTCGCCGTTGGCGGTCCTGCCGGAGACGTCGGCGGCCAGCGTGCCCTTCCCGCCCGCGACCTTCACGGTCGGGGCGGTCAGCGCCAGGTCGAGGCCGTACGCGCCGCCGCTCTCCATGCCCCGGAAGCGGACCGTGCCGGTGAAGGCGGCGGCCAGTTCTCCGGTGGCCGGGTCGTACGAGCCCTTAGCCGGGGTCCAGCGGAAGTAGGCGCCGCCGTCGGCCGCACCGCCGTCCAGCTGCCAGCCGCCCTTGGCGATGGTGCCGGTGACGTAGTCCCGGAAGGTGCGCCGCACGCCCCAGTCCAGCGCGCCGTTGGCGAACTCGGTGCGGGTCGAGGCAGGTGCCGCGGTGGCGCTCTCGGACGGGGCGGTGGTGGCCGCCGGGGTGTCGGCGGGCTTGGCCGTGGCGCTCGGCGTCGGGGTCGCGCTCGGGGTGGGCGCGGCGGCCGCCTTGACGTTGACCGAGAGGGTCAGCGGGTCGAGCTCCGTCCCGGCCGGGTAGAAGTTGCCGAAGGCGGTGGCCCCGGAGCCGGTGAGCGTGGCGGGCACCTTGGACAGGGTGATCGTGCCGCCCTGGCCGCGCAGGTCGATCCCGCCGAGCCCGAGCTCGGCCAGCTTCACCTGGCTCGCGCTGCTCACCGTGCCGGTGTCCTTGGCCTTGCTGACCACGTCCGCGTAGAGCCCGCCGCTGCCGGAGCCGGCCTTCACGGTGAACCGGCTCAGCTTCATGTCGAGGGCGAAGGTGCCGTTGGTCTCGTGGCCCTTGAAGGTGACCCCGCCGGAGAGCGCGGCGGTGAGTGCACCGCTCTCCGGGTCGTACGTCCCGGTGGCCGAGTGGAACCGGAAGGTGTCCCCGCCGACCGTGGCGGCGCCGCCGGTCAGGCTCCAACTGCCCTTGGCGATCGGGCCGGTGACGTAGCTGAGGAAGGAGTGCTTGATGCCCCAGTCGAGCCGTCCGCCGGAGACCGTGCCGGGGGCGGCGGAGGCCGTCGGCACCGCCAGGGTCAGCAGGGCGGCGAGCGCCGCGACCAGGGTCGCGGCGAGGCGGCGCAGGCGGGACGAGAAGGGCATGGCGGAGCGCTCCAGGTCGGCGGGGTGCGGCAAGGCACGGCGGGTTCCGAGGGAACCCCCCCTTGCGTATCTGAGGTAAGGCTAACCTAATATATGCGTCAAGAGTCACCCCGGGTCCACCCCGCGTTCAAGCGCCCGGAGGTGCCCAGCACCCCTACGAGGAGCAGCAGTTGACGGCGAACCACCGAATCCGCGCCCGCGCGCTGGGCCTCGCCCTGCTGCTCGCGGCCGCCGTCGGCTGCGGCACCGCCGGCGCCGGGACGCCCGCCCCCACGACCGCCGCGGCCGCCGCCCCGGACCGGGTCGAGCCGCTGGCCGCCACCCCCGCTCCGACCCTGCCGGTCACCGTCGACTCGGCCGACGGCCGCCAGGTCACCGTCACCAGCGCCGAGCGGATCGTGCCGCTCAACGGCAGCCTGGCCGAACTGGTCTTCTCCCTCGGCCTGGGCTCCAAGGTGGTGGCCCGGGACGTCTCCACCACCTTCGAGCAGGCCGCCGCCCTGCCCGTGATCACCCAGGCCCACGACGTCTCGGCCGAGGGCGTGCTCTCGCTGCGCCCCACCCTGGTGCTGGCCGACCGCTCCACCGGCCCCGCCGAGGCGGTGGCCCAGATCCGGGCCGCCGGGGTGCCGCTGGTGGTGCTGGACGACGCCAAGCGGCTCTCCGACGTGGACCTGCGGATCGCCAAGGTGGCCGCCGCCCTCGGGGTCCCGGACGCCGGACGGCAGTTGACGGAGCGCACGGCCGCCCGCACCGCCGAGGTCCGGGCCGGGATCAAGGCCGACGGCAGGCACCCCAAGGTGGCCTTCCTCTACCTGCGCGGCAGCGCCTCGGTCTTCCTGCTCGGCGGCCCGGACTCCGGCGCCGTCTCGCTGATCGAGGCCGTCGGCGGCAGCGACGCGGGCACCGCCGCCGGGCTGACCGGCGACTTCACGCCGCTCACCGGCGAGGCCCTGGTCAAGGCCGCCCCGGACGCCGTCCTGGTGATGGGCAAGGGCCTGGAGTCGGTCGGCGGCGTGGACGGGCTGCTCAAGCTCCCCGGTGTGGCCCAGACCCCGGCCGGGCTGGACCGCCGGGTGGTCTCGATCCCGGACGGCGAACTGCTCAGCTACGGCCCCCGCACCCCGCAGGTGCTGACCTCGATCGCCTCCCAGCTCTACGGGGCCGGGAAGTGACCGCCCTTCAGGACCGCCCGCTCGCGGCCGCCACCGCCCCCTCGAAGGCCCGGCGCCCGGACCGCTCCACCCTGCTCACCGTCGGCCTGGCCCTCGCCCTGCTGCTCGCCGCCCTGCTGGCCGCCGGGACCGGCGCCTACCAGGTGCCGCTGGGCGACGTGCTGGCCTCCGTCGCGCACCGCCTGGGCCTCGGCGGCCACGCCCTGGAACGGGTCCCCGAGTCGGTGCTGTGGAACGTGCGTTTCCCCCGGGTGGTGCTGGCCCTGCTGGTCGGTGCCTCCCTTGGCTGCGCCGGCGCGCTGATGCAGGGCGTCTTCGGCAATCCGCTGGCCGAGCCCGGCGTGATCGGGGTCTCCTCCGGCGGCGCGGTCGGCGCGGTGGCCTGCATCGTGCTCGGCCTGGACGCACTGGGCGGCTGGACCGTCACCGTCTTCGCCTTCGGATCCGGCCTGGCCACCGTCTTCGCGGTCTACGCCCTCTCCCGCTCCGGCGGCCGGACCGAGGTGGTCACCCTGGTGCTCACCGGCGTCGCGGTGAACGCCTTCTGCGGTGCGCTGATCGGCCTCTTCCTGTTCACCGCCGACTCCGCCGCGATCAGCCAGGTGACCTTCTGGCAGCTCGGCTCACTGGCCCAGGCGACCTGGGGCAAGGTGCTCGCCGTGCTCCCCTTCGCCCTGCTCGGGCTGGCCGTCGCGCCGCTGTACGCACGGAAGTTGGACCTGCTGGCGCTCGGCGAGCGCCCGGCCCGGCACCTCGGCGTGGACGTGGAGCGGATGCGCCTGGTGCTGATCACCGTGGTCGCGCTGCTCACCGCCGCCGCCGTCTCGGTCAGCGGCGTGATCGGCTTCGTCGGCCTGGTCGTCCCGCACCTGCTGCGGATGCTGGCCGGCCCCGGCCACCGCTTCCTGCTGCCCGGCAGCGCCCTGGCCGGCGCCCTGGTGCTGCTGCTCGGCGACCTGGCCGCGCGCACCCTGGCCCAGCCCGCCGAGCTGCCGCTCGGGGTGCTCACCGCGCTGATCGGGAGCCCGTTCTTCTTCTGGCTGCTCCGCAGGACCCGTACCAAGCAGGGAGGTTGGGCATGAGGCGGCCACGGCGGCAGGTGCCGGAGCGCCCCGCACCGGGCACCGAGGTGCTCGTCACCGAGGGGCTGCGACTGAGCCTCGGCGGACGCGAACTCCTGGGCGGGGTGGACCTGGTGGTGCGCGCCGGGGAGGTGCTGGCGCTGCTCGGCCCGAACGGGGCGGGCAAGTCCACCCTGCTCTCGGTGCTGGCCGGGGACAACGCCCCGACGGCCGGCGAGGTGCGGCTGCTGGGCCGCCCGCTCGGCTCCTACCGGCCGGCCGAACTCGCCCTGCACCGTGCGCTGCTGCCGCAGTCCTCGGCCCTCACCTTCCCGTTCACGGCCGGGGAGGTGGTCCGGATGGGCCGCGCGCCGTGGGCCGGGACGGCGGCCGCGGCGCAGGACGAGGCGGCGGTGGCCGAGGCGCTGGCCGCCACCGAGTCCACCGCCTTCGCCGAGCGGCCGTTCACCGCGCTCTCCGGCGGCGAGCGGGCCCGGGTGGCGCTGGCCCGGGTGCTGGCCCAGCGGGCCGCCGTGCTGCTGCTGGACGAGCCGACGGCGGCGCTCGACCTGCGCCACCAGGAGCTGGTGCTCCGGGTGGCCAGGGAGCGGGCCGCCGCCGGGGACGCGGTGGTGGTCGTGCTGCACGACCTCTCGCTGGCCGCCGCCTACGCGGACCGGATCACCCTGCTCGCCCGGGGCCTTCCGGCGGCCGACGGGCCGGTGGCCGAGGTGCTCTCCGCGGGGCTGCTCAGCGAGGTCTACGGCCACCCCGTGGAGGTCCTCCCCCACCCCGGGACCGGCGCGCCGCTGGTGCTGCCGGCCCGGGAGCCGAGGAGCTGACCTCCCGTCAGCCCTCAGTCCTCGTCGTCGAGGCGGAAGCCGACCTTCAGGCCGACCTGGAAGTGCGCCACCTCCCCGTCGGCGAGGTGGCCCCGGATCTGCGTCACCTCGAACCAGTCGAGGTTGCGCAGGGTGCGGGCGGCGCGGCCGACGCCGTTGCGGATGGCGGCGTCCACGCTCTCGGTGGAGGATCCGACGATCTCGGTGACCCGGTAGACGTGGTCGGTCATGGCTGGCTCCCTGCTCTGCGGACGGCGAGTCCGTGGACGGTCCCCCGACCAACCCACCGTGCCCCAGCCGGGTGCCCGCCGCACGTGCACGCGGCCGCACGTGCACGCGGCCGCCCGGGTCGGGTCGCCCCGGTCGGCCTCCGGTCAGCCCCCGGCCAGCAGGTCGTCCACCCGGGCCTCGCCCTCCCGGTACCGGCGGGTGATCTCCGCGCTGCAGTCGTCGGCCCGCCGCTGGAGCGCCTGGCGGCGTCCGGAGACCTCCCGCTCGTGCACGGTCAGCCGCTCCACCGCGGCCAGCAGCTCCTCGGTGCCGTGCGCCCCGAGGTCGGCCAGCTGGACGTCGCCCATCAGGGCGTCCGCCTCCCGCTGGTAGCGCTCGCCGCGCGGCGGGCCCATCCGCAGGTGCCGGGCGGGCCGGCGCACCCCTGACGGGACGTCGGCCAGGATCGACGGCAGCCGGCCGAGCAGGTCGTCCGCCTCCGGGCGGTCGGTGGCCAGCCGGCGGCGCTCCAGCTCGGCCCGCAGGATGTCCAGGCGCCCGTGCAGCAGCCGGCGCAGGTAGGAAAGGTCGGCCTCCTGGTCCTGGGCGTCCCGGCGGATCAGCCGCAGCCGCTCCAGCCCCAGGCCGGTGAGCCCGTACGCCTGCTCGTCGTGGGCCGTGCTGCTCGCGTCCATCAACCAACCACCTGCCGCTGTTCCGGTCACCGTACCTCCCCCTGACGCCCCGTCACCCCGTGCACGACCGCCCGGTGCCGAGGGTTCCCGGCGGAGGAGGAGACCACCCGTGCGAGGGATGCGTGCGTTCGAAACCTCCGAACAGGGGCCGCCCGCGCGCCGTCCACAGCGTGCCATCCGCAGCCGTCCCTCGCACCGCCCGTACCCCCGAACGGCCCCCTGGCGAAGGGGGGTGGCTGATACGACGAGGACAATCCGCAGGCCGCGCGGGGGCTCGTCCGCCGGGCTCCGCGCGCCCCCGGCGTGCGGGGCCTGTCCACGCGCCGGGGGCGCGCTGTGACGCCTGGGGCAGAATGTGCCGCATGCGAGCAGTGGTGCAGCGGGCCGCCGAGGCGGCCGTGACGGTGGACGGCGAGACGGTCGGCGCGATCGAGGGCCCGGGGCTCTGCGTCCTGGTCGGCGTGACGCACGAGGACACCCCGGAGAAGGCGGCCCAACTGGCCCGCAAGCTCTGGACGCTGCGGCTGTTCTCCCACGGGGACACCGAGGAGAGTTGCTCGGACATCGACGCGCCGCTGCTGGTCATCAGCCAGTTCACGCTCTACGGCGACGCCCGCAAGGGCCGCCGCCCCACCTGGAACGCCGCCGCGCCCGGCCCGAAGGCCGAGCCGCTGGTGGACGCCGTGGTGGCCGAGCTCCGGGCGCTGGGGGCCACCGTGGCCACCGGGCGGTTCGGCGCGGACATGAAGGTCAGCCTGGTGAACGACGGGCCGTTCACCGTGCTGCTGGAGATCTGAGGGACGGTCAGGCGGGGACGATCACGTCCTGGCTGCCCGGGACGCCGTCCGCGAGCAGCACCTCCTCCACCGGCACGTTCCGCTTCACCAGGGCCAGCGCGATCGGGCCCAGCTCGTGGTGGCGGGCCGAGGAGGTGACGAAGCCGACCGGGCGGTCCTGGCCGGGCCGCAGCACCTCGGCGCCGTGCGCGGGGAGCTTCTCCTCGGTGCCGTCCAGGTGCAGGAAGACCAGCCGGCGCGGCGGGCGGCCGAGGTTGTGCACCCGGGCGACCGTCTCCTGGCCCCGGTAGCAGCCCTTCTGCAGGTGCACGGCGCTGGTCAGCCAGTCCACCTCGTGCGGGATGGTCCGGTGGTCGGTCTCGAAGCCCAGCCGGGGCCGGTGCCCCTCGATCCGCAGCGCCTCGTACGCCCAGACCCCGGCCGCCGGGCCGTAGCCCGCCGCCAGCGACTCCAGCTCGGCGCGCGGCACGAACAGGTCCCGCCCGTAGGGGAGTTCGCGCACCGCGAGGGCGCCCTCGGCGGAGACGGCCGAACCGGCCGGCAGGTGCACCACGGCGAGCTCGCCGGTGCGGTCGGCGACCTCGACCCGGTAGAAGAACTTCATGCTCTCCAGGTAGGCGATCAGCGCCTCCTGGGTGCCCGGCTCCACGTGCGCCCAGGTGGTCTCGCCGTCGTCCACCAGGTAGAGCGCGTGCTCGACGTGCCCGTTCGGGGAGAGGATCAGCGCCTCGGTGGCCTGCTGGGCCGGGAGCGCCGAGACGTGCTGGGTGAGCAGCAGGTGCAGCCAGGAGAGCCGGTCGGCACCGGTGACGGTGACCACGCCCCGGTGCGAGAGGTCCACGAAGCCGCGCCCGGCGGCCAGTTCGCGCTGCTCGCGGAAGAGGTCGCCGTAGTGCGCGGCCACCCCCTCGTCGGCTCCTTCGGCGGGGACGGCACCGGGCAGGGCAAGCAGCGGACTCTTCATGCCCGCAAGCTTACGACTGCTCCCGTTCGAGTTTGGCGGTGCAGTCGGCGCAGCGGCCGAAGATGGCGAAGTGCTTGAGGTCGGTGTCGAAGCCGTGCGCCGCCTTCAGGCTCTCCACCAGCGGCGCGGCGATCGCGGTGTCGGTCTCGGTGACCGAGTCGCAGTCCCGGCAGACCAGGTGGAGGTGGTGGTGACGGCCCGCCAGGTGGTAACTCGGGGCGCCGTGGCCGAGGTGCGCGTGCGAGACCAGGCGCAGCTCCTCCAGCAGCTCCAGGGTCCGGTAGACGGTGGAGATGTTGATGCCGCTGGCGGTCTTGCGGACCTCGTGCAGGATGTCGTCCGGGGTCGCGTGGTCCAGCCGGTCGACCGCCTCCAGCACCAGCTGGCGCTGCGGAGTGAGCCGGTACCCGCGCTCGCGCAGGTCGGCCTTCCAGTCGGAGGGGGTCTCGGTGTCCGCCACGGTGCCTGCCCTGGGTCTCGTCGAGGTCGTGGCGACAAGTGTAGGGACCGGCCGACGGGCCGGTCCCTACCTCGTCGGGCTTGCAGCCGGACGGCTCAGCGGAAGAACGCGATGCCGTCGTCCGGCAGGTCCGCGATGTCCTGGATCAGCTTCGCCGGGTTGAGCACCTTCTTGAGCTGCGCCGACATGTACGGGCGCAGCGGCACCTCGGGCGCGGACTTCTCGCCGACCCAGGCCAGGTCCTCGCCGTTGACCAGCCCGTACAGGCGCTTGCCGCCGGAGTAGCGGACCTCGTCGCTGATCCGGGCGACCGCGTCGGTGGCCAGGTCGATCTGCGGCTTGCCGTCGTGCAGCTTGCCGTACCAGATCTCCACGGTGCCGTCGTCGCGGACCGAGGACACCTCGATCTCGCGCTCGCCGCTGGTGCCGTGCTGGTTGGTGGTGACCCGCCAGAAGGCGTGCTCGGTCTCGAGCGGGCGGATCTTCTCGCCTTCGGCGTCCAGCTCCCAGCTGCGGGAGCGGAACTCGAGGAAGGCCCGGCCGTCGTGCCGGAACACGATCTCCTGGCCGAAGTTGCACTTCTCCGTGCCGGGGAAGTCGTAGACGCCCGCGCCCTCCCAGGTACCGAGGAGGAAGGCCAGCGAAACGACGTCCGGGTGGAGGTCAGAAGGGATCTCGATCATGTTCCTGGTCGCTGTCGTCGGTGTGGTGCCTCAACCGTACGGCAGTGGTCAGCGCTGGCCCTGGTAGAGCTTCATGACGGAGAAGATGGCGAACCAGGTGATCAGGACGGCCATCAGGACGAGCAGGCCGTCGAAGAAGTATTCCAGACCGGACACGAGGCGCTCCCAGTTGCGGCGTTGCGGAGACTGAACAGGACGGCCACGAGTCTATCGGCCCGTTGTGCGGGGATCTCGGTGAGCCCCGCCACCTGGCCCGAACCGACTTATAGGGTGTCAGCATGCCGAAGAAGCTGGTCATCAAGGTCACCGCCGGTCCCGAGGCTCCGGAGCGCTGCTCGCAGGCCTTCACGGTGGCGGCGGTCGCCGTCGCCAGCGGCGTCGAGGTCTCGCTCTGGCTGACCGGCGAGGCCTCCTGGTTCGTGCTGCCGGGGAGGGCTGCCGAGTTCGAGCTCCCGCACGCCGCACCGCTGCCGGACTTGCTGGAGTCGGTGCTGGCGGGCGGTCAGGTCACCCTCTGCACCCAGTGCGCGGCGCGTCGGGGCATCGAGGAGAAGGACCTGATCGAGGGCGCCCGGATCGCCGGGGCGCAGGTCTTCGTGCAGGAGGTCATGGCCGAGGACGTCCAGGCGCTGGTCTACTGACCGTCCTCCCTACTGACCGTCCTCGTGGTCGGGGTGGTCCCGGTCGTGGCCGGGATCGTCCCACTTGGGGTCGTCCCAGCGCGGGTCGTTCCACCAGTCGTCCTCGGGGTCGCGCTTGTTGGCGAAGACCGCGGCCACCGGCGGGATCACCGCGGCGAAGACGCACATGCCGATCGCGGCCGGCACGGACCACAGGCGCACCACGCCCCAGGCCAGGACGAACGTCCCCAGGCAGACGCCCATCATGACGAAGTACCAGAAGTGCCTCCGGCGTTGCCTCACCCCTCCACCGTACGGCCGTCGGCAAGGCCGCCGGGGTCAGACCCGGGTGGTGCACAGGACGGTGCCGCCGTTCACCTCCAACTGGCGGTAGACGGCCTGGTCGTCCGTGCCGCGGCGGCAGCCGCCGTCCGGCACCGGGCCCGGGTGCACGGCGGTGATCCGCAGCGCGCCGTCGTAGCCCTGGGCCCCGGCGGGCGCCCCGTCGCACGGCCAACTGCCGAGCAGGTCCTCCGCCCGCAGCTGCGGATCCCCGTCCGTGCCCTTCACCGGGAAGCACTCGCCCTCCCGGTACTGGCGCTCCAGGCAGAGCGTGGTCTCGGCCATCGGCGCCGCGTGCACCCAGGAGCCCCGGCCCACGCCGTCCGGACAGCCCTTGGCGCTGGTGCCCGGGAGGGCCGCGAGGACCTTGAGGCGCGCCTCGGCCGAACCGCACGGCACCTCCTCCGGGAACGGGGTGGACCAGGTGCCGCCCGGCAGCCGGTGGGTGCTCAGGCACTCGCCGGCCGCGACGCCCTGGAAGGCCAGGTTGGCGATCAGGCCCGGGTCGTCGGTGGGCGGGGTGGCCGGCGCGGAGACGGGCGGCGTGGTGCCGTGGGCCCCGGGGGTGTCGCCCGCCCCGCCGCCCTCGCCCCACTGCCACGGACGCAGCAGGACGGCACCGGCGGCGATCACGAACACCCAGCACCCCGGCCAGCAGGACGGGCCACCAGCGGGCGCGCGGCCGCTCGGGCCGCTCGGGCCGCTGCGGCGGGCGGCTGTCCTGCCCGGGTGCCGCCGGCACCGGTGCAGGTGCGGGTGCGGGTGCGGGTGCCGGCCAGGACGGCGACGGGAACCGGGACGGGACGGGAGACTGCGGCGGGACGGACGGCCGTCGGAGCGGGAGGGTCAGTCTGTCGCTACCGTGTGCAGGCCAAGTTACTTGCAGGTAAACCGTAGGAGGCTCGGTGGCCCCCACCACCCGGCAGCCCGCCCCGGAACCGGACGCGGCCCTCACCGCGGACAACGCTCCGGCCCTCGCCCCCGCTCCCGCGCACCCGCGCGGCAAGGGGCGGCCGCGCAGCGCCGCCGCCGACACCGCCATCCTCGACGCGACCAGGGCCGCCCTCGCCGAGCTCGGCTGGGGCGGGCTCACCATGGGCCACGTGGCGGCCCGGGCCGGCGTCGCCAAGACCACCCTCTACCGGCGCTGGCCCTCCAAGAACGAACTGGTGGTCGACGCCGTCGCCAGCCTCTTCGACGACCTGGAGGTCGCCGACCTCGGCAGCCTGCGGGCCGACATCGAGGCGGTGGTCTTCCGCTTCGCCGAGCTCCTCGCCCGCCCCGAGACCCAGGCCGCCCTGCTCGCCCTGTTCGCCGAGGGCACCCGCGACCCGCTGCTGCGGCGGCGCATCCGCGAGCGGATCGTCGACCCGCAGAAGCACCTGGTCCAGCAGGGCCGGCTCAACGCCCAGCGCCGCGGCGAACTCGGACCGGACCTGGACGAGGCCACCGCCTGCGAGGAGATCGCCATCATCTTCGACACCATCGCCGGCACCGTCGAACACCGCATGCTGGTCAGCGGCGAACCCGTCACCCCGGACTGGGTGCACCGCTTCACCACCCTGCTCCTCAACCCCCTCCCGGGCCTGCTGGGCGGCTGAGGCGGCGGCGCCGAGGACGCCCGGGGCACCCGGGCCGCCGGTCATACCGTGGTACGACCCCGCGGTCGGCTCCCCGGTATGACGACGGGTCAGGTGGTCGCCGGGCAGGGTGGGGCCCGTCAGCCGGACCGACCGAGAAGGTGCCCACGATGCCGTCCACGACCCTCGCCCACCCCCGCCACCTCGCCACCGACGCCCTCCGGGCCGGCCTCGCGCTGCCCACCGGGCTGCTCCGGACCGCCCGGGCCGGGCGGGGAGCCGGCCGGCCCCTGGCGCGGAGCGTGCTCGGGCTGCCGCTGGACCTGACGGCCCTGGTCCTGGTCGCCTACGCGGTCTTCAACACCGTGCGGAACTTCGGGTACCCGCTCTGGTACGGGGACACCGACTACCACCAGGCCTGGGGCGGGCCGACGATGGCCGGCGTCTGGGCGGTGCACGCCCTCGGCTGGGCCGCCTGCCTCTACGTGCTTGCGCGCTGGCCGCTGCGGTGGATCCGGCGCGGGCAGCGCGCGCTGGACTCCCGGCTGGGCTGAGCGACCGCGCCCCGGCGGCCGCCCTGCTGACGGCGGCTCGGACGTGACGGCGGCTCGGCCCGGAAACGGCTCGGCCCGGCGGCGGGTCAGACCTGGTAGCGGCCCGGGGCGAAGGCGTCGAGGTGGGCGGCGACCCAGGCGGAGGTCTCCCGCAGACCTTGGTCGAGGGTCACCCGGGGCTGCCAGCCGGTGAGTTCGCGGGCCAGGCGGTTGTCGGAGAGCAGCCGCTCGACCTCGCTGCCGCCCGGCCGCAGCCGGCCCGGATCGGTGACCACCTCGGCCTCGCGGCCCGAGGCGGCGATCAGCCGGTGGGCGAGGTCGCCGATGGAGATCTCCCGACCGGTGCCGAGGTTGAGCACCCGGCCCAGCGCCGCCTCGGACCGCGCCGCCGCCAGGAAGCCCTCCGCGGTGTCGGTGGCGAAGGTGAAGTCCCGGGTCGGGGTGGTCGAGCCGAGCCTGATCTGCCGCGCGCCGGAGTGGAGCTGGGCCAGGATGGTGGGGATCACCGCCCGGGCGGACTGCCGCGGACCGTAGGTGTTGAACGGCCGGACCACCACCACCGGCAGCTCGAAGGAGTGCCAGTGCGCGAGCGCCGCCATGTCGGCGCCGATCTTCGAGGCGGAGTACGGCGACTGCGGCTGCAGCGGGTGCTCCTCGGTGATCGGCACCGTCCGCGCCGTGCCGTACACCTCGCTGGTGGAGGTGTGCACCAGCCGGGCCCCGTGCCGCAGGCAGGCCGCCGCGACGTTCTGGGTGCCGACCACGTTGGTCTGCACGTACGCCTCGGGCGCCTGGTAGC
>NZ_BAAAYB010000061.1:0-60755 GCF_039535905.1 Kitasatospora albolonga | reverse complement strand
GTGCGAAGCCCCCTGGCCGCCGCGAGGCAACCGCGGAGCGGCTGGTGGCAGGCCGTGGTGGCTCGCCGCGCGCGGCGAGGGCGACATCAGCCCGGGACCTTCCCGGCCGCCGGATGCCCAGATGGCGCCGGCTCCCAGCGCATGCGAGGTGTGACAGGCCTGCCCGGGCCTACGCCCCGGCCCGCATTCCGAGCGGCGAATGTGCCGACATCCTCGGCTGATCGCCGAGGCTGGCGACAACCGGTGAGTGAGATCCGACGTGGAAGCTCTCCTATCCGAAAACGGACCTGTCAAGAGGACGTGCCTTGCACGGCCCTTGACCACCCGCCTCTACACCTCTCTGCAACCGCGCCCTCACGCCGTTGATTTGTGTCCAAAGCCCTGCTTGCTTTTTGTAAGGTGTTACATCTAGAAGAAGTTTCCAGGGTGCCCCCGCCGCCACGGGCTGAGTGGGTACGGGTTGCCATGTGCGGGACTTGGAGAGCTCACCCTGACGTGGCAAAGCGTGCCGGGGGGTGTCTCGCGGGGCGGGTTTGCGTTGCATGACTTTATTTACGCGCGTCACGCGTCTTAGTCATGCTGGAAGCTCCCGGTCCGTTCAGAGTTGGAGCAGTCCATGCCCCTTGAACCGTCGTGGACTTGTCGCCCCCCGGTCGGCGGTCACCGTCCGGCACGTAGGGGCGTCGCTGCTCGTCGAAGCCGACCGTGAAGCGGCGCGGCCCGTAGTCCACCACCGTGGTGCCGTCGGCGTCGAGGCCGAGGTCCGGCACCAGCCGGTCCGAGAGCTGGTCGGCCGTCAGGCCCAGACCCTCGGCCACCTCGGCGATCCGCTCCTGCGCACGGGACTTGAGCGCCTTGAACTTCACCCGCTGGGCGATGCCGTGCAGGTGGAGCAGCGCCACGTCGGTGCCGATCGCGGCGAGCACGCCCAGCCCCTCGACCGCCCGGTGGTGGGCGCCCTCGCCCGGCCATTCGCGGAGCACCGGGGTCAGCCGGCGCACCGTCTCGTCGTCACCGAGGGAGCCCAGCGCGGTCAGCGCCCAGCTCTCCTTGGACGGCATCCCGGCCTGACGCCACTCCTCGAACAGGGCCCAGCCGAAGGCGGCCAGCGAATCGGCCCGGCAGGCCCCGGTGACGACCGGCACCCCGGCGTACGGCTCCTCCGGGCGGGAGAGCGCGAGCATGGTGAGCAGGTGCCGTACGGCCGACTCGGGCAGCGCGGCGCCGGAGGTGAGCAGCAGCTGGGGCAGGACGGCGGGCTGCAGCCAGGCCGGGAGCTCGGGCATCTTGGCGGGCAGCGCGTTCTCCAAGGGGTCGGCTGCCAGCGCCTCGCCGACGATCCCCGCCGCCTCGACGCCGTAGCGACCGGCCACGGCGGCGGACAGGGTCGGCGTACCGGCCTCGGCGGCGACCAGGCGCAGTGCCTGTTCGGCGGCCTTCCGGGCCGCACCGTCCGGGCCGACGGCCTCCGGTACCAGCAGCAGGGCACCCTCGACCCCGTGCCGGGCGAACCACGAACGGGCCGTCGGCTGGGCCGACTTGAGCCGAACCAGGCAGTCCGCCATCACCCGGGCCACCCCGGCGTCCCGGAACGGGAGCAGCAGCGGGGCGATGCTCGCCGGCTGCGAGGAGGCGGCCGCGAGCAGCGCGGGCAGGGCGGAGAGGCCGTAGCGGGCGATCACCGGCCGCAGCTCGTCCCCGCCGCCCCAGGTCTCCACCGGCCGCCACTTCTCGAGCAGTGGGGCGAGCAGCTTGCGCGGGCCGAGCATCAGCAGCCGGCGCGCGTGCCAGAGGTTGCCGCTGTGCCCGAAGACCTCCCTGGCCTCCCTCGCCCAGTCCGTCCCGCTCGGGAAGGGCCAGGGTTCCTCAGCGGCGGCCCAGCGCTCCTTCTCGTCGGCCCGCCACTGCAACTCCGGTGCGGCGTCGGCCTGGAGACCGGTGAGTACGCGGACGGTGCGGCGGGTGCGGGGGCGCGCCCACGGCGGGGAGACCAGCAGCGCGGGCAGCTCGTCCGGGGCAGCCTCGGCCACCCGGGGCCGGAGGCCGTCCAGGGATGCGATCAACTCGGTCGTCCGCGCGTCGAGTTGTGCCGTCATTTCGGGCAGGACGGCGTGCTGGAGCTGGACGTGGGTGGTCAGCAGGCGGCGCGCGTCGGCGGCAGTCGGCCCGTCGGCGAGCACCGTCTCGGCCAGCAGGCGGGCGGCCCGGACGGGGTAGCGCTGCATGGCCTCCTGGAGTGCGGGCCGGGCCTGCTTCTCCGGCAGGCGGCCGAGCAGGAAGCGGAACGCCTGGTCGGTGGGGAGCTGCACCGCGACCGAGGTGACGGTGCGCAGCTCGTCCGTGCCGTGGTACTGCCCCAGGGCGGCGTCCAGGTAGCGGCCCGCCTCGGTGCCGACGCCGTCGGCGAGGGTGGCGAACAGGCCCACCGTCCAGTCGTGGTAGCCGAGGACGGGGTTCGGGTCGAGGCGGTCGAGCTGGGCCGGGTCGTCCACGGTGGCCAGCAGCAGGGTGAGCAGCGTGCTGCTGTAGCGCGGTGCGTCGGTGAGGCAGTCCTCGGTCCAACCCGGCGTGCCCGGGGCCAGGTAGGCGGCCAGCAGGCGGCCGGCGGGCGTGGTGCGGAGGTCCTCCAGCGCGTCGATGGCGTCCTGGTACACGGCCTCGTCGGCGACGGCGAGCAGGGCGCGGAGCCGGCCGGCCAGCTGGGCGGCGCTGTTGAGCTCGGGCCGCTGGGGGGAGCGGTAGCGGAGCTGGACGTCGACCCTGACCATCCCGCTCTGGTGGTAGTGGACGTGCAGCCCGGCGAGTTCCACCAGGGCGCGGGCGGCGAACGGCAGGCCGAACCGGACCGCCCAGTCGTCGACGAACGGGGACTTCTCCAGGCCGCTGTGGTGCCAGGCGGGCGGCAGGATCGCGGCGACCACGGCGGCCCCGAGCGGGTCGGCCTCCCCGGCCAGGTACCCGCGTGCGGCGGCGACCAGCTCCGCAGGGGCCTGGCGGGACGTCAACACCTGCTCGATCCAGCCGTGTTGGGCCTCGATCCGCTCCTCGGCCTGGCGGACGGCCTTGGCCGCCGGGCGCGGCACCGGGCGGACCCGGCCACCGCGGCGCGGCTGGAGGACGCGGTGCCAGGAGGCGGGGAAGACGAAGGTGGTCTCGTCCGGCAGCCCGCCCGCCCCCGCTTCCGTTCCGTCCTCCACCTCAGAACCTGCGACCGTCTCCGTCATCGCCTCCGCTTCCGTGTCAGCGGCGGGAGTCGGAGCGACGGCAGCGGTCGGAGTGGGGGCGGCGGGAGCTCCGTCGGCGGCGGTGTAACCCTTGCGGGTCTTCTCGCCCATCAGCTTCGCGAGGTGCGCCTCGGCGGCATCGGCGGAGGCGAGCTCCTTGACCTGCTCGCGCCCCGCCGTCCCGATCCGGCCGTAGCGCACCACCACCGAACTGCCCTCGACCGCCGCCTCCCAGAACTTCGCAGATCCGTCACCGACGAACTCCCAGCGCCGCACCGCTTCTCCTCCAAGGCATGGCCGGCCGCCCGGAGCCGTGATCGTCCGGTGTGCCTGAGCAGCACCCTAGCCCCGCGCCCCGACAGCCCGGAGGCGCGGACCGTCGACAGATGACACAAGGTGTCCTATGGTGAACCCAGTTTCCTGACTCCGAGCAGAGGAGGCCGCACCATGGCTGCGGAAACCTTCGGCACCTCCAAGTCCGACCTGGTGGAGCTCGCCCACCGGCGGATGGACACGGCCATCCCCGACAACGACTGGACCGTCCGTCAGAAGCTCGCGCTCACCTGCCGGATCCTGTTCGACGCGGGCCACGACTCCGGTCTGGCCGGGCAGATCACCGCCCGCGCCGAGCGGCCGGGCACGTACTGGACCCAACGGCTCGGCCTCGGCTTCGACGAGATCACCGAGGACAACCTGCTGCTGGTCGACGAGGACCTGAACGTCCTCGAGGGCGAGGGCATGGCCAACCCCGCCAACCGCTTCCACAGCTGGATCTACCGGGCCCGCCCCGACGTCGCCTGCGTGATCCACACCCACCCGCTGCACATCTCGGCGCTCTCCATGCTGGAGACGCCGCTGGTCGTCTCGCACATGGACCTGTGCCCGCTGTACGACGACTGCGCCTTCCTGGAGAAGTGGCCCGGCATCCCGGTCGGGAACGAGGAGGGCGAGATCATCACCGCGGCCCTCGGCGACAAGCGCGCCCTCCTGCTGGCCCACCACGGGCAACTGGTCGCCACCGGAAGCATCGAGGAGAGCTGCACCCTGGCCGTGCTGTTCGAACGGGCCGCCCGGCTCCAGCTGTTGGCGAGCGCCTCCGGCCGGATCCAGGAGATCCCCGAGCTGCTCGCCAAGGAGGCGCACGACTGGACCTCCACGCCCAAGCGCGGCCAGGCCAACTTCGCGTACCACGCCCGCCGCGCCCTGCGCGCGGGCCACGGCGACGCCCTCACGGGCGGGACCGCCGCCCGCTCCCGCCCACCACTCCCAGAACGGTGCCTGACGATGACCCACACGACCCTGGACGGCATCATCGCCTACCCGGTCACCCCCTTCGCCGCCGGTGACGGCACGGTGGACACTGACCGCCTGGCCGCCCTGACGGACCGTCTGGTCCGCTCCGGGTGCCACGCGGTCGCCCCGCTGGGCTCCACGGGGGAGAGCGCCTACCTCTCCGACCAGGAGTGGTACGCGCGGCCGAGGCCTCGGTGGCCGCGGTGGCGGGCGGGTGCCCACCGTGGTCGGGATCGCCGACCTCACCACCCGCAGCGCCGTCGAGCGGGCCCGGTTCGCGGAACGGGCCGGGGCCGACGTGGTGATGGTGCTGCCGCTGTCGTACTGGCGGCTGGACGAGCGCGAGGTGGTCCGGCACTTCACGGCGGTCGCGGACGCCGTGTCGGTGCCGGTGATGATCTACAACAACCCGGCCACCGCCGGCGTCGACCTGTCGCCCGAGCTGATGGTGCGTCTGGTCCGGACGGTGGAGAACATCACCATGGTGAAGGAGAGCAGCGGGGACATCCAGCGCCTGCACCGCCTGCACCGGGCTCACCGACGGCGAGCTGCCGTTCTACAACGGGAGCAACCCGCTGGCCCTGGAGGCCTTCGCGGCCGGCGCGGCGGGCTGGTGCACCGCGGCCGCCTGCCTGATCCCCGAACTGACCCTGGAGCTGCACCGGGCCGTCCGGATCGGTGACCTGGACGCGGCCCGGAGCGTCTTCTACCGTCAACTGCCCCTGCTGGACTTCCTGTTGAGCGGCGGCCTGCCGACCACGGTGAAGGCCGGGCTCGCGCTGCAGGGCTTCGAGGCCGGCGACCCCAGGCAGCCGCTGCTGCCGCTCGACGAGGCGGGCCTGGCCCGGCTCGCGGGTCTGC
The DNA here is from genome assembly GCF_039535905.1 of Kitasatospora albolonga. Classification (GTDB taxonomy): domain Bacteria; phylum Actinomycetota; class Actinomycetes; order Streptomycetales; family Streptomycetaceae; genus Kitasatospora; species Kitasatospora albolonga. The sequence continues at coordinate 55,377 of NZ_BAAAYB010000061.1, read as the reverse complement.
TCGCGGCGACGGCGGCCGTACCCGCCTGACCGGCCGCACGGCCGGCCGGGGCCGAGCCCCCGTCAGGGGAGCGGCGGCACCCGTCCGGCGGAGTCGGCCGGATCGTCGTGGATCACCACCAGGATCTGGGCCGGCTCCGCCCCGGTGCTCCGGCAGCGGTGCGGCAGGGCCGAGTTGAAGTACACGCTGTCCCCCGGGCCGAGCGCGACCGTCCGGTCGGAGAACTCCAGCTCGGCCGTGCCCGCGTGGACGAAGAGGAACTCCTCGCCGGCGTGCGACTTCCACGGGCTCTCGGCCCCGGCGGTCGGCGGGTGCATCACGAAGGGCACCATCTGCTTGCCGCTGAGGCCGGTGGCGATCCCCTCGTAGCGCGGGGCGCCCGGGCCGTCGGCGCCGTCCGCGATCCTGGTCCGCTCGCCGGCCCGTACCACGGTGACCAGTTCGGGCTCGACCTCCTCCGAGAACAGCCGCCCGACCTCCACGCCCAGCGCGTCCGCCAGCCTGAGCGCGGTGGAGATCGACGGGTCGCTGAGCCCGCGCTCGACCTTGGACAGGTAGCTCTTGGTCACCCCGGCCCGCTCCGCCAGGGCCTCCAGGCTGAGCCGCTGCTGCTTGCGCAGGACCCGCACCCGGCTGCTGCTCATTCGGACACCCTCTCGACCCGTACGGACCGTACGAGTATCCCACCGCGGCCGCCGGTGCCCGCCCCGGCGGCCCGCGGTGCCCGAGCGGGCGTCAGCCCATGCTCTTCGCACCGTCGATCGCCTCGCGGACGATGTCGGCGTGGCCGGCGTGCTGGGAGGTCTCCGCGATGACGTGCAGGAACACCCGGCGGGCCGACCACTTGGCGTCCTCGTCGAACCACGGCGCCTTGGGCAGCGGCTGGACCGCGTCCAGGTCGGGCAGGGTGGCCACCAGCTCGTCGGTGCGGGCGGCCACCTCGGCGTACGCGGCCAGCACGCCCTCCAGCGTCTCGCCCGGCAGCAGGCGGAACTCGTTCTCCCGGGCCGCGAAGTCCTCCTCGGTCATCGCCGCGAAGTCCGGCATCGCGGACGGGCCCTCGAGGATGAAGTCGACCCAGGTCCGCTCCACGCCCGTGACGTGCTTGATCAGCCCGCCCACGGTGAGCCCGCTCACCGTGGAGCGGTGCCCCGCCTGCTGGTCCGTCAGCTCGTTGGCGGTGAACCGGAGGAAGAACCGCGACTTGGCGAGCTGCTCCAGCAGGTCGGCGCGCTCCCCGGTGACGGCCGGGGCGGTGATCGGGGCCTGGAGGTTGGTGGTCTCGGTCATGGTGGCTCTCCGTCTTCGTCGTTCTGGTCGGTCGTTCCGTCGACAAGAGAAAAGGTAGGCCCCATCTAGGTCAGAACGTGTCCGCTTCGCCGCCGGGAGCCTCCCGGATTCCGGAAACTTCCCCACTGCGGCCCACGGGGCAGGAGATCCCCTCGATCCGGTCATGGCAGGGCAAAACTTGGCGGCCCGCTCTTGAGCCGCACACGCCAGTCCGAATAGACAGCTTCCGCACACCACTTCAGTCGCCGCTGCGGCGGCCCGTCGCCGCCGCAGCGCGCTCCGTCACGCCTCCACGAGGGGCAGTTGACGCTCCGTCGAACCGAGAGGGGAGCCGACGTGCCCACCGCACGGAAGCAGCTTTCCAAGAGCGCCGGCCCGGTCACCGCCACCGCCGCGATCGCGGCCGCAGCCGCCCTGGTCCTCGCGACCCTGGGCGCCGCGGCACCCGCCTCCGCCACACCCGTCGGCGAGGGTGCCAGGACCCTGAGCGGCAGCCACCCCGCCTGGGCCACCCCGCAGGCCGATGCGGGCGCGGTGGACGCCGCCGTGCCCGCGAGCGCCCGGATCTACCTGGCCGGACGGGACGCGACCGGCCTGGCCGCGCTGGCCCGGGCGGTCTCCGACCCGGGATCCCCCGCCTACGGCCAGTTCCTGACGGCCGACCAGGTGCGGGGCAGGTTCGGCGCCACCACCACGCAGGTCGCGGCCGTCACCTCCTGGCTGACCGGCGCCGGTCTCACCGTCTCCTCCGTCACCGCGCACCACGTCCAGGTGACCGGCCCGACCGGTGCGTTCGCCAAGGCCTTCGGCACCGACTTCCGCAGCTACCGCACCGCGGACGGCACCCACCGCGCCCCGGCCCGGGACGCCCAGGTGCCCGCGCAGGTGGCCGGCGCCGTGCTCGGCGTCTCCGGCCTGGCCGACGCGATCCACGTCAACGTCTCGCACGCCGTCTCGGTCCGGGAGGCCGAACGGCGCTCCGCCGCGGCCCAGGGTCTGGCCGCACCCGACAAGAGTGCCCCGGCCGCGCTGCCGACCGTGCCGACCTGTTCGGAGGACGGCTACGGCTCCAAGACCGCCAAGGGCGCGCCCGAGGGCTACGAGAAGAACGAACCCTTCGCCCCCTGCGCCTACGTCCCCGCCCAACTGCGCACCGCCTACGGGGTGACCGCCGCTCGCGCCACCGGCAAGGGGGCCCGGGTGGCCGTCATCGACGCCTACGGCCTGCCCACCATGGAGCAGGACGCGAACCACTTCTCCACCGCGCACGGCGACCGGCCCTTCGCGCCCGGCCAGTACACGGAGCACGTCACTCCGGCGCAGTGGACCCACCAGGATGAGTGCGGCGGGGCCGACGGCTGGGCGGGCGAGGAGGCGCTGGACGTCGAGATGGTGCACGGCCTCGCCCCCGACGCCCAGGTGGTCTACGTCGGCGGCAACTCCTGCTACGACGAGGACCTGTACGACGCGATGGCCAAGGTGGTCGACGAGCACCTGGCCGACGTGGTCTCCAACTCCTGGGGCGAGATCATGCACGCCACCGGCGGTGACATCGACCCGGCCGTGGTGGCCGCCGACAACCAGGTCTTCCAGCTCGGCGCGGTGACCGGCATCGGCTTCGCCTTCTCCTCCGGCGACTGCGGCGACAGCTCCCCGGGCGCCGCCGCCACCGGCGTCAACTGCGAGGCGACCACCGACCAGGCGCAGACCGACTGGCCGTCCTCCTCCCCGTGGGTCACCTCGGTCGGCGGCACCGCACTCCAACTCCGGGACGGGGGAGGCCGGTACGGCGACGAGGTGTCCATGGGTGACAAGCGCTCGGTGCTCTCGGCCGACCAGAAGTCCTGGACTCCGTTCCCCGGCGCCTTCTACTTCGGCGGTGGTGGCGGCGTCTCCAAGGACTTCGCCCAGCCCTGGTACCAGAAGGGCGTCGTCCCCGACCGGATCTCCACCACCGCCGCCGACGGCACTCACTCCGCCACCCCGCTGCGCGCCACACCCGACCTCGCCATGAGCGGTGACCTGGTCGCCGCCACCCTGGTCGGCTACACCGCCGACGGCACCTACAGCGAGGGCGGCTACGGCGGCACCTCGGTCTCCGCCCCGGAGGCCGCCGCCATGCTCGCCGACGCGGTCGAGGCCCGCGGCGGCCGCGCCCTCGGCTTCGCCAACCCGGCGCTCTACGACCGGGCCGGGCGCGGCGTCTTCAACGACGTCGACGACACCGCCAACCACTCCAAGCGCGGCAACGTGGTCGACCTCGGCACGGTCAACGGCGCCCTGAAGGTGCGCCTCTACCGGATCGGCGCCGACTACGGCCTCTCGGCCGCCCGCGGCTACGACACCGCCACCGGCCTCGGCTCCCCGGGCCGCGACTTCCTCCGCTCCTTCCGCCTCGGCGGCTGACGGTGACCTGAGCGCCCTCCGGGCCGCCCTCGGGCCGCCCTCGGGCCGCCCGGAGGGCGGTCAGGGGCGCGGGGAACTGCGCGCTGCGGAAGAGGACGACCCGTGTGCCGGGTACGGACACTCACGTGCACGTGAGACTCCGTACCCGGCACACGGGTCACGTCCAACTACACGGTGGCCAGCGGGAGTTCGAAGCCGCCGGGTTGGGCGTCGGTGAGGGAGAGGGCGGCGGCGACCTCGCTGGGGAAGGGGCGCAGGCCGAGCAGGGCGGCGGTGAGGTGGGCGGTGGCGCGGTGCCAGTCGCCGGAGCGCTGCAGCAGGGCGTGTCCCGAACCCCGCACGGTGTACCCCGCGACCCGGGCGCCGGCCTCGCGGGCGCGGGCGGCCAGCAGCCGGGTGGCGGCGGGGTCGGTGACGGTGTCGCGGTCGCCGTGCAGGGTGAGCAGGGTGCGGTCCTTGAGCTGGGCGACCGGCTCCTCGGGCGGGCACCACGGGGCGAGGGCCACCACGCCCGCCACGCAGGGGTGGCCGGCGGCGCGGATCGCCGCGCGGCCGCCCATGGAGTGGCCGATCAGGACGGTCGGCACGGGGCCCAGGGCCTCGGCGAGGTCGCTGAGGGCGGCCTCGGCGTCGCGGGCCGCGTCGGCGTGCTCGCCGTTCCAGCCGCGGTAGCGGTACCGGACGGCGCCGAGCGCGATCCGCTGACCCGCCGTCACCTTGGCCACCGCGCGGGCGAACCCGGCCATCCGCAGGGCCGGCAGGTTGACGGGCCCCGGCCGGTCCTCGCTGAACTCCTTGCCGCCGTGCAGCACCAGCACCGCGGCCTCCGCACCGTCTGGGCGCCGCCCCCGCCACCGCAGGCTCCGGTGGCCCACCGCTCTGCTCACGTCTCGTTCGTCCTCCCGCTCGCGCCCCCGTCCGGGGACGGCCACTGTACGCCCGCGGTGCCCTCCGACCGCCCTCGGGCCGCCCGTAGGGCGGTCAGGGGCGCGAGGAACTGCGCGAGACGGAAGACGACCACCCGTGTGCCGGGTACGGAGATCCACTTGCACGTGAACGTCCGTACCCGGCACACGGGTCGTCGCGTTCCCCTGCGCGCAGTTCCCCGCGCCCCTGACGGCCCTCCGGGCCGCCGGAGGGCCGCCGGAGAGCCGCGCTCCGGGTCGCTACTCCAGGGTGTTGACGCCCGCGCGGAGGAAGGCGATGGCGGCCTCGATGTTCTCCTGCTCCGGGCTGTTGCAGAGCTCCGAGATGACCCCCGCCGCCGCGGCCGCCGCCATCCGGGGCGCGAAGTCGTCCGGCGAGCTGCCGGTCTCCTCGGCGAAGAGCCGGGTGCCCTCCTGGATCACCTCCGCCAGACGGGAGTTGGCGACGGCCTTGAGCTGGGGATTGGCTTCGAGCATCTGATCGCTGAGCTGGTCCAGCTCGGTGTTCTCGGCGAACCGGGTGCGCAGCCAGTGCTCCAGCGCGTCCAGGATGGTCCACTCCGCCGGGCGGTCCCGCAGGCCGGCCGCGAGCTCCGCCGCGAAGCCGTCGAAGTGGGTCAGGGCCAGGTCGAGCTTGGACGGGAAGTAGAGCGTGACCGTGCGGGCCGAGACCTCGGCGGCGACCGCGATGTCGGCGATGGTCGTCGCGTCGAAGCCCCGGTCGGCGAACCGCTCCAACGCCGTCCGCACGATCGTCTCGCGGCGCCTGGCCTTGGAGCGCTCCCGGAGGCCGTCCTGGCGCTCGTCAGTGGTCATGCTGCGGAGATTACCACCCAGGGTTAAATTACAGTCCAGTGTAAAAATGCCGTACGGTGCAACGAGACGCCCGGACGGGGCACGGAGCGAGGCGAGAGGGAGGACGGCATGGCGGCACGCCTGTACGGCTTGGGGCGGTGGGCGATACGCCGCCGTGGAGCGGTGGTCGCGGTCTGGCTGCTGGTCCTGGCGGTGGTCGGTGGTCTCGGCGCCACCCTGCACGGCAAGCCGAGCACCGAGTTCACCGTGCCGGGCATCGAGTCCCAGCAGGCCCAGGACCTGCTGGAGCACCGGTTCCCGACCGCATCCGGCGGCACCGCCCGGGTGGTGTTCGCCGCCCCCGAGGGGAAGGCGCTGACCGATCCGGCCGCCCAGCAGGCCGTGGCCGAGGGCCTGGGGCGGGCCGCCGCCGTGCCCGGCGTGGTGCACGTGGCCCCGCCCGCCGAGACCGGTGCCGTCTCGCCGGACCAGCGGATCGGCTTCGCCGACGTGCTGTTCGACCGCCCGGCCGACCAGGTGCCGCAGAGCTCCAAGGACGCGCTCACCGAGGCCGTCGCCCCGGCGCGCGGCGCCGGGCTCCAGGTGGAGCTGGGCGGTTCGGTGATGGCCCCGGTGACCGAGGTCGGCGGCCCGGCCGAGGTGGTCGGCGTGGTGATCGCCTTCGCCGTGCTGTTCCTCGCGCTGGGATCCCTGGTGGCGGCGGGGCTGCCGCTGCTGACCGCCGCCGTCGGCGTGGTCATCGGGGTGATGGGCGTTCAGTTCGTCTCCCGCTTCGTGGACCTCACCAGCACCGCCACCGTGCTCGCCCTGATGATCGGCCTGGCCGTCGGGATCGACTACGCACTCTTCATCATCTCCCGCCACCGCGAGCAACTCGCCGATCCTGAAGCCGAGTTGGACGACTCCATCGCGCGGGCCACGGCCACCGCCGGCAGCGCGGTGGTGTTCGCCGGAGCTACCGTGATCATCGCGCTGGCGGCCCTCGCGGTCACCGGCATCCCCTTCCTCACCGCGATGGGCCTGGCCGCAGCCGTCACCGTGCTGCTCGCGGTGCTGATCGCCGTCACCCTGGTGCCCGCCGCCCTGAGCTTCGCGGGCGAGCGCCTGCGCCCGAAGGCCAAGGCCACGAGGAAGGACAGGGCCACGAGGAAGGACAGGGGCACCGAGGGCCCCGCGGACTCCCCGTCCTGGAGCGCCCGTTGGGCGAGCCTGGTGACGCGCCGCCCGCTGGCCGTGCTGCTGGTCGGCGTGGTCGGCCTGGTGGCCCTCGCGCTGCCCGCCAAGGACCTGCGCCTGGGCCTGCCGAGCAACGCCTCGCAGCCCACCAGCAGCACCCAGCACAAGAGCCACCAGCTGCTGACCGAGGGCTTCGGCCCCGGCTTCAACGCCACCCTGGTCGCCGTCGTGGACACCGCCCGGGTGCCCGCCGAGCAGCGCCCCGCCACAGTCGCCGGCCTGGCCCGCTCGCTGGCCGCCGACCCCGGTGTGGCCGTGGTGGCCCCGCCGACCGCCAACCCCGACGGCAGCCTGAGCGTGGTGGCCGTGGTCCCGAAGTCGGGACCGGACGACCAGGCCACCAGCGACATGGTGCACCGTCTGCGCGCCCTGGCCCCGGAGGTCGAGAAGGCCGGCGGCACGCTCTACGTCGCCGGCGGCACCGCCGCCACCATCGACATCTCCCAGAAGCTGTCGGACGTGCTGCCGCTCTTCGTGGGCATCATCGTGCTGCTCGCCCTGGTCCTGCTGACCATCGCGTTCCGCTCGGTGCTGGTGCCGGTCAAGGCCGCGCTCGGCTTCCTGCTCTCGATCGCCGCCTCGCTCGGCGCCACCGTCTGGGTGTTCCAGCAGGGCCACCTCAACGGCGTGCTGGACGTGCCCTCGGCCGGGCCGGTGACCAGCTTCCTGCCGGTGCTGCTGATCGGCGTGCTGTTCGGCCTGGCGATGGACTACGAGGTCTTCCTGGTCAGCCGGATGCGCGAGCACCACGAGCACACCAAGGACGCGGCCGGGGCGGTCACCCAGGGCCTGGCGCAGAGCGGACGGGTCGTCACCGCCGCCGCGCTGATCATGGTCGCGGTCTTCGGGGGCTTCGTCTTCAACCACGACCCGATCATCAAGTCGATCGGCTTCGCCCTCGCCTTCGGCGTCCTGATCGACGCCTTCGTGGTCCGGATGACCCTCGTCCCGGCCGCCATGGCGCTGCTCGGCCGCCGGGCCTGGGGCCTGCCGAAGTGGCTCGACCGGATCACCCCGGACGTGGACATCGAGGGTGCCAAGCTCCCGCCCCGCACCCCTGCGGCCACCGCCGCGCAGGCGGAGGAGCCGGTGACGGCGGGGCGCTGAGCCGTGCCGTCCGCCGTCCACCGGTTGTCCGAAGGTGCGTCAGGCCCGGTCGACCAGCCGGGCCAGGGCGTCGGCCAGCGCGCCGAGGCCCGGGCCGGCCGGGCCGCCCGGTTCGGTCATGTAGCCGTCGCGGCGGATCTCCACCATCAGCGCGCTCACCCGGGCGTCCTTCCCGTAGTGGCGCAGCGGCACGTAGGTGCCGGCGAAGGGGCTGTCCAGCCCGGTGCCGCCGAGGCCCTCGAAGCACGCGCGGGCCGCGGTCAGCAGCTCGGCGGGGGTGTGGAACGGATCGGTGCCGAGGCAGACCGGCGGGCGCGGGTCCTCACCGTGCAGCTCGTACGGCAGGGCCGCCGTCGGGTAGGAGTGCACGTCGATCACCACCGCCCGGCCGACGGCGGCCAGCCGCTCCTCCACCGCCTCGGTGAGCGCGGCCGCGTAGGGGTGGAAGTACCGCTCCAGCAGCGGCTGCTGGTCGTGGTCGGAGGCCCGGAGCGGCTCGCCGTGGGTGGTGCGGGTGTAGACGGCGCCCATGCCGGCCTTCAGCATCTCCTCGCGCTCGTCGGGGAAGCGCTCCGGGTCGACCACCAGGCGGGAGAGCCGGTTGACGAACCGCCAGGGCGTGAGCGCGGCGGCCGCCGCGGCGCGGGCCGCCAGTTCGGCGGTGTGGGCGTCGGTGATGTGGTCCAGCTCCCGGGCCAGGGCCGGGTCGTCGAGCAGGATGCCGCGGCGGACCTCGGGAGGGACCACCCGGGAGGAGTGCGGGACGTGCAGGATCACCGGGGAGCGGGCATCACCCGGGTGGAGCCGGTACGGGCTGTCGTCGGTCACGGAGGTCCCCCGGGGTCGGTGGTGGCGGTGGCGGCATCGGCGGTGGTGGTGCGGGGCCATCATGCCCCGGCTCCGTAGAGTGGGTTCGATCTTCGAGCACCGACCGATGCGACTGAGAGGCCGTCACCATGAGCCAGAGCGCAGACCGTTCCGCCCGCGCCGAGCTGGGCGTGATCGGCGGGTCCGGACTGTACGCCCTGCTGGACGAGGTCACCGAGGTGGTGGTGGACACCCCGTACGGGCCGCCGAGCGACTCGCTCTTCCTCGGCGAGGTGGCCGGCCGCCGGGTGGCGTTCCTGCCCCGCCACGGCCGGGGCCACAGCCTGCCGCCGCACCGGATCAACTACCGGGCCAACCTCTGGGCACTGCACTCCCTGGGGGTCCGTCAGGTGCTCGGCCCCTGCGCCACCGGCGGCCTGCGGGCCGAGTACGGGCCCGGCACGCTGCTGGTGCCGGACCAGTTCGTCGACCGCACGGCCGGGCGGCCGCAGACCTACTACGACGGCCTGCCGCTGCCCGGCGGCGGCCACCCCGAGGTGGTCCACGTCTCGATGGCCGACCCGTACTGCCCCGACGGCCGCGAGGCCGCCCTGGCCGCCGCCCGCGGCCGCGGCTGGGAGCCGGTGGACGGCGGCACGCTGGTGGTGATCGAGGGGCCGCGCTTCTCCACCCGCGCCGAATCCCGCTGGTTCACCGCCAACGGCTGGTCGGTGGTCGGCATGACGGGCCATCCGGAGGCGGTGCTGGCCCGCGAGTTGGGCCTCTGCTACACCTCGCTGGCCCTGGTCACCGACCTCGACGCGGGCGTGGAGACCGGTGAGGGCGTCACCCACGCCGAGGTCCTGGAGGTCTTCGGGCGCAACGTCGACCGGCTGCGCACCGTCCTCTTCGAGGCTTTGGAGGGCCTGCCGGCCAAGCGCGACTGCGTCTGCTCGCACGCGCTCGACGGACTGGAGACCGGGCTGCCGGGCGTCGGCGCCTGACCGCGCCCGACCGGCGGCGGACGGTGACGCCCGGTCAGCCCGCCCCGCCCCGGGCGGGCGCCGGGGTGTCCACCGAGAGCGGGCCGCCGGCCGGCGTGAGGTAGGTGACCATCAGGACCACCGGCTCGGTGCCGTGGTTGTCGCCGACGTGCGGGTGCTCGGGCCCGGCCGGTTCGAAGACCACGCCGCCGGGCCCGGTGGTCTCCACCGTGCCGTCGGCCAGCACCCGGGTGAGGGTGCCGGACCTGACCACGGCGAGCACCGGCCCCGGGTGGTAGTGCCAGCCGGTGGTCCCGCCGGGGGCGATCACCACCTCGCCCACCACCACGTCGGTGTCGCCCCCGGGGCGGAACGGCAGCGGGCCCCGGTGCGAACCCCGGGCCAGTGGGGTGGTGCTGATGCCCCGGGCGGTGTCCCCGCCCGCCCGGATCGACCGGCCTCGCGCGGCCGCGGGACGGTGCGTACGACGGTGGGTGCGTCCGTGGTGGTGTTCCGCATGGTGTTCCGTGCCCCCGCACATCGGTGTCGATGATCGGATGATCACCGGCACGCGAACATACCAGCGTTGTTGATCTTCATGTCCGCCCGCCGGTGCCCGATGATGGACGGGTGCCAGAAGGAGACTCCGTCCACCGCGTCGCCACCGAGCTGGACCGGGCCCTCACCGGCCGGGTGCTGGTCCGGGCCGAGCTGCGGGTGCCCGCGCACGCCACCGCCGACCTGACGGGCCGTCGGGTGCTGGGCACGGTGCCGCGCGGGCAAGCACCTGCTGACCAGGTTCGACGGCGGCCTGACCCTCCCACACCCACCTGCGGATGGACGGCCGCTGGGCCGTCTTCGCACCGGGGGAGCGGTGGTCCGGCGGCCCGGCCCCACCAGGTCCGGGCCGTGCTCGGCACCGAGGGGCCGACCGCCGTCGGGTACCGGCTGCCGGTGGTCCGGCTGCTGCGCACCGCCGAGGAGTCCACCGCGGTCGGCCACCTCGGTCCGGACCTGCTCGGCCCCGACTGGGACGCGGCCGAGGCCGCCCGCCGGATCCTCGCCGACCCCGAACGCCCGCTCGCGGAAGCCCTGTTGGACCAGCGCAACCTCGCCGGGATCGGCAACATCTACGCCAACGAGCTCTGCTACCTGGCCTCCCTCACCCCCTGGGCCCCGGTCGCCGACGCCGCCCCCGTGCTGGACCGCCTGCTGGCCCGTGCCCAGCGGCTCCTGGACGCCAACAAGGCCCGCTCCGGTCACCCGACCGTCCCCGACGCCCGCCCCGGCCGGATGCACTGGGTCTACGGCCGCGACCGCAGGCCCTGCCTGCGCTGCGCCACCCCCGTTCGGGCCGCCACCCACGACCGCGACCGCCCGGCCTACTGGTGCCCCGCTGTCAGCGGGGTCCTACCCCTGAGGCCCCGTCACCAGGGCGGGGTGGCGCGGGTCGTCGCAGCGGACGGTGAGGTCGGCCAGCCCGGCCGGGTCGGTCTCCTCGGCGTAGCGGGCGAAGGCCGGCAGGGTCCAGTGCTGTCCGGGTGCGGTGCGGCGGGCCAGCGCGGCGGGGGTGAGCGCCAGGTGGACCGTCAGGTCGAAGGGCAGCCAGCGGCGAGCAGTAGCGGCCCGTCCAGCAGCAGCACCGCGTCCGGCGGCAGGGTGACGTACGCGGCCCGGGTGGAGCGGTCGGTGGCGGGGATCGCGGAAGGTCGGCAGCACCCGGCCGCTGCCGCCGGGCTCCAGCGGGTCGAGCACCTCGCGCAGCAGGGTGCGCTCGTCCAGCCAGAGGTCGTGGAACGCGTCGGCGTCCTGGTGCCCGTACTCCAGCCGGATCGAGGCGGCCTGCAGGAAGTCCACCGCCGAGACCCGCTGCACCGGGCGGCCGCGCAGCCGCAGCGGCTCCACCAGCGCGTCGGCCAGCTCGCCGGGCCGGGCGGCGTCGGCGCCGTCCAGCGCGACCCGGATGCGGCGGCCGTCGTCGACGGGCAGCGCGGCGATCCGGTCGGCGAGCAGCTCGGCCAGCCGCTCGGGCGAGATGGGCTGCACCGGCACGGGTGCTCTCCTCTCCGTAGGGGACGTCCTCCGCTCTCAAGGCGCGGCGGTGCCGGTGTATGCCCGTGCGGCCGGTGGTGCCACCTGGTGCAGTGGTGGCGCCATATGGCGCCACCATGGCGCCGCACGATGCGACAGAGGGGCGGTGGTGGCACCGCGGATCGGCTCGGATCTGCTCATCGGCGCAGGTCAGGGCGGTATGGCGCCACATTGCGCCACCGTGGCGCCAGGAGGGCTTGCGGATGGTGCCATCATGGTGCCATGATGGCGTCATGGACCTCACCCCGTATGTCGACAACCTCCGCCGCGAACTCGCGGTGGCCGCCGAGGCGGGGGGCGAGGACGCCCGCGAGCTCGCGGAGCGCCTCACCGCCCCCCTGGAGTCGGCGACCAGGCTGACCATGCTCAACGTGCTCTCGGCCGCGATGGACGAGATCACCCGCGAGCTGGCCCCGGGCTCGGTCGACGTGCGGCTGCGCGGGCTCGACCCGGACTTCGTGGTGACGCTGCCGCCCGCCGACCGCGGTGCGCCGGCGGAGCCGTACGCGCCCGCCGAGCCGTACCCGGCAGGGAGCGAGCTCGACGAGGGTGGCGCGACCGCCCGGGTCAACCTGCGGCTGCCCGCCCCGCTCAAGGCGCGGGCCGAGGAGGCCGCGAGCCGCGAGGGCCTGTCGGTCAACGCCTGGCTGGTGCGCGCCGTCTCCTCCGCCGTGGACGGCGGCTCCGCCGCCCGGCCGGGCCGCCCGGGCGGGCTGCACTCCGTCGGGCAGAGCATCACCGGCTGGGTCCGCTGACCGGGGCCCCGCCGCCCAGCACCTCCTGACGGCGCGTCATCCGCGCGCCGAAATCCACCGGACGTCTCCTACCTGCGGAGATGCCATCGAGAGCCAAGAGGACGCCACCGCCATGCCTTCTTACGACACCCCCGCGCCGATCTCCGTCACCGCCCACGTGGAGGCCGGCTCCATCCGCATCGCCGCCGCGGACCGCGCGGATACCGTGGTCGAGGTGCTGCCCCGCAACCCCAAGAAGGACGCCGACCGCCGGGCCGTCGAGCAGACCGAGGTGAGCTTCGCGAACGGCACGCTCAGCGTGAAGACCCCCAAGTTCCGCAACACGCTCCGCAAGCCCGGCACCGTGGACGTCACGGTCGAGCTGCCCACCGGCTCGGCGGTCGACGTGACCGCTGCCTGGGCCCAGGTGCTCGGCGAGGGCCGGCTCGGCGAGGTCCGGGTGAAGACCTCGAGCGGTGACACCCGGCTGGACACCACCGGCCCGCTCCGGCTGACCGCCTCGCACGGCTCGATCACCGTCGAGCGGGTGGACGGCACGGCCGAGATCACCACCAGCACCGGCAGCCTCCGGGTCGGCAGCGTCAGCGGCTCCGCCGTCCTGAAGAACTCGCACGGCACCACCTCGGTGGACCTGGTCGGCGGTGACCTGCGGGTGAGCGGCGCCAACGGCGACATCGACGTGCGCCGGGCCGAGGGCTCGGTGACCGCCACCACCGCCCACGGCACCATCCGGGTCGGCGAAGTGACGCGCGGCACCGCCCAGTTGGAGACCAGCTACGGCGCCATCGAGGTGGGCATCCGTCAGGGCACCGCGGCCTGGCTGGACGTCAACTCCGGTGCCGGCCAGGTGCGCAACATGCTCACCGGCTCGGACGCCCCGGCGGAGAACGAGGAGACCGTCAAGGTCCACGCCCGCACCCGCTACGGGAACATCGACGTCCTGCGCGCCCGGGGCTGACCCCTCGGCGGAACCAACTCACCGACCAGGCAAGTCCGTTCACCGAAAGGGGAGGGCTCCGTGCCTTCATCTGTCATGCCCACGCCCAGGCACAACGGCGGGCCCTCGCAGGCACCCGCCGCCGTCACCGCCGTCGGCCTGCGCAAGTCCTACGGCGACAAGACCGTCCTCGACGGGGTCGACCTGCGCATCCCGGCCGGATCCGTCTTCGCCCTGCTGGGGCCGAACGGCGCCGGCAAGACCACCGCCGTCAAGATCCTCTCCACCCTGATCGGCGCCGACGGCGGACAGGCCCAGGTGGCCGGCCACGACCTGGCCGCCCAGCCGCAGCAGGTCCGCGCCGCGATCGGCGTCACCGGCCAGTTCTCCGCCGTCGACGGGCTGATCACCGGCGAGGAGAACATGCTCCTGATGGCGGACCTGCACCACCTCCCGAAGGCCGAGGGCCGCCGCGTCACAGCCGAACTCCTGCGCCGCTTCGACCTGGTGGAGGCCGCGAAGAAGCCAGCCTCCACCTACTCCGGCGGCATGAAGCGCCGCCTGGACATCGCGATGACCCTGGTCGGCAACCCGCGGATCATCTTCCTCGACGAGCCCACCACCGGCCTCGACCCCCGCTCCCGCCACGCCATGTGGCAGATCGTCCGCGAGCTGGTCGCCGACGGCACCACCGTCTTCCTCACCACCCAGTACCTCGAGGAGGCCGACGAACTCGCCGACCGCATCGCGGTGCTGAACGGCGGCCGGATCGTCGCCGAGGGCACCGCCGGCGAGCTCAAGCGCCTCGTTCCCGGCGGCCACGTCCGCCTGCGCTTCACCGACCCGTCCGCCTACCAGGCCGCCGCTGCCGCCCTCACCGACGCCGCCCGCGACGAGGAGGCGCTCGCCCTGCAACTCCCCAGTGACGGCAGCCAGCGCCAACTCCGGCGCATCCTCGACCACTTGGACAACCACGGGATCGAGGCCGACGAGCTCACCGTGCACACCCCCGACCTGGACGACGTCTTCTTCGCCCTCACCACCCACCCCGCGGAGGCCTCCCGATGAGCTCCCTGTCCCTGGCCGTGCGCGACTCCTCCACCATGCTGCGGCGCAACCTCCTGCACGCCCGCCGCTACCCGTCGCTGACCCTCAACCTCCTCCTCACGCCGATCGTCCTGCTGCTGCTCTTCGTCTACGTCTTCGGCGACGTGATGAGCGCGGGCATCGGCGGCGGCGGGGCCGACCGCTCCGAGTACATCGCCTACCTGGTCCCCGGCATCCTGCTGATGACCATCGGCGGCACCACCGTCGGCACCGCCGTCTCGGTCTCCAACGACATGACCGAGGGCATCATCGCCCGCTTCCGCACCATGGCCATCCACCGCGGCTCCGTCCTGATCGGCCACGTGATCGGCAGCGTGGTGCAGTCAGTCGCCGCCGTCGTCCTGGTCGGGGCCGTCGGCGTCGCCATCGGCTTCCGCTCCACCGACGCCACCGTCCTGGAGTGGCTCGCCGCCCTCGGCCTGCTCACCCTCTTCGCCCTCGCCCTCACCTGGATCGCCGTCGGGATGGGCATGGTCAGCCCCAGCGCCGAGGCCGCCAGCAACAACGCCCTCCCGCTGATCTTCCTCCCGCTTATCTCCAGCGCCTTCGTCCCCGTCACCGCCATGCCCGGCTGGTTCCAGCCCGTCGCCCAGTACCAGCCCTTCACCCCCGCCATCGAGACCCTGCGCGGCCTGCTGCTCGGCACCGGGATCGGCCACAACTGGTGGATCGCCCTGCTCTGGTGCCTCGGCCTGACCGTCCTCGGCTACCGCTGGTCCAAGTCCGTCTACGACCGCGACCCCAAGTGACGGACCACCACCGCCCCCGAGGGGCGGCCTCCCCTGACACCACGTCAGGGGAGGCCGCCCCGCAGGCGTTTCCCGGCCGACCCTAGGGTGGAGCGGGTGACGACCTCCCGACTTCCCGCCGCCGACCCGGTGGCCCTGCTCACCGCCGACCCGTACGCCGGCTACGCCGCCCTCCGCGAGGCCGGCCCCGTGCACCGGGTCACCGGCCCCGACGGGCTCCCGGTCTGGCTGGTGACCCGCTACGCCGACGTCCGCCGGGCCCTGGCCGACCCGCGTCTGGCCCTCGACAAGCGCCACGCCGCCCCCGGCAACTACCGCGGCTTCTCGCTGCCGCCCGCGCTCGACGCCAACCTGCTCAACATGGACCCGCCCGACCACACCCGGATCCGCCGCCTGGTCTCCCAGGCCTTCACCCCGCGCCGGATCGCCGCCCTGCGCCCCGCCGTCGAGCGGACCGCCGAGGAGCTGATCGACGCCATCGCCCCGCTCGGCCGGGCCGAACTGATCTCCGCCTACGCCGCCCCGCTGCCGATCACCGTGATCTGCGACCTGCTCGGCGTCCCCGCCGACCACCGCCACGACTTCCGGGCCTGGACGGACACCCTGGTCGCCCCCGACCCGGCCCGCCCGCAGGACGCCAAGGCCGCCGTCGGCGCGATGCTCGGCTTCTTCACCGAGCTGATCGCCCGCAAGCGCACCGAGCCCGGCGAGGACCTGCTCTCCGCGCTGATCGCCGTCCGCGACGACGAGGGCGGCGAGGGCGGCGCGGGTGCCCAGGACCGGCTCGGCGAGGACGAGTTGACCTCGCTCGCCTTCCTGATCCTGTTCGCCGGCTACGAGAACACCGTCCACCTGATCGGCAACGCCGTGCTCGCCCTGCTCACCCACCCCGAGCAGCTCGCCGCCCTGCGCCGCGATCCGGCCCTGGCCGCCGGGGCCGTCGAGGAGTTCGCCCGCTACGACGGCCCCGCCCCGCTGGCCATCCGCCGCTTCGCCACCGAGGACCTCACCATCGGCGGCGTCGCCGTCCCGGCGGGGGAGACCGTCCTGCTCGCCCTGGCCTCCGCCAACCGCGACCCCCAGCAGTTCCCGGAGCCGGACCGCCTCGACCTGGCCCGCCCGGAGAACCAGCACCTGGCCCTCGGCCACGGCATCCACTACTGCCTCGGCGCCCCGCTGGCCCGGCTGGAGACCGAGGTCGCCCTCACCGCCCTGCTGCGCCGCCTCCCGTCCCTGACCCTCGGTCAGCCCACCGGGGAGCTGCGCCACCGCCCCTCGCTGCGCGCCCGAGGCCTGCTGGAGCTGCCCGTACAGTGGGCCTCCACGACGACGGTTGAGGAGGGGGACGGATGCTGACCCTGGCAGAGGTGGACGCCCTGGCGGAGCAGGCGCACGCGGGGCAGGTGGACAAGCTCGGCGTCCCGTACATCGGGCACGTGCGGGCAGTGGCGGCCGGACTGGCGCCGTTCGGCGACGGGCTGCGGATGGCCGGGCTGCTGCACGACGTACTGGAGGACACCCCGCTGACGGCCGAGGACCTGCTCGCGGCCGGGGTGCCGTCCGCAGTGGTGGCGACGGTGCGGCGGGTCACCCGGGTGGCGGGGGTCGGGTACGAGGAGATGGTCCGTCAGGTGGCGGGGGACCAGGCCGCCGCCCTCGTGAAGATCGCCGACAACGCCCACAACTCCCACCCCGACCGGGTGGCCGCGCTGGACCCGGCCTCCCGGGAGCGGCTGGCCCTCCGGTACCGGGGAGCACGTGCGGTGCTCTGGCGGGCGGTGCCCGAGGCCGACGTCCGCGCGGTGCTGGAGCTGGTCAACCCGGCGCTCCTGGCGGAGCTGGCCGCGGTCGGCGGATGAGCGCAGGCTGGGAGGTGGCCCCGCAGCAGTGGGCCCACGACCCAGGGAGCACCACCATGTCGGACATGCAGCAGCGGCTCGGCGAGAAGGACGCCACCGACCGGGAGGACGTCCGGTCGGCCGACCCGGAGGAGGGCATCACCTCGTACCAGATCATGCACGCCTGGGAGGAGTCGCAGGCCGAGGGCGACCGCGACGACGAGGACCGGGACGACCGCTAGGAACCGCCCTCGGAGCGCAGGTCGGCGATCCGCTGGATCTTCCCGACCGAGCGCTCCAGCGTGTAGGGGTCGACCACCTCCACCTCGGCGCTGACGCCGATGCCGTCCTTGATGTCCCGGACGATCGCCGCCCCGGCGTCGGCCCGCTGCCGCGGGTCGGCGTCGGGGCGGGCCTCCACCCGGACGGTGAGGTGGTCGAGGCGGGCCCGGCGGGTCAGGCGGAGCTGGAAGTGCGGGGCGACCGTGGGGGGTGCGCAGCAGGATCTCCTCGATCTGGGTGGGGAAGAGGTTGACCCCGCGCAGGATGATCAGGTCGTCGCTGCGGCCGGTGACCTTCTCCATCCGGCGGAACGCGGGCCGGGCGGTGCCCGGCAGCAGCCGGGTCAGGTCCCGGGTGCGGTAGCGGATGACCGGTTGCGCCTCCTTGGTGAGCGAGGTGAACACCAGCTCGCCGTGCCCGCCGTCGGGGAGCGGTTCGTCGGTGAAGGGGTCGACGACCTCGGGGAGGAAGTGGTCCTCCCAGATGTGCAGGCCGTCCTTGGTCTCCACGCACTCCTGCGCCACGCCCGGTCCCATCACCTCGGAGAGGCCGTAGATGTCGACCGCGTGGACGCCGGTGCGCTCCTCGATCTCGCGGCGCATCTCCGCCGTCCAGGGCTCGGCCCCGAGGATCGCGACCCGCAGCGCGGTGGAGCGCGGGTCGACCCCCTGCTTCTCGAACTCGTCGAGCAGGGTGAGCAGGTAGGAGGGGGTCACCATGACGATCTCCGGCCCCAGGTCCCGGATCAGCTGGACCTGACGGGCGGTCATGCCGCCGGAGGCCGGGATGACGGTGCAGCCGGCCCGGGTGGCGCCGTCGTGCGCGCCGAGGCCTCCGGTGAACAGCCCGTACCCGTAGGCCACGTGCACCTTCTGCCCGGCCCGGCCGCCGGCCGCCCGGATCGAGCGGGCCACCAGGTCGGCCCAGACGGAGAGGTCGCCCTCGGTGTAGCCGACCACGGTCGGGCGGCCGGTGGTGCCGCTGGAGGCGTGGATGCGGCGCACCCGCTCCATCGGGACGGCGAACATCCCGTAGGGGTAGGTCTCGCGCAGGTCCGCCTTGGTGGTGAAGGGGAAGCGGGCCAGGTCGGCCAGGGTGCGGCAGTCCTCGGGGCGCACCCCGGCGGCGTCGAACTTCCGCCGGTAGAGCTCGACGTTGTCGTAGGCGTGGCGCAGGGTGCCCTGGAGCAGGGTGAGCTGGCGCTCCCTCAGCTGCTCGGGCGTCAGCCGCTCGCCGGCGTCCAGCAGTTCCGCCGGAAGGGGCTCTCCGAGGCGCTTGCCCATCGCATCTCCTCCGTCACTCGGTCATCCGACCGGTCATTCGGTTGGTACGCGAAAACGGTGCCCAGTAATCCACCGCCCGCCCCGGCTGTCAAGATCCGGGGCGGGCGGAGCGGACGGAAGGTCAGTTGGCCAGACTGAAGTCACCGCCGACCGGGGCCGCCAGCTTGTCCACGCCGGTGAGGGCGGTGAGCGTGGTGACGGGGGTGGAGCTGTCGGTGGTGGTGCCGTTGCCGAGCTGGCCGGAGCCGTTGTTGCCCCAGGAGCGGACGGTGTTGTCGCCGAGCAGCACGATGGTGTGCTCGCGGCCGCCGGCCACCAGCTGGATGCCGGTCAGTGCGGGCACCGGTACGGGGGTGATCCGGTAGTCGGTGGTGCCGTCGCCGATCTGGCCGGAGGTGTTCTGGCCCCAGGCCTTGAGCTTGTTGTCGGAGTCGGTCACCGCCATGCTGTGCTTGCAGCCCGCCGCGACCTGGGAGACGCCGCCGAGCCAGATGCCCTGGGTGTCGACCGGGCTGTAGCGGTTGATGGTGGAGTTGTCGCCGAGCTGGCCGGTGGCGTTGTAGCCCCAGGCCTTGATCGCGTTGCCGCTGGTGGGCTTGGTGGTGCTGCTCGGCGGGCCGACCAGGGCGAGGTTGTGGTCGCAGCCGGCCGCGATCTTGGTGACCCCGGTCAGCCCGGTGACCTGGTTGGGGACGGCGCGACTGGCCGAAGTGCCGTCCCCGAGTTGGCCGTTGATGTTGTAGCCCCAGGCCCAGACGGTGCCGTCCTCGCGCAGCGCGATGCTGTGGTTGAGCCCGGCGGCGATGGCCACCACCTTGTTGAGGCCCTCGACCCGGACCGGGACCGAGCTGTCGTTGTTGGTTCCGTTGCCGAGCTGCCCGTAGTTGTTGTGGCCCCAGGAGACCACCGTCCGGTCGGCCAGCAGGGCCAGGCTGTGGGTGCCGCCGGCCGCGATGTCGGTGGCGTTGGAGAGGTTCACCACCTGCCCCGGCGCGTTGTGGCTGAAGACCGAACCGTCGCCCAGCTGGCCGGAGTTGTTGGAACCCCAGGACTGCACGGTGCGGTCGGTGAGCAGCGCCAGGCCGTGCCCGTTGTGGGCGCCCGCGCCACCGGCCGCGATCTTCACCACCTCGGCGCTGGTCAGCCCGAGCACGGTGGTGGCGGTGGTGCGGAAGTCCGTCCAGGTGCCGTCGCCGAGCTGGCCCGAGCGGTTGTTGCCCCAGGACTTCAGCCGCTTCTCCTGGGCGTGCGCGGTGCCGGCGGGCAGGGCGAGCGGGGCGGCTATGGCGACGGCGGCGAGGGTGGCGGCCAGCATGCGGCGGGCCGTGCGCGGGTGGGTCATCTTCTGCCTTTCGTAGGGGACTTGGGGAGGGTCAGCGCGCCAGGCTGAAGCTGCCGCTGGACGGCGCCGCGACCATGGACACGCTTCCGGACTTGGCCAGCACCTGCACCGGGGTGAGGCGCTGGGTGGTGGTGCCGTCGCCGAGCTGGCCCTTGTCGTTCAGGCCCCAGGCCTTGACGGTGCCGTCGGCCAGCACCGCCAGGTTGTGGGCCGAGCCGGCCGCGATGGCCAGCACACCGGTCAGGTCGGAGACGGGGACGGAGGTGTTGCGCTGGGTCTGGGTGCTGTCGCCCACCTGGCCGTTGGTGTTCAGGCCCCAGGCCCGGACGGTGCGGTCCTCCAGCAGGGCCAGGCTGTGCGAGCCGCCGGCGGCCAGCGCGGAGACGCCCTTGAGCTCCAACACCGGTACGGGGTACGGCTTGTTGGCCACGGTGTCGTCGCCGAGCTGGCCCTTGTCGTTGAGGCCCCAGGCGACGGCGGTGCCGTCGGCGAGCAGCGCCATGGC
The DNA here is from genome assembly GCF_039535905.1 of Kitasatospora albolonga. Taxonomy (GTDB): domain Bacteria; phylum Actinomycetota; class Actinomycetes; order Streptomycetales; family Streptomycetaceae; genus Kitasatospora; species Kitasatospora albolonga. The sequence continues at coordinate 34,917 of NZ_BAAAYB010000061.1, read as the reverse complement.
GTGCGAGGACCCGGTGGCGATGCTCTTGACGGTGGTCAGCTCCGGAATGACGGCGGCCGTGGTCCGGGTGGCCGGGGCCGGGGCGGGCACGGCGGCGCCGGTCGCGGGCTTGGCGGTGATGCCGAGCTGGCCCTTGTCGTTGTTCCCCCAGCTCTTCACCGTTCCGTCCTTGAGCAGGGCCAGGCTGAAGCTGTCACCGGCGGCGACGGCCTGCACGTCGTTGAGGCCGGCGACGGTGACCGGGAGCTTGGCGTCGGTGGTGGTGCCGTCGCCCAACTGCCCCTTGTCGTTGAGACCCCAGGCCCGTACGGTGCCGTCCTTGAGCAGGGCGAGCGCGTGCGAGCCGCCCGCCGCCACGGCCTCCACCTCGGTCAGCCCCGGCACCAGGCCGGGCACCGACCACTCGTCGGTGGTGCCGTTGGCCCCGTTGCCGAGCTGGCCCTTGTCGTTGCGGCCCCAGGCCTCCACGGTGCCGTTGCCCATCAGGGCGAGGGCGAAGCCGGCGGCGGCCGCCCCGGTGCCGCTGCCACCGGCGGCGATCCCGTTCACCTCCGCGCCGGACAGGCCGACCACCGAGATCGGGCTGAGCCGCTGGGTCTTGGCGGTGCCGTCGCCGAGCTGGCCGTTGGTGTTCTGGCCCCAGGCCCGCAGCCGCAGGTCGTAGGCGGAGGCGGCCGAGGTCGGCAGGGCGGTGGCGCCCAGCAGGGTGAGGCCGGCGATCACGGCGGGGACGGCGGTGGCGGGCATACGGCGGAGCGTGCGGTGCGGGCGCATTTCTTCCTCTACGTCGGGGGTCACTGGAGCGGGGCGGAGCGGCGGACGGGGGCACCGTGGAGCGCGGCGTGGCCGGGCAGGGGTGCGAGTCTGTCCTGGGCGGTGGTGGAGCTGGTGGTCCTGGGCGCGGCGGGCTCGGTGAGCTGAGCGGCCGTCAGGGACGGGACGGCGGCCAGGGCGAGCAGGACGGCACCCGCCCGCAGGCAGCGGACAGGGCGGAGCAAGGGGGTCATGGGGGATTCCTCGACGATCCGGGCCGCTCGGCGCGGTGGGCGCGCGGCCACTGGGGGACAGGGGATCGGGATCGTTCGAACACCTACCCGGCTCGGCGGGCCGTCCTCACGGGCCGCGACGGCCTTCCACGCCAATGGCCCAGCGAGATAGTTCGTCTTCGCTCTATCGGCCCGTTCTGATTGCGGTGAGTAACCACGGCTTGAAGGATGACGGGAGATCGTGGGCGTCCGTCGGCTGACCGGCGCTCAAAAGTCCGGCAAGACTGCCAAGTTCAGCGGAGCGAACCGTGCTGCGGAATCAACGCGCCAGACTCCTCGTCATCACCCTCAGTAGCGCACTCGCCCTGGCGGGCCCGGCCTCGGCGGAGGACACCGAGCCGGCCACGGTGGTGAACGGGACCTTCTCCTCGCCCAGCGTGCCCGCCGGCCAGGACTGGGCCAGCGGCATCGACGGCTGGAAGGGCGGTGGCGTCGCCTCGACCGCCAGGGCGGAGCATCCGCGTGGCCTCCAGGCCGCCTCCCTGACCTGGGGCGGCAAGGCGGTGCCGGCCGGCACCCGGCTGCGCGGCATCCGGTCGGGGGCGACGGTCACGGTCAGCTGGGACGAGAGCCCCGCGACCTGTGCGAGCGGGGGGACCCGGCTCGGGTACACCGTGGCGGTGGCCGGTGACGCGAACGGCCGCGGGAGCTTCACGACCACTCCGGTCAGCAACCGGTCGAACTGGTACACGGGGCGGACGTACTCCTTCTCCGCGGCCGAGGACGCCCCCGAGATCACCTTCACGGCGACCACCGACGTCGGGTGCGGGCCGCTCATCACCAACGTGGTGGCCAAGCAGACCTCGCCGCCGCTCACCGCACCGTCCAAGCCCGAGGAGAACGACCCCTGCGCGGGCGGGAACGCGAGCAGTCCGGCGTGCAAGGACGTGGCCGGGAGCAAGGAGAAGATCGAGAACTGCCCGCCCACCAGCAAGGAGTGTCTGGGCGGCGTGGCCGGGGACGGCAAGGCCGAGAAGGACGGGATCGCCCAACAGACCCAGGCCGTCGCCGACTTCGGCAAGGTTTCCCGGGACGAGCCGCCGAACGCCGCCGCGAACGAGCTCTGCGCCCTGCCGAACGCGCTGACCGCCTCGGCCGGGCCCGGGGACGCGGTCGTCCCGCCGAGCGAGTGGTGGTTCTGCTGATGCGCCGTCATCTCCTCGTCCGGCTGGGCTGCCCGGCTGCCGCGCTGGCCCTGGCCGTCACCGCGCCGCCGCCGGCCCACGCCGCCACCCCCGTCCCGGTCGCCGTGCCCAACGGAACCTTCGCCCGCCCGGCCGCGCCCGACAACGGCACCCAGGCCGGCCATGCCGACTGGTACCCCGAGACCAACGCGGTGGTCTTCGGCAAGGCCCTCGCCCAGCACCCGCAGGGCTACCAGGCGACCTCGCTCAACTGGAACGGGCTGCCGCGCTCGATGCGCACCCGCCTCTGGGGCGTCAGGAACGGCTCCCAGGTCACCCTGCGCTGGGACGACAGCCCGAGCACCCATCCCGGCTGCAAGCTCGACCAGGTGAAGGACGGTCAGACCTACAACGTCTCGCTGGTCGTCCCGACGGGCATCCCGCCGGACCCGCAGGTCACCACCGGCGGCACCGACACGGTCGGGAAGGCGAACTGGACCACCGGCCGGGTCTTCGGGTTCACCGCGACCGAGGACAACCCGATGGTCTCCTTCGACTCCGAGGAGACCGGCTCGCTCTCCTGCGGGCCGCTGATCACCAACGTGACGGCCGAGCAGGTGCCGGCGCCGGTGGACCAGAAGGTCGCCAAGGAGCGGCTGCCGGGCCCCGCGGCGTACAACGGGGTCTCGACGCTGGAGCCCGGCGTGGCGGTGGACGACTGCGAAGGCTCCACCACCGCCTGCCGGTTCACCGTCGACCGGCGCTACTCCTACCAGTACTACGGGAGGACCCGGATCGTCGGTGAGGTGTACGTGAACTGCACCCGCAACACGGTGGTGGACGACCACCCGATGACCAACACCGAGCCCCCGTACGACAACCTCACCCAGTACTACGCACTCAAGGGCGCCCCGCTCACCCCGGACCGCGCCGACATCTCCGTCAGCCGCCCCAACCTGGCCGCCCAGGTGGCGGCCGGCTTCGCGGCGGGCGGCGGGAATCCGGCGGCGGTCTCCACCAGCAACCCGCTCACCTGGAGCCGTACCACCACCAAGTCGCTCAACCCCACCATCCAGCCCGGCGAGGTGAGCTGGATCGAGGTTCAGCCGGCCCGGGAGCGGGTGGTGGGCTCCTTCACCAACTCCCGCAACGGCTACCGTCTGGACGCCGCCTTCGACGTCCCGGCCACGTCCCTGCCCGACCGCTACTTCCAGCGCACCGGCCCGCTCAACGAGGTGGAGCTCCAGCGCTGCGGCACCGCCCGCCCGAGCGGCGGCACCCCGGACAACGCCCCGGGTGCCGACCAGCGGCTGCTCACCCTGGAGGCCCCGCCGGCCGGCCTGCGGGCCGGGTCCGTGCCGCTCAACCCGTAGTCGGCGCACACGACGTGGCCGCCTGCCGGAGCTCCGGCAGGCGGCCACGTCGTGCCGGGCTCAGTCCTGGGATGCCCAGGCCCCGTCGGCCGTCAGCCGGTACCGGGCGTCCGGCCGGGTGCCGTCGGTGCGCGGTGCGAGGTCGAGGACCTGGTCGGGCAGGGCACGACCCGGCGGACGGAGCGTCAGGCAGCGGTCCGGGCTGGTGAAGGTCTGCGCCACCAGGGTGCTGACGTTGACGCTGGAGGGGCTGTCCACGGTGACGTTCTTGATGAGCTTCCCGGTGCCGTCCACACTGAGCTCGCCCACCGTGCGGGTCATCGCGTTGAGCACGCCGAACTGGAGCTCGTCCCCGGGCCGCACGGTGAACTTCACCTGCGTGGTCTCGGTGTTGGTGCGCCGCCACTCCTTGGAGTAGGTCGCCTTGAAGGCCATCGAGAAGGTGGCCTTGGCACTCAGCTTGACCTGTCCGGAGGCGCCGGCCGACCCGCCCGCCGCCAGCGTCGCGCCGCTGGTGATCTCGGAGTTCGGCCCCTTGTCCTTGGGAGCGGTGTGGTCGGTGTGGGTGATCTCGTTCTTGTTGCTCACGCCCACGCTGCCGGCCACCGTCGTGGTGTTGTCGACGGTGCCCTCCAGCGTGGCGGTGCCGGAGATCTCGCCCGAGACGTTGTCGGTGGTGGTGGACTCCAGGATCACCGTGCGGTGCACGTCGATCGGCTTGTTGGTGCAGTTGATCGCCGCGTTGCCGAGCGACATCACCGCGGTGGTGAACTCACGGGAACCGGCGGGGAGGATCCGGAAGGAGCAGCCGTACTCCCCGCCGCAGCCGCGGGCCACCGCGGCGGCGTCGGGCAGCGGCGTGGCGCCCTCGAAGGCCTCGGCGACCGCCATCTCCTCGATGCCGGCGCCCTCCGCGGCGGCGGGCCAGGGGGCGGCGGTCAGCACCGCCAGGGCGGTCAGCACTCCGGCCGCCCGCATCCGACGTGTCCTCATCGCTGCCTCCACTCACCCTGCGCGGTCCGCACGTACACGGCGCCGGGACGGCGGCCGCCCTGCTCCGGGGCCAGTTCGACCAGCCCGGCCGACCGGCCCTTCGGACGGAGCGTCAGGCACTTGTCCGGGCTGCTGAAGCTCTGCGCCACGATGGCGCTGACGTTTGCGGTGGAGGGGCTGTCCACCGTGATGTTCTTGACGAGCTTCCCGGTGCCGTCGACCGTCAGTGCGCCGGCCGTGCGCACCATGGCGTTCAGCACGCCGAACTGGATCTCGTCGCCCGGTCCGACGGTGAACACCACCCGCGTCGACTCGGTGTTGACGGACTGCCAGCGGTGGGAGTACGTCGCCTTGAAGGCCGTCGAGAAGCTCGCCTTGGCACCGACGTGCAGGCTGTTCGAGCCGGAGACGGTGACCGGGACGTCCACCGAGGTCTTGGCCTGGTCCTGGGTGGTCGGGCCCTTGTCCTTGCTCGATCCCCACTGGGTGGTGCCGCCGACGACGCCCGGCGCCACACTGGCGGCGGCCGAGGCGGCCACCGTGCCGTCGATCGCGCCCTCGACCGCCGCACTGCCGGAGATCTCGCCGCCGATGTTGTCGGTGCTGCTGGTGACGAAGGTGACGGTGCGGTCGATCTGCATGTCCCCGTCCGAGCAGTTGATGGCCGCGTTGCCCAGGGACATCACGGCGCTCAGGTACTCGCGCGAGATCGCCCGGTCGACCCGGAAGGTGCACGGCGCACCTTGGGCGCAGAGGTCGGTCACCTCCTTGGTGGTGGCCAGGCGTTGCTCGCCGTCGTACGCCTCGGCCACCAGGGGCGGTGGCGCCCCGGCTGCCTCGTCGGCGCTGCTCGGCAGGGCGAAGGGGACCAGGACGGCGAGCGCGGCCACGGGGGCCAGCACGGCGGTCCGGGCACCGTGCCGCCTCCTCCCGGTCGGCGGGCATGCGGCATCAACCACGGGAACTCTCCTGAGTCGTGGGTCGGGTCGGTGCCTTCATCCTCCGGTCGGCCCCGGCGGCGGGCGACCGGTCGCCGGGACGCCTGCGCCATTCGATGGCGCGTCAACCTCCGTGTGGAGCAGCCGCCTTGAGGACACCGGCCACGACCGGAGTAGTCCGCCGGGCGGTGCGCGGCCGCGGCGCGTTGAATGGGACTCAGCGCGGTGCGAGGCCGTCCAGCAGGGTGGTGAGCACGCCCCGCAGCCGGAGGGTCAGCAGGCCCTCCTCGGCCGGGGCCGGGTCCTGCACCCAGCGGAGCAGGGTGCCCAGGTAGAGGTCGTGGAGCAGGTCGCCGACCTGGTGGGCGGGCAGCACGGTGGCCAACTCGCCCCGGTCGGTGCCGGTTTCGACGATCCGGGTGAAGATCTCGGCCAGGTAGGGCCGCTCGGTGAGCGGCCGGCCCGCCCGGACCCAGGCGGTGAGCATGGCCACCGTTGTCGCGCGCTCGCCCTCGTTGATCCGCCCGAGCACCGTCATGCAGTGCGTCAACCGGCCCACCGCGCCCAGCTGTTCCTCATCGGGCAGCTCCTCCAGCGAGGCGGCGAGCTCGGCCTGCCGGTGGCGGCCCCACTCGCTGATCAGGTCCTCCTTGCGCTGGAAGTGGTTGAAGAAGGTGGCCCTCGCCACGTCCGCGTCCTCGGCGATGTCGTCGATCGAGGTGCCGTCGTACCCCTGCTCGGCGAAGAGTCTCAGCGCGGAGTTGTAGAGGCCCTCCTTGACCCGCAGCTTGTTGCGCTCCCGGCGCCCGAGTGACGTTCCCGCTGCCCTGGTCATGCCCCATGCCCCCCGCTGCCGATCCCCCAGGCCAGCTTTATACCATGGTCGAAAGTTGACCGTGGGTAACGTTTTGACAGTCCGTCAGGTGGGTAGCCGGGGCCGTCCGACCGCCCCGGCGAGATCCTCGGTCGCTGTCCGCGACGGCCGGGCGGGCCGAAATTCGTCAATTCGACGGCGATGCGCCGCGCGGAAATGCTCCGTGGGGAATCCGCCTACCTGACAAAGGGCCCCGGCAATTCATCGGTACGTCGTCAATTCGTTTCGCCGGGCGGCCGGGAGGCCTGACATAGGCCAGGCCGGAAAGTGCCGACAAACCGGGACGAACTCATCGACCCCCGAGGTCAGTTCGTCAGATCGCCGCTCACACCACGGACGCCGGTGATCTGCGTCACAGTCAAAACTGTACTTGCGTCCACCTTTGGATGCCCATTTACTTCAGTCATCGAACCGCAGACAGGGAAGGCACTCAGATGCAGGACTCCGCCCTGAACATCGCGATCATAGGAATGGGACCTCGGGGCCTTTCGGTCCTGGAGAGAATGGTCTCCCGGCTCTCCGCCGAGCCGCTTTCCCGGCCGGTCCGGATCTACACCGTCGATCCGGGCGAAATGGGTGCGGGCCGGGTCTGGCGCACCGACCAGTCCGAGTGGCTGCTGATGAACACCGCCGCCGGTGAGGTCAGTCTCTACTCCGGCGAGCCCGACGACGGCCCGTGGCGCGCCGGCGCCGGCCCCTCGCTGCACGAGTGGCTCGCCGCCGATCCCGCGACGTACCCCGAGCTCGGATCGCCCAACACCTACGCCCCGCGCCGGGTCTACGGCCGCTACCTGCACGACGTGTACCGGCGGATCACCGCCCGGCTCCCCGAGGGCGTCGCCGTGGTACCCGTCACCGCCCGGGCCCGCTGGGCCAAGCGCGGCGAGACCCGCGACTACCGCCTGACCACCAGCGACGGCCAGCAACTCGACGTCGACAAGGTGGTGCTGACCACCGGTCACCCGCACAACTTCGCCGGCGGCGCCGACCGCGACCTGCTGGACTTCGCCTCCCGCCACCGCGGCACCAGCTACCTGCGCGGCGACTCCGCCGCCGACATGGACCTGGAGGACATCCGCCCAGGCCGCCCCGTCGCGGTGATCGGCCTCGGCCTCACCTTCTACGACGTCACCACCGTGCTCACCTCCGGCCGCGGCGGCCGCTTCGTCGAGCGGGTCGACGGGCGCCTCAAGTACGAGCCCTCCGGCCACGAGCCGCACATCTACGCCGGATCCCGCAGCGGCCTGCCGCTGCTCGCCCGCGGCCGCAACCAGAAGGGCTCCGACTACCGCTACACCCCGGCGATCTTCACCCTGCAGGCGCTGGCCGAGGTCCGCCGCCGCGCGCTGGACGAGAGCGGCTCGGTCAAGCTCCGCTTCCGCGAGCACGTCCTGCCGCTGATCCTGCGCGAGGTGGACCACACCTACTACCGCACCACCGTGCTGCACCGCGACGGCGAGCAGGCCGCTGCCGAGTTCTCCGACGCCTACAAGCTCGCGGTCGGCTGCGACCAGGAGCAGGTCGCCAAGCTGCTGGCCGACACCGGCCTGGCCGGGCTGCCGCAGATCGACCTGGAGCGGATGGCCCGCCCCTTCGCCGGGGAGGCCTTCGCCTCGCCCGCCGCCTTCCACGCCCGGCTCACCGAGGTGCTCTGCTCCGACGCCGCCGAGGCCGAACGCGGCAACATCGACGGCCCGTTGAAGGCCGCCCTGGACACCCTGCGGGACATCCGCGGCTCCGTCCGGGAGGCGGTGGAGTTCGCCAGCCTGCACCCCGACTCCCAGCGCGACGAGTTCCTCACCTGGTTCAACCCGATCAACACCATGGTCTCGGCCGGCCCGCCGTCACTGCGCATCCGCCAGGCCGTCGCCCTGATCGAGGCCGGCGTGCTCACCGTGGTCGGCCCCGACCTGGAGATCGGCCGCTGCGAGGACACCGGGCAGTTCTCGCTCGAATCCCGTTCCGTGCAGGGCTCGTTCGTCAACGCCACCACCCTGATCGACGCCCGCATCCCGCGCTCCGACATCCGGGTCGACGCCTCCCCGCTGATGCGCCAGCTGCTCGGCGACGGCTGCGCCTCCGCCCACACCAACGTCAGCGAGCAGGACGGCGCCAGCTTCACCACCGGCGCGCTCGCCGTCACCGAACGCCCCTACCGGGTGATCGACCGCGCCGGGACCCCGACCAAGGGCCTGTACGCGCTCGGCATCCCCACCGAGGAGCTCCGCTGGTTCACCCAGATCGGCAACGGCCGCCCCGGCCCGATGGTCGGCTTCCACGCCGACGCCGACGCCATCGCCCAGGACGTCCTCGCCAGCGCCTGACCGTCTCGCCGCCTACCAGGAGTTGACGCACCGTGACCGAACACCCCGACGCGTACCAGGAGTTCAGGGCAGCCCGGGACCTCCTGCTGGAGCTGCGCGAGGACCACGACGCCGCCGTCGCCAAGTTCAGCTGGCCCCGGCTGGAGAAGTTCAACTGGGCGCTCGACTGGTTCGACCGGATCGCCGAGGGCAACGAGCGCACCGCGATCCGGATCACCGACGGCACCGAGGCCGTCCAACTCAGCTACGCCGAGCTCTCCGCCCGCTCCAACCAGGTCGCCAACTGGCTGCGCGCCCAGGGCGTCCGGCGCGGTGAGCGGGTGCTGCTGATGCTCGACAACCAGCTCGCCGTCTGGGAGTCCATGCTCGCCGCCATCAAGCTCGGCGTCGTGGTCCTCCCCACCTACACCACCATCTCCGGCGACGACCTCGCCGACCGGATGGAGCGCGGCGAGGTGGCCCACGTCCTGACCGCCAGTCACCTCACCGGGCTGTTCGACCCGTTCACCGAGGTCACCCGGATCGCCGTCGGCGAGCCCGTCCCCGGCTGGCGGCCCTACGCCGAGGCGTACCGCGAGAGCACCTCCTACTGCCCGCAGCGCGAGACCCGCGCCGACGAGCTGCTCTTCCTCTACTTCACCTCCGGCACCACCTCCCGCCCCAAGATGGTCGCCCACACCCACGTCAGCTACCCCGTGGGCCACCTGACCGGCATGTACTGGAACGGCCTGCGCCCCGGCGACGTGCACTGCAACGTCTCCGCCCCCGGCTGGGCCAAGCACGCCTGGTCCTCCTTCTTCGGCCCGCTCAACGCCGAGGCCACCGTGCTCTCCGTCAACCTGCCGCCCGGCGCCTCGCCCCGGCTGCTGCTGGAGATCGCCGACCGCGAGCAGGCCACCAGCCTGTGCGCCCCGCCGACCGCCTGGCGCACCCTGCTGCAGACCGACCTCGGCCACAAGCCGGCCGCCCTGCGCGAGGCCTCCTCGGTCGGCGAGCCGCTCAACCCCGAGGTGATCGAGCAGGTCCGCACCGCCTGGGGCCTCACCGTCCGGGACGGCTTCGGCCAGACCGAGACCACCGCCCAGATCGGCAACACGGCCGGCCTGGCCGTCCGCCCCGGCTCCATGGGCAAGCCGCTGCCCGGCTACCCGATCCTGCTGGTCGACCCCAAGACCGGCCGGGCCGGCGACGAGGGCGAGATCTGCGTCGACCTGACGGACCGTCCGGTCGGCGTGATGACGGAGTACCTCGGCGACCCCGAGAAGACCGCCAAGACCCTCGCCGACGGGCTCTACCACACCGGCGACATCGCCCGGCGCGACGCCGACGGCTACCTGGTCTACATCGGCCGCAACGACGACGTCTTCAAGTCTTACGACCACCGCATCTCCCCGTTCGAGCTGGAGAGCGTGCTGCTGCGCCACGAGGCGGTGGCCGAGGCCGCCGTCGTCCCGGTGCCGCACCCGGTCGGCTACCGCGTCCCCAAGGCCTACGTCGCCCTCGCCGACGGGTACGCCGCGGACGCCGACACCGCCCGGGCCATCCTCGCCTTCTCGGCCGGGCAGCTGGCCCCGCACCAGCAGATCAGCGCGCTGGAGTTCGCCCACCTGCCGAAGACCACCTCCGGCAAGATCCGCCGCGCCGAACTGCGGGCCGGCGCCGCCGGGGTGGAGCACCGGGCCGAGGACCTGCTCGAGGAGCAGACCGTCCACGCCGCCCCGGGCCTCTGACCCCTCCTCACCTCCCATCCCCTTCCTAGGAGTTCCACCATGCCCGAGTACATCGCCCAGCAGCGCAAGGTCGAGGTCTTCCCGGACCTGCTCGGCGCCGGTTCCAGCGGCGACAACCTCAACTGGCAGGCCTACGTCCAGCCCGGCCGCCAGGCGGTGGACGTGCACTGGCTCTACACCGGCGAGGAGACCGGCCCCGACGGCGCCGAGGCCTACATCGCGCACTTCGGCCCCGGCGCCCACGGCGACCTGCACCGCCACCTCGGCTTCGAGCTGCTCTTCATCCTGGAGGGCGAGCTGGAGAACGACAACGGTGACCGCTACCTCCCCGGCACCCTGGTGGTCGAGGTGCCGAACAGCATCCACCGGGTCTCCAGCACCAAGGGCTGCAAGATGATGGTCATCCGGGAGAAGCGCACCCTCCCGATCCAGCCCGGCGAGATGCCCGACACCGGCCTCGCCCTGGACGGCGCTCCGCTTCCGTCGGACGCGCAGGGCTGACACGCCTGGTACCGGGCACACCTGGTACCCGGCACACCTGACATACCCGCTTGCCGTGCACCGGAGATCCCTTCCCGCTCCGGTGCACGGCTGCCACCGTTGCTGTACGCCCTTTCTGCGGTCCGCCCCGAACCACGACCAGGAGACCTCCCCATGGTCCAGTTAACGACCCCGCCCACACCGTCCACCCCGCCCACCCCGGCGGAGCCCACCGTCGGCCGGTCCGGCAAGGTCCACGGCACCCGCTACAAGTGGGGCATCCTCTGGATCGGCATCTTCGCCCAGGCCGCCTTCAGCGCCACCTTCCAGGGCATCCCGACCTCCGGCTCCATCCTGCAGACCGCCTACTCCCTGAGCACCGGTCAACTCGGCTTCGTGCTCGCCGCGGTGACCGCCGGCATCTTCGTCACCGACGTCTTCTGGGGCATCCTCTCCGACCGGATCGGCGAGCGGGTGGTGCTGATCACCGGCCTCTCGGGCACCACCGTGGCGCTCGCCCTGGTCACCGCCTTCCTGGTGCCCTCCGGCGGGGCCGTGCCCTCCTACGTCGCGCTGGCGGTGGTGCTCTTCTTCGCGGGCGCCCTCGGCGGCTGCGTCAACGGCGCCTCCGGCCGCGCGGTGATGGGCTGGTTCCCGCCCGCCAAGCGCGGATTCGCCATCTCCCTGCGGGTCGCGGCCGTCCCGGCCGGCGGAGCGATCGGCGCCGCGGTCCTCCCGCCGCTGGCCCTCGGCGCGGGCTTCCGCTGGGTGTTCGCCTTCCTCACCCTTTTCTGCCTGCTGGCCACCCTCGCGGTGGTGATCTGGCTGGACGAGCCCCCGCTGGCCCGCACCAAGCGCGACGGCTCCACTGCCGCCACCGAGGTCCCCGACCCGCTCAAGCGCTGGGACATCTGGCGGGTCGCCATCACCGCCTTCCTGCTCGACCTGCCCCAGTTCCTCGTCCTGACCTTCGGCTCGGTCTTCCTGCACACCGTCAAGGGCATGTCGATCGGCTCGATCGCCGTCCTGCTGGTGGTCGTCCAGATCCTCGGCGCCATCTCCCGGGTCTGGGGCGGCCGTTGGACCGACCGCCACGGCGGCCGCTACCGCCGCACCCTGGTCACCCTCTACTCCTGGGTCATCGCGGTCGCCTACACCGGCATCGCCGTCTTCGAGTCCTCCCCGACCTGGATCGTCGCCGGCCTCCTCATCCTGGCCGGCTTCCTCTCCTGCGGCTGGCACGGCGTCCACTACGCCGAGATCGCCACGATGGCCGGCGCCGAACGCTCCGGCACCGCCCTCGGCCTCGAGAACACCATGGTCTTCGCCGGCGCCTTCGCCACCCCCCTCCTCATCCCCCTCCTCCTCGACGTCTCCGACTGGTGGGCCGTCATGATCCTCATCGGCGCCGCCCCCGCCGTCCTCTCCGCCCTCCTCATGCCCCGCGAACTCCCGCGCGACCCGAAGCCGGCTGCGGCCTGACGCCCCACTCACGACCCCGGCCCGCGGACCCGGCAAGGGATCGCGGGCCGATGTCGTCCGAAAGGCTGCTGTCCAGTGGTCAATTCACCTTCCGGGAACACATGTTGACGAGTGCCACGTTCGACGAGTCCCGCGCCGGGACACTGCGTCGACCCTAGACTTGCGATCCGGGTCGAACTTCAGGAGGGCAGGGCGTGGACACGGAGATCACCCTTCTTGCGAGTACTGCGGGTACGACGATCGCCACGTTGTTGGCGACCTCGGCCTGGAACGGCGTACGGGACGGCGTTCTGGCGCTGTGGCGGCGGGCCCGGCCCGACCACGAGGCGGAGGTGGCGGCTCAACTCGAGGCCTCACGTCGTGAGCTCCTGCGAGCGGAGTCCGAGGGCGATGAGGAGACCGGCCAGGAGATCGCGGCCGAATGGCAGGGCCGCCTACGACGGTTCCTGGTGGCCCACCCGGATCAGGCGCGCGAGCTGCGCGAACTGTTGAACGAGCTCGGCCCGGACGTCCGGCCCTCCACGGTGGTCGACCAGCGAGCGAGTGCTTCGGGCAGCGCACGCGTCTACCAGGCGGGCCGCGACCTGACCATCGAACAGCGATGACCGCTCACAACGACGGCCGGGCCGCGGACCAGGGACGCGTCTACCAGGCGTCAGGTGACCAGCACATCACCGAGCACCATCACCACATGACGTCCTGGACGGGCCCCGACTCGGTCAGGGTGCCACCGATCGGTCGGGCACCCGCCATCCTCCGCGATCGGAACGAAATCATCGGACGCCTGAGAGCAGCGGTGTCCGAGGGGGTCGGGAACACCGTTCTCGTCCTGCACGGCTTGGGAGGCAGCGGGAAGACGGCCGTCGCCTGTGTGCTCTTCGAGCTGGCCATCCGGGACGAGGGACGCGTGGGCCTCTGGGTGAACGCGTCCGACCCGGCGTCCTTGCGGGCCGGCATGCTGGCCGTCGCAGCCGACCGCGGCGCGCGCGACGGCGAGCTGACGGCTGCGCGGAACGGTCTGCGGGCGGCCGCGGATCTGGTGTGGCAGCGCCTCGACGGCTCGGAGCGACCCTGGTTGCTGGTGCTGGACAGTGCTGACGACCCGTCGGTGCTCCGCGAGGGCGGGTGGCTGCGGACCAGTCCGCGAGGGACTGTCCTGGTGACCACGCGTCAGGCCGCAGGGCACTGGTGGCCCGCGGCCGAACTGCTTCACGTGGGTGTCCTGCCCCGGGAGGAAGCGGCGCAAGTGCTCTGCGACCTAGCCCCGGGGACGGGTTCCTCCGAGGAGGCCGCGGCCATCGCCGACCGTCTGGGGCGCCTTCCGCTCGCCCTGACACTGGCCGGCGGCTTCCTGGCCCACCAGGTGATCACGCCGTGGACGATGGAGGAGTACGGGCGGTACCTGCGGGAGCGTCCCGACCCCATCGAGCTGCTCGACCAGGGTGCCGTCGCCTCGGTCGACCACTCGCGCCACCTGGCGAGCCGGACGTGGCAGCTCTCCCTGGACCAGTTGGTGGCACAGAACCTCCCCGAGGCGGTCGTCCTGTTGCGGCTCTTGGCCTGCCTCGCGCACGACCCGCTCCCCGTGACGCTGCTGGCCGGGGTCGGGAGTGCGCAACTCCTCCCCGCCGCACGGGTGGAGGCGGCGTTGAGAGGGCTCCTCGACCATTCGCTCACCGAACTCGTCCCCGGCGGCGTCCTCGGTCTGCGGACGCATGGAGTGCTCCTCGACAGCGTCGCCCGTACCGTGCCGGCGGAGGAGCGGGAACGGCTCGTCGGAGCGGCAGCCGTGCTGCTGCGGCAGGCACTGCCGGCCGACCCCGAACGCGGGCTGCGGGACGACCGGCTCGCGCTCCACGCGCCGCACGCCTTGGCACTGCTCCGGCGCCTGACCAGCTGGCCGGAGACCTCGGCCGGGGCCGCGGAGTCCGCTGCCGACTGCGCGCTGCTCCTGGTGACCGGCCTGCACAGGTCCGGCGACTACGCCTCCGCGCTGGACGTGGCCGAGCGCGCGGCGGACCTCGCCCGCGACCTGTTGGGCCACGACCACCTCGTGGTGCTGAAGCTGCGTCAGCGGGTCGGCAAGGCCCTCGACCGGCTGGGCCGTCTCGAGGAGGCGGCAGATCTGCACCGCGCTCTCCTCCGGGACCTGGAACGCGTCTGCGGCCAGGACGCCCCGGAGACCCTGACCACGTGTCTGCATCTGTCACGGCCGCTCACCTGGCTCGGGCAACTCCCCGAAGCGGTCGGCCTGATGCACCGTGCGGAGTCCGGCCGGGCCGCCCGGCTGGGTCCCTGGCATCCCTTGACACTGGAAGCGCGGGCCTGCCTCCTCGAGTTGCCGGCCGGCCCGGAGTTGGAGCGCGAGGCCGTCGCTGGGCCGGTCGTGGTCGCCGACTGCCACCGAGAGCTCGGTGCGGACCACCCGGTGACGCTGTCCGCGGACCTGAACTGCGCTGGCGCGCTGTTCAGAACAGGGCGTCACGTCGAAGCCCTGCCGATGGCTCGTCGCGCGCTGGCGGCGCACGAGCGCAGGTTCGGGGGCCGACTACCCCATCACGATGGCTGCGCGGAGCCTCCTCAGCAACGTGCTCCACGAGGTGGGTGAGTACCGCGAGGCGATCCAGCAGGCCGAGGTCGTCGAGGAGTGGCGCGAGCGGGCGCTCGGTCCGGACCATCCCTGGACGAAGGTGATCCGCGAGAAACTCGCCCGGTACCGCGACTCACTCGATGTGGCGGACCGGGTCGGCCCGGTCTGACCAGCCCGGCCCGTCGCCCTTCACCTGCTCGGGCTCAGTCGGTCGTGGACTCGGTGATCCACAGCGGGCCGTCGCCGCACATCACCTCCACCCCGTCCGTGGGTACCAGTGAGGTCCGGAGGACTCGGACCTCCTGGCCACCCACCGAGGCGGTCGGGCCTGACCTTCCGGAGCTGCCGAAGCGGACGGCTCGCACCTGATTGTGAATGACCTCCCTCCGAGAGGCCCAGTCGATGCGGAGGAACTCGGGCTCCATCCAGCCCGCATGGCTGGCGAGCCGGTCGTCCTGGGGCGTTCCCGGGGCACCGGATCCGGCCAGGGACAGGGCCGTGGGAAGGAGCCGTTCCACGTGTCTGTCGACCTGCTCCCACAGCAGTCCGGGCACCACGTCGTCGTCCAACGCGATCCCTGCCTCCTGGGCCAGGATTCCACCGGAGTCGAAGTGCTCGTCCATCCAGTGAATGCTGACGCCGATCTCCTTCTCCCCGTTCCTGATGGCCCAGTTCACTGGGATCGGGCCGCGATGCCTCGGCAGCATGGAGGTGTGGACGTTCAGCCCGCCGAGGCGCGTCGCCCGAAGCGCGTCCGATGGAATGCGCCAGGGGAATCCGTAGCAGACGATGAGATCCGCCCGGTACCCGTCGATGAGGTGCGGCAGAAGGCTCTTGTTTCCCGGGACCAGCAGGTCCATGCCGTCCGGGAGTGAATCCACGATCCCGCTGACGACATCCCCTGCACCACGGCGGGTCGGTCCTCCGGGGTTGAGGGATCTGGCGTGCAGATAGGCCACGGGTGTGTGCCCTTCCCGCCGACACACCTCGTGCAGCAAGGAGAAGCCCTGCGCGGAGTACGAGACGAGGATGACCCGCATCACGATCCCCCGGTGAACGGCTCCGGCGGGGGAAGCGGAGCCACGCACCGGTCGAAGAACTCTCCGAGGGGTTCACCGGCGCCGTGCATCTCCTGGATCGAGAGGCGCTGCTCGGCGATTTCGCGCGCATCGCCGAAGCGGACCCCACCGGCCAGTCTTCCCAGGTCGTCGTAGACGATCTCGTACATGACCCGTGAGCCGAGGACGACCACTTCGCGGAGCGGGCCTTCAGACTCGTAGTGGCGCAGTTTTCCCCCGGTGAGCACGGTGGTGTCCTCGCCGCACTGGTTCTTCAGGTTGAGCCAGTGGAGTTCCCACTGGAGATAGGCGGAGATCGGCTCTTCGACGCACCGAACCCGGTGAACGGTGAAGCCGTGCCGGGCGATCCTGTCGAAGTACTCCTGAAAGTGACCGCGCTTCTCCTCGATCAACTCGACCGCTCTGTCCCAATCCCCGAGGCGGAACGCCTCCCAGCTTTCGACCCCCGGCTCCTGGAAGTGCTGTTGGCGCTCGAGCTTCCAGAACCCTTCGGTGCCGGATTTCCAGAAGTGACTGCGGAAGTCCTCCCGGTAGGAATCCAGTTCGAGATGCCGGCCGTTCCTACTCATCGGGGAGGTCGGCCTTTGCGGCGGCGGCCGTCCGGCGCGGGATCACGACGATCCGCTCATCCGGTGCGACGACGAGGCCCTCGGGCAGGCGATCCGCATAGGAATCCGTGAGATCGCGACCGACCACGGCGATGTCACCGTTCTCCAGCTCCCAGATGTCGGGGCATCCTTCTTCGCCGCCGGTGGTCCCGAGTTCGGATGGTGCTCTACCCAATCGGCGAGCCAGTGGGGATGATGGATCCGCTTCCCAACCCCGTCCCATGACGTTCCTCCCAATTGTGTTGCGTCTCATGCTAGTCAGGCCGTGCCGGGTGCAGAGCGGAATGGATTTTTTGGCCAGTACCGGACCCTGCCGAGGTGGGGGCGTCGTCGAGGGACGGCCGCACGGCGCGGTCTCGTCGACCAGTTGGCAATCGGTCGAGGGGACAGGAGGTGGCCCGCGAACCCCACCGTCGGGCTCGCAGGCCACCTAGAGACCGGAGCCGGGTCAGATGCGGTCGCCGAAGTCGGCTTGGAGGCGGTGGAGTTGGCGGGGGCCGGGGATGCCGTCGGCTTCGGGGCCGGTGTCGCCGATCTGGAGTTGGTAGGCGCGCATGGAGGCGGTGTCGGCGGGGCCCCAGTCGGGGCCGGGGCCGACGGTGTAGTGGGAGCAGCCGGCGGCGGTGAGGAGGCGGCCCATGGTGGTGATGTGGGGGCCGTGGGAGCCGGGGCCGTAGGGGTGGCCGTCGATGACGACCTGACGGGGGATCAGGGGGGTGGGGAGGTCGGACTCGTCGGCCTGCTGGCCGAACCAGGTGATGCCGGGGCGGCCGCGCCAGGCCGGGTCGGCGCAGACCAGGCCCTCGGGGAAGTCGGGGTAGCCGTAGGAGTCGACGTAGGCGGAGCGGCGCCGGTAGGTGCGCTGGTAGACGCCGTCGCCGTTGGCCGAGCCGTCGTCGTTGGTGTTGCCGGCGATGACGGTGATGGTGTCGGCGGTGTAGGCGGTGACCAGGCCGGTGTGTTCGCCGCCGGGGCCGTAGGGGCCGTCGGGCGCGCCGAAGAGGACCTGGGCGCCGACGGCGGGGTAGACGGAGAGGCGGCTGCGGCGGGCGAACCAGTCGCGGGCGGTGGAGCAGGAGGCGGTGTCGGGGTAGAGCCCGGAGTTGCCGCTCTCGGCGGCGACGGCGGAGACGAAGTCGGCGCACCAGCTCTCGGCCGGACGGCCCATCGCGGTGGAGAAGCGGTTGCGGTTGCCCGCGCCCTCGCGGTAGCCGAGGTGGCTCCGGGCGGTGTGCAGCATGGCCCGTGCACCGGACATGGTCTGTCTCCTGACGAATAGGCGAGCGGGCCCTGCCAAACGAGGTTCGGCAGGGCCCGGTTACGGAGCGTCAGGCCCGGTCAGGGGCGCGGGTGGAGGCGCGACGGAGGCGCGGGCGGGGGTGCGGGGAGCGCTCAGCAGCGGCCGAGGGTCTCGCACTCCTCCCAACGGGTGGCCGGCACCAGGGCCGCCTCGGGCGAGGCGGAGGACGGCGCCTGGAAGGAGCGGGCGGCCGGGGCGTTCTGGCCGCTCTTGGCGGGGGCGTTCGAGCCGGCGGCCGGGGCGGCGGGCGCCGGGCCGGTGGCCAGGCGGACGGCGATGGCGTCCAGGACGAAGCGCGGGCGGGCGCCCGGGAAGTTGTTCATCATCGCGCTGAAGGCCAGGCGGCGGCCGTCGGGGGCGGTGGCGTAGCCGATCAGGTTGTCGACGCCGCTCATCGAGCCGCTCTTGGCGTGCACGTTGTTCTCGGCGGCGGTGCCGCGCATCCGGGCGGCCAGGGTGCCGCCGACCATGCGCTCCGGGTTGCCGGCCACCGGGAGGGCGTCGTACCAGGTCTTGAACCACGGCTTGCGGGTGGCCAGGTCGAGCAGCGAGGCGAGCTTGCCCGGGGTGACCAGGTCGTAGCGGGAGAGGCCGGAGCCGTCCACCTGACGGCCCGTCGGGAGCTCCAGGCCGTTGGCCTTGAGGAAGCCGTTGACCTGGGCGGAGCCGGTGGCCCAGGTGCCCTGGCCGCCCTTGACCTTGCCGATCTCCTTGATCAGGTGCTCGGCGATGCCGTTGTTGCTGATCTTGAGCATCGGGACGATCAGCTTGCCGAGCGGCTCGGAGTCGTGCGAGGCGAGCGGCTGGGTGGTCTCGGTGCCGCTGGCGGCCTTGGCCGGACGGACCACGTCGACGCCGGCCCGCTCCAGGGCGCCGTTGAAGACCTCGCCGGTGTAGGCGGCCGGGCCCTCGACGGTGACCAGGGAGTCGACCGGGGCGGCGCCCGCGGCCAGGCTGCCGGTCAGGGCGATCTCGTTGACGCCGCGCTTGCGCTCGACTCCGCTGGAGTTGCCGGAGCCGGCCGCGCCGGTGGTGATCTGGCCGGTGAACTTCACCGGGGCCTCGGCCGGGAAGGTGGTGACCTTGGCGGGCTGACCGGCCGTGGTCGGGGTGACGGTCACCTTGACGGTGTCCATCGAGTACTCGGAGTCCGGCGCGACGGTCAGCGCGGAGATCTGCGGGCTGTAGGAGTACGGCTCGTCGTCCCAGGCCCAGCCCGGGCCGAGCGGCACCGAGTCGTAGCGGGTGGCGTCGGTGAGCACCCGGCCGGTGACGGTGGTGATGCCGGCCGCGGCCACCTGCTTGGCCAGTGCGTCCAGGTCCGCCGGGCGCAGGCTCGGGTCGCCGCCGCCGCGCAGCACGACGTCGCCGACCAGGACGGAGCCGTAGCGGGTGCCGGAGGTGAGGACCTGGGTGGTGAAGACGTGGTTCTCGCCCAGCAGGTCGAGGGCGGCCGCGGTGGTGACGGTCTTGAGGACCGAGGCCGGGGTGAGCAGCGCGTTCTGCCCGCGCTGGTAGACCACCTGGCCGGTGGTGGTGTCGATGACCTGGACGCCGGCCTGGGCGTTGGCCAGGGCCGGGGTGGACAGGATCGCGTCGATGTCGGCGATCAGCTTGGGGTCGGCCGGGGTGGAGGTGTCGGCCTGGGCGACGCCCGCCAGGAGCGAGGCGGCGACCGCGACGGCGGCGAAGGGCAGGACGTGGCGGCGGCTGGTGCGCAGCGACAAGGGAGCTCCCGAGCTTTCGGACGTGACGGGGGCGCGCGCAAGCGCGTCCGCGCCCGACAGATCGGTGCGGAACAGGCCAAAGCCCCCCGTTGGCGTGCACAGACTAGCAGTTGACGAACGGTCTGATGATCGCCGGTGGGGGGCCTCGGCAGAAGGGTGGACGGGTGTGGTTCAGGCCTGCGGGGCGCGGGCGTTGCCCGCCTTGGTGGCCTCGACCATGGCCTGGTGCAGATTGCGGGCGGTGGTCTCGTCGGCGGCGGGGAGCGGGCTGCCGAGCACGGTGAACCAGTCCTGCGCGCCGGTGTACTGGACGGTGATCTTCACCTGCCCCTCGACCCAGGTGGTGTGAAGCGTCAGATTGCCGGTGATCGCGCCGAGCTCCTCGGTGAGCACGCCGCCGTGCCCGGCATGGATGCCCTGAGTGGTCCAGGTGGCCCACGTCTCCACGGTTCCTCCTGCTGCTGTCCGGGGGGTGATCATGCGTCAAGAGTTACCCGGCCACGGTACCCCGGCTCGGCGGCCATCACCCCCTGTCACCTGTCAGGGGCGCGGCGCACACTGGGAGCATGTGCCGATCGATCAAGACCCTGCGCGCCCCGGTCACCCCCGAGGTGACCGAGGACGACATCCACGCCGCCGCCCTGCAGTACATCCGGAAGGTGTCCGGCTTCCGGGCGCCCGCCGCGCACAACCAGGAGGTGTTCGAGCGGGCGGTGGAGGCGGTCACCGAAGCCACCCGGGAGCTGCTCGACCATCTGGTGGTCAGGGGGCAGCAGCACCAGGCGGCCCACGAGCACTGAGGCGGTGTCCCGGGGAGGCGGCCGGGATCAGCCGAGGAAGCCCCGGAGCAGGGCCGCGGTGGCCTCCAGGTGCTCCTCCGTGGTGCGGCGGGCGGCGGCCACGTCCCCGTCGAGGATGGCCCTGACCATGGCGCGGTGCTGCTCCGAGGCGTGCTCGATGTTGCGGCCGAGCACCGGGATGGCGTTGAGCAGGTCGTTGAGCCGCATCCGGCCGACCGCCACCCCGGCGGCCAGCGAGGGCGAGCCGGTGAGCTCGGCGATGGCCAGGTGGAACCGCGAGTCGAGCTGGCGGTAGTCGGCCGGGTCGCAGTCCTCCAGCTCGGCCAGCCGCTGCTCCAGGTGCTCACGCTGGGCCGGGGTGAGGGTGCGGCGGGCGGCCTGTTCGGAGGCGCCGGTCTCCAGGACCAGACGGTACGTCAGGGCGTCCTCCAGCTCGGCCCCCATGTCCTGGACGGCGCGCCGGAGTTGACCGAGGTCGGGCGGGGGCAGCCGGTAGGTCACGAAGGTGCCGCCGTAGCGGCCGCGGCGCGGCTCCACGCAGCCGGCCTGCTGGAGCGAGCGGAGCGCCTCGCGCAGGGTCTCGCGGCTGACGTTCAGCCGGGCGGCGAGCTCGCGCTCGGGCGGGAGGCGGTCGCCGTGGGCGAAGACGCCGAGCTTGAGGGCGGCGAGGATGCGTTCGACGGTCTCCTCGAAGGCGTTCCCGGTCCGCACCGGACGCAGGACCGATGCGCCGCGCCAGTCCACGCCCTCGTCAGCCACGGCCGCATCGTACCCAGGGCGGGGGTGGGGGCGGAGGGGGTGACCGGTGGGTGAGAGGGGTGGTGGGGCGGGGACGGGGGAGGGCGGGGCGTCCGGGTGGCGAAAAGGCGGGGCGGGGACAGGGGTGGTGCTGGCATGCTGCTCCCGTGGACAAGCCCGAGATCTCGATCGAATTCGCCCCCGAGCTGCACGTCTTCGTGAGCACCCCACGTCGAGGCGGCTGGTCCGGGGTGAGGACCGACGGGACCTCGACCCTCGGGCACGTGGTGGAGTCGCTCGGCGTACCGCTGACCGAGGTGGGCGCCTTCGAGACGGCGGCCGGCGAGGCGCTGGCCACCTCGCACGTGCCGGTGGACGGCGAGCGGATCGCCGTGCGGGCGGTGGTCAGGCCGCAGGCGCTGCCGGGCGCGCCGCGCTTCCTGCTGGACGTGCACCTGGGCACGCTGGCCCGGCGGCTGCGGCTGCTCGGGGTGGACGCGGCGTACGAGAGCCTGGACATCGGGGACCCGGCTCTGGCGGCCCGTTCGGCGGCCGAGCAGCGGGTGATGCTCTCGCGGGACCGGGGACTGCTGCACCGGCGCGAGCTCTGGGCCGGGGCGTACGTCTACAGCCACCGCCCCGCGGAGCAACTGCGCGACGTGCTCTCCCGGTTCGCGCCCCCGCTCGCGCCGTGGACGCGGTGCACCAACTGCAACGGGGTGCTCCGGCCGGCCGACAAGGCCGAGGTCCGCGAGCAGCTGCGGGACGGCACCGAGCGCTCCTACGACGTCTACGCCCAGTGCGGGGACTGCGAGCAGGTGTACTGGCGCGGCGCGCACCACGCGCAGCTGAGCGGGATCGTGGACGCGGCGGTGGCCGAGTTCGGCGGGGCGGTCGTCAACGGCTGAGGCCCGGCCGGCTGCCCGCCGAGGAACCACTGGGGCGCGTGGTCTTGACGGGGAATCAGGGGTAACGGGAACATGCTGCCCACGCCAAAGGTCTGAAACCGGTCCTTTGGCCGCCACGATGACGTGGGCGCACGTTTCGGCTCTCTCCCGAACCCCTCAACCCCCAAGGGGTGCGCATGCCTTCCGAGCAGCACACGAGCGACGACGAGCACCGGCTACGGCAGCTCGGCTACACCCAGGAGCTGGCCCGCTCGATGTCGGGCTTCGCCAACTTCGCCGTCTCCTTCTCGATCGTCTCCATCCTCTCCGGCTGCCTGACCCTCTACGGCTTCGGGCTGAACACCGGCGGCCCGGCCCTGATCACCTGGGGCTGGCCACTGGTCGGCCTGATGACGCTCTGCGTGGCGCTGTCGATGGCCGAGATCTGCTCCAGCTACCCGACCGCGGGCGGTCTGTACTACTGGGCCGCCAAGCTGGCCCGCCGCAACGGTGCGGCGGCCTCCTGGTTCACCGGGTACTTCAACTTCATGGGCCAGGTGGCCGTCACCGCCGGGGTCGACTTCGGCGCGGCGTTCTTCACCAACGCCTTCCTGGACCTCCAGTGGGGCTACGCCGCCACCACCGAGCACACCATGGTGCTGTTCGCGGTCATCCTGCTGCTGCACGGCCTGCTCAACACCCGGGGCGTGAAGCTGGTCGCGCTGCTCAACACGGTGAGCGTCTGGTGGCACGTGGCCGGAGTGACGGTGATCGTCGGCGCGCTGGTGCTGCTGCCGTCCGAACACGCCTCCGCCTCCTTCGTGTTCACGAAGTTCGTCAACAACACCGGCTTCTCCAGCGGTTTCTACGTCGCGATGCTCGGCCTGCTGCTGGCCCAGTACACCCTGACCGGCTACGACGCCTCCGCACACATGACCGAGGAGACCAGGGACGCCGCCCGCTCCGGGCCCAAGGGCATCGTCAACTCGGTGCTGGTCTCCCTGGTGGCCGGCTGGGTGCTGCTGCTCGGGCTGACCTTCGCGATCACGAACTACGAGGGCGTGACCGGCACGAGCACCGGGGTGCCGCCCGCGCAGATCTTCCTGGACGCGCTCGGCCCGACCGGCGCGAAGCTGCTGCTGCTGATCGTGATCGGCGCCCAGTTCTTCTGCGGGATGGCCTCGGTGACCGCCAACTCCCGCATGATCTACGCCTTCTCGCGCGACGGCGCGCTGCCCGGCTCGCGGATCTGGCACCGGATCAACCCGCGCACCCAGACCCCGACCGCCGCCGTCTGGCTGGCCACCGGAGGGGCCTTCCTGCTGGGCGCGCAGAACCTCTGGAACGCCACCGCCTACGCGGCCGTCACCTCGATCTCCGTCATCGGGCTGTACATCGCCTACGTCGTCCCGGTGTTCCTGAGACTCCGTCAGGGTGACGCCTTCGAGCGCGGCCCGTGGCACCTGGGCCGGTGGAGCAAGCTGATCGGTAGCGTGGCGGTCGGCTGGACGGCGCTGATCTCGGTGCTGTTCATGCTGCCCACCCTCAGCCCGGTCACCGCCGCGAACTTCAACTACACCCCCGTCGCGGTGGCGGTCGTGCTCGGCTTCGCCGGGATCTGGTGGCTGGTGTCGGCCCGGCACTGGTTCACCGGCCCCAAGGTGACCGCCGAGGACGAACCGGCCGACCGCGCAAGCACCTTGGAGAAGCGATGAGCAGCCCCCGCCTCACCCTCGACCGCCTGCGCGCGCTGGTCGCCGACGGCTCCGTGGACACCGTGGTGCTCGCCCTCACCGACATGCAGGGCCGCCTCCAGGGCAAGCGGATCGCCGCCGGGCACTTCCTGGACGAGGTCGTCGGCCACGCCGCCGAGGGCTGCGGCTACCTGCTCGCGGTGGACGTCGACATGAACACCGTCGACGGCTACGAGGTCTCCTCCTGGGAGACCGGCTACGGCGACTTCGTGATGCGGCCCGACTTCGACACCCTGCGGATGGTGCCCTGGCACCCGGCCACCGCGATGGTCCAGTGCGACGTGCTCCAGCAGGACGGCACCCCCGTCCCGGTCTCCCCGCGCCAGGTGCTGCGGCGTCAGCTGGAGCGGCTGGCCGGCTACGGCTGGCAGGCCTACGCCGGCACCGAGCTGGAGTTCATCGTCTTCAAGGACAGCTACGAACAG
Organism: Kitasatospora albolonga; assembly: GCF_039535905.1. Classification (GTDB taxonomy): domain Bacteria; phylum Actinomycetota; class Actinomycetes; order Streptomycetales; family Streptomycetaceae; genus Kitasatospora; species Kitasatospora albolonga. Next base: position 10,645 of record NZ_BAAAYB010000061.1, on the reverse strand, counting down.
GCCTGGGACAAGGGCTACTCCGGCCTCACCCCGGTCAACCAGTACAACGTCGACTACTCCATCCTCGGCACCTCCCGGATCGAGCCGCTGCTGCGCCGGCTGCGCAACGAGATGGCCGGGGCCGGGCTCACCGTGGAGTCCGCCAAGGGCGAGTGCAACCTCGGCCAGCACGAGATCGCCTTCAAGTACGGCCCCCGCGCTGACCACCTGCGACGACCACGCGGTCTACAAGACCGGTGCCAAGGAGATCGCGGACCAGGCCGGCTACAGCCTCACCTTCATGGCCAAGTACGACCAGCGGGAGGGCAACTCCTGCCACGTCCACCTGAGCCTGCGCGACGAGCACGGCGCCCCGGTCTTCGCGGGCGACGGACCGCACGGCTTCTCCCGGACCATGGAGCACTTCCTGGCCGGACAGCTGGCCTGCCTGGGCGAGTTCGCCCTGCTGCTGGCGCCGACGGTCAACTCCTACAAGCGCTACGTCCCCGGCAGCTTCGCCCCCACCGCCATCGCCTGGGGGCCGGGACAACCGGACCTGCGCGCTGCGGGTGGTCGGCCACGGCCCCTCGCTGCGGTTCGAGAACCGGGTGCCCGGCGGGGACGTCAATCCCTACCTGGCGCTGGCCGCGCTGATCGCCGCCGGACTGCACGGGGTCGAGCACCAGCTGCCCCTGGAGCCGGAGTTCACCGGCAACGCGTACGCCTCCGACGCGCCCCGGGTGCCGTCCACGCTGCGCGACGCGGTGGCCGCCTTCGAGGGCAGCGAGGCGGCGGCGCTGGCCTTCGGCAAGGACGTCGTGCGGCACTACGCCCACGCCGGGCGGGTCGAACTCGCCGCCTACGACGCCGCGGTGACGGACTGGGAGCGCCGCCGCGGGTTCGAACGCCTGTGACCACCGCTTCGCCGACCGAGGAGAGTACGCAGTGACCGACAGCCCCGACCTCTACGAGGTGGTCAACCCCGCCACCGAGGAGGTGATCACCACCGTCCCGATGGCCACCCTGGCCGAGACCGACGCCGCCGTCGCGCGGGCCAAGGCCGCCTTCGAGGGCTGGCGCAAGGTCGCCCCCGCCGACCGGGCCCGGCTGCTGCGCGCCTTCGCCGCCGCCGTGGACGCCGACCGGGAGGAACTGGCCCGGCTGGAGGTGGCCAACGCCGGTCACACGGTGGGAAACGCCCGCTGGGAGGCGGGCAACGCCCGGGACGTGATCGAGTACTACGCGGCCGCCCCCGAGCGCCTGTTCGGCCGTCAGATCCCGGTGGCCGGCGGAGTGGACCTGACCTTCCAGGAGCCGCTCGGCGTGGTCGGGATCATCGTGCCGTGGAACTTCCCGATGCCGATCGCCGCCTGGGGCTTCGCCCCGGCCCTCGCGGCCGGCAACACGGTGGTCCTCAAGCCCGCCGAGCTCACCCCGCTCACCGCCCTGCGGCTGGCCGAACTGGCGCTGCGGGCCGGGATCCCGGAGGGCGTGTTCCAGGTGCTGCCCGGGCGCGGCCCGGTGGTCGGCGAGCGGTTCGTCACCCACCCCGACGTGCGGAAGGTGGTCTTCACGGGTTCGACCGCGGTCGGCAAGCGGGTGGCCGCCGGGTGCGCCGAGCAGGTCAAGGCCGTGACCCTGGAGCTCGGCGGCAAGAGCGCGAACATCGTGTTCGCCGACGCCGACCTGGCGAAGGCGGCGGCCACCGCCCCGTACGCGGTCTTCGACAACGCCGGGCAGGACTGCTGCGCGCGGTCGCGGATCCTGGTGCAGGCCACCGTGCTGGACGAGTTCATGGCCGGCTTCGAGCGGGCCGTGCGCGCGGTGCGGGTCGGCGACCCGGCCGACGAGAAGAGCGAGATGGGCCCGCTGATCTCGGCCGCCCAGCGGGAGCGGGTCGCCTCCTACGTCAAGGACCCGGCCTTCACCGGGAGTTGCCCCGAGGGGCCGGGCTTCTGGTACCCGCCGACGGTGCTCGCGCCGGTCCGGCACGACGACCCGGCGTTCACCGAGGAGATCTTCGGCCCGGTGGTGACCGTGGTCCCGTTCCGCGACGAGGAGGACGCGGTGCGGATCGCCAACGCCACCGAGTACGGCCTCTCCGGCTCCATCTGGACCAGGGACGTCGGCCGCGCCCTGCGGGTCGCCCGCGCCGTCGAGGCCGGCAACCTCTCGGTCAACTCGCACTCCTCGGTGCGGTACTCGACCCCCTTCGGCGGCTTCAAGCAGTCCGGTCTCGGCCGGGAGCTCGGGCCGGACGCCCTGCACGCCTTCACCGAGACCAAGAACGTCTTCATCGCAACGGATCAGGAGTAGTCGGATGAGCAACCGTCTGGACGGCCGGGTGGCCGTCATCACCGGAGCCGGCAGCGGCATCGGCCTCGCCACCGCCCGGCGCTTCGCCGCCGAGGGAGCGAAGGTCGTCTGCGTGGACCTGGACGAGGAGAGCGGGGAGAAGGCGGCCAACGAGGTCGGCGGCCTGTTCATCCGCGCGGACGTGACGGACGAGGACGCCGTCCGCCAGATGTACCAGACCGCCGTCGACACCTACGGCAGCCTGGACATCGCCTTCAACAACGCCGGCATCTCGCCGCCGGACGACGACTCCATCCTGACCACCGGCCTGGAGGCCTGGCAGCGGGTGCAGGACGTCAACCTGAAGAGTGTCTACCTCTGCTGCAAGTACGCCATCCCGCACATGCAGCGGCAGGGCAAGGGCTCGATCATCAACACCGCCTCGTTCGTCGCGGTGATGGGCGCGGCCACCTCGCAGATCTCCTACAGCGCCTCCAAGGGCGGCGTGCTGGCGATGTCGCGCGAGCTGGGCGTGCAGTTCGCCCGCGAGGGCATCCGGATCAACGCGCTCTGCCCGGGCCCGGTCAACACGCCGCTGCTCCAGGAGCTCTTCGCCAAGGACCCGGAGCGGGCGGCCCGCCGCCTGGTGCACATCCCGCTGGGACGCTTCGCCGAGCCCGCCGAGATCGCGGCGGCGGTGGCCTTCCTGGCGAGCGACGACTCGTCGTTCATGACGGCGAACACCTTCCTGGTGGACGGCGGCATCTCCGGTGCGTACGTGACCCCGCAGTAGGAGGACGCCCCGCGGGTGGCTGACGACGGCTCAGCCGCCCGCAGGGGGTTCCAGTTCGTACCAGACGACCTTGCCGGTGTCGGTGACGCGGGTGCCCCAGCGGTGGGCGAGTTCGTTGACGAGGTACATGCCGCGGCCGCCCTCGTCGGCCTCCTCGGCGACCCGCAGGCGCGGCGGGCGGGCGTCGACATCGGTGACCTCGACGGTCAGCAGCCGGTCGCGGAAGATCCGCATCTCGACCGGTCGGCCGGCGTGCACCAGGGCGTTGGTGATCAGTTCGCTGGTGAGCAGTTCCGCGTGGTCGGCCAGGACGTCGAGGCCCCAGGCGGCGAGCACCTCGCGGGTGAAGTGCCGGGCCCGGCCGACCACGGCGCGGTCCTCGGCCAGTGGCAGGACGGCGTAGCGGTCCGGGCCGACCGGGCGGGCCCGGGCCAGCAGGACGGCGACGTCGTCCTGGCCGGCGGGGGCCTCCAGTGCGGCGAGCAGCGCGTCGCAGGTGCGCTCCAGGCTGCCGCGGCGGCCGGTCACGGCGCGGCGCAGCAGCTCGATGCCGTGGTCGATGTCGTGGTCGCGCCGCTCCACCAGGCCGTCGGTGTAGAGCAGCAGCAGGCCGTCCTCGGGCAGGGTGAAGCTGCGGTTCTGGAACGGCACCCCGCCCACCCCCAGCGGCGCGCCGGCGGGCAGTTCGACGAGCTCGGCCTCGCCCGAGGGCGGCGCCAGCAGCGGGGGCAGGTGTCCGGCCGAGGCCGCGGTGCAGCTGCGGTCCAGCGGGTCGAACACCACGCAGACGCAGGTGGCGAACTGGCCCTCGCCGAGTGCCGAGGCGGCCTCGTCCAGGCGGCGCAGCAGCCGGGCCGGATCGAGGTTGAGGGTGGCCAGGGTCCTTGCCACGGTGCGGAGTTGGCCCATGGTGGCGGCGGCCCGGATACCGTGGCCCATCACGTCGCCGACGATCAGCGCGACCCGGCCGCTGCCGATCGGCACCACGTCGAACCAGTCGCCGCCCACCTCGCTGACCACGCTGCTCGGCAGGTAGCGGTGGGCCAGTTCCAGCCCCAGCGAGTGGTGCACCTCCTGCGGCAGCAGGCTGCGCTGCAGCGTCAGCGCGGTCTCGCGCTCCCGCCGGTAGAGCCGGGCGTTGTCGATGCAGACGGCGGCCCGGGCCGCCAACTCCTCGGCCAGCGCCACGTCGTCGGCGGTGAACGGCTCCGGGTTGACGGTCCGGATGAACTCGGCACCGCCCAGCACCGTCCCGCGCGCGAGCAGCGGCACCATCACGTACGAGTGCACGCCCGCGGCCAGACCGGGCTCCACCCGGTCGGGTGCCGCGACGATCCGGTGCAGGGCCGCCTCGTCCACCTCGGCCACCAGGATCGAGCGGCGCGAACGCAGGCTCTCCGCATAGAGGTTGGCCGACCGGCTGGGTTCACCGACCTCGTCGGCCGCCCCCATCAGCACCTCCGAACCCTTCACCTCGCCGACCGCCACCGCCCGCAGCAGCGCCGGGCCCTCGTCCGGCGGGGCGGCCGGCTCCTCGCCGTCGAGGACCGACTCCAGCAGGTCCACGGTGACGAAGTCGGCGAAGCGCGGCAGCACCACCTCCACCAACTCCTGGGCGGTGCGGGAGAGGTCGAGGGTGGTGCCGATCCGGGTGCTGGCCTCGTTGAGCAGGGCCAGGCGCTGCTGGGCGGTGTGCGCCTCCTCGAGGGCGAACTGCCGGGCCCGGGCGGCGTCCCGCTCCCGGGTGTAGAGCAGCGCGTTGTCCACCGCCACGGCTGCCCGGGCGGCCAGCTCGGCGGCCAGCGCCGCGTCCTGCGCGTCGTAGTGACGCTCCGTCACGTTCCGGTAGAAGACCGCGATCCCGACCGCCGCCCCGCGCGCGATCAACGGCACCACCATCGCCGTGTGCACCCCGTCGCCGCGCATCGCCGCGGCCTCGGCGGGCGCGTCCGCGAACCAGTGCGAGGCCCCGCCGTCCAGGGTCGGCAGCAGGACGGGACGGCGGTGCGCCAGCGCCCAGGCGTACGGCGTCGAGGGGTGGTAGTGGTGCACCGCGCCGACCGGAGCCAGCGGCACCATGCCGGAGCCCGGCGCGGAGTGGAAGGCCATCCGGCGCAGCACCGCCGAGCGGTCGGCGGGGCTGGGCAGTTCGGCGGGCTGGCCCGCGGCGAGGGTGTCCAGCACCTCCACCGCCACCGTGTCGGCCAGCTCCGGGGTCGCCACCTCCGCCAACTCCTGGGCGGTGCGGGCGAGATCGAGGGTGGTGCCGATCCGGGTGCTGGCCTCGTTGAGCAGGGCCAGGCGCTGCTGGGCCCGGGCCGCCTGGGCCTCGGCCCGGAACCGCTCGGTGACGTCCACGATGGTGGAGCTCACCCCGAGCACCCCGCCCTCGGGCCGGTCCAGCCGGAAGTAGGAGGCGGACCAGGCGCGGTCGTGGCCCGGGTCGCCAGGGGTCCGGCCGTAGGAGCGGGCGTCCAGCACCGGCTCGCCGGTCGCCATCACGTGGCGCATCACCGCCTCGATCTCCTCGCCGTTGATCCCCGGCAGCACCTCGGTGACCCGGCGGCCGATCTGCTGCTCGGCGGGCAGGCCGTTGGCGCGGGCCAGCGCGTCGTTCAGCCGGACGAAGCGCAGGTCGGTGTCGTAGACCGCCATGCCGACCGGGGACTGGCTGAAGAAGCTGTCCAGCACCGCCAGGTCCGCGTGCAGCCGGTGCACCGTCGTCACGTCCGAGGCCACCGCGAGCACCAGCGGGCGGCCGTCCGGGCCGAGCACGGGGTGGGTGCGGAACTCCAGGTTCACGTGGTGGCCGTTGCGGTGCAGCACCGGGAAGACGCCGGACCAGCCCCGGCCGGTGAGGATGTGCCGGAACAGTTCGAGCACCTCGGGCCGCTGGTCCTCGGTGACCAGCAGCTGGGCCGCCCGGGCGCCGATGGCCTGCCGGGCGGGGTAGCCGAGCAGGGCCTCGGCGTCGGTGCTCCAGTGCAGGATGCGGCCGTCCTCGGCGATCAGCGCGGTCGCGATCGGGACCGTCAGGAGGCCGTCCTGCTCATCACTACGCATGTGTCGACCACCGCCCGGGGCTGGGGCTGCCGTCCTGTCATCCTCGCACGGGGTGCTGCGGCTGGCACGGCTCTGCGAGGGGCTGCGGTGGAGGGTTCCCGGCGGGCGGAGGGCCGTACGGCGGGGCTCCGGGCGCGGGGGAGCGGATGGTCACGTTCCCGTAACGGCGGCGAAGCGAGAGCGACAACCGAGGCTCCTAGGCTCGGCCGCAGCCGTCCGGTCAGGTCGAACGAGGAGGACCCTGGTGCACCGCCCGCCCGTCTGGCTCGCCCATCCGCTCCGGTGGCCCCGCGGCGGGCCGGTGCCCTGGCCGGCGGTGCTGCGCGGGGCGCTGGGCACCGGTCCCGCACTGGCGCTGGGGCTGGCGGCGGGCCGCCCGGCGGAGGCCATCGCCGCCGGGCTGGGTGCGTTCTTCGGCACGCTCAACGACCGGCCGGGGACGCGGCGGGTGGCGGCGGTGCGGATCGGTCTGCCCGCGGTGGCCGGGGCGGCGGGGTTCTTCGGGGCGCTGGCCCCCGGGTGGTGGGCGCTGCCGCTGCTGACGGTGGTCGGGCGTGGTCTCGTGGCGCGGTCAGCGTGGCCGGGGCGGTGTGGGCTCCGCCGCCGCCGTGCAGCTGCTGGTCTTCACGGCGGTCGGCGCCGGGGATGCCGGTCGCGGCCCCCGCCGTGGGCGATGGCGGCGGCCCTTCCTGGCGGGCGCGCTCTGGCAGCTGCGGCTCCGGCTGGGATGGTCAGCCCCTCGGGCGCGGACGGCGAGCGCCACGCGGTGGCGGCCGTCTTCGACGCCCTGGCCGACGCCCTGGCCGCCGTCGGCACCCCGGGAGCGGAGGCCGCCCGGAGGCGGCTGACCGGCGCGCTGAACGAGGCGGACCCTGGCGCTGCGCCTGCGGTGGCCCCCGGGCGGGGCGGGCGGGACGGGTGACGGTCCGTCAGGGGACGACGGGCGGACGCGGACGGGTGGGGCGTCGGGCTGGGTGTCGGTGAGGCCACACCCCGGCGCGCCCTTCCGCCCGTCGGCGGGTCCGCCGGCGGGGCGCTGCGCCGGGGCGGTGGGTGTGAGCGGCCGATCCTCGCCCGGGCGTTGGTGGCGTGGCGGTGCTCCGAGGGTGGTCGGGGCCGAGGAGGGGGCGGCTGTGGGAGCGGTTCGGGGCGGCGGCCGCGCTGTGCGAGGCGGGCGTGGCGCTGCTGTGGGAGCATTGTATGAGTCGCCGAGCTGCCGGGGAGCGGATCGTACACGTAGGGGCGCGAACGGACGGTGTGGCGGAGCGGTGCGGGCGGTGCGGTGCCTGGTGCGGTTTGCCGGCGTCCTGGTGATGTCAGAGTCTACATGTCCGGTCGAGGTGGGCGGCGTTCGACCGGGCGTGCTGGTGAGGTGATCGCTGCGTATTCTCGGGAGCGGGTGACGAGCGGTTGTGGCGGCGACCGCCCGGTGTGCGCCCCGTAGCGCTGCCGAGCTCGGCCCGGCCGGGCGTCGAGTACGGGCTGCGCGCGCCGGCGTGGCATGTCTCGCACGTCTCGCGCTGCTGCTGCGTGGGCCGCCTACTGGTAGCTGGGCTGCCCGTCACGCCGCGTGTCCTGTGTGAAGCCAAGACATCGGTGGAGGACCGCTCAGTTCTCGCGGTGTGTCACACCGTCTGCGTGCTCGCGACGCCGTTGCGGGTGCTGTTTCGCCGTGCAGGTGCTGCTGTGTTTTGGCCGCGGCACGCGACGGATGGTGGCCGCCGCGACCCTGGCTGGGGCGTCATGGTGCGCTGGCGGCCGTCACTATCGCCGTCCCAGACGGCGGTGGTGACCGTCACGTGCTCGCCTTCAGTCGCTCGCTGCTCGGGCCGGGGACACCAGCGCGGCCGGCGACCCGGCTGGCAGGACACGGTGCATAGGCACTGCCTCGCCGCTCCTGCTGGATGCGCCACACGTGCCGCCGGCTCAGTCGTCCGCGACGCGACGCGCGGGTGCGGTCACCGGTACGCGTCGCTGCGCTGCGGCACGCCCAGTGCTACTTTTTTATGTTGCTGGACCACGGTGCATCGCCCCCGAGCCGAGTCCGTCTGCGGCCGGATGCGGAGATGCCCTGCGACCGCACGCGCTACGGGCACTGTGCCGAGGCGCGGGCCGTGCACGCCGAGACCTGCCGCCGCGCGAGCTGCGGCGGACGCGTGCGACTGCTGCCGGTCGTGTGCCGGGGCGAGCGGATCGTCGATCGCGAGCACCGCCTGCGCCGTCCTGGCTCCGACCACGGGCCGCCCGTACGTCCGCCGGAGCCGGACGCGTCGCGATGAGCGTCGCCGAGCTGAGCTCCTGGCAAGGAGTTGATGACGCCGTGGAAGGTGACGCCGCGCCACTGCGGAGGGGGCCGGCGCCGGCGCCGACTGCGCGCACGCTGACCGAGATCTCCACGGTCAGGAGCGTCCGCACGATCCGTTGACGCTGACCTCGGCTCGTGATAAACTGCCCCGAACCTCGCGCAGAGTGTGTCAGTGGCGACTCGCCCCATGTGCAACACCCCTGGAGTTGGTCCCGTCTAGTGCCTGTGCTGGTGCGCGTCACGTGCAGCCCTCAGTCATCACCGCCGTTACGCGATCTTCGGCACCACCGAGTTCGCCGCGATGGCCGTGCTCCCTGCAGTCGCGACGTGACCTCGGAGAGTCCCCGGGTGACCGTGGCATAGTCCGGCTGGCTGATCTCGGATTAACGCTGTACTCGGGGGTGGTCGATCGGGCCTGCCAGCAGTGCGCACCTGCGCTCTGCGCGAAGACTGCCCCCGCAAGGCCGTTGCATGATGCGGGCCTGTCCGCCTCGCTGTGTTTCACGGTCGGTCTGAAGCCTTGACTTCTGCGCACGCTGAGGCCCCGAACGTATGTCCCTACTTGGCTCGGCCGCCTCGGCTGACGCACTCGGGCTTTGGCCGCACGCGCTTCTTCGGGGTCGCTGTTGCGGTGGCCGCCGTGCCGAGGCGGGCGCCGCCGCCCCTGCGGGCCCGGGCGGTCCTCGGTGATGTTCTCCGGCGTACTCGGTGTGGGCCACCGTCTCTGGCGTGCCGGCCGCCACCCTGCTGGGCCAGCACCTTGGTGGCGTCTCGCATGCTCGTGGTGGTCGGCGCCGGCGCGGTCGGCACGCTCGCCTTGGGCCCGGCTGCTGCCCGAACTTGGCCCAGAGTTACCGCCCCGGTGCCGATCACTGCGCAGGAGCTGGTGCCACCTTCCGCATGCGGCCAGCTCGCTGGCCCCTGCGGCACGGTGGTGATCCGGCTGCGCCTGGGCTGTTCCGCCTGTTACACTACATCACCCCGGTGCTCACCGAGGTGGCCGGCTTCTGCCGCAGGCGGCGTCAAGGTGGTGTCTCGCCCTGTTCGCGTCGTGGATGGACTCGCGTCGGGAACCTGATCAGTCGGCTAGCGTGGGCCGCAGCAGCTGACGTGCTGGTGGGACCGGGCGGCGGGGTGCGGGTGCTCCTGGCGTCCTGCGCCACCGGCGCGCGGCCAGCCATCCGCACCGTGCGTGGGGTCCGTCTGATCCAGACCGCGACTGGGCATGGCATCCCGATCTGCCAGGCCGTCCTCGGGCGCAGCTCCGGATACCGTACCACCTCGTCGCGGAAGGTCCGTCTCGACCTCGGCGGCCAGGCCGTCCGGAAGCCCGAAGACGCAACCAGCAGGTGGAGAACCCGGCATCCGGCAGTACGTCGGTCGCGGTGTCGTACAGGAAGACGCGAACTGGTAGCGTAGGCCGCCCTCGAGATCGATTTCAGCCGCAGGCCGTCGGGCGTCAGGCAGGTTGTTTGTCAGCGGGCACTGTGGTCGCCCGGTGTGACGTCGGGGTGGGGCGTCTGGCGCCCCCGCTCGCGATCCTCGCCTAGCTCTCCCGGTCCAATGTCCGCGGCACGGCAGCCCCAGGTCCGTCGAGGCAGGTGGCCGTCTGTGCCGCATTGCCTGGTGTCTGCCCAGTCCCATCTGCAGGTTCCTCCCACGGCGGCCGCCCCCCCCGTACCGGGCCGCCAACGGCGCGAAGCTCGCCCCGCCGGCGGCCCGAATGCGTGCGGCCAGCCGTCCGCGAATACGGCCGCGTTCCCACGCCAGCAGCCCCTCCCGGCGGCCCGCGTTGTCGTCGCCTCATGCAGCTACGTCCGACAGCCATGCGTGTCGGCGCCTCCCTATGGTCGCTCCATCACCAGTCAGCGTGGCAGCTCCTCGGTGGCACCCTCCCAAGCAACCCGGCCCGGCCAGCGCCGAGCGTCATCAGGTGCCTGTCCGACCTGGCCGCGCCGTTTGTGAAGCCCCTCCCAGTCGCGGTGCTCCGCCGTCCCCTAAGGCCTGTCACCACCACCGTCCCGCCCCCCCGTCCAGTCCGCATCCGGCACCATCCGTGCTCCAAGCCGTGATCCCCCCAGGTCCACCGCTCGGAGAGCCTTGGCCCCGAGCACCTCCCCGCCCGCCCGCAAGATCGCATCCATTACCCGGCATCGCTGGCAGCGCCCGCTCCGTGGCCCGCAGCCGATTTCCGCCCGGTGAACGCCACG
>NZ_BAAAYB010000060.1:0-44937 GCF_039535905.1 Kitasatospora albolonga | reverse complement strand
GTCCGCAGACTCTCCCCTCCTTGCGGCACAGCGTTCCCTCACCGGGCCGTGAGCGCCGGCGCGCCGCAGGTCCGGCTTCCGCCATGCTCCCGCGGCTCAGCCCGCCCGCCGCCCCCCTCCTTACCACGTGGGGGTTGATGTACCAACAACTTGTCCCCGCAGGTCCTTGGTCTGCTTTTGCTCTTGCTTCGGGCGCCGAGGCGGACCGCCGCCATCATTCGAAACTGCTTCAGGGCCCGACCAGGCCGCCCTCCGCACCACCCTCGCCGCCCACGGACTGCGGCTGACCGGCAGCGGCACCGATCCGCTGGAGCGCGAGCGCCGGATGGGGCTGGACCACCCCCGCTACCTGGCCATGGAGTGCCACTTCGAGCGGACCAACCCCTGGGGCCGGGTGATGATGACCGGTACCGCCTCCGCCCAGGTCTGCGTGGACGCCGGCACCGAGGACGGACCCCTCTCCCACGGCAGCCGCTGGCGGCTGCTCCACCTGCTGGGCCCCGTCCTGGTCGCCGCCTTCGCCAACTCCCCGCTGCTGGACGGCCGCCCGACCGGCCACCGGTCGACCCGTCAGCTGGTCTGGTCCCGGATGGACCCGACCCGCACCCTGGCCCCCGCCCTGGACGGCGACCCGCGCGAGATCTGGGCCGAGTACGTGCTGGACGCCGAGGTGCTCTGCGTGCGCCGCCCGGACGGCCTGCCGTGGACCGCCCCGCCCGGCCTCACCTTCCGCGGCTGGCTCCGCGGCGAGGGCGAACGCCCGCCCACCCTGGCCGACTTGGAGTACCACCGCACCACGCTCTTCCCGCCGGTCCGCCCGCGCGGCCACCTGGAGCTGCGGATGATCGACGCCCAGCCCGGCGAGGGCTGGCAGGCACCGCTCGCCCTGGTCTCCGCCCTGCTGGACGACCCGGCCGCCTCCGACGCCTGCCTCGACGCGCTGGAGCCGCTGGCCACTCCGTCCTACCGCGACCGGCACCCCCCGCGCACCGAACTCTGGCACCGCGCGGCCACGTTGGCGGTGGCCGATCCGCAGCTGCGCCGGGCCGCACTGGCCTGCTTCGCGCTGGCCGACCAGGCACTGGCCCGGCGCGGCGCCCCGGCGGCCCGGCTGCGCACCGCGCTGTCCGCCATTCATTTTTCGAGTCGGGCCGCACGCCGCCACATTTCTTCCGATTCGGGCGCCGCCCCGTGCGCCTCACAGGGGCCCCGGAGATCGAGGTCGTTCGTTTACTTGTTGTGATGATCGGGCCCCCGGGACTCTCTGTACGCACTGACTTCTTTCTTCGTTCGTCTTCGATCCTAATGCAGGTCCGAACTACTCCCGTCGGGGTGTTCGTCTCGTTTTCGCGCCCGTCTTTCGGATTATCGTTTCGGCCTCGCGTCGTTCCGCGATACTTTCGTTTCCCGACTTCGGGGTTCGAGGGTTCGACTTCGCGTTATCGGTTCGGTTGAAACTTTCGCCGGTGCGACGCGCTGTTTCGGCCTCGGTCTCGATTTCGCGTTCGGTTTTCGCCAGTCTCATCGCCGGTTCAGAATCGGAACCATTCGCTAGTTATTCCGTGGGTCGGCTGTTCGGCTTTACGGTTTCGTTCGCGAGTCGGTTTCGTTCCGGGTTCGTTGTCGGGCTTCGGCTTTTTCGTCGTTTCGGTCGCGTTCCGGGAAGCCCCTCTTTCCCACCATTTATTCCCCGATTCCGACACCATCAAGCGCGGGAGTTCGGTTCGCCTTCGTCGCGAATTTCGTTTCCCCGTTCGTTCGCTTCGGGTTCGGTGACTTCGGTTCGCGGATCACCCTCGGTCGCGCGGCACTCTTCCATGACTTGCTTATTCGGGTCTTCGTTAGCGGACTTCCGCACTTATTGCCGGTTTCGCTCCCAGTCTTCTCTTCGGTGTCTGGGTTCGTCCCTGTGGGCTTGCGTCGTCCGTTTCGTTGTCGGGGGCGGGTTCGCGCGGGGGACCTTTTTCGTCTTCTTGTCGGCCCGCTCGCGGGTTCGTCTTCGCTCCGATCCCGTTCGGGCTCGTGGTTTCGTTCGTTTGGGCGATTCTTCGTTTTCGCACCGGCTCGCCAGGATCACCGTTCGGTCGCTTCAGTTTCGGCGAACTTTTCGTATTCGTCTTCGGGTTCGGGTTTCGGGGTCGGGTTTTGCTCGCGCGTCGATTTACTAGTTCTTCAGTCCATGTCCGCTTTTCCCCTTCCCCGACGCGGTAAAAACCCCTGCGCGTGAATTCGGAGCGGTTCGTTCGGGTCGGCCCCGCGGACGGGTTCGTTCGCGTCGCGGGGCGGCGGCGGTCTGTTCGCGGTTCCGTCGTTCGCGCGCGGGGCGTCGCGGGCCGGGGGTCCGATTCGGCATCGGGCCGGTCAGCGCGGGGTCGTATCGATCGTTCGTCCCGCGGCGTGGCGTTCGGCGGCGGGCGTCGGCGCGGGTTCGGGGGTCGTGTTTCGGTTCCGGCGCGCTTCGGGTTCGGTCGCCCGCGTTCGGCTGTCCGCAGCGGGGGGGGGCAGGAGCGGTCGAGTCTACCTTCGGTTCCGGCCGCAGCGCGCCGCGCGTCTTTCCGGTTCGCGGCTGCGCTAATCGTCGGTCGGCGATCGGGGCGGGCGCGCCGTGGACTTCGCGGTTCGTCGCGCGGTTCGTGGGCGGACGCGCCGCGTCGCGGTTCAGTCGCGGTCGCGGGTTCGGACGGTGGGGTCGGCGTCGCCGCGCGTCGTCGCGGCCGCTCGGTCGGCTCGTTCGTCGCGGGCGCGTCGGCGCGTCGTTCCCGCGTCGCGGCGCGCGGGCGCGCGCGGGCGTTCGCGTTCCGTTCAGCGGGTTCGCGTCGCGTCGGGGCCAGCGACGGAGCTCGGCAGCCGCTTCGGTTGGTTCGCGCGCGCCGCGGGCAGGTCCGTCGAGCGAGGACGGATATACGCAGTACGTGTCCGGCTCGCGGGAATCGGTACGCCGGGGGCGGTTCGCAGGCGTCCCGCGGCCGGCGGGGCGGTCGCCGTCGCGCGGCATTCGCCGCGCAGTAAATGTCGCCGCCTAATGCTTGCTTCCCGATGGTGGGCGACGGCAGTCTTCTACCGTTCCCCTTGTCCGTACCGTGCGCGCGGTTTTCGTTTCCGTTCGTCCTCCGCCGAGTCGGCTCTCGCCCAGTTTTCTCCCCGGCACTCTTCACACGCCACCTTTACACCCTTCCACGCTGCGCTTCAAGGGAAGTCGGGCTCCGACCGGTTCGACCCGTCGTATCGCGGGCGCGGGCGCGCGTTCGGTTCGGCGCCCCTTCGGCGTTTCCGCGTTCGCGTTCGGTCGTCTTCGCGCGCGCTCGGCCCGTGCTACCTGCTCCCAATCGCGTGGCGCGCCGTCGCCGCGCTCGGCCGCCCAGAGCGGACTTCCCGGGCGCCGGCGCCGATTCGTCGGCGGGTTACGGCGCTTCGTCGGCGGGTTCGACTTCCGGCCCCCCCCGGCGGTCGGTTCGCGGCGGGCGCCGCGCGCCGGCCGCGGGGGGCCTTTCCGTCCCCCTCGGACCATCGTCGCACGCGGTGGTCGGGGCGCCGGCGCGCGGCGCCTCGGATCGCGCGCGCGCTTCCGGTCGGCGTCGGGTCGGCGCCGATCGTTCGCGCGCCGGCATCGGCGCGGAACGGGGCCGCTCGCGCGGGCGTGTCGCGGCGTTCGCCCTTCGTTTCGGCGGTTCCGCGTTCGGCGCCCCGCGGCGTCGCGGCGTCGTCGCGCGGCCGTGCGGCAGCGGGGGGTTTGCGGCGGCGTTCGCGCCGCGCGCGGGGCGTCGGGGGCGTTCGGTCGCGGGCGCTTCGTCTTCGCCGGCGTTCGGCTTCGCGCCCGCGCATCCCCACCCCCCCGCCCAGGCATCGCGCGGGCGCCGCCGACTACATTCTCAGCTCGGCCGTCGTCGACGGCCGGCGGCAGCCGTCGCGCTCGGCCGGCGGCGGTTCGCGGCGCGGGGGGGCGCTCCAGGCGCGCCCACCGGTCGGTGTTCGCGCCCCCCCCCTTATTCGCGTCGAGTTCGGCGGGCGGCGCGGTCGCGTTCGCCCCGCGCCGTCGGGAGCAAAAACAAATCACGTCCCGCGCTTCGCGCAGCCGCGCTCGGGGGGGCGTCGCGGGCGCGCGCGTCTCGGGGCGGCCGTCTTCGGCGCGGGTTCCGGTTCGCCGCGTCCGGGTTCTGGTAGCGGCTCTCGGGCCGGGCGGTCCGCGCGGTCGCTGCCGGACCACCGCGTCGCGCGTTCGGCGCGACCGGCGCGAGGTCGCGTCCCGTCCCGCGTTCCCGCGAGTTCCGGTTTCGCGCTGCGCGCGCGGGGTCCCGGCGACGCGTTCGACGTCCGCTCGTCGCCGCGGCGGTTCCGCGCGGCGTCGGTCCGGCGCGTCGCGCGCCGTCGTCGCGCGGCGGCCGGCGCGTTTCGGCGTCGCGCTTCGGGGGCGCGGCGGGCGCTCACCCGCGCGTTCGCGTCGGCGTCGGGCGCTTCGGCGCCGCGCCCGCTCGTTGGCGCGCCGTTCGACGCTCCGTCGGCGCGTCGTTCGTCCCTTCGGGCGCTCGTCCCCCCCCCGTCTCCCACATTTCACCACCCGTGTATCCGCTTCGCCTCCGTACTTTATCCCGCGGATTCGTCTTTGCCCGTTCTGTTCGTCGACTTTCCCTTTCCTCTGGTTTTCGTTCCAGCCCGATTTCGCTCTTCTCCTTCATTCTCTGTCGCGCCTCCCGGCCGCGCCGCGACGATTCCGCTCGTCGACTTCGTGGACCTTCGTCGCGTTCGCCGCGCGTCTTATCGGGTCGGCGGGCTTCGCGTTCTTCGCGCGTTCGGGCGGGTTCGCGTTCGTCGTTCGCTCGATGGCCCCGACACTTTCGATTCGCGGGCGAGGCGGCCTGCTTCGCGGTCGGCTCAGGCGCGGCCGCTCGCAGCCGTTCGTCAGGTCGCCGGCGTCGCCGCTTCGGGTCTGCGAGTTTCGGCTTCGTCGCGTCGCTTCGCGTTCGAATTTCGCTCGACGTCGTCCATTCGCGCGCCTTGCGCGGGCGCCCGCCTCCGTTTCGCGTTCGCGGGCCCCCCCGACCACGCCGGATTGTCGGTTCGCCGAGGCTCAGGGCGGGCGTCGCCGTCCGGCGGCCCGCGGCGCCGGCGGGTTCGTCTCGTCGGCGAGTTCGGATTCGCGCCGGCCATGCGCACGCCCCCGTAGCCGGTCCGGGGCCCCGGTGCCGAAACTTCGACCTCTTCCACGGCCGGTCTCCTCGTTTCCGCCGTCCGCTTCGGTCTTTCGTGTCTCGGGGTACGCTCGCTTCTGCGGCTTTTTTTCGCCATACATTCCTCGTCGGTTCGCCGTTCTCGGTCGCGCTTTGCCGCCTCCTTCGGCCGTTCGAATCCGTTCGCGGGATTCGTTCGTTCCGCGACTCGAGTCGCGCAGCTCGCTTTTCGTCACGCCAACGCAGGTTTTTCCCGCGCGCCTCCGTATCCTTTCCCCGTCTTCGTTCGTTGTCGTCGCGCCGTTCTTCCCTTCGTTATTCGCGCGGATTCGCCCGCCTTATTCACTATTTCGCGCGGCGCTGCATTCGTTTATTCGCTCGCCCGGCGATTCGTGTTCGTCCTTCTCGTGTTCTCGCTCGCCTTTTCGACTGTGCTTCGTCGGTTCGTTCGCGCGGCTCGTTCTCTTCGCTGTGGGAGGGCCGCCTTGTATCGGCCCGAGTGTAGTCCTACGTCGCGCCTTGAACGGTTGTGTCATTTCCAGGTTCGATCGCACGGCCGCCTCTATCAGAACCCCGCGGGTGGTGTTCGTTCTAGTCCGACCGTTTCGCCGTTTCCTCCCGACTGGTGGTGATACTAATCGTCTCGTCGCGCGGTATCGCTCGCCTCCGTGACTCCTTCGTGTTTCGGAGACTGGGTCGATCGACGCCTGTCGTGTCTATACGCGGGCTTCGGGTTTGATCGCGGGTTCGCCTTCTTATCGTAGCGTGCAAATCGTCGCGGGTGGTTTCCGCTCCAATCTTTCGATCCTCTTGCGCGAGGTATCGGTGTCGTCTGTTCCGCGTTCGGGTTCAAGTCTGTTTCGTTCGTTCGTATTCGACTTTCCGCCCCTTCGTTTTCGCGTCTCGTAAGTTCGAGGTCTGGGTTTCCGGTCCTCCGGCCTCGACGCCTACCACGCCCCACACCTAAAACCCTAACCGGGGCCGGCGCGCCGCCCGCGGCCGGTGCCCCGCCGACGACCAACTCGACGCCGTGCGCTCCGGCGCGCTCCCGCTCGCCCTGGAGGCAGCAGCATGCTGAACGAAGCCCTGGACCAGTCCTTGGAGCAGACCCGCGAGACCGGCGCCGAGGCGCTGCGGGAGCGGATCGCCACCGAGCTGCTCGCCGCCCGCGAGCGCACCGCCGGGCTGACCGCGCTGGAGGACCACGACCTGACGGCCCAGCACTCCCCGCTGATGTCGCCGCTGGTCTGGGACCTGGCGCACATCGGCAACCAGGAGGAGCTCTGGCTGCTGCGCAACGTCGGCGGCCGGGACCCGATGCACCCCGAGATCGACCCGCTCTACGACGCCTTCGAGCACCCGCGCGCCGAGCGCCCCAAGCTGCCGCTGCTGCCGCCCGCCGAGGCCCGCGCCTACGCCCACGAAGTCCGTGGCCGGGCGCTCGACCTGCTGGCCGCCACCCCGCTGGACGGGCCCTCGCCGCTGCTGCGGGACGGCTTCGCCTTCGGCATGATCGTCCAGCACGAGCAGCAGCACGACGAGACCATGCTGATCACCCATCAGCTCCGCCGGGGCCCGGTCGCGCTCACCGCCCCCGAGCCGCCGGACACCCGGACCGGCCCGCTGCCGGCCGAGGTCCTGATCCCGGCCGGTCCGTTCACCATGGGCACCGACACCGAGCCCTGGGCGCTGGACAACGAACGCCCGGCCCACCGGGTCGAGTTGGCCGCGTACCGGCTGGACACCACCCCGGTGACCAACGGCGCCTACCAGCGCTTCATCGCCGACGGCGGCTACGACGACCCGCGCTGGTGGACCGAGGCGGGCTGGGCGCACCGGCAGCAGGCCGGGCTGACCGCCCCGCTGTTCTGGCGCCGCGAGGGTGGCGAGTGGCTGCGCCGCCGCTTCGGCGCCACCGAGCCGGTGCCGGCCGACGAGCCGGTCCTGCACGTCAGTTGGTACGAGGCGGACGCCTACGCGCGCTGGGCCGGACGGCGGCTGCCGACCGAGGCCGAGTGGGAGAAGGCGGCCCGTTTCGACCCGGTCACCGGGCGCTCCCGCCGCTACCCCTGGGGCGACCAGGAGCCGACCGCCGAGCTGGCCAACCTGGGCCAGCGCCACCTGCGGCCCGCCCCGGCCGGCAGCTACCCGGCCGGCCAGTCCCCTTACGGGGTCCGGCAGTTGATGGGCGACGTGTGGGAGTGGACCGCCAGCGACTTCCGGCCGTACCCGGGCTTCCGGGCCTGGCCGTACGAGGAGTACTCGGAGGTCTTCTTCGGCTCGGAGCACAAGGTGCTGCGCGGCGGCTGCTTCGCGGCCGCGCCGGTGGCCAGCCGGGGCACCTTCCGGAACTGGGACTACCCGATCCGGCGGCAGATCTTCTCCGGCTTCCGCACCGCCCGGGACGCGGAGCAGGGCTGATGTGCCGCCAACTGGCCTACCTGGGGCCGCCAATGGCGCTGCGGGAGCTGGTGGTGGACCCGCCGTCCGGGCTCTACCGCCAGTCCTGGGCGCCCCGGCTGCAGCAGCACGGGACGATGAACGTGGACGGCTTCGGCATCGGCTGGTACGCCGAGGGCGACCCGGTGCCGGCCCGCTACCGGCGGGCCGGGCCGGTCTGGGCCGACGAGGGCTTCGCCGACCTGGCCCGGGTGGTCCGGTCCGGAGCGGTGCTCGCCGCCGTCCGCTCGGCCACCCACGGCTGTGCGGCCGGGGAGCAGGCGGCGGCGCCGTTCGCCGCCGGGCCCTGGCTGTTCGCCCACAACGGGGTGCTGCCCGGCTGGCCGGAGCGGCTCGGCGGGCTGGCCGCGCAGCTGCCCCCGGCCGAGCTGCTCTCGCTCACCGCGCGCACCGACTCGGCCCTGGTCTGGGCCCTGGCGCTGAACCGGCTACGGGCCGGCGCCGAGCTGGGCGAGGCGCTCGCGGACACCGTCCGCGAGGTGGCCAAGCACACCGACGCCCGGCTCAACCTGCTGCTCACCGACGGCAGTTCGCTCGCCGCCACCGCCTGGGGCGACGACCTGCACCACCGCTCGGGGCCCGGTTCGGTGCTGGTCGCCTCCGAGCCCGGCGACGACGCTCCGGGGTGGCGGCGGGTGCCGGACCGCTCCCTGCTGCTGGCCACCTCCGAGGGCGTCACCGTCCTCCCCCTCGACCGCACCAACTGATGCACCCGCGAACCGACTTGCCTGATGTACGACCCGCTGCACGAAGGAGTACAGCCGTGAGGACCCACCAGCTGACCCGCCTGCTCGCCGCCGACCACTTCAGCCACGCGCTACGCCACGACGTGCGCCACGGTCTGACGGCCAGTCCGAAGACGCTGCCGCCGAAGTGGTTCTACGACGCGCGCGGCAGCGAGCTGTTCGAGGACATCACCCGGCTGCCCGAGTACTACCCGACCCGGGCCGAGCGGGAGATCCTGACCGACCGCTCCGCCGAGATCGCGCTCGCCACGGGCGCCCGCACCCTCGTCGAACTCGGCTCGGGCGCCTCGGAGAAGACCCGCCTGCTGCTGGACGCGCTGCGCGAGCTCGGCACCCTGCGCACCTACGTGCCGGTGGACGTCAGCGAGAGCGCGCTCACCGCGGCGGCCGAGTCGCTGACCGTGGACTACCCCGAGCTCACCACCCACGCGGTGGTCTCCGACTTCACCGAGCAGCTCGGCCTGCCGCCCGGCGGCGGCCCCCGGCTGGTGGTCTTCCTCGGTGGCACGCTGGGCAACTTCCTGCCGGCCGAGCGGGCGGTCTTCCTGAAGCGGCTCCGGGAGGCGATGGCGCCGGGCGACGCGCTGCTGCTCGGCACCGACCTGGTGAAGGACCGCGAGGTGCTGGTCCGCGCCTACGACGACGCGGCCGGGGTGACGGCGGCCTTCAACAAGAACGTGCTGCAGGTGGTCAACCGGGAGCTGGACGCCGACTTCGACCCGACCCTGTTCGAGCACGTGGCGCTCTGGGACGAGCGCGAGGAGTGGATCGAGATGCGGCTGCGCTCGCGGATCGCGCAGACCGTGACGATCGGCGGGCTCGGGCTGGCGGTGCGGTTCGAGCGCGGCGAGGAGCTGCGTACCGAGGTGTCGGCGAAGTTCCGCCGCGAGGGCATCGAGGCCGAGCTGGCGGCGGCCGGCCTGGAGCTCTCGCAGTGGTGGACCGACGAGGCCGGCCGGTTCGGGCTCTCGCTCTCCTTCCCGCGGGACTGAGCGGTCACGACCGGCTCCGCGCGCGCACTTTAGCGGGTCATCACACCGGCCGGGCGGGATTGCCGCACTCCGTCCGGCCGGTCCGGCACCTGGGCTTCCATGGCCGTGGGAGGTAGGTGTCCTTGATCTTCAGTCGGCTTCGTACCCGCAGGTCCGCCGTCGTCGCGACGGCTCCGGGCTGTCCGTACTCCGGTGCGGTGGCGGTGGGGTCCGCTCCGCCGCCACCGGCCGCCGAGGCCCCGGCGACGGATCCGCTCGCCGGGCAGGCGGTGGACTTCGTCCGGCAGTTCCACCGGGAGCGGCCCGGCGGCGGCGACCCGGCGCCGAGGGTCCGTCAGGTGCTCGCCGAGATCGAGCGGACCGGCACCTACGAGCACACGGCCGAGGAGCTGGCCTTCGGGGCCCGGCTGGCCTGGCGCAACGCGGCCCGCTGCATCGGGCGGCTCTACTGGCGCAGCCTGGTGGTCCGCGACCGGCGGGGGGTCGACTCCCCCGACGAGCTGGCCGCCGAGTGCTTCGACCACCTGCGGGCGGCCACCAACGGCGGGCGGATCCGTCCGGTGATCACCGTCTTCGCCCCGGACCGGCCGGGCCGCCCCGGGCCGCGGATCGTCAACCAGCAGCTGGTCCGCTACGCCGGCCACACCACCCCGGAGGGCGCCCTGGTCGGCGACCCGGCCGGGGCCGGACTGACCGCGCTGGCCCGGGAGTCGGGCTGGAAGGGCGGCGAGGAGCGGTTCGAGGTGCTGCCGCTGATGGTCCGCCGGCGCCCGGAGGAGGAGCCGCACTGGTTCGAGGTGCCCGAGGACGCGGTGCTGGAGGTGGAGCTCAGCCACCCCGAGCACGCCTGGTTCGCCGAGCTGGGCCTGCGCTGGTACGCCGTCCCCGCGATCAGCGACATGACGCTGGAGATCGGCGGCATCCGCTACCCGGCGGCCCCGTTCAACGGCTGGTACATGGGCACCGAGATCGGCGCCCGCAACCTGGCCGACGCCGACCGCTACCACCAACTCCCCGAGGTGGCACGGCGTCTGGGCCTGGACACCTCCTCCGAGCGGACGCTCTGGCGGGACCGCGCGCTGGTCGAGCTGAACGTCGCGGTGCTGCACTCCTTCCAGGAGGCGGGCGTCACCATCGCCGACCACCACACCGAGTCGGAGCGCTTCCTCCGGCACATCGCCCAGGAGGAGCGGCTGGGCCGTCCGACCCCGGCGGACTGGAGCTGGATCGTCCCCCCGGTCTCCGGCGGGCTGACCCCGGTGTACCACCGGTACTACGACCCGGTGGACCCGGACCTGCGGCCGGCCTTCCTGCCCCGCGTTCCCGACGCCCCGTCATAAAACCCGTCGCGCTCGGCGTCCGGCCCGGGTCAGAGTGGGCGCAGTCCACATCAACGGGGGAGGTACCGACATGTCGACATTGCGCGTGACGGTCGAGCGGCTGACCGTCCTGACCCATCCGAACGCCGACGCGCTGGAGCTGGCCCAGGTCGGCCTCTACCGCGCCGTCGTCGCCAAGGGCGCGTACCGGACCGGCGACCTGGCCGTCTACATCCCCGAGCAGGCCGTGCTCCCCGCCGCCCTGATCGAGGAGCTCGGCCTGACCGGGCGCCTGGCCGGGGGCAACCACGACCGGGTCAAGGCGGTACGGCTGCGCGGCGAGCTCTCCCAGGGCATCGTCTGCCGCCCGGCGGCGGTCTCCGAGGACGAGCTGGTGCGGGCCGAGGCGGAGGGGGCGGACCTGTCCGAGCTCCTGGGCATCACCAAGTGGGTGCCGCCGATCCCGGTCGGCATGAGCGGCGAGGTGGAGTCCGCGCCGGAGCTGCTGCCCTGGGTGGACATCGAGAACCTCAAGCGCTTCCCCGACCTCTTCGAGCCGGGTGAGCCGGTGGTGGTCACCGAGAAGCTGCACGGCACCTGCTGCCTGCTCACCCTGCACGCCGACTCCGGCGCCGTCCAGGTCTCCTCCAAGGGCATCGGCGCCCAGGGGCTGGCCCTCAAGGAGGACGGGGCCAACCTCTACTGGCGCACCGTCAGGGCGCACGGCGTGCCGGAGGTGGCCGCCCGGCTGGCCGAGCGGCTCGGGGCCTCCCGGGTCGGCGTCTTCGGCGAGGTGTTCGGCACCGGCGTGCAGGACCTCGGGTACGGCGAGTCCGGCCGCACCGAGCTGCCCGGGTACGCGGTCTTCGCCGTCTCCGCGGTGATCGACGGTCAGCTGCGCTGGCTGGACCCGGCCGAACTCCTGGAGAAGGAGCTGCCGTTGGTGCCCGAGCTGTGGCGCGGCCCGTTCGACACCGGGACGGTGCTGGAGCTGGCGGAGGGCCGGGAGACCGTCTCCGGCCGTGCGCTGCACATCCGCGAGGGCGTGGTGATCCGGCCGGTGGTCGAGCGCTACAGCCCGGTGACCGGCGGGCGGGCCATCGCCAAGGTGGTCAGCGGCGCCTACCTGACCCGCAAGGGCGGCACCGAGTACGAGTGACCGGCGCCGCGTCCGCGAACGGCCCCGCCCGCCCGAAAAGCACTTGCTCCGATGATCATTACTCGTCAGACTGCCGCGCGTGACAGAGCGCAGCGTGACGGTGTTGGTGACGTACCAGGGCGAGACCCTCGGGCAGGCGGGGCCGTTCCCGGTGACCCACCCCCGCTGGCAGCAGACCGGCCAGGTGGCCGAGGCCGCCGAGCGGCTGCTCGGCGTGCCGGTGCTGGTGCTGCGCCTGCTCGCGCACGGCGGCACCGGCGGGGTCGGGGGTGACGTCGCCTACCACGTCGAGGCGCTGGCGCGGCCGACGGCCGGGCTGGAGCCGACCGTACTGGAGGTCGGCGAGGACCCCCTGCGCGCCCTCTGGGCCACCCCGGACGGGCTGCGGGCCGCGCTGGCCTGGGCGGCCGAGCGGGCCGGGGCGAGCGGGCCGGCCCTCCAGGTGAAGAGCTGGAACCTCTCCGGGCTGTACCGGCTGCCGGTCGGCGAGGGCTCGGCCTGGCTGAAGACCACTCCCCCGTTCGCGGTGGACGAGGCCCTGGTGATCCGTCACCTCGCCTCGGTGACACCGGAGTCGGTGCCCGTGGTGCTGGCCGCCGAGCCGGGACGGCTGCTGCTCGCGGACGCCCCCGGGGTGGACTGCTGGGGCCTGCCGGAGGACGGCATGCTGGCGGCGGTGCCCCGGCTGGTCGCGGCCCAGGCCGCCCTCGCCGGCAAGGTCGACGATCTGCCGGACCGCACCCCGCGCGCCCTGGTGGCCGCCTTCGCCGCGCTACTGCCCCGGCTCACCGGCCTGACGCCCGAGGAGCGCGCCGCCGCCGAGCAGCTGCTGTCCGAACTCCCCTTCATTGTCGACGAGTTGTCCGCCTGCGGGCTGCCCGAGACGCTGGTGCACGGTGATTTCCACCCGGGCAACTGGCGGTTCGACGGAGAGCGCACCACCCTCATCGACTTCTCCGACAGCTACCTCGGCCACCCTGCCGTGGACGGGCTGCGCCCGCGCGACTTCCTCTCCGAGGAGCGCTGGAAGACCGTCCGCCGCCTCTGGACCGAGGCCTGGACCACCCACGCCCCGGGCTCCGACCCGGCCCGCGCCCTGGAGCTGGCCGAACCGTTGGTCCACCTCGGCTACGCCGTCCGCTACCAGGAGTTCCTGGACGGCATCGAGGCCACCGAGCGGGTCTACCACGCCGGCGACCCGGAGTCCGAGGTCCGCGCGGCGATCGCCCGCTGACTCAACTCCCCCGCACGGTACGGGCGTAGCGCAGCTCCAGGCCGTCCAGGAGGGCCTCCAGGCCGGTCTCGAAGGCGCCCTCGTCGATCCGGCGGCGGTGCTCGGCCAGCTTGTGCGCCTCGCCGAGGTGGGGGTACTCCTCGCCGTAGAGGGCGGCGTCCTCGGGGAAGCCGCCCGCGAAGGAGCCGAGCGCCGAGCCGGTGATGAAGTACCGCATCAGCGCGCCGATCCGGGTGGCCTGACCGCGCGGCCACCCGGCCTCGACCAGGCAGCCGAAGACGGCGTCGGCCAGCCGCAGCGCGTTCGGCCGCCGTCCGGGGCCCTGGGCCAGCACCGGCACCACGTTGGGGTGGGCGGCCAGTGCCGCCCGGTAGGAGCGGGCCCAGTCGCGCAGCGCCGTGCGCCAGTCGGCGGGGCCGCCGTCGCCGGACGGCCGGAACATCGACAGGTCGACTTCGCCCATCACGCCGTCCACCACCGCGTCCAGCAGTTCGTCCTTGGTGGCGAAGTGGTTGTAGAGCGACGGGCCGCTGACCGAGAGCTCGGTGGCCAGCCGCCGGGTGGAGAGCGCGGACAGCCCCTCGGCGTCGACCAGGGCGAGCGCGGCCGCGACGATCCGCTCGCGGCTGAGCAGGGGGGTGCGCGGGCGGGCCATGGCTGCTTCCTCCGGTCGGGTGGCGGTGGCTCCAGTCTTCCAGGCGGGGTCTTCCCACCCTTGCGGGGCCGGGCTACAGTCGATTAAAACTTGCACCGCTAGTTTTGACCACCGCCCCGACCTCCCGTAGCCGACCGACGCCGAGGACCGCCATGAACCTGGAGCTCTCCGAGGAGCAGGCCGCCGTCCGCGAGCTCGCCGCCGAGTTCACCGACCGCGAGATCGTCCCGCACGCCGCCGGCTGGGACCGCGCCGAGTCGGTCGACCGGGCGGTCATCGGCAAGCTGGGCAAGGTCGGATTCCTCGGCCTGACCATCCCCGAGGAGTACGGCGGCAGCGGCGGAGACCACCTGGCGTACTGCCTGGTGCTGGAGGAGCTCGGCCGGGGCGACTCCTCGGTGCGCGGGATCGTCTCGGTCTCGCTCGGCCTGGTCGCCAAGTCGGTCAGCGGCTTCGGCACCGAGGAGCAGAAGCGCCACTGGCTGCCCCGGCTCTGCTCCGGCGAGGCGCTGGCCTGCTTCGCCCTCACCGAGCCCGGCACCGGGTCCGACGCCGCCAACCTGAGCACCAAGGCGGTCCGGGACGGCGACCACTGGCTGATCAGCGGGGCCAAGACCTTCATCACCAACGGGACCTGGGCCGACGTCGCCCTGGTCTTCGCCCGCACCGGCGAGGCCGGCCACCGGGGCATCACCGCCTTCCTGGTGCCCACCGACACCCCGGGCTTCGAACGCCGGGAGATCCACGGCAAGTTGGGCCTGCGCGGCCAGGCCACCGCCGAGCTGACCTTCGACGCCGTCCGGGTGCCGGACTCGGCCCGGCTCGGCCCCGAGGGCAAGGGCTTCACCGTCGCGATGGCCGCCCTGGCCAAGGGCCGGATGTCGGTGGCGGCCGGCTGCGTCGGGATCGCCCGGGCCTGCCTGGACGCCGCCGTCCGCTACGCCACCGAGCGCGAGCAGTTCGGAAAGCCCATCGCCTCCTACCAGTTGGTGCAGGAGATGCTGGCCGACATCTCGGTGGAACTGGAGGCGGCCCGGCTGCTCACCTGGCGGGTGGCCGACCTGATCGACCGGGGTCTGCCGTTCGCCACCGAGTCCTCCACCGCCAAGCTCTTCGCCAGTGAAGCCGCCGTCAAGGCCGCCAACAACGCCCTCCAGGTGTTCGGCGGCTACGGCTTCATCGACGAGTACCCGGTCGGCAAGTACCTGCGCGACGCCCGGGTGATGACCCTCTACGAGGGCACCAGCCAGATCCAGAAGTTGCTCATCGGGCGCGCCCTCACCGGGGTCAACGCCTTCTGAAATCCCCTGCCCCCCTGAGTAGTTGAGGAGCCCCACCGTGCGTCCCGTCTACTTCGCCGCCGCCCGCCGCACCCCGATCGGGCGGCTGCGCGGCGCGCTCTCCACCGTCCGGCCGGACGACCTCTCGGCCCTGGTGCTGCGCGGACTGCTCGACGAGGTACCGCAGTTGGACCCCGCCCGGATCGACGACGTCTACTGGGGCGCCGCCAACCAGGCCGGCGAGGACAACCGCAACAACGCCCGGATGGCCGTCCTGCTGGCCGGCCTGCCCGACACCGTCCCGGGCGCCACCGTCAACCGGCTCTGCGCCTCCGGCATGGAGGCCGTCACCTCCGCCGCCCGGGCCATCGGCTCCGGCGAGGCCGAGGTGGTGCTGGCCGGCGGCTGCGAGTCGATGAGCCGCGCCCCCTTCGTGCTGCCCCGCCCTGACGAGGCCCTCCCGCACAGGATGGAGACCTTCGACACCCGGCTCGGCTGGCGGCTCACCAACCCCCGGATGCGCGAGCTGCACGGCGTGCTGAGCATGGGCGAGACCGCCGAGGAGGTGGCGAGCCGGTTCGGCGTCACCCGCGAGGACCAGGACGCCTTCGCCCTGCGCAGCCACCAGCGGGCCGCCGCCGCCCGCAAGGACGGCCTCTTCGACGCCGAACTGCTGCCGGTGCTGCGCGCCGACGGCGTGACGGTCAGCCAGGACGAGTCGATCCGCGAGGACACCACCCTGGAGCGCCTCGCCGCCCTCAAGCCCGTCTTCCGGGCCGGCGGCACCGTCACCGCGGGCAACGCCTCGCCGATGAACGACGGCGCCTCCGGTCTGATCCTGGTCAGCGAGGAGGCCCTGAACGACCTCGGCCTGGAGCCGCTCGGCCGCTACGTGGCCGGCGCCTCCGCCGGGGTCCACCCCGACGTGATGGGCATCGGCCCCGTCCCCGCCACCCGCAAGGTGCTGGCCCGCACCGGCTGGCGGCTGGAGGACCTCCAGGAGGCCGAGTTCAACGAGGCGTTCGCCGCACAGGCGCTCGCCAGCGTCCGGGAGCTGGGCATCGACCCGGAGCTGGTCAACCCGACCGGCGGGGCCATCGCGCTCGGCCACCCGCTCGGCAGCTCGGGCGCGCGCATCCTCACCACGCTGCTGCACCGGATGCGGCGCACCGGCGGCCGGCGAGGGCTGGCCACCATGTGCGTCGGGGTCGGGCAGGGCAGTGCCGTTCTGGTCGAGAAGGTCTGAGGGAGAGTCAGGGATCATGAGTCGTTTCGCAGGGAAGATCGCCGTCGTCACCGGTGCGGCCCAGGGCATCGGCGCCGCCACCGCCCTCCGGCTGGCCGAGGAGGGCGCGACCGTCGCCGTCCTCGACCTCACCGCCGAGCGGGCCCAGGGCACCGTGGACGCCATCACCGCCAAGGGGGGCACCGCCCGCGCCTACGGCTGCGACGTGGCCGACTACGACGCGGTGGAGCGCGTCTTCGCCACCGTGGTCGAGGAGTTGGGGGCCCTCCACATCCTGGTCAACAACGCCGGGATCACCCGGGACAACCTCTTCTTCAAGATGCCGAAGAGCGACTGGGACGCCGTCCTCACCGTCAACCTGACCAGCGCCTACAACTGCAGCCACGTGGCGCAGGCCTACATGTGCAGGCAGAAGTACGGCAAGATCGTCTCGCTGAGCTCGCGCTCCGCCCTCGGCAACCGCGGCCAGGCCAACTACGCCGCCGCCAAGGCCGGCATCCAGGGCCTCACCGCCACCCTGGCCATCGAGCTCGGCCCCTTCAACGTCAACGTCAACGCCGTCGCCCCCGGCTACATCGCCACCTCCATGACCGCCGCCACCGCCGAACGCGTCGGCGCCACCGCCGAGGAGCACCAGGCCCTGGCCGCCGAGCGCACCCCCCTGCGGCGGGTCGGCCTCCCGGAGGAGGTCGCCTCGGTGGTCGCCTTCCTGGCCAGCGAGGACGCCGCGTACGTCAGCGGCCAGACCCTCTACGTCAACGGCGGCGCCCGGTAGTCGGCGCAGCGCCTCGGGGCCGGAGGCCCCAGGGGCGCGAGGAACTGCGCGCGGGGGAACGGCAGCACCGGCAACTGGCTGACGGCGGTTCAGTTGCAGGTGGGCCGCCTCCCGACCCGCGCAGTTCCTCGCGCCCCCGGGTTGACCACCTAAGTCCTCGCGCACCGGGTTGGCCACCGACATCCTGGCGCCCCGGAGTAGCCTCCCGGCCCCCGGCCGGCCGCAGGCCTATCGTGAGGCCATGGGCCTCATTGAGATCGAGATGTTCGCGACGCTCGACCTGGTCGGGCAGGCGCCCGGCGGGCCGGAGGAGGATCCGGTCGGGTTCCCGTTCGGCGGGTGGCAGGCGCCGCTGCTGGACGAGGTGACCGGGGCTCAGATCATGGCCGCGTACCGGGACACCGACGCGCTGCTGCTCGGACGGCGGACGTACGACATCTTCGCCGCCTACTGGCCGCACCAGGAGAGCGGCGGCCAGGACGAAGCGATCGCCGCCCTCTTCAACCGCGTCCCGAAGTACGTCGCCTCCCGCGGCACGCCGGACCTGCCCTGGGCCGGCTCCGTGCAGCTCGGCCCGGACCTGGCCGCCGCGATCCGCCAGGTCCGGGAACGGCACGAGCACATCAAGGTGGTCGGGAGCCTGGACCTCGTCCAGAGTCTGCTGCGGGAGAGGCTGTTCGACCGGCTCGACCTCTGGGTGCACCCGATCGTCCTCGGCGTCGGCAAGAAGGTCTTCGGCGACGGCACCGTCCCGAGCAACCTCACCCTCCTCGAACCCCCGGCCACCGGCCCGCAGGGCACGGTGCTGCTCCGTTACGGCCTGGCCGAGGGCGTCCCGCGGACCGGTGACATGAGCGCCCCGGACCGCGGGCTGTCCGACTGAGCCGGGGTCAGCCCGCGGCCGCGAGCTGCTTCAGGTAGCGTTCGGCGGCTCGGAGCTTGCGGCCCTCCGGGCCCGGGAGGTGGGCGCGGAGCTCGATGATCTCGGGGGCCATCCGGATCGCCTCGGCGCGGTCGGTGACGGCACGCCAGCAGGCCTCGGCGTTGGTGGCGATCTGCTGGGTCTCGGGGTCCTCGGGGCCGCGCTCGCGCAGCAGGACCACGGCGACCTCGCGGTAGAGCTCGGCGGCCTCGGCGGGGCGGCCGGCCAGGCGGGCGATGTGGGCCCGGACCTGGCGGAGCTGGAGGCTCTCGGGGGCGTTCGGGCCGTGCAGGGCGAGGGTGGTGCGCTCCAGGTCGAGGGCCAGCTCGGCGGCGGTCTCGTGCTCGCCCGCCTCGGCGCTCCGGACGATCCGGCCGATCGCCTCCCGGTAGTCCGCGGTGGGGGCGGAGGCGGGAGCGGGGGTAGCGGGAGCGGCGGGGGCGGCCGGCTTGTGGAGGGAGACCACGGGGCGGTCGGCGGCCGGGGCGACCCCGCCCTGGGGGTCCGTCAGCGGGCCGCCCTTGCGCAGCGAGACCGGCGGTCCGACCCGGCGCGGGGTCGGCGGGACGCCCGGCTTGAGGAGGGAGACGCCCTCGCCAGTGAGTTCCTTGGCGAGCAGCACCCGCGGCGCGGCGGCCGGCCGGGCCTTCGGGCTGCGGGTGGGCGGCTTGGGGAGGACCGCCGCCGGGCGCGGCAGGTCCTGGAAGGTGGGGACGGCCTCGCCGATCTGGCGCGAGGTGTTGCGGAAGAAGGGCCGCTCGGTGGGGTGCGAGTGCAGGATGATCGAGTCGTGCCGGACCACCGAGTGGACCTGCTCGCGCAGGTGCTCGGGCGGCAGCAGGGCCGGGCCACCGGGGCGGCCGCGGTGCAGCACCTCGATCAGGGCCCGGGAGAAGGTGCCGATCTGCTCCGGGTCCGGGCTGACCACGGCCCACAGCGGGATGCCGTCGGCCAGCGGGGAGATGGCGCTCTGCACCAGCGGCCAGGCGGCCTGGTCGGCGCTGAGGTCGGCGATCACCAGGGTGGGCAGGTCGCCCGGTGCTGGAGCTCGGCGGCCAGGGCCTGCCAGGGCAGGCCGTCCTGGCGGACGGTGGCGGGCTTGGAGTCACGGAGCGTCAGGTAGAGGTGCTCGCCCCGGGCGGTCGGTGACCAGGTGGCCGCCGAGGTGGATGAGGAGCGGCCGGGGTGCAGGGCGGCGGCGCGCAGGTGGGCCAGCACGCTCTGCGGGTCGGTGGCGCCGGGGAGGTGGATGGCGTCCACGGATTCGGCGGCGAGCAGGTGTCTGCGGGGCGACGGCGGCCAGCATGGTGGGAGAGCACCTGGGTCTGGGAGCCCGCGCCGCGGCCCCAGGAGCGACGGCCGGCGGTGCCGTAGCCGCCCTCGATCACCAGGATGCGGCCGCGGGCGCCGTCACGACCGTCTGCACCACCGGCTTGGGGGCCGTCGCGACGCGGGCCCACCGGGGCCGGAGTGCCCGGACGTACCGGCAGGGCCGGGCCCCGTGGCCTTCACGGCCGGCATGGTGCCGGTCCAGCCGGTCGAGAAGCCCTCGGCCTGCGCAGCCGCTCGCCCGGCCAAAGCCCGCCCGCCGTCAGGTCCGCCACCGCAGTCACCGGCCCCAACCGCCGCCCGCGCGCGACGCAACGCCGTGGTGCCCGCCACCACGTCCTCGCCACCTTACGGTGCCCGCGCCCGGCTCAGCCAGGAGGGACTCCCGGCCGAACGGGCGCTCGACCGGCCCCGGACGCGCCGAGCGCCCCTGACGGTGGGTCAGCGCTCCGTCAGGCTCGGTGGCCACCGGGTCCAGCGGTGCTCGTCCAGGACGTACGGGTGGATCTCGAACCCGTCGGGGCTGTCCGGAATCCGGGCAGCGGGCGGGCCCGCTCGATCCGCCGCTCGGCCGCCTCCGGGTGCTGTAGAGGCCGAGGGTCTTGTGGTCCTCCTCGGAGTCGGACCAGAACAGCGGCTCGCCGTCCTCGAAGGGGTCGTGCTCCGGCGGACGAAGTGGTGCCGGTGCACCAGCAGGTAGAGCGTGGGGGCGTCCGTCACGTGTCCTCCCCGGGGCGGTGGTGGTAGGTGAGTACCCGTCGGTCCAGGTGTCGTGGTCGACGTCGGCGGGGATCACCTCGAAGCAGTCCGGCTCGTCCCGGAAGCCGGGCAGCAGCCTGGCCTGCGCGATCCGCGCCTCGGCGGCCGCTCGGAGGAGTAGATGCCGAGCAGCCGCCACTCGTCCTCGTCCTGGTGGATCCATCCGTCCGGGTCGCGGTGGATCACCGTGCCGTCGGCCTCCACCGCGAGGGTGGCGCAGGTGCCAGAGCTCGTACACCTCCCGGCTCATCGGACCCCGCTGAACGGGTCGGCGGAAGTGGGCGGTGGCCAACAGGCCCTCGGCGGGCGGCCAGTTCGGCCAGCAGGCGGGTACGGGTGGCGGTGGCGGCGGGGCTGGTCCTCGTCGTAGAGGTAGCCGGCGGTGGGGTCGGCGAGCTGGACGGGGTGGAGCACCACATCGCCGGCGACCACCAGCTGCCGCTCCCCCACCGCGAGGCTCTGGTGGCCGGGGGTGTGCCCCGGGTGGGCAGCACGGTCAGCTCGGGGGTCAGCCGCAGGCCGCCGTCGGCGGCGTCCAGGCAGCCGGCCGCGAGCAGCGGGTCGACCACGGCGGCCAGCATCGGGAGCCGGTGGCGCGCAGCCAGTCCAACTCCCGCCGCTGGACCAGTAGCGCGCGTTCGGGAAGGCCGGGGTGGCGCCGTCGGCGGCCAGGCTGCCGCTGCGTGGTCCGCTGTGCAGGTGGGTGAGGACCACCGTGTCCACCTCCTCGGGCCGGGTGCCGACGGCGGCGAGTTCGGCGGTCAGCCGCCCGGGGACGGGTGCCCAGCTCGCGGCCGGGAGTCCTCGCCGCCCAGGCCGGTGTCGACCAGGACGGTGCGGCCGCCGGGGGTGCGCAGCAGGTAGCTGTGGAAGTGCAGGGTCCAGGGCTCGGCGCGGTCCGCCCGCCGCCAGACCGGGTGGTCGGGGCCGCCGAAGAGTTCGTCCAGCGGGCGGGCGATCTGATGGCCCATCGGGCCGACCGCGTCGCAGAGCGGGACGACCTCGACCCCGGCGCGGACCACCGCCGGGTGCGGGCATCAGGGGCGCCACTCGTCGGCGAGCAGGCCGAGGACCAGCTCGTCGTGGAAGCCGCCGTCCACCCAGGCGTTGCGGCGCAGCAGGCCCTCGCGGACGAAGCCGTTGCGCTCGGCGGCGGCGATCATCCCGTGGTTGTCGGCCAGCGTCTCCACCTGGAGCCGCTGGAAGCCCCGGATCCGGAAGCCGTAGTGGCACATCACCCCGACCGCCTCGGCGCCGTAGCCCTTGCCCCGGTGGGCGGGCAGCACGGCGAGGCCGAGGTGGGCGAGCCGGTTGTGCGGGTCGACCCCCAGGACGATGCTCCGCCGAGCACCTCACCGCTCGCCAGCTCGAACCACGTGAAGGGCGCGTGACCGTCCGTACTCCCCCACCGAGACACGAGTTGCCACCGGAGTCCGCGACACGGCCGGGTGTCCGCCTTCGCTGGCCCTGCTGCTAGGACGTCCCCCTGAAAGCAGACCTGACACGCCCGAAAGGAGCATTCATGACCGAGAACCTCGCCCCCGCCGCCGACCCGCACCACGCCTCGCCTCGCGCACTACCGCCGCCCGCGGCAGTCCTGGGGGCATGCTGAACGGCACGGCACCACCTTCCGAGCAGACTCACCTACGGTGGCCGTGGTGGCCGGCGGCACTTCACCCGGGAGCACCTCACCGCCGAGGTGACCGGCTCGCTGAAAGCCACCCCTCCGAAGTCGCGTCGTGATCGACGAGTTGGCAGCCCGCCCCCGCCCCAGAAAGACCCGCCGCCCAAATACCCCCCGCTCTCCCCCCCCCCTCCCGCCCGCCGCCCCCCCCCGCGCCGGGCGTACTGCTCGCGCCGGACCCCGGCGGACGAAGAACCTGCTCCACCTCACCCCCGCCGGGCGCACGCTCTAACGACACGCCGCCGCCGAGGGCGCCGCGTACTCCGCCCGGATCTGGCACATCCCGACGAAGACCTCGCGGCGGCCGCCGGTGCTCACCCTGGTCGCCGCCCGCCAACGCCGAGCTGGCCCGGGCAGGCGGACTGACGAGCATCCGCCCCCAGGAATCCCAGGGCCCCACCACTTGGGGGGTGGGGGTCGGGCGGCGAGAGTGGGCTGGTCGGGGTGGGGCCGAGGCGGCGCAGGGCGTCGGCGCGGATGGAGGACTGCGAGTAGGCAGTAAACCCGCGCCTACGGGTCGCGGCACCGCATCAGGTCGATGCGGAATCCGCCTCGTCGAAGGGCTCCAGTCGATGCGCGCGTCACGCAGTCAATGCGTGATCCATGCCCCACCTTGGCGCCGTGATCGGCGGTTCGACGGGATGAGTTACCCACTCGCTCGCATGCGTGGTCCATGGCCCCATGATGCCGGCGCCACGGCTGCCGCAGGAACGGTTTTCCGGAGCGCACCGGCCGGAACCGCTCGGGCACCGCCCCCGGGCGGGGCGGTGCCGAGCGGACGGCGTCAGGCGGCGAGAGCAGGTTCGCGGAAGCAGCCACGTGTCGGGTCGAGTCGCGCCCGGTGCGGCGGCTGAGGCGTCCAGGCGGTTGACCGCGCGACCAGCTGGTCGCGGGCGCCGCCGAGGCGTAGGCGTAGAAGAGGTCGCGGTGCAGGAGTTCGACCTCCGTGGCGACGGCCAGGCCGCGGAAGATGGCGGCCTCGGCGGTGCGGTGGTCGCCGACTGGGAGGCGGCGGGCGGCGAGTTCGTGGCGTTTCCACGATCCGGCCACCATGTCCCTGCCGCTCGGGCTCGGCCAACCGTAGCTGTTGCCCGGGCTCCGCGACGGGGCGCCCCGGACCAGG
Organism: Kitasatospora albolonga; assembly: GCF_039535905.1. GTDB lineage: Bacteria > Actinomycetota > Actinomycetes > Streptomycetales > Streptomycetaceae > Kitasatospora > Kitasatospora albolonga. The sequence goes on along the minus strand of NZ_BAAAYB010000060.1, from coordinate 22,089 downwards.
GACGGGGCGTGGGCCAGGGCGCGTCGGCGGTGGAGCTGGTGCGTGGCGCATGCCGCGCCGGTAGAGGCTGCGGAACTCGTCCCGTCGCAGCTGACGGTCGGGCGCGGGGCGACACCGTCCCCGTCTCCAGCGGCAGGAAGGCCCAGCCCTCGCCGACTCGCCCAGCCAGGAGCGAGTTCGCCGTCGGGCGGGGAGCGGGGTGGACTGCTCGGTGTCGTTGCGGGTCCAGGGTGGGCCGCGCCCGGTGCAGCGCGTGGTCCAGGTCGGAGAGGTCCGCGCCCGGGGCGCAGCGCCAGGCAGGGCGCAGCTCGGTCAGCCGGGGGGCGGCCCTCGGGGTTCACCGGGCCGTTCGCGCCGAGCAGGTCGGGGACCGGCAGGCCGATCCGTGGGGGTCGCCGACGCTGTGCGCCTCGGGGCGAGCGCAGGATGGCCAGCAAGGTCCGCGCTGTCCGCTGCGCGCTGACCCGCCGGTGGCACGTAGGAGCCGGGGGCGGAGGGGCCGGGCCGGGGGTGCTCGGCCACCGGCGGGGCGGCCTCATTGGTCGGCGGCGGCTCGTAGGCAGGCACCGCGGGGGGACGTCCGGCACCCGGCGGAACGGCGCGCGGCCAAGGGGGTACTCGCCGTGAGGGCTGGTCCGGTCACCCGGGGCAGCGGCTCGGTCTCCGGCCCGCGCCTCGGCCTCGCCGAACGGCGCTGCGGAGGACGGAGTTCGACGCGAGGCGAGACGAACCGAGAACGGTTCCGCAGCGGGCAGCGCGGCGGGGAGGGGGCGGTGAGCGGGTCGACGGCGGCGGCGGCTCGGGGCGCGTACCGGCCGGCGCCGGGAGCTCGGGGTGGGAGCGGCGGCACCGGGGGTGACGGGGCCACCGAAAGGCCGGGAGTCAACGGAGCAGACGGGGGAACCGCCACGGCGAGCCCGCCGCCGAGGTGCTACGTTCTTGCGCCAGCGTCAGGCCCAGCCCCGTTAGGGAGTGCCCGCGGCGTGTGGCCGCCGGCTGTGGCCCGAGACGGGCTGCTGCCGGTGCCGATCAGACGGGCGATCAGTCCGGGCCGGCGCCGCACTCCCCGGGTCCGCCCCGGGGAGGGCGCGGAGCATGGGCGCGAGGCGGGGCCGTCCCAGCGGGGAGGGCGGAGCCGGGATTCGAAGGGTTTGGAGCCGAGGAAGTCTGCTCGGCGGCAGCCCGCCCACGGCGGCCAGCAACCGCACCGGGAGTTCGCCGCGGCTCCAGCGCTCGCCGTCGAAGGTACCAGTCGGGGGCCGGAGTTGGCTGGTGTCGGCGGCGCTGCCGAGCAGGTCCCGACACGTGGCCGTACTGCCTCGGGGCCAGCCGCTGGAGCTCCAGAGTCAGGTGACAGGACGAGGATGGTGGCAAGCCGGTGTCCTGGGCAGGGTCCAGCGGGCGAGGGGCCCGGCCGGTGCCACGCTTCGGGCGCGCGGGTGACAAGACGGCCAGGCAGGTGCGCGGGGTGCCGTGCAAGCAGCGGCCCAGCTCGGCGGGCAGGTTGCCGCTCGGCGGCTGGTGCCGGAGCACATTCAGGGCACCCGAGGCTCGTCCTCCTGCCGCGGCTGCGGGCGTCGCGGGGGCTGCTCACCTCGACGGCGACCAAGGTGGCGCGGCCCGGGCGGTGGCGCGGTCCGAGGGCGGCGAGCGCGGTCTCCAGCTGTCGTGGCGGTGCACCCGCTCGGCGGCGGCGCCGGTCAGCGGGAGGTCCTCGGCCAAGGCCGACCAGGTGAGGTTGACACCCGGTCTCGGCAGCGGGCTGTGGGCCAGCTCGCCGGCCAGGGTGCGCACCACGTCGGCCGGGCGTCGTCGGGTGGCCGAGAGGTGCATCAGGCCGACCGGTCTCGAGGTCGGCCCATAACCACCCGCCGTCCGGCCCGGTGCCGAGGGTGACCCAGGGCCGGGTACGGGGCGGGCGTGCTTGCGGGCCTGGGAAGACGGAGAGGCAGTTCGTGGGGAGTCCTCCGGGCACAACCAGACGTTCGCGCGCATGCGCGGCCCGGAACGGGGCCCGATCGGCGCGGCCGGGGGCGGCCAGGTGGAGCTCGACCGGTGCGGCCGAGGTGACACCGGGCCGCGACCAGCGCGGGCAGGCGCTTGCCGCCGAGCACGGTAGTTGGTCGTTCCCAATGGTGCGCAGGGCACGTCCAGCAGGCCAGGCACTCGTCGTCCTGACGACACTTCACTCGGACTCGAACAGCGGCGCGGCCGGGGCGGCAGGGCGATCCGGTGACGGGGGCGAGCGGGTGCGATGCTGGTCGCCAGCGGCGGCGGGCCACCAGCCGACCAGGGACGGCGGCCAGCACACGCCCGACGGCGAGCGGGCCGCGCCACCGTGTAGTCGTCGCTGGGCGCGGTGGCCTCGCCGGCCACCGGCGAGTGCTGGGCGGCCGAGGTGCTGGGCTGTGGCGCGGTCAGCCCTGGACGGCAGAGCCAGGGAGAGGCAGGTACGTCGGGGCGGGCGTGCCCGGCGCCTGGGTGGCGGGGAGCCTGCCGGCGCGGGGGTCTGCGCGGCGGCGGGTCTCCGGTGCCGGGGCCGTCTCGGGGCCGGGGGAGGGCGGCAGGGCCCGACGGGGCCGGGGAGGCGAGCACCAATGCCCGGCACCACCACGTCCGGATCGGTCAGCCGGTGCGCCGTCGGGGCGGCGACCGCCCTTGTTGCATCGAAGAGCCGGGGCCCCCCTCGGCTTCGCCAAACTCCCGCTCGCGATGGCCGAGAGGCTGTCCCCCGGCCTTGACGGTGACCGTGGCGTGGCCGGTGGTCAGGGCCGCCGGGGTCGTGCGCGGTCCGGTTCTGGAAAGCGGGATCCTGATAAGCGGGGGGCCTGGGCCGCCGGGGCTGGGCCTGCGGCTTTGCGTCGAGCGGCAGCTTGAGCTTCCAGCCGAGGGTGGATGGCCGGTCGGGCGTCGAGCGGCCGTCCGTCCTCGTTCCATCACCTGACCGTCCTTCAGCTTGGCCGATTTCGGTCACAGCGTTCGCCGGAGCCGAGCTGGCTCTCGGCGATCGACCAGAGGCTGTCCGCCGGGCTGGTGTCGCGCACCCGTGTTAGTGGGGTGCTGGTCGGCGGCGGGGGTCAGCGCCGGAGCCGCCGTGGGCGGCGGCAGCGCGGCGTACTGGGCGGGGCGGTGAACCTGGGCGGGAGGCCCGCGGCGGGCCCGCTCCGGGACGGCCGAGACAGGCGGAGCCGCCACCGCCAGGGCGATAACGAGCCGACCAGGCCGGCGGTCAGCCTCTGGCTCCAGCCGAGCGGGGAGACGGCGGGCCACCCGCCCGCGCATTTGGGGCCGGATCTCCGCAGCAGCACCGAGAGCGCGCAAGCAAGAGGCCAGCCGATCCAGCCGATCGCGACCAGGCAGGGACCAGAGAAGATCCCGGACGTCGTCGGGGCTGGTCAGCAGGTCGGGTCAGGCCGGAATGTGCTCTGTACCGCCCATACGCGGCCACCGCGAGGGTGCCGTAGCCGAGCAAGCATCGGCACCCCGGCCAGCAGCAACGGCCAGCAGCACCAGCAGGGCGCCGAGCAGCGGTGATGAACACCGAGCCGACGTACTAGCGCCGTCGCCGCGGCCGCAACGGCACCGGCCGCCGTGCGGCCGGCACGCACGGGCCCGGCTCGCCCGCGAGCCCGTCCAGGCCCGCGGTCCATCCCCGTCTAGCCCTTGGTCCCCGCGGACGCCATCAGCCCATCCCCAGCTTCCACTCACACACCCGCGCCGCTGCGGCCTGCCGCCGCGGCCCCGACTGACCGGCGTCAGCCCGACGGAGCCCGCACCTCACGGGTTCTCCGTTGCTGACTCCGCGACAGCCCGGCCGAACCGACGCCGGGGCACGTCCAACTCATCCACCCGCATCGCGCCGAGCAGGCGGTCCGGTACGTGGTCCGGATCTCCACCACCACGGTCCGGTCCCCGGAAGGTGATGTCCGCGGGCTTCAGCCCGTACGGGCTCCAGATAGGCGGTGGCCCGCTGCCGGGCTCGTCCAGGTCCTTCTTCAGCACGTAGCCGCGCCGCTCAACAGGGCGGCCTGGTCCCAGCTGTTGGCCCACGCCCGGGCGGCCTCCTGGGCGCGCGCGTCGGCGTTCTCGATCGCCCGCAGCCGCCACCGCCCTCCAACACGATAACCGACCATGATCACCAGGCCGGCACGCAGATCGCACGAGAGGGCGATCGAGCCTTCGTCCGCCCGTCGACGGACGATTCGGACTCAAATCCCCTCCCCTCTCAGCCGGTTGCCCGGTAGCGGTCCAGCACCGAGGTGAAGGTGCCGGTCATCTCTTGGAGCGCGGGCAGCCCCGCAGCAGGTCCGCCAGCCGGACCGTGCAGCTGACTGCACCGTCACGGTGGTGAGCGGACCCTCCGGCGTGGCAGCGTGCCGTACGCGACCGCGGAGCGTTCCCGCCCTCGCACAGCACCCCCCCTGCCCCGCCAGCGCCGCGCCACCGCGTCGTGTGCGGCCTGCTCCGCCCCCTCCGGGCTGCGCGCCAAGGGAGGCCGCGCGGGCGCCGGAACGGGCTGCTGCGTCCACTCCCGCCGGTGTTCTGAATACGCCCGGCCGCGACGGCGATCAGCACGAAGAAGACCAAGCGGGGGCGAGGATCGCCAGTTCGATCGCGAAGCTGCCGCGGTCCGCGCCGGGGCGGCGCCGGCGGAGCACGAGCGGCCGCGCAGGCGGGCGGGCGCCTCACGGCCCGCCCGCCCTGCGGGAACGAACTTCTCCCCCGGGGAGCGCTGATCCGAACGGGTGATCAGCAGCCGGTGCAACCCCGGCAGCACCACGGCCAGCGGCCGGACCGTGACGGAGATCCGGTAGGTGGTCGCGTCACTGGTGTCCGGTCTCACGTCGACCCGCTCGGCGAGATCAACACCCGGTCAGGAAGTTTCCCGCCGCTCCGAGTTCTGCGGCCGACATGGCGTGTCGTTTAGCGCGCACTGCCAGCCACTTGCGTCATTGTCCTGCAATCCGGCGCCCTACAGCTGGGCAAGCCGTGCGCCGCGTGTGGATGGTGAGCCGCGGCTCCAGTACCGTGCGGCCCTGGCCTTTCACCCGGCCGCCGGTTGCGAGTCTCGGGAAGACCGGGGCGCGCTCCTCGTCTGCCCCGTTCGCCCCGCGGCTCCGTCAGGGCGGAGCAAACGGAGAAGTGTGGCAGAATGGGGTCGTGCGAGGCGGCAGCTGATGTGCCGCTTCCGGTGCTGCAGCCTTACTAATCGTTTTCCATGGCACGGCGCGGCGCCATCCGACTCCGGCGAGCAGCCCTCGTGCTGAGGGAGCCGCAATCGACCGTGACAGATCGCCCTGGCCGACACATTAGTTGAGAAGCGCGTGGGATGAACGGGGGTCGCGTCCGTTCTGTATTCCCTGCCGACGAGCGCATAGCCATCTGCTCTCCAGGTCTCGGTTGCGCTTAGCCCCGTTCTCTGTTTGCTCGTAGACATAAGCGCGGACAGATACCGCTCAGGGTAGGACGAGGTGAGCGAAGCTACCGAGCCACATTCCGCTCGCGCGGTTGGCCCAGGGTCACGCCCAGCGGGAGTCGCGAAGGATCTTCGCCCGGATTATTACACGTGGGATCCGCATCTCCAGACACACGAGAAGGCCGACATGTACCCGGCGAGAGCACTGCTACTAGTGGGCCTTCGATGCGTCGTCCCGACGTACAATGCTTTCCTGTTGTGTAGCCTGCCCAACAACAACGACACGAACGACTGTACCGGAGAGCGGCTGCCCTGCTCTGACGTTCGATCGCGTTACACATACTCTGTAAAATTCAACTTACCACTCAGCCACCCACCTAGACTCATGGCCTACTGCGCTCTTCCTCACGAATCGTCAGTCCAGCAAGCCTCTGTCCCGTCCCGCGGATGACGACGCCGGCGCCCGAGAGGCGAGGAACATCAGCATCGAGGCCTCACGTGCTGCTGGTCGCTCCAGCGCGCGTGGTGGGTCCGACATGGCACACCGGGGGCACTCCGCCGCCGACCCCCCCATTCCGTGATCCGCCGTTCGCCGTCCGCCCGGACCGGAGCCCGTCGGGGCGACCGGGGCGCGCTGAGCATCGAGCTCGCCCTGGTCTTCCCGATCGCGCTGTTCCTGGTCTTCCTCGTGGTGCAGGCCGCCCTCTACTGGTACGCGGGCCAGGCCGCGCTCACGGCTGCCCGCGAGGGCGCCGAGGCCGGCCGGGCCCAGGGCGCCGCCTCCGATTCGGGCGCCCGGCGGGCCGGGGACTTCCTGACCCGGGTCGGTGATCTCGCCGAGCGGGTCGACGTGAAGACCGACACCAGTGACGCGACCACCTACCGGATCTCCGTCACGGTCCGGCCGCTGGCCGTGGTGCCGGGGTTCGACCCGGCTGCTGATCACCCGTCGGATCAGCGCTCCCCGGGAGAAGTTCGTCCCGCAGGGCGGGCGGCCGTGAGGCGCCCGCCCGCCCTGCGCGGGCCGCTCGTGCTCCGCCGGCGCCGCCCCGGCGCGGACCGCGGCAGCTTCGCGATCGAACTGGCGATCCTCGCCCCCGCGTTGGTCTTCTTCGTGCTGATCGCCGTCGCGGCCGGGCGTATTCAGACCACCGGCGGGGTAGTGGACGCAGCAGCCCGTTCCGGCGCCCGCGCGGCCTCCCTGGCGCGCAGCCCGGAGGGGGCGGAGCAGGCCGCACACGACGCGGTGGCCGCGGCGCTGGCGGGGCAGGGGGTGCTGTGCGAGGGCGCGGAACGCTCCGCGGTCGCGTACGGCACGCTGCCCACGCCGGAGGTCCGCTCACCACCGTGACGGTGCAGGTCAGCTGCACGGTCCGGCTGGCGGACCTGCTGGCGGGGCTGCCCGCCGGCTCCAAGAAGATGACCGGCACCTTCACCTCGGTGCTGGACCGCTACCGGGCAACCGGCTGAGAGGGGAGGGATTTGAGTCCGAATCGGTTCCGTCGACGGGCGGACGAAGGCTCGATCGCCCTCTTCGTGGCGATCTGCGTGGCCGGCCTGGTGATCATGGTCGGTATCGTGTTGGAGGGCGGTGGCCGGCTGCGGGCGATCGAGAACGCCGACGCGCGCGCCCAGGAGGCCGCCCGGGCGGTGGGCCAACAGCTGGACCAGGCCGCCCTGTTGAGCGCCGCGGCTACGTGCTGAAGAAGGACCTGGACGAGGCCCGCAGCGTGGCCACCGCCTATCTGGAGCCGTACGGGCTGAAGCCCGCGGACATCACCTTCCGGGGGACCGGACCGTGGTGGTGGAGATCCGGACCACGTACCGGACCACCCTGCTCGGCGCGATGCGGGTGGAGGAGTTGGACGTGCGCGGCGTCGGTTCGGCCGGGCTGGTGCACGGAGTCAGGCAAGCGGAGAACCCGTGAGGGGCGGGGCTCCGGTCCGGGCTGACGCCCGGTCAGGCGGGCGCCGCGGCGGCAGGGCCGCAGCGGCGCGGGGTGTGAGGGAAGCGGGGACGGGCTGATGGCGGCGCGAGGGACCAAGGGACAGGACCGGCGGCCGGACGGGCTCGCGGGTCGAGCCGGGCCCGGGCGTGCCGGCCGCACGGCGGCCGGTGCCGTTGCGGCCGCGGCGACGGCGCAGGACCGTCGGCTCGGTGTTCACCGCGCTCGGCGCCCTGGTGCTGCTGGCCGTGCTGCTGGCCGGGGTGCCGATGCTGCTCGGCTACGGCACCCTCGCGGTGGCCGCGATGGGCGGTCAGAGCACCTCCGGCCTGACCGACCTGCTGACCAGCCCCGACGACGGCCGGATCTTCCTCTGGGTCCTGGTCGCGATCGGCTGGATCGGCTGGCTCTGCTTCGCGCTCTCGGTGCTGCTGGAGATCCCGGCCCAACTGCGCGGCCGGGTGGCCCGCCGTCTCCCCGCCTTCGGCTGGAGCCAGCGGCTGGCCGCCGGCCTGGTCGGCTCGGTGATCGCCCTGCTGCCGGTGGCCGGCTCCGCCTTCGCGGCCGTCCCGGAGCTCGGGCCCGCCGCGGCCCCCGCCCAGGTCACCGCCTCCGCCCAGTACGCCGCGCTGCCCGCCGCCCCGGCGGCCCCGGCGCTGACCCCCGCCGCCGACCAGCACCCCACCTACACGGTGCGCGACACCAGCCCGGCGGACAGCCTCTGGTCGATCGCCGAGAGCCAGCTCGGCTCCGGCGAACGCTGGACCGAGATCGCCAAGCTGAACGACGGTCAGGTGATGGACGAGGACGGACGGCGCTTCGACGCCGACCGGGCCATCCACCCCGGCTGGAAGCTCAAGCTGCCCTCCGACGCCAAGCCGCAGGCCCAGGCCCCGGCGGCCCAGGCCCCCGCTTCTCAGGATCCCGCTTCCCAGAACCGGACCGCGCAGACCCCGGCGGCCCTGACCACCGGCCACGCCACGGTCACCGTCAAGGCCGGGGACAGCCTCTCGGCCATCGCCGAGCGGGAGTTGGGCGACGCCGAGGGCTGGCCCCGGCTCTTCGAGGCCAACAAGGGCGTCACCGCCCCCGACGGCACCCGGCTGACCGATCCGGACGTGGTGGTGCCGGGCATGGTGCTCGCCCTCCCCGGCGCCCCGGCGGCCCCCGCGCCCGCCCCCGCCCCCGAGACGGCCCCGGCACCGGAGACCCCGCCCGCCGCGCAGACCCCCGCGCCGCAGGCCCCCGCCACCCAGGCGCCGGCCACGCCCGCCCCGACGGTCCCGGCCTCCCCGGGCGCGCCCGTCCAGGGCCCGACCGCGCCAGCCCAGCACCCGGCCGCCCAGCACCCGGCGGGCGCCGAGGCCACCGCGCCCAGCGACGACTACACGGTGGCGCTGGCCGCCTCCGCCGTCGGCGTGGTGCTGGCCGCCGTCCTGGTCGGCACGGTGGCCCGCCGCCGCGGCGACCAGCAGCGCACCCGCCGCCCCCGGCACCGGATCGCCCTGCCCGCCCCGGCCGCGCTCGCCTTCGAGTCCGAGCTGAAGGTCCGTCAGGACGACGAGGGCCTGGCCCTGCTGGACCGTGCCCTGCGCACCATGGGACGCAACACCGTGCGCGGCGGCAAGCGCCTGCCCGCGCTGGTCGCGGCCCGGGTCACCTCCGGCCGCACCGTCGAGCTCCACCTGGCCGCCCCGGCCGCGCCGATCGCCCCGTTCCGGGCCGCGCATGCGCCGAACGTCTGGTGGTGCCCGGAGGACTCCCACGAACTGCTCTCCGTCTCCCAGGCCCGCAAGCACGCCGCCCCGTACCCGGCCCTGGTCACCCTCGGCACCGGGCCGGACGGCGCGGTGGTACTGGCCGACCTCGAGACCGTCCGGCTGATGCACCTCTCCGGCCACCCGGACGACGCCCGCGACGTGCTGCGCACCCTGGCCGTCGAGCTGGCCCACAGCCCGCTCGCCGACCGGGTCAACCTCCACCTGGTCGGCCTGGCCGAGGACCTCCCGCTGACCGGCGCCGCCGCCGAGCGGGTGCACCGCCACGACAGCCTGGAGACCGCGCTCGCCGCCCTCGGACCGCGCACCGCCCGGGCCCGCGCCACCCTGGTCGCCGCCGAGGTGAGCAGCCCCCGCGACGCCCGCAGCCGCGGCCAGGAGGACGAGTCCTGGGTGCCCGAGATCGTGCTCTCGGCCCAGCCGCCGAGCGGCAACCTGCCCGCCGAGCTGGGCCGGCTGCTCGACGGCACCCCGCGCACCTGCCTGGCCGTCGTCACCCGCGCGCCCGAGCGCGGCACCGGCCCGGTCGCCCGCTGGACCCTGCCCAGCACCGGCCTGGCCACCATCCCCGGCCTGCACCTGACCGTGGAGCTCCAGCGGCTGGCCCCCGAGCAGTACGGCCACGTCGGCGACCTGCTCCGCAGCGCCGCCGACACCAGCCAACTCCCGGCCCCCGACTGGACCTTCGACGGCGAGGAGCTGGAGCCGGCCGAACTCCCGGTGCCGGTGCTGGCCGCCGTGGGCGGGCTGGCCGCCGAGCAGACCTTCCTCGGCTCCAACCCCTTCGACTCCCCGGCTCCGCCCTCCCCGCTGCTGGACGGCCCCGCCTTCGCGGCCATGGCCTCCGCGCCCTCCCCGGGCGGACCCGGGGAGGGCGCCGGCCCGGACCTGATCGCCCGTCTGATCGGCACCGGCAGCAGCCCGTTCGCGGGCACCAGCCCGGCGGCCACGCCGCGGCACTCCCTCAACGGGGCGGGCCTGACGCTGCGCAAGAACGGCACCTCGGCGGCGGGCTCGCCGGTGGCGGTTCCCCCGTCGCTCCCGTCGCTCCCCGCCCTTCCGGTGGCCCCGGTCACCCCGGTGCCCGCCGCTCCCACCCCCGAGCTCCCGGCCGCCGGCCGGTACGCGGCCCCCGAGCCGCCCGCCGCCGTCGACCCGCTCACCGCCCCCCTCCCCGCCGCGCTGCCCGCTGCGGACCCGTTCGCGGTCGTCGCGCCTCCCGCCGTCGAACTCCCGTCCTCCGCAGCGCCGTTCGGCGAGGCCGAGGCGCGGGCCGAGACCGAGCCGCTGCCCCGGGTGACCGACCAGCCCCTCACCGGCGAGTACCCCCTGGCCGCGCCCGTCCCGCCGGTGCCGACCGTCCCGCCGGTGCCGGCCTACGAGCCGCCGCCGACCCATGAGGCCGCCCCGCCGGTGGCCGAGCACGCCCCGGCCCGGCCCACTCCGCCCCCGGCCTCCTACGTGCCCCCGGCCGGGTCAGCGCGCAGCGACAGCGACGACCTGCTGGCCATCCTGCGCTCGCCCGAGGCGCACAGCGTCCGGACCGCCCCCCGGATCCGCCTGCTCGGTCCGCCGGACCTGCTCGGCGCGAACGGCCCGGTGAACCCCGAGGGCCGCCCCCGGCTGACCGAGCTGGCCGCCCTGCTGGCGCTGCGCCCGGGCGCGGACCTCTCCGCCCTGGACCACGCGCTGCACCCGGGCGCGGCCCACCTGGACCCGCACCCGACCACCGAGCAGTCCACCCCGCTCCCCGCCCGACTGGCCGAACTCGCCTCCTGGCTGGGCGAGTCGGCGGAGGGCCGGGCCTTCCTGCCGCTGGAGACCGGGGACGGTGTCGCCCTCGCCCCGACCGTCAGCTGCGACTGGGACGAGTTCCGCAGCCTCTACCGGCGCGGCATGCGCAGCACCAGCTCCACCGCCGACGCCGCCCTGGCCCACGCCCTCGCCCTGGTCCGGGGCGCCCCGTTCGCGGAGGCCCCGGGCAACAGCTACGGCTGGGCCGAGCCCGAGCGGCAGGACATGCTGGCCGCGATCGTGGACACCGCCCACGAACTCGCCGCCCGCCGCCTCCAGTACGGCGACCACCGCACCGCCGAGGCCGCCATCTTCCGCGGCCTGGCCGTCGCCCCGGAGGTCGAACTCCTGCACCGCGACCTCTTCTACGCCTACGCCTCGGCCGGCGCCCGCGACCAGCTGGTCCGCGCGGTCAACCGCCTGGACGCCCTCAGCCGCCGCACCGGCCGCGACCTCGACCCCGACACCGTGGCCCTGCTCCGCGACCTGCTCTCCGCCGCCTGACGCCCCGTCCGCTCGGCACCGCCCCCGCCCGGGGGCGGTGCCGAGCCCGTTCCGGCCGGTGCGCTCCGGAAAACCGTTCCCTGCGGGCAGCCGTGGCGCGGCATCATGGGGCCATGGACACGCATGCGAGCGAGTGGGTACTCATGCCCGTCGAACCGCCGATCACCGGCGCCAAGGTGGGGCACTGGATCACGCATTGACTGCGTGACCGCGGCATCGACTGGATGCCCTTCGACGAGGCGGACTTCCGCATCGACCTGATGCGGTGCCGCGACCCCGAAGGGCGGGTGTACTGCCACTCGCAGTTCTCCATCCGCGCCGACGCCCTGCGCCGCCTCGGCCTCCACCCCGACCAGCCCACCTCCGCCGCCGCCGACCCCCCACCCCCCAAGTGGTGGGGCCCCTGGGATTCCTGGGGGCGCTGATGCTCCGTCAGTCCGCCTGCCGGGCCAGCTCGGCGTTGGCCCGGGCGGCGACCAGGGTGAGCACCCGGCCGGCCGCCGCGAGGTCTTCGGCCGGGATGTCGCCCCAGATCCGGGCGGAGTACGCGGCGCCCTCGGCGGCGGCGGTGTCGTAGAGCGTGCGCCCGGCGGGGGTGAGGTGGAGCAGGTCCTCGTCCGCCGGGTCCGGCGCGAGCAGTCCGGCGGTGGCCAACTCGTCGATCACGGACGCGACTTCGGACGGGGTGGCCTTCAGCGAGCCGGTCACCTCGGCGGTGAGGTGCTCCCGGGTGACGCTGCCGCCGGCCACCACGGCCACCCGTAGGGTGACGTTCTGCTGGAAGGTGGTGCCGTGCCGTTCCAGCATGCCCTCCAGGACGGCGCGGGCGGCGTAGTGCGCGAGGGCGAGCGTGCGGGGGTCGGCGGCGGGGGCGAGGGTCTCGGTCATGACTGCTCCTTCTCGGCGTGCTCGGTCTGCGGTTCGAGGGGGACGTCCAGCAGCAGGGCCAGCTCGCGGGTGAACTCCCGGGCGCGCGGGCCGCTCCGGCCCCCGAGTGGCTCCAGCAGCTGCTCCAGCAGCTCCTGGACCACGGTGATCGCCCGCCCGGTCACCTCCCGGCCCTGGTCGGTGAGGGTCAGCCGGAAGGCCCGGGGGTCGGCCGGATCCCTGGTCCGGCCCAGCAGCCCGGCGCCCTCCAGGGCGCGGGCCAGCTTGGAGACGTAGAGCGCCTCCATCCCGGTGTGGTCGGCGAGTTGACGCTGGTTCGGCTGCCGGCCCTCCCGGTCCATCCCGTACAGGGAGGCCATCACCGAGTACTGGGCGTGCGTCAGCCCCAGCGGCGCGACCGCCCGGTCCACGGCCGTGCGCCACTTCATCGACAGGCGCCATACCAGGAATCCGGCGGTGGCCTTCTCGTGCGCTGCTGAACTCATGACGGATACCGTACATGGCTACTATGTCCATGGCTACTGTTTCGCCGGGGAGGGCTAATCCGTTTGCCCCCGGCTCCGCCGGGGCGGTAGAACGCCGAGCATGTTGCGTGGAGAGCGGATCGGCCTGCGGGCCCGGATTGAGTCCGACGTGCCGGTGCTGCACGAAGAGCTGTACAACGACGTGATCACCCGGTCGAAGGCGGACACCCGGCCGTGGCAGCCGACTCCGGTGGCCAACTCGGTGTTCTCGGTGGGGGAGTCCTCGGACGGTCACGCGCCCTTCACCGTGGTCGAGCTGGCGAGCGGTGAGGTGCTCGGCGAGGCCATCGTCTGGGGGATCGACCCGCACAACCGGCTCGCCCACCTCGGCCTCGCCGTGCTGCCCGCCCACCGGGGCAAGGGCTACGGCGCCGAGGCGGTCGGGGTGATGTGCCACTACGGCTTCCGGATCCGGGGCTTCCAGCGGCTCCAGGTGGAGACGCTGGCCGACAACCACGGGATGATCGCCGCCGCCGAGCGCAACGGCTTCGTCCGCGAGGGCCTGCTGCGCCGCAACGCCTGGGTGGACGGCGGCTTCCACGACGAGCTGGTCCTCGGCCTGCTCGCCGACGAGTGGCGCCCCTGATGCCGCACCCGGCGGTGGTCCGCGCCGGGGTCGAGGTCGTCCCGCTCTGCGACGCGGTCGGCCCGATGGGCCATCAGATCGCCCGCCCGCTGGACGAACTCTTCGGCGGCCCCGACCACCCGGTCTGGCGGCGGGCGGACCGCGCCGAGCCCTGGACCCTGCACTTCCACAGCTACCTGCTGCGCACCCCCGGCGGCCGCACCGTCCTGGTCGACACCGGCCTGGGCGGCGAGGACTCCCCGGCCGCGAGCTGGGCACCCGTCCCCGGGCGGCTGACCGCCGAACTCGCCGCCGTCGGCACCCGGCCCGAGGAGGTGGACACGGTGGTCCTCACCCACCTGCACAGCGACCACGCCAGCGGCAGCCTGGCCGCCGACGGCGCCACCCCGGCCTTCCCGAACGCGCGCTACCTGGTCCAGCGGCGGGAGTTGGACTGGCTGCGCGCCACCGGCTCCCCGATGCTGGCCGCCGTGGTCGACCCGCTGCTCGCGGCCGGCTGCCTGGACGCCGCCGACGGCGGCCTGCGGCTGACCCCCGAGCTGACCGTGCTGCCCACCCCGGGGCACACCCCCGGCCACCAGAGCCTCGCGGTGGGGGAGCGGCAGCTGGTGGTCGCCGGCGATGTGGTGCTCCACCCCGTCCAGCTCGCCGACCCCACCGCCGGCTACCTCTACGACGAGGACCAGCCCGCCGCCACCGCCACCCGTACCCGCCTGCTGGCCGAACTGGCCGCCGCCGAGGGCCTGTTGGCCACCGCCCACTTCGCCGACCCGTTCAGCGGGGTCCGATGAGCCGGGAGGTGTACGAGCTCTGGCACCTGCGCCACCTCGCGGTGGAGGCCGACGGCACGGTGATCCACCGCGACCCGGACGGATGGATCCACCAGGACGAGGACGAGTGGCGGCTGCTCGGCATCTACTCCTCCGAGGCGGCCGCCGAGGCGCGGATCGCGCAGGCCAGGCTGCTGCCCGGCTTCCGGGACGAGCCGGACTGCTTCGAGGTGATCCCCGCCGACGTCGACCACGACACCTGGACCGACGGGTACTTCACCTACCACCACCGCCCCGGGGAGGACACGTGACGGACGCCCCCACGCTCTACCTGCTGGTGCACCGGCACCACTTCGTCCCGCCGGAGCACGACCCCTTCGAGGACGGCGAGCCGCTGTTCTGGTCCGACTCCGAGGAGGACCACAAGACCCTCGGCCTCTACAGCACCCGGGAGGCGGCCGAGCGGCGGATCGAGCGGGCCCGCCCGCTGCCCGGATTCCGGGACAGCCCCGACGGGTTCGAGATCCACCCGTACGTCCTGGACGAGCACCGCTGGACCGGTGGCCACCGAGCCTGACGGAGCGCTGACCCACCGTCAGGGGCGCTCGGCGCGTCCGGGCCGGTCGAGCGCCCGTTCGGCCGGGGAGTCCCTCCTGGCTGAGCCGGGCGCGGGCACCGTAAGGTGGCGAGGACGTGGTGGCGGGCACCACGGCGTTGCGTCGCGCGCGGGCGGCGGTTGGGGGCGGTGACCTGCGGTGGCGGACCTGACGGCGGGCGGGCTTTGGCCGGGCGGAGCGGCTGCGCAGGCCGAGGGCTTCTCGACCGGCTGGACCGGCACCATGCCGGCCGTGAAGGCCACGGGGCCCGGCCCTGCCGGTACGTCCGGGCACTCCGGCCCCGGTGGGCCCGCGGTCGCGACGGCCCCCAAGCCGGTGGTGCAGACGGTCGGTGACGGCGCCCGCGGCCGCATCCTGGTGATCGAGGGCGGCTACGGCACCGCCGGCCGTCGCTCCTGGGGCCGCGGCGCGGGCTCCCAGACCCAGGTGCTCTCCACCATGCTGGCCGCCGTCGCCCCGCAGACCCTGCTCGCCGCCGAATCCGTGGACGCCATCCACCTCCCCGGCGCCACCGACCCGCAGAGCGTGCTGGCCCACCTGCGCGCCGCCGCCCTGCACCCCGGCCCGCTCCTCATCCACCTCGGCGGCCACCTGGTCACCGACCGCCGGGGCGAGCACCTCTACCTGACGCTCCGTGACTCCAAGCCCGCCACCGTCCGCCAGGACGGCCTGCCCTGGCAGGCCCTGGCCGCCGAGCTCCAGCACCGGGGCGACCTGCCCACCCTGGTGATCGCCGACCTCAGCGCCGACCAGGCCGCCTGGCCGCTGGTGCAGAGCGCCATCTCCCCGCTGGCCGACGGCATCCCGCTGTGGGCCGTGGTCAGCCCGGACCCGGAGCAGATCGGCACCTTCTCCCGGGCCCTGATCGAGGTGCTGCACCGCGGCCGCCCCGGTGGCCCGGCCCTGCTGCCGCCCGAGCACCTGCGCGAGCAGGTCCACTCGGTGGTCCGGCACGACTCGATCATCCTGCACTCGCACCCCACCGAGCGGCCCTTCTTCCGCAACACCTCGCGCCAGATCGGCGAGGCCGTCCCCACCTTCCAGGACCTGCCGCGCCCGGCGGCGGTCCTCCCCAAGCCGCCCACCCGCAGCCCGAAGGCCCGGCCGGCCGCCGCGCCGCGGGTGCTGCTCGCCAAGGAACTCACTGGCGAGGGCGTCTCCCTCCTCAAGCCGGGCGTCCCGCCGACCCCGCGCCGGGTCGGACCGCCGGTCTCGCTGCGCAAGGGCGGCCCGCTGACGGACCCCCAGGGCGGGGTCGCCCCGGCCGCCGACCGCCCCGTGGTCTCCCTCCACAAGCCGGCCGCCCCCGCCGCTCCCGCTACCCCCGCTCCCGCCTCCGCCCCCACCGCGGACTACCGGGAGGCGATCGGCCGGATCGTCCGGAGCGCCGAGGCGGGCGAGCACGAGACCGCCGCCGAGCTGGCCCTCGACCTGGAGCGCACCACCCTCGCCCTGCACGGCCCGAACGCCCCCGAGAGCCTCCAGCTCCGCCAGGTCCGGGCCCACATCGCCCGCCTGGCCGGCCGCCCCGCCGAGGCCGCCGAGCTCTACCGCGAGGTCGCCGTGGTCCTGCTGCGCGAGCGCGGCCCCGAGGACCCCGAGACCCAGCAGATCGCCACCAACGCCGAGGCCTGCTGGCGTGCCGTCACCGACCGCGCCGAGGCGATCCGGATGGCCCCCGAGATCATCGAGCTCCGCGCCCACCTCCCGGGCCCGGAGGGCCGCAAGCTCCGAGCCGCCGAACGCTACCTGAAGCAGCTCGCGGCCGCGGCTGACCCCGGCTCAGTCGGACAGCCCGCGGTCCGGGGCGCTCATGTCACCGGTCCGCGGGACGCCCTCGGCCAGGCCGTAACGGAGCAGCACCGTGCCCTGCGGGCCGGTGGCCGGGGGTTCGAGGAGGGTGAGGTTGCTCGGGACGGTGCCGTCGCCGAAGACCTTCTTGCCGACGCCGAGGACGATCGGGTGCACCCAGAGGTCGAGCCGGTCGAACAGCCTCTCCCGCAGCAGACTCTGGACGAGGTCCAGGCTCCCGACCACCTTGATGTGCTCGTGCCGTTCCCGGACCTGGCGGATCGCGGCGGCCAGGTCCGGGCCGAGCTGCACGGAGCCGGCCCAGGGCAGGTCCGGCGTGCCGCGGAGGCGACGTACTTCGGGACGCGGTTGAAGAGGGCGGCGATCGCTTCGTCCTGGCCGCCGCTCTCCTGGTGCGGCCAGTAGGCGGCGAAGATGTCGTACGTCCGCCGTCCGAGCAGCAGCGCGTCGGTGTCCCGGTACGCGGCCATGATCTGAGCCCCGGTCACCTCGTCCCAGCAGCGGCGCCTGCCACCCGCCGAACGGGAACCCGACCGGATCCTCCTCCGGCCCGCCGGGCGCCTGCCCGACCAGGTCGAGCGTCGCGAACATCTCGATCTCAATGAGGCCCATGGCCTCACGATAGGCCTGCGGCCGGCCGGGGGCCGGGAGGCTACTCCGGGGCGCCAGGATGTCGGTGGCCAACCCGGTGCGCGAGGACTTAGGTGGTCAACCCGGGGGCGCGAGGAACTGCGCGGGTCGGGAGGCGGCCCACCTGCAACTGAACCGCCGTCAGCCAGTTGCCGGTGCTGCCGTTCCCCCGCGCGCAGTTCCTCGCGCCCCTGGGGCCTCCGGCCCCGAGGCGCTGCGCCGACTACCGGGCGCCGCCGTTGACGTAGAGGGTCTGGCCGCTGACGTACGCGGCGTCCTCGCTGGCCAGGAAGGCGACCACCGAGGCGACCTCCTCCGGGAGGCCGACCCGCCGCAGGGGGGTGCGCTCGGCGGCCAGGGCCTGGTGCTCCTCGGCGGTGGCGCCGACGCGTTCGGCGGTGGCGGCGGTCATGGAGGTGGCGATGTAGCCGGGGGCGACGGCGTTGACGTTGACGTTGAAGGGGCCGAGCTCGATGGCCAGGGTGGCGGTGAGGCCCTGGATGCCGGCCTTGGCGGCGGCGTAGTTGGCCTGGCCGCGGTTGCCGAGGGCGGAGCGCGAGCTCAGCGAGACGATCTTGCCGTACTTCTGCCTGCACATGTAGGCCTGCGCCACGTGGCTGCAGTTGTAGGCGCTGGTCAGGTTGACGGTGAGGACGGCGTCCCAGTCGCTCTTCGGCATCTTGAAGAAGAGGTTGTCCCGGGTGATCCCGGCGTTGTTGACCAGGATGTGGAGGGCCCCCAACTCCTCGACCACGGTGGCGAAGACGCGCTCCACCGCGTCGTAGTCGGCCACGTCGCAGCCGTAGGCGCGGGCGGTGCCCCCCTTGGCGGTGATGGCGTCCACGGTGCCCTGGGCCCGCTCGGCGGTGAGGTCGAGGACGGCGACGGTCGCGCCCTCCTCGGCCAGCCGGAGGGCGGTGGCGGCGCCGATGCCCTGGGCCGCACCGGTGACGACGGCGATCTTCCCTGCGAAACGACTCATGATCCCTGACTCTCCCTCAGACCTTCTCGACCAGAACGGCACTGCCCTGCCCGACCCCGACGCACATGGTGGCCAGCCCTCGCCGGCCGCCGGTGCGCCGCATCCGGTGCAGCAGCGTGGTGAGGATGCGCGCGCCCGAGCTGCCGAGCGGGTGGCCGAGCGCGATGGCCCCGCCGGTCGGGTTGACCAGCTCCGGGTCGATGCCCAGCTCCCGGACGCTGGCGAGCGCCTGTGCGGCGAACGCCTCGTTGAACTCGGCCTCCTGGAGGTCCTCCAGCCGCCAGCCGGTGCGGGCCAGCACCTTGCGGGTGGCGGGGACGGGGCCGATGCCCATCACGTCGGGGTGGACCCCGGCGGAGGCGCCGGCCACGTAGCGGCCGAGCGGCTCCAGGCCGAGGTCGTTCAGGGCCTCCTCGCTGACCAGGATCAGACCGGAGGCGCCGTCGTTCATCGGCGAGGCGTTGCCCGCGGTGACGGTGCCGCCGGCCCGGAAGACGGGCTTGAGGGCGGCGAGGCGCTCCAGGGTGGTGTCCTCGCGGATCGACTCGTCCTGGCTGACCGTCACGCCGTCGGCGCGCAGCACCGGCAGCAGTTCGGCGTCGAAGAGGCCGTCCTTGCGGGCGGCGGCGGCCCGCTGGTGGCTGCGCAGGGCGAAGGCGTCCTGGTCCTCGCGGGTGACGCCGAACCGGCTCGCCACCTCCTCGGCGGTCTCGCCCATGCTCAGCACGCCGTGCAGCTCGCGCATCCGGGGGTTGGTGAGCCGCCAGCCGAGCCGGGTGTCGAAGGTCTCCATCCTGTGCGGGAGGGCCTCGTCAGGGCGGGGCAGCACGAAGGGGGCGCGGCTCATCGACTCGCAGCCGCCGGCCAGCACCACCTCGGCCTCGCCGGAGCCGATGGCCCGGGCGGCGGAGGTGACGGCCTCCATGCCGGAGGCGCAGAGCCGGTTGACGGTGGCGCCCGGGACGGTGTCGGGCAGGCCGGCCAGCAGGACGGCCATCCGGGCGTTGTTGCGGTTGTCCTCGCCGGCCTGGTTGGCGGCGCCCCAGTAGACGTCGTCGATCCGGGCGGGGTCCAACTGCGGTACCTCGTCGAGCAGTCCGCGCAGCACCAGGGCCGAGAGGTCGTCCGGCCGGACGGTGGAGAGCGCGCCGCGCAGCCGCCCGATCGGGGTGCGGCGGGCGGCGGCGAAGTAGACGGGACGCACGGTGGGGCTCCTCAACTACTCAGGGGGGCAGGGGATTTCAGAAGGCGTTGACCCCGGTGAGGGCGCGCCCGATGAGCAACTTCTGGATCTGGCTGGTGCCCTCGTAGAGGGTCATCACCCGGGCGTCGCGCAGGTACTTGCCGACCGGGTACTCGTCGATGAAGCCGTAGCCGCCGAACACCTGGAGGGCGTTGTTGGCGGCCTTGACGGCGGCTTCACTGGCGAAGAGCTTGGCGGTGGAGGACTCGGTGGCGAACGGCAGACCCCGGTCGATCAGGTCGGCCACCCGCCAGGTGAGCAGCCGGGCCGCCTCCAGTTCCACCGAGATGTCGGCCAGCATCTCCTGCACCAACTGGTAGGAGGCGATGGGCTTTCCGAACTGCTCGCGCTCGGTGGCGTAGCGGACGGCGGCGTCCATGCAGGCCCGGGCGATCCGACGCAGCCGGCCGCCACCGACATCCGGCCCCTTGGCCAGGGCGGCCATCGCGACGGTGAAGCCCTTGCCCTCGGGGCCGAGCCGGGCCGAGTCCGGCACCCGGACGGCGTCGAAGGTCAGCTCGGCGGTGGCCTGGCCGCGCAGGCCCAACTTGCCGTGGATCTCCCGGCGTTCGAAGCCCGGGGTGTCGGTGGGCACCAGGAAGGCGGTGATGCCCCGGTGGCCGGCCTCGCCGGTGCGGGCGAAGACCAGGGCGACGTCGGCCCAGGTCCCGTTGGTGATGAAGGTCTTGGCCCCGCTGATCAGCCAGTGGTCGCCGTCCCGGACCGCCTTGGTGCTCAGGTTGGCGGCGTCGGACCCGGTGCCGGGCTCGGTGAGGGCGAAGCAGGCCAGCGCCTCGCCGGAGCAGAGCCGGGGCAGCCAGTGGCGCTTCTGCTCCTCGGTGCCGAAGCCGCTGACCGACTTGGCGACCAGGCCGAGCGAGACCGAGACGATCCCGCGCACCGAGGAGTCGCCCCGGCCGAGCTCCTCCAGCACCAGGCAGTACGCCAGGTGGTCTCCGCCGCTGCCGCCGTACTCCTCGGGGATGGTCAGGCCGAGGAATCCGACCTTGCCCAGCTTGCCGATGACCGCCCGGTCGACCGACTCGGCGCGGTCCCAGCCGGCGGCGTGCGGGACGATCTCGCGGTCGGTGAACTCGGCGGCGAGCTCGCGGACGGCGGCCTGCTCCTCGGAGAGCTCCAGGTTCATGGCGGTCCTCGGCGTCGGTCGGCTACGGGAGGTCGGGGCGGTGGTCAAAACTAGCGGTGCAAGTTTTAATCGACTGTAGCCCGGCCCCGCAAGGGTGGGAAGACCCCGCCTGGAAGACTGGAGCCACCGCCACCCGACCGGAGGAAGCAGCCATGGCCCGCCCGCGCACCCCCCTGCTCAGCCGCGAGCGGATCGTCGCGGCCGCGCTCGCCCTGGTCGACGCCGAGGGGCTGTCCGCGCTCTCCACCCGGCGGCTGGCCACCGAGCTCTCGGTCAGCGGCCCGTCGCTCTACAACCACTTCGCCACCAAGGACGAACTGCTGGACGCGGTGGTGGACGGCGTGATGGGCGAAGTCGACCTGTCGATGTTCCGGCCGTCCGGCGACGGCGGCCCCGCCGACTGGCGCACGGCGCTGCGCGACTGGGCCCGCTCCTACCGGGCGGCACTGGCCGCCCACCCCAACGTGGTGCCGGTGCTGGCCCAGGGCCCCGGACGGCGGCCGAACGCGCTGCGGCTGGCCGACGCCGTCTTCGGCTGCCTGGTCGAGGCCGGGTGGCCGCGCGGTCAGGCCACCCGGATCGGCGCGCTGATGCGGTACTTCATCACCGGCTCGGCGCTCGGCTCCTTCGCGGGCGGCTTCCCCGAGGACGCCGCCCTCTACGGCGAGGAGTACCCCCACCTCGGCGAGGCGCACAAGCTGGCCGAGCACCGCCGCCGGATCGACGAGGGCGCCTTCGAGACCGGCCTGGAGGCCCTCCTGGACGGCCTGGAGCTGCGCTACGCCCGTACCGTGCGGGGGAGTTGAGTCAGCGGGCGATCGCCGCGCGGACCTCGGACTCCGGGTCGCCGGCGTGGTAGACCCGCTCGGTGGCCTCGATGCCGTCCAGGAACTCCTGGTAGCGGACGGCGTAGCCGAGGTGGACCAACGGTTCGGCCAGCTCCAGGGCGCGGGCCGGGTCGGAGCCCGGGGCGTGGGTGGTCCAGGCCTCGGTCCAGAGGCGGCGGACGGTCTTCCAGCGCTCCTCGGAGAGGAAGTCGCGCGGGCGCAGCCCGTCCACGGCAGGGTGGCCGAGGTAGCTGTCGGAGAAGTCGATGAGGGTGGTGCGCTCTCCGTCGAACCGCCAGTTGCCCGGGTGGAAATCACCGTGCACCAGCGTCTCGGGCAGCCCGCAGGCGGACAACTCGTCGACAATGAAGGGGAGTTCGGACAGCAGCTGCTCGGCGGCGGCGCGCTCCTCGGGCGTCAGGCCGGTGAGCCGGGGCAGTAGCGCGGCGAAGGCGGCCACCAGGGCGCGCGGGGTGCGGTCCGGCAGATCGTCGACCTTGCCGGCGAGGGCGGCCTGGGCCGCGACCAGCCGGGGCACCGCCGCCAGCATGCCGTCCTCCGGCAGGCCCCAGCAGTCCAACCCGGGGGCGTCCGCGAGCAGCAGCCGTCCCCGGCTCGGCGGCCCA
>NZ_BAAAYB010000059.1:0-41605 GCF_039535905.1 Kitasatospora albolonga | reverse complement strand
GGGACTGGAGACCGTCCGCTGGCGCCGCGTGGTGCTGGCCGCGTTCCGGGAGTCGGCTCCGGGCCTCGCCGACCTCGGTGACGTCGGCCGGCGCATCGAGGCGGCGCTGGAGCGCCGGACCGACGGGCAGCGTTTCGTCACCGGCATCCTGGCCCAGATCGACCTCCAGGGGCTGGTCACCCTGTTCAACCACGGCCACCCCGCGCCCACTGCTGCTCCCGGCCGGCGGGGAGGACGAGCTGGTCGAACCGTCCGAGACGGTGCCGCCGTTCGGGCTGGCCGCCCTGACGGGCGGCGGACAGCAGGACAGCGTCACGCGGTTGACACTCCGTCAGGGCGACCGGCTGCTGCTCTACACCGACGGCCTGAGCGAGGCCCGCGACCGGGAGGGCCGGTTCTACCCCGTGCGCGAACGGGGGCGCGGCCGCTGCTGCGCGGCTGCGCCCCGAGGAGGGCGCTGCGGCGACTGCGGGCGGACGTGGCCGCCTTCACGGGCGCGTCCGCCCGACGACGACTCCGCGCTGCTCCTGCTGGAGTTCGTCCCGCCGTCCTGACCCGCCGTCCGGCGAACCGCCCCGTCTCAGTGGGCGGGCCGCCAGGAGGGAGCGGGTGTAGTCGGTGTGCGGGGCGGCGAAGAGCTCGTCGCGCGGAGACTGTTCGACCAGGCGGCCGTGGTGCATGACGGCGATGCGGTCGCAGAAGTGGCGGACCACGGCGAGGTCGTGGGAGACGAAGAGGAAGGGCGACGTCGAGGCGCTCGCGCAGTTCGGCGAGCAGGTTGAGGACCTGGGCCTGGGACGGAGACGTCGAGGGCGGAGACCGGTTCGTCGGCGATGATCAGGCGCGCGGGCCGGGGGCCAGGGCCCGGGCGATGCCGATGCGTTGGCGCTGGCCGCCGGAGAACTCGTGCGGGTGGCGGTCGAGGTGGGCGGCGGAGAGGCCGACCTGTTCGAGGAGTTCGGCGGCGCGCTCGCGGGCGTTCGGGGGCGGTGAGGGCGGTGTGCAGGCGCAGCGGGGTGTCCAGGGTCTGGGCGACCGTGCGGCGGGGGTTGAGGGAGGCGTACGGGTCCTGGAAGACCAGCTGGACCTCGCGGCCAGGCGGCGGCGCAGGGCGCGGTCGGGGCGGGTGGCGTCCTGTCCGTCGTAGCGGATCGTGCCGCCGGTGGGGGCGTTGGAGGCCGGCCAGCACCCGGGAGGTGGTGGACTTGCCCGAGCCGGACTCGCCGACCAGGCGAGGCTCTCGCCCGGGGCGATCCGCAGGCTCAACCCCTCGACGGCGCGGAAGGGCATCGGCCGTGCGGAAGGGGTGACGGCGGCGGCCCGGGAAGTGCACGGACAGGTCCTCGACCTCGACCCAGCCAGGAGGTCGGGGTACGGTGGGCCGCCCTGGGTGCCGTACGGGCCGGGGCGGGTGACGGGTCGTCGACGTGGGCAGCACCGAGCCCGGGACGGTGTCCAGGGTGACGCGCGGCCCCGACCAGGGCGCGGGTGTACGGCTGCCGCGGGGCGGCCAGCAGGCTCGGCGGTCGGGGCGGTCTCCACCGTCTCGCCGTGGCGGAGCACCAGGGTGCGGTTCGGTGTGACGGGCCACCACCCCGAGGTCGTGACTGATCAGCAGGACGGCGGTGCCGTTGCTCGCGCCGCAACATCGCCCAGCAGATCCAGCACTTGGCTCTGCACCCGGGGCGTCCAGGGCGGTGGTGGTTCGTCGGCGACCAGGACGTCGGGCCCGTTCATCAGGGCCATCGCGATCATCACCCGCTGGCGCATCCCGCCGGAGAGACCGGTGCGGATGGTCGCGGGTCCGGGCCGCCGGGATGCCGACCCGGTCGAGCATCTCGGCCGCCCGGCGGCGGGCCTCCGCCGTCCCGCGCCGGGGTGGTGCAAGCCGGTACATCTCGGAGAGCTGGGCGCCGACGGTGTGGAACGGGCTGAGCGAGGTCAGCGCGTCCTGGAAGACCAGGCGATCCTCTCCCCGCGCACCCGGCGCAGCTCCTGCCTCCCACCCGCGCCGACCAGCTCCTGTCCGCCGAGACGGGCGGAGCCGGTGGACGGTGGTGGTGCGGGGTCGTGCAGGCCGAGCAGGGCCAGCCCGGTGCGGACTTGCCGGAGCCGGACTCACCGACAGCCCAGGACTTCGCCCGGGGCGACGGTCGAAGGGAGAGGCGCGCACGGCCCGTACGGGTTCGGCCCCGTCGCGGGCGGCGAAGCCGACGGAGGAGGTCGCGGACGCTGAGCACCGGCGCGGTCGAGGTGTTCGTGGTCATCGGGAAAGCTCCTGAGGCGGGGTCAGCTGAGGCGGATGCGCGGGTCGAGCCAGGCCACCACCAGGTCGGCCAGGGCCACGAAGAGGACCACGAAGCAGGCGGCGAGCAGCACGGTGCCGACCACGGCGGGGCAGGTCCTGGCCCGCCACCGCCTCGGCGGCGAAGGTGCCGACGCCGTTCAGGCCGAAGACGGTCTCGGTGATCACGGCCCCGCCGAGCAGGGCGCCCGCCTCCAGCCCGAGCAGCTGGACCAGCGGCCCGGCCGCGCCGCGCGCGCCGTGTACTTCAGGTGGGCCCGCAGCCGGCTCAGGCCCTTGCCGCGCGCGGTCCGGACGTACTCCTCGTCCATGGTCTCCAGCAGCTGGGGCGCGGGAGAGCCGGGCGAAGACGGCGGAGTTGACGAAGCCGAGCACCAGCCAGGGCAGCAGCATCCCGCCCACCCAGGCGGCGGGGTCGGTGGCGGGCGGGGTGTAGGCGGGCAGCGGCAGCAGGCCGGTCGAGTGGACCAGGCCCCACTGGGCGAGGTAGCCGAGGAAGTAGATCTGCACGACTGGCGCCGAGCAGGGTGAAGCCGGAGAGCAGCCGGTCGGTGCGGGTGCCGTGTGGCACAGCGCGGAGACGAAGCCGGTGCCCAGGCCGAGGACCAGCAGCACGGCCAGGGCCCCGGCGGTGGAGCGAGAAGGTGACCGGCAGGTGCTCGGTCAGGGCCTGGGTGACGGGCTGGTGGAGCCGGTAGGAGTAGCCCAGGCAGGGGGCGGCGCAGTCGATGACCGAGCCGTCCACGTCGCTGATCCCACGTCCGGCGACGACCCCGGCGAGGTAGTCGGTGTACTGGTGAGCAACGGCTGGTCCAGGCCCATGCTCTGACGGACCGCCGCCACCTGCCCGGAGTCGCAGCGCGGGCCGCAGGCGGCCCGGGCCGGGTCGGCGGGGCGGCGTGGGAAGAGCACGAAGGCGGCGGCGGAGACCGCGGGCCAGCACGGCGAGGGGCCTGGAGGGCCCGCCGCAGGGCGAAGGAGAGCATGGCCGGTCCGGTTCGTGGATGCGGGTGGTACGAGGTGGGTGCGGCCCGCCGGCCCGGCGGAGGCGGGGCCGTGCGGAGGCGTCAGGCCTTGAGGAAGACCCACGCGAGGCTGACGGACCCGTAGATCGGGTGGATGAAGGCGCCGCCGACGTTGGCGCCGCGCAGCTGGGTGGCGTTGGGGTAGGGCGAAGGGCAGCACCGGGACGTCCTTCATCACGGTCTGCTCCAGCGCGTACAGCTCCTTGGCCTTCTGCCGGGGCTCGCCGATCTGGTTGATCCGGTCGATCTCCTTGTCCACCGCCGGGTTGCGGTAGCGGGCCGAGTTGAGGTCGCTGTTGGCCCGGCCGTCGAAGGAGAACGGGACGAGCGTGGACGGCGTCGGCCAGTCCACCGAGCTGGTCTCCTCGAACAGGTCGTACGGGGAGTCGGCCCGGTGCGCCTCGTCCAGCAGCGCCTTGGCGTCCACCGGCTTGGGCACGATGGTGATCCCCGCCTTGGCGAAGCCGTCCACCAGCACCTGGGCGACCCGCTGCCCGTTCGGGGTGTTGGCGTACGCGTAGGTGAGGCTGGTGGGCGCCTGCTTGGCCTTGGCCAGGGCCTGCTTGGCGGCCTCCGGGTCGCCCGCGGGCTTGGCCGGGTAGAGGTCGTACTTCTGCCAGTCGAGCAGCGCCGGGGAGCTGAGCGTGGTGGCCAGCTCGCCGACCCGGGAGCCGCCGAGCACCTGGCGGGCCTGCTGGCGCGGGTAGGCCAGGTGCAGGGCCTTGCGGACCTCGGGGTCGGCGACCCGCTCGTTGTTCACCACCAGCTGGGTGACGAAGGCGCCCTGACGGCCGGTCACCACCAGCTCCTTGGCCTTCGGGTCGGTGTCGGTGGTCTGGTACAGCTCGGGCGAGAGCTGGGTCGCCACGGTGGTGGCGTTGGCGCCGCCGTCCCGGCCGGAGAGGATCTCCTGGTTGATGTTGAGCGCCTCCTTGCCGAAGCTGAAGACGAACTTCTCCGGGTACTGATTGCGGATCGGGTCGGTCTCCGGCTTCCAGTGCGGGTTGCGCTCCAGCACCAGGCGGGTGTTCTGGACGTGCTCGGCGATCCGGTACGGGCCGCTGGCGAAGGGCAGGCGGTCGTAGTCGGTGCCGGTGTCCTTGTCCTTGCGGACGGGGGAGGACGAGGACTGCGCGGCCATGTACGGCACGTCGGCCTGCGGCTGCGGGAAGCGGAGGACCAGGGTGCGCTCGTCCGGGGTCTCGATCGCGGCCAGGTCGCCGTCCTGCGGGCCGGCGCGTACTTCTTCCGGGCGTCCTCGTAACTGGCCTCGCCGGTCAGCCACTGCGCCCAGTACGGCGGGCCGACCTCGAAACCCTTCCCGAAGGAGCGCTCGATGCCGTACTTCACCTGCTGGGAGGTGATCGGCTGCCCGTCCTCCCAGGCCACGCCCGCCTTCAGCCGGTACGTCCAGGTGCGGCCGCCGTCGGTGGCGGTACCGGTGTCGGTGGCGAGGTCCGCCGACCAGCTTCGCCTTGCCGTCCACCACCTGGTACTGGGTCAGCTGACGGCCCCACAGCAGCGAGGTGTTGTAGGCGGCGCCCGCGTAGACCTTCTGCGGGTCGAGGTGGCGGAGTCGGTGGTGTTGTAGACGTTCACCGTGCCGCGGGCTTCGCACCGGGGACGGCGGGCGCCGGGCCGGCGCTCTCCTGCTCGGTCGCCGAGGGCGGCGGTGCAGCGGGGAGGTGTCCTTCGCTCCGGGGCCGCGCCACCGCCGCCCGCACCGGCTCCCGCCGAGCAGGCGGTGGCGAGCCAGCGCGGTGGCGAGGACGGCGAGGGTCGCTTTGGTCAGGCGCATGGCGGAGTGACTCCTTGCCCCGACGTGCGGGGCGGTAGGGGTGGTTGTCGTTCTGACGGTGGCTCAGCGGGCGGAGCGGGGATCCAGCGCGTCGCGGACCGCGTCGCCGAGCAGAGTTGAAGGCGAGCACGAAGACCAGCAGCGCCACGCCGGGGAAGACCATGTAGGTCGGATCGGCCTGGAAGACCTCGGAACCGCGCGAGATCATCCGGGCCCCAGTCCGGGACGGGCTCGGTGATGCCGACCCCGAGGAAGGAGAGCACCGCCTCGGAGGCCACGAAGCCCGGCACCGCCATCGTCGCGTGCACCAGCAGCTGGGCCCGGACGTTCGGCAGCAGTTCCCGGAGGACGATGTGGAATCCGCCGGCCCCCTGGGCCTTCGCCGACTGCACGAAATCCCTTTCCCGGAGGGAACGCACCGCCGAGCGGAGGGAGAGCGCGAGCGGAATCCAGCCGAATGCGGAGAACACCAGGATCAGCACCAGGAATTGCATCCACTCCGGCTCGGCCTCGCTCGGATCGACCAGCCGGGACTGCACCACGGGGCTGAGCGCGAGGAGCAGGAGCAGGGTCGGGAAGGCGAGCAGGACGTTCGAGAGGAAGCCGAAGATCCGGTCCGTCAGACCGCCCAGGTAGCCGACCGCGACGCCGGCCAGGACGCCGAGCAGGGTGGTGACGGCGGCTGCCGCGAAGGCGATCAGGAGGGAGGTGCGGATGCCGTAGAGCAGCTGGGTGAACACGTCCCGCCCGAGGCCCGGCTCCAGGCCGAACCAGAAGTCGGCCGAGATCCCGCCGTTGGGGAGCATCGGCAGGCCCGAGTCGCTGAGCAGGCCGGGCGCGTTCTGGCCGTAGTGCTCGGTGGGGTTCTTGCCGTAGGCGGCGGCGATCAGCGGGGCGGCGAGGGCGAGGAGGAGGAAGAGCGTCACCACCGCGAGGGCGGTGGCGCCGGTGCGGTCGCGGAGCAGCCGGGAGAGCGGCGAGTTGCGTACTGCGGGCATGAGAGGCGTACTCCCCGAAATTCTCCGCCGCCCCGTGGGTGAGGGTGCGCTGATGTGCATGAAGGGACGGCCTTCCAGGGGTTTCCCGGCGGCCCGTCGAATGCCATCAGATCGGATGCGATGCGCCTTTCGCAAATCATTCTCCGGCGCTGATTGCACACTGTTTCGCACAGGACGACGGCTTCATTCCACCGCAATGTTGCCGACACGGGAAAACGGGCAAATACCTACACAACGGTTCGACGGCGGCCCGACTGAGACCTCCGCCACACGTAAGGTGCCGCCATGCCTCCACTGCTCTTCCTCGATGTCGACGGCCCGCTCATCCCGTTCGGCGGAGCACCCGAGGAGTACCCCGCCCACGGGGCCGACGACGCGAACCCCCTCCTGCGCCGGATCGACCCCGCGCACGGGCCACGGCTGGCGGCGCTCCCGTGCGAACTCGTCTGGGCGACGACCTGGGAGGAGGAGGCGAACGAGTACGTCGCCCCGCGCCTGCACCTGCCGCGACTCCCGGTGGTGGTCTGGCCGGAGCCGACCCGAGCGGACGAGGAGGACGACGAGCGGCACGGGCTGCACTGGAAGACCCAGACCCTCGTCTCGCTCGCCGCCGGGCGCCCGTTCGCCTGGGTGGACGACGAGCTCACCGACGCCGACCGGAGGTGGGTCGCCGCCCGCCACCCGGGCCCCGCGCTGCTCCACCGCGTCGACCCCCGCCGTGGTCTGACGGAGGGTGACTTCGCGGCGCTCCGGTCCTGGTTGCTGGAAAACCAGGTGACCTCGGGGCGGGCGGGGCAGCAGAATCAGGGCACCGGCCGCGAGGCCGACAGCCCGTAGCTCAGTCGGTCAGAGCACCGCCCTGATAAGGCGGGGGTCGCTGGTTCAACTCCAGCCGGGCTGAGCGGGTGTAGCTCAATTGGCCAGAGCAGCCGCCTCCAAAGCGGCAGGCTGGGGGTCGAGTCCCCTCCGCCCGTGCAGTGAGCAGGACCGCCGTCAGATCCCGGTGTTGACGGCGTAGAAGGTGACCGCGGCGGCGGCTCCCACGTTGAGGGAGTCGATGCCGTGGGACATCGGGATGCGGACCCGGCGGGTGGCGGCGGCCAGGCCTTCGGGGTGAGGCCGTCGCCCTCGGCGCCGAGCATGACGGCGGCCTGGGGAGGGTGTGCGGGGCGGTGGCGTTGAGGTCGTCCGCGCCCGAGGGCGTCAGGGCGAGGAGTTCGAAGCCGGCCTCGCGGACGGTGGGCCAGGGCGGACGGCCAGGGGTCGAGGCGGGCGTACGGGACGGAGAGACCGCGCCCCATCGAGACCTTGACGGCCCGTCGGTAGAGCGGGTCGGCGCAGTCCGGGGAGAGCAGCACGGCGTCCATCCCGAGGGCGGCGGCGCTGCGGAAGATGGCGCCGATGTTGGTGTGGTCGACCAGGCCCTCCAGGACGGCCACCCGGCGGGAGCGGTGAGAAGTTCGGCGGCCTCCGGGAGCGGCTTGCGCTCCATCGAGGCGAGGCGCGCCGCGGTGCACGTGGTAGCCGGTGACCTCCTCGGCCAGCCCGGGCTCCACCACGTGGACCGGCGCCGGGGTCTCGGCGATCACGTCGGCCATCACGTCCAGCCACTTCGGGGTGAGCAGCATCGACCGCATCCGGAACCCGGCCGCCACCGCCCGGCGGATCACCTTCTCGCCCTCGGCGATGAAGAGGCCCTCCTCGGGCTCGCGCCGGCGGCGCAGCTCCACGTCGGTCAGGCCGGTGTAGTCGGCCAGGCGGGGGTCGGTCGGGTCGGTGATGGTGCTCGGTTCTGCCACCCGTCGATCTTGGCACAGGTGGGGAGGGGTGGCGTTCGGCGAGGAAGCGACCGGGCGCGGAGACGATGATGGGCACATGGCCGTCGTCCCGATCGAACCCCGTCCGCTGAACGCCGCCGAGCGCGCCGTCCTGGAGCACCTGCTCGCCGCCGACTTCCCCGGTGCCCCGGAGCTGCGCGCGCAGCTCGACCGGGTCGAGGTGGTGGCCGCCTGGTTCGAGGGGTCGGTCAGCGTCGACCTGCGGGTGCGCGGGGCGGCGGAGACGGACCGGCGCTCGGTGCTGCTGCCGGTGGGTGCCGAGGTGTACGACGAGGACGGGGCGTACGTCGGCGAGCTGCTGCTGTGGGCGGAGGGCGGGGAGTTCCTGTCCGCCCTGGAGTACGCCTGGGTGACAGACGAGATGCCGACCGTACTGCCGAGGGTGGACCGGCTCCGCGTAGGGGTCTGACGGCGGGTCGGCCGGGCCCGGCCGTTTCAGGAGGCCGGGCCGAGGCCCTCCTGAGTCCATCGCACCACACTGCCCCACCCGCCCGTAGCGCGGCGACGGTCGGGCGGGGCTCGGCCCATCGGGTGGTGGCGGACGGTGCGTCAGCCCGGCGGCGCCGTGGGTGTGATCGCCGAGCCGAGACTGGCCGGACCGATGTTCCCGGAAGAGTGGAGTCCGCCCGTGCGCCGATCGTCCGGGGTGGCCGTCGCGGCCGTGTTGCTCGTCCTCGGTGCCGCTCCGCCCGTCGGGGCCGTGCTCCCCCGGGCCGGGACCTCGTACACCGTGACCGCGTGCGATCCGAACACCACCCGGCCCGGCAGCCCGCAGCAGGTGCAGGTGGACCCGGCCTGGTTGGAGGGCGGCCGGATGGTGGCGGTGATGAACAACCCGGGCACGGTCAATCCGGGGCTGGGTGCGCCGCCGCCCACCCCCGGGATCTTCTACGGCACTCCGCTCTGCGTGGTCGGGCCCCTGGTGAACGGCGTGCCGCAGGCGGCACGTTGGGTGTTCTGTCTGAACCACCCGCTGGCCGCCTGCGGCGAGGCGCCGTTCGTCCGGGGCGGCACCGAAGGTGCGAAGGAGCCGCTGACCGCGCTGCAACGGGCCCGGGTGGCCCACCTGCTCTCCCCCGGGGTGGCCGACTACTCGACCTCCTCCACCCGGGGCCTGATGGCCCAGCGGATCTGGTGCGTGACCGAGAACCTGCCCGCCGGAGCGCCACTGCCCGACCCGGACCGCTACCCCGGCGTCACCTGCCCGGACTGGGGCACGATCGACCCGACGCTGCCCGCCGAGCCCGCCCTCACCCTGA
This sequence comes from Kitasatospora albolonga, assembly GCF_039535905.1. GTDB lineage: Bacteria > Actinomycetota > Actinomycetes > Streptomycetales > Streptomycetaceae > Kitasatospora > Kitasatospora albolonga. The sequence goes on along the minus strand of NZ_BAAAYB010000059.1, from coordinate 32,382 downwards.
CCGCCGGGCCGGACGCCGAGGCCGGTGCGGAGATCCCCTTCGAGCTGACCAGCACGGCCGGCCGGGTGCGGGTGACGGCCACCGGGACGGACGGGCTGACGCTCTGCCAAGGCGCGCCGGGAACCCTGACGGACGGGCTGCTGGAGCTGCCGGCCGGGACGACCGCGACCAGGCTCTGCGCCCGGCGCGCGGACGGCGGCAGCGGTGCGGTGCGGGTGGAGGGGGCGGAGACGGTGACGGACCCTCAGTTCCTGATCCCCACCGAGACCCCGGAACGCTGTCAGGGGTACGTGGACACGGTGGGCTCGCGGCGGACGCTGACCGCCTCCGGCACGGCGAACTGGCGCCCGGCGACGACACCCCCGGTGGTCCAGGCCCCTCTGCCGTCGATGGCGCCCGTACCACCCGGCGCGGCGGCCCCGGCGCCGCCGAGGACACCCGAGGTCCAGGCCTCGCCGGGCGGCCCGCAGACCCCGGCGGCACCGGAGACCCTGGCCGCCCCACCGTCCGAGCCCGCCCGGCCGGCCCACCCGCCGGCGCCGCTGCCGCCCGCCGAGGCCTGGACGCCCACACCCGAGCTGCGCGTCATCGAGGGCAGCCTGCCGGAGACCGGGACCGGGGAGGCCCCGGTGCTGCTCACCGTGGCGGGCGGGCTGTCCGCCCTCGGCGGGTTGCTGCTGGCCGGTGCCCGCCGCCCGCGGCGGTGACGGCCCGTCAGGCGACGTCGAGCAGGGCGAGCAGCTCGCGCTCCCGCTCCGGAGTCAGACCGGCGGCCAGGGCCGGGGAGTCGGTGCGGACCCAGTGGAGCAGGTCGGCGAGGATCTCGGTGCGGGGGCGGTGGGTCAGGCCGGCGGCGAGGGCCGCGGCGCCCGGGCGGGTGGAGTGGCTCTGCAGGTCGGGGTCGGCCAGCCACATCGGGAGGGAGTCCGGGCCCATCCACTGCTGGACGCCCTGCTCCAGCAGCCAGTCGGACGGGGCTGGGACCACCGGGCCGGTGTGGCCGCCGACGGTGCGGGAGAGCTCCACCCACTCGCCGAAGGAGAGGACGGGGCCGACCGCGTCGAAGGTGCCGGACGTGCCCCGCTCGGCGGAGTGCAGCAGCCAGGCGGCGAGGTCACGGACGTCGATGGCCTGGGTGGGCAGGGCCGGGGTGTCCGGGACCAGTAGCGGCGCCTCGGGGGCGCGGGCGGCGCGGGCCACCCAGTAGGCGGTGCGGCCGGTGCGGTCGCCGGGGCCGCCGATCAGCCCGGCGCGGGCGATCAGCAGACGGTCGCCGAGGGCGGCGGCCGAGGCCTGCTCGCAAGCGACCTTGGCTTCGCCGTACGTCTCCCGGGCCGCCTCGCGGCCTTCGAGCGCGGGCAGCAGTGCGGCCGACTCGTCGGCGCCGACGGGGTGTTCGGCGTAGGCGCTCACCGAGGAGACGTAGCTCCAGTGCCGGGCGCGGGGCGCGAGGGCGTCCAGCGCGTCCTGGACGTAGCCGGGCTGCCAGCTCACCTCCACCACGGCGTCCCAGTCACGCCCCGTCAGTTCCCGGTACGCACCGGGCTGCGAACGGTCCGCCGCGACGAGGGTGGCGCCCTCCGCCACCCCGCCGCTCTCGCCCCGGGCGAGGCAGGTGACGCGGTGGCCGAGGGCGAGTGCCTGCCGGGAGACTTCCCGGCCGAGCCAGGCGGTGCCGCCGAGTACGAGGAGATCCATGCCACCCACCCAAGCACTCCCCACCGAGACCCGCCAGAAGCTTCGCTGACGGCGGATCAGGCGGGCGGCCCGAGCGCCGGTACCGGGCCTCAGCGAGGGCTGAGGAGGCAGAACTCGTTGCCCTCCGGGTCGGTCAGGATTCGCCAGTGGATGGAGGACTGGTCGATGCCCGGGTCGGAGGCGCCCAGGGCGCGCAGACGGGCCTCCTCCGCCTCCGGGTCGTCACCGCGGTACGGGCTGACGTCCAGGTGGACGCGGTTCCAGCCGAGCTTGGGGTCGGGGGTGCGGATGAACTCCAGGTAGGGGCCGACGCCCTGGGCCGAGCGCATGCTCGCGTGCCCGTCGGCGACCTCGTGCACCGTCCAGTCCATCGCCTCGCCCCAGAAGCGCGCCATCTCCCGCGGGTCGGCGCAGTCGACCACCACCGCGGCGACCGGCCCGGTGTCCCCGTAGACCTCCCGGGGCTCCAGGACGCAGAACTCGTTGCCCTCGGGGTCGGCCATGACCGTCCAGGGGACCTCGCCCTGTCCGACGTCGGCGAGCGTGGCGCCGAGCTCGATCAGACGCGCGACCAGCTCCGCCTGATGGGCCGTCGAGGTGGTGGCCAGGTCGAGGTGCACCCGGTTCTTCCCCGTCTTGGGCTCCGGACGGGCGATGATGTCGATGCAGACCGCCGAGGGGTCGGGGTAGGCGAAGCCGACCGGCTCGAGGTTGGTCACGCCGGGCGCCTCGCTGTCGATGCCCCAGCCGAGTGCCGCCGCCCAGAACCGGCCGAGCGCGGCGTCGTCCCGGGCCTTCATGTTGATCTGCACGAGTCGTGTCGCCATGCGGATGATCATAAGCACCGATGAGCCCGGCGCCGAGCGGCCTCGCAACGCTACGCCGCGCGCACGAAGGGTTTCTGGTGCCGCCGCTCGGGGAGCGGTGGCTTCTGCGTGCGCGTCGGCGAGGAGGATGTCGTCCACGTGGCCGGCGGCCGGTCTGCGTGTGCTGTGCCGAGAGAGGCGGGTGCGGTGGAGATCACGGTGCAGTGGGTCAGGACGTTCTGGACGAAGGAGTCGCGGGGCGGTGAGGCCGCCGCCCGGCGGAACGCCGCCGCGACGGGCTTCGTCCTGCCGACCGGCCTCGGCCCGCTCGCGCACCACGTCAGGATGGACGAGCGCCACGGCTTCGAGCCCCGGGAGTCCCGGGTGGAGCGGCGCGAGGTCGCGGTCAGCCTGCGGGAGACGGACGGCACGCTGCGGGTGCTGCCCCGGGTGGACCCGCTGTTCGGGCTGCCGCCCCGGCACCGCCGGCCACCGGCCGTACGGCTGCGGCCGGGCCAGTGGGTGCGGTGGCAGCTCAACTACCGCTTCAGCAGCGCGGCGGGGGTCCGTGACTGGTCGTACTGGCTCGACACCTTCAACATCGCCTACGGCCCGGTGGCCCTCGGGACGTTCCTGACCGAGCCGACCGTGTCCGTCGACGAACGCGGCCCGGTCCGGTAGCCCTCCGGACGGGAGCGGAAGGATGGCGGCATGGCCGAGCACCGGATCCCCGAGCGTCACGCCCAACTGCTGAAGTACGCACGGAGCCTGGCACCACCAGCGGGTTGGAAGACGGAGGTGTCGGGGGACGCGATCATCATCGCAGCCGGCCCGTCGGTGATCCACCAACGCAACCTGCTGCTGGTGCGGGAGCAGTTCGACGCGCACCGGCCCGCCGATCTGATGCCCAGTGAGAACACCGACCTGGCCTCGCCGAACGTCGGCAAGCTCCGCAATCCGGACCTGACCTACATCCCGGTCTCCGTCGTCGAGCTGGGTGGCAACGACGTCCCGGCGGAGCTGGCCGCGATCGCGGTGGAGATCGTCTCGCCGTCCAACCCCGAGAACGACCTGGTGGGCAAGGTCCGCGACTACCCGTTGATGGGCATCCGGGTCTACCTGCTGATCGACCCCCGGGAGGGGACGGTGGCGCTGTACTCCGAGCCCGGCGGCGGGGTGTACCACCGCAGGTGGACCGGGAAGTTCGGCGACGCGGTGCCCGTCCCGGAGCCGTTCGGGTTCGAGTTGGGCACCGCGGAGCTGATCCGCTACCCGAGCTGACGGGGCGGCACCGGTCAGGCGTGCCAGAGGGCGTCGCGGCGGTGGCGGGCCGGGGGGACGTCCGCGCCGTCGACGGAGTGGCCGGCTCGGTGGAGGCCGCGGATGCGGTCGGCGGCGAGGCGGGCCCGGAGCCGGGCACGGGCGTTGGACGTGGCGATCATGGTGGTGCAGCTGTCCGTCCTGCCGTCGAGGCGGTACGGATGCCAGCTGCGGAGCCGGCGCAGGGTCGGGGCCGGGACGGGGCGGCGGCCTTCGCTTGCGGCGCGGGCCAGTTCGGCGTGCGGGTAGCGGAGGTCGAGGCGGGCGAGGGAGACCGGTCCGGGCCCGGTGCTGCGGAGCCGGTACGGGGTGGTGCGGACCGTGCGGGACATCGAGGACCTCCGTAGGGCCCTCCGGGATCTCCGGAGGTACCTACGGCGGGTGCGCGGTGTCGGACACCGTGGCGACCCTCCCTCGGGCGGTCATGACGGAACGGCACGGGAACGGTACCGCCGGGGAGGCCCCGCCCGGGAGGGGCGGGGCCTGACGAGGGGTCAGTGCTGGCCGAGGACGTTGACCACGTCGCCGATGACGATGACGGCCGGGGGCTTGATGCCCTCCGCCGTGACGACCTCGGCGACGGTGGCGAGGGTGGCGTCGACGCGGCGCTGGGCGGCGGTGGTGCCCTCCTGGACGACGGCGACGGGGGTGGTGGCGGGGCGGCCGTGCTCGATCAGCTTGGCGGCGATCGCGCCGATCTTGTCGACGGCCATCAGGAGGACCAGGGTGCCGGTCATCCGGGCGGCGGCGTCCCAGTTGGTGAGGGAGCGCTCGTCGGGGCCGACGTGGCCGGAGATGACGGTGAACTCGTGGGTCATGCCGCGGTGGGTGACCGGGATGCCGACCGCCGCCGGGACGGAGATGGAGCTGGAGATGCCGGGGACCACCGTGACCGGGACGCCGGCCTCCAGGCAGGCCAGCAGCTCCTCGCCGCCGCGCCCGAAGACGTACGGGTCGCCGCCCTTGAGGCGGACCACGAACTTGCCGTCCTTGGCGTGGTCGATCAGGGTCTGGTTGATCGCCTCCTGGGCCATGTAGCGGCCGTAGGGGATCTTGGAGGCGTCGATCACCTCGACGTGCGGCGGCAGCTCGTCCAGCAGCTCGCGCGGGGCGAGCCGGTCGGCGACCACCACGTCGGCGTCGGCCAGCAGGCGGCGGCCGCGCACGGTGATCAGGTCGGGGTCGCCGGGGCCGCCGCCGACCAGGGCCACGCCCGGCTCGCGGGTGCGGAACTGACGGGCCGCCAGGGAGCCGTCCCGCAGGGCGTCCACGATGGTGTCGCGCAGGGCGGCGGAGTGCCGCGGGTCGCCGGTCAGGACGGAGACGGTGGTGCCGGAGTCGCGGCCGGTGGCGGCGGTCCAGGCGGTGGCCGCGGCGGCGTCGTCGCTGCGGGCGCAGAACACCCGCAGGCGCTCGGCCTCGGCGGAGACGGCGGTGTTGACGGCCGGGTCGTCGGTGGCGACCAGGGCGTACCAGGAGTCGGCGAGGTCGCCGTCGGCGTACCCGCGCCGGTGCCAGGTGAGCTCGCCGGCGTCGGCCATCGCCTGGACGGCGGGGGTGGTGGAGGGCGATATCAGGTGCACGTCCGCCCCGGCGGCGAGCAGTGCCGGGAGCCGGCGCTGGGCGACCTGGCCGCCGCCGATCACGACGACGCGGCGGCCGGTGAGCAGCAGTCCGACGGGGTAGGGGGTGCGGCCCTCGGTGCTGGGGTGGGGGTTGGGCGCGGGGGTGGTCATCGGCGGTGCTCCTGGGGCTGGCTGGGGAGAGGGTTTTGCGTGGGACGACAGCACTCCCCCGCACCGGCGCGCCCTCGGGCCGGTGGGGAGGAGTGCTGGGGCGGGGGCTGTCCGACCGTGCCCGCCGGATCAGGCCGGGTCGTTCGGTGCGTGCGATCGGCGTGCGGCCGGGACGCCCTCGTAGCGGAGCTACTTGGGCGTCCCGGCCGTGCGGCGAGCGTGCGTGCCGGGCGGGCCGGACCCGGCGGGCACGGTCGGACAGCCCCCAACTAGTTCTTCTCGGTGACGCCGGCGGAGTCGAAGGTGGCTACATCGTGCATCGCGCGGGCCGCACTCTGCACCAGCGGGAGGGCCAGCAGGGCGCCGGTCCCCTCGCCGAGGCGCAGGTCGAGCTCGATCAGCGGGCGCAGTCCGAGCTTCTCCAGAGCGGCCTTGTGGCCGGGCTCGGCGGAGCGGTGGCCGGCGATGCACGCGGCCAGCACCTCGGGGGCGATGGCCTTGGCGACCAGTGCGGCCGAACCGGCGATGACGCCGTCCAGGATCACCGGGGTGCGCAGCGAGGCGGCGCCGAGCAGGAAGCCGGCGATGGCCGCGTGCTCCAGACCGCCGACGGCGGCCAGTACGCCGATCGGGTCGGCCGGGTCGGGCTGGTGGAGGGCCAGCGCGGTCCGGATGACCTCGATCTTGCGGGCGTGCGTCTCGTCGTCGATGCCGGTGCCGCGCCCGGTCACCTCGGCCGGGTCGAGACCGGCGAAGACCGAGATCAGGGCGGCGGAGGCGGTGGTGTTGGCGATGCCCATGTCGCCGGTGACCAGCACCTTGTTGCCCGCCGAGACCAGGTCACGGGCGGTCTCGATGCCGACCTCGATCGCCTTGAGCGCCTCCTCCCGGCTCATCGCCGGGCCCTGGGTCATGTCGTCCGTGCCGGGCTTGACCTTGCGCGGGAGCAGGCCGGTGGTGCGGCCGTTCTGGACCGGGCCGGGCAGCTCGGAGGCCACGCCGACGTCGACCACGCAGACCTCGGCGCCGACCTGGGCGGCGAAGGCGTTGACCACCGCTCCCCCGGCCAGGAAGTTGGCCACCATCTGGGCGGTGACCTCCTGGGGCCAGGGGGTGACGCCCTGGGCGTGCACGCCGTGGTCACCGGCGAACACCGCGACGCAGCCGGGCTCCGGGATCGGCGGCGGGCACTTGCGGGACAGGCCGCTGAGCTGGGCACCGATGATCTCCAACACGCCCAGCGAACCGGCCGGCTTGGTCATCCGCTTCTGCCGGTCCCAGGCGTCGCCGAGCGCCTTGGCGTCCAGCGGGCGGATGCCGCGCAGGGTCTCGGCGAGGAGGTCCGACGGCTCCTCGCCCGGCAGGGCGCGGTTGCCGTACTGCTCCTCGTGCACCACCCAGGAGAGCGGGCGCTTCTTGGCCCAGCCCTGCTGCTGGAGCTCGGGCTCGTCCGGGAAGGAGTCCACGTAGCCGACGCAGAGGTACGCGACCACGTCGAGGTGGTCCGGCAGGCCGAGCTCGCGGACCATCTCCTCCTCGTCGAAGAAGCTCACCCAGCCGACGCCCAGGCCCTCGGCGCGGGCGGCCAGCCAGAGGTTCTCGACCGCCAGGGCGGCCGAGTACGGGGCCATCTGCGGCTGGGTGTGGCGGCCCAGGGTGTGGCGGCCGCCGCGGGTGCGGTCGGCGGTGACCACGATGTTGACCGGGGTCTCGAGGATGGCCTCGATCTTGATTTCCTTGAACTGCTTCGCCCGGGCCTTGGGCAGCGAGTCGGCGTACGCCTCGCGCTGACGCTCCGCCAGCTCGTGCATCTTGCGGCGGGTCTTGGCGGAGCGGATCACCACGAAGTCCCAGGGCTGCGAGTAGCCGACGCTGGGCGCGGTGTGGGCGGCCTCCAGGACCCGGATCAGCACCTCGTGCGGGATCGGGTCCGGGCGGAAGCCGTTACGGATGTCGCGGCGCTCCCGGATCACCTGGTGGACGGCCTCGCGGGCGGCCTCGTCGAAGCCGGCGGCCGCGGGCGGGCGCTCCTCCTCGGCGACGGCACCGGTCCCGGCCTGCTCCTCGGTCTCGGCGACGGCGGCGTCGGTGGGGACCTCCGCGGCCTCGGTCGCCACGGGCTCGGTCGCCACGGCCTCGGCGGACGGCTCGGCCTCAGGGGCCGACTCCTCGGCAGGGGTGGCGACGGCGGCCTGCCCGGGCTGAGCGGCCGGCCCGGTCTCGGCGGGCTGCTCGGCGGCGGGCACCTCAGCGGCGGCGTCCCCCGGGACGGTGGCCCGGCCCGGCTGCGGCTCGGCCTCGACGGCCGGCAGACCGTCCGGGGCCGGGGCGGCCAGGAAGGCGGAGATCCGGCCGGGCTGACGGGCGGGCGCGGCGGCCTGCGCCGGAATGGCGACGGTCTCCGGCTGCTCGGCGGTGGGCTCCACCGCGACGGCCACGGCGGCCGCGACCGCCAGGTCCTCGACGGCCGGGGCGGCCCCGGGCTCGGCGGGCACGGCCTCGGCGAGCGGCAGCTCGGGCGCGGTCGACTCGCTGACGGTCCGTTCGGTCTGCTCGGTCTGCTCGGCGGTGGCGGCGAGCGCCTCGGCCTCCGGGGCCGCCTCGGGCTGGGCGGCCGGGACGGCCTCCGGCTGCGGGACGGCAACCGGCTCCACGAAGACGGGTTCCAGCGAGATCGGCCCGGCCTGCGCCGGAGCGGCCTCCGCGACCGGCTCGGCGGACGGGTGCTCGGCCGGCTGCTCGACCGCGACCGGCTGGGCCGGCTCGACCGGAACCTCCGCGAGCGCCTCGGCCGGGGCCTGCGGCGGCTGCTGCTCCTCGACGGCGGTCCCGGCGGTCTGGACGGCCTCGGCGGGGACGGTGACCGGGGCCTCGTTGACCACGGTCTCCACGACCGGGGCCTCAGCAGCGGCCGGCCCGGCCTCGACCACCGCGACGGGCTCCACCGCGACGGACTCGACCGCAACCGACTCCACGGCCACGGACTCGACGGCCACGGACTCGACGGTGGTCTCGACCGCCTCCACCGCGACCTGCTCGACGGCCACCGCCACGACCTCCGCCGGGGCGGCCTCGGCCACCACGACGGGCTCGACGGCGATCGGGGCTCCGACGGCCTGCACGTCCTCCGGCTGGACCGGCGCGCCGGCCTCCGGCTGGAGCTGTGCGGGCACCGGAACGGCCTGCACCGGCACCGCGGCGGTCGGCACGGGCGCGGCCAGCGGAGGAGCGGGGACGATCGGCACGCCGTACGCGGGGGTGCCCCCGGACGGGCCGCGGTCGGCCAGCGAGCGGACCGGGACGTGACCGGTCATCAGGGACGGGTCCGGGATGGGCGGCCCGGCGTGCAGCGGGCGGCGCTGCGGCTGAGGGGGCGTCACCGGGACCGTCTGCACAACCGGTTCTGCGGCCGCCACCGGCGCGGTCGCCTGGACGGTGTTCGCCAGCGCGTCCGGCACCACGCCGGGCGGGGTGAACTGGCCCGCGCCGTTCCCGGCCGCCGGGGCGCCTGGGAACGGCGCGACGGCGAGCGGATCGGTGAGCGGGTCGGCGAGGGGCGCGACGGCGGGGTCGACGCCCGGCACCGGCGGGGCCAGCGGCGGCCAGGACGGCTCGACCGGGGTGCCGTGGGCGGGCGTGCCCTGGGCCACGCCGTCCTGGGCCACGGCGTCCTGGACCGGGGTGCCGTGCGCCGGGGTGCCGTGCAGCAGGGGGTCCTGGAGCGGAGTGCCGTGCGCCGGGGTCCCGTGCAGCGGCACGCCGTGCGCGGGGGTGCCGCCGAGCTCGTCGACCGGACGGAGCGTCACCGTGTCGACCAGGGGCGACCCGAGGCCGGGTGCCGAGGGCGCCGCGGGGGGCGGCCGCCGGGATCGCGGTCTCGCCGACCATCACGGTCTCCACCGCGCCGTGCACCGGGACGTCGCCCCAGGAGGCCTGCGGGCCGGGCATCAGCAGCAGGTCCTCCTCCTCGTCGTCGAGGAAGGTGTACGCGGCGTGCCGGGCCGGGGCCTGGCCGGGCAGCGGGACGCCCTCCGGGCGGCCGAGCGGGTCGGCGCCGCCGAGCAGGTGCTCGGGCAGGCCCTCGCTGGGAACGTGGCCGCCATCGGTCATGTCAAAGCTCCTTCCGGGCGCTGCCGCACCCTTGGCGCGACGGTCGCCGACCGCCGCGCCCAACTCCGCTCGGGGCGGGCCGTGCTCCCGCCCGTCCATCCGTCCGTCCAGCTGCCCGGCGTCCGCCGTGCCGCGCTTCCGGACCGGGCGCCTCCCGTGGGAGGGGTGGCGCACCATCAGAAACAACGACAGCTGGGGACAACCGGCACGACCGCGCCGGACCCAACGGCATTCTTCCGGCCCGACCCGCGCCGCGTCGAATGTCCACGGCCCCTCCGGGCTGTAAGTTCCGCCACGTCAGAAAGGTGGCAAACAGGCCGAACTGGACACGAACCGACGACCGCCGCGCAGGCGGGAGGCTTCACCCTACCGGCCCGCCCCGAACGGATACCGAATCCCTGTCCGAATCCTGATCACACCGCGGCAGTTTGGCCGGGGGCCGTTGACGGAGCCCCGACAGCCCCGGCCGGCGCCGAGCGAGGGGCGGACCGACGGACGGTCCGACGGCCCGTCAGGAGGCCAGCTCTCCCCAGAGCACCAGACTCTGCTGCCCCGTGCCGAGGGCCAGCCCGGGCACGCCGCCCGGGGCCGGGGCCAGTGGCGCGGACTGCAGCAGCGCGCCGTCCGCGCGGTAGCCGGCGGCGGTGATCGCGGTCCGGACCGCCTCCGCCTCGGCCAGCGTGCGGGCGATGGCGACCAGCCGCTCCGGTCGCCGCGCGAGCACCGCGCCGACCACCTCGGCGCCGCCCGCCTCGACCATCACCGCGTCCGGCTCGGGCAGGCCGCCGAGCACCTCGGGGCCCACCCCGTGCACCACTTCGACCTCCACGCCGTAGCGGCGGGCGTTCACGGTGATCTGGGCGCAGGCCGAGCGGGAGGCCTCCACCGCGACCACCGCCGCGCCGAAGCGTCCGATCTCCACCGCCAGCGCCCCGCTGCCCGCGCCGACCGCCCAGACCAGCTCGCCCGGCACCGGGCCGAGCCGGGCGAGTGCCAGCGCGCGGACGTGCGGCGGCAGCGCGGCCCCGGCGCCGCCCGCCGTCCCGGCGAGCTGCTCCGCCCCCGCGTACGCCCGGCCGTCGAGGGCCCAGCCCCGGTCCGGGCCGGGGAAGCCGAGGGGGCGTCCGGCCAGCCAGCCGGAGGTCTCGCCGGGAGCGTGGTTGGGCCCGGCGCCGCCGATCACCAGGACCACGGCCGGATCGCGCCAGTCGTGGTCGGGCACCCGCTCGGAGGTGAGGACGGTGACGTCCTCGTCCGGGGTGCCGAGCGCCTCGCAGACCACGAAGGTGCGGTGCACCCCGCGGAGCATCAGGGCGAGCTCGCTGGGCCCGGCGCCGGGGGTGGTGAGCACGGCGACCTTCGGGTGGGCGCGGCAGACGTTGGCCGCCCGGCGCAGCCGACCGCCGTGGGCGCTGACCACCTGGGCGTCCTCCCAGGGCATCCCGGCCCGGGCGAAGGCGGCGGCCACCGAGGAGACGGCGGGCAGCACCTCGAGTTCGAGTCCGTACTCGGGGCGGCGGAGTTCGCGCACCACCCCGAAGAAGCCGGGGTCGCCCTCGGCGACCACCACGGCGGCACCCCGGTGGGCGGCGATCCGGCGGGCCGCCTGCTGGACGCTGCCCAGGGTGAGCCGCTCCGCGCCGGCCGGCACCGGCAGCGCGGACAGCTGGTACGGGGCGCCCGCCACCAGGGTCGCGCCCGCGAGTGCCGAGGCGGCCGCCTCGGTCAGCGGAGTACCGTCCCACCCGATGACCGTGATCCGGTCCGCCATCTACCGCTGCTCCCCTTAGGCCCCGTGACGGTCCGTCCGCCCGCCCGGTCCGAGGCTACCCGGTGGGACCGGCCCGGGACGGGAAAGCGCGGCGGGAAACTCGCACAGCAGTGCGTGAACTCCCGACGACACGTCAGCGCGGCCCGTCGCCGGCGGTCAGCGCTGCCCCGCGTGGTCGGCCTCGCGCGGCGCCAATGGCTCCATGTCCTCCGGCAGCAGGCTCCACAGGATCAGGTCGCTGCGGCTCTCCTCCGCGGTGCCGTCCCCCTCACCACCGCGGACTATCCAGGCGCTGCGCAGCACGCCCTCGCTGATGCAGCCGAGCTTCTGGGCCACCTGCTGGGCTGCCGTGTTCCCGGCGGCGGTGCGCAGCTCCAGGCGGAGGAAGCCGCGGTCCTCGAACAGCCACTGGGCCACCCCGTTGACGGCCTCGGGCGCGTAGCCCTCGCCGCGGGCCCAGGAGGCGGTGACGAAGACGACCTCGGTGGAGAGCAGCCGCCAGTCGGTGGAGCGCAGTTCGACCACGCCCACCATCCGCTGGGTGAGGTGCTCGGTGACGGCGAAAACGATTCCGCGCCCCTCGATGCGGCGGGCGGGCGCCAGCATCCTGGTCCACTCCCGCGCGTGCTCCTCGGTGAAGGGCTGCACGACGTCGGTCCAGGCGTGCACCAGCTCGTCGTCCATCATCGCCACCAGGCCGGGGACGTCCCCGCCCGCGAGGGGTCGCAGCAGCAGCCGCTCGGTGCTGATCGCGGTCTCGGGGAAGCTCGCAGGCATGCCGTCTCTCTCCTCGCCGGGTCGTGGACACACGGTACGCCCCGCCCTGCCCGGGCCGTGACACGGTACCGGGTGGAACGCCGACGGCACCCCCACCACACGGATGGGGGTGCCGTTCTGAGCGGCCGTCAGGAGCCGCTGCCGGCGGTTCAGAACGCCGGGATGACCGAGCCCTTGAAGGTGTCGTCGATGTACTGCTTGACCTTGTCGGAGTGCAGCAGCTCGGCGAGCTTCTTCACCCGCGGGTCGTTCTCCTTGCCCTTCTTGACGGCCAGGATGTTGGCGTACGGGTTGCCCTCGGCCTTCTCCAGCAGGATCGCGTCGGTGGCGGGCTTGAGGTTGGCCTCGATCGCGTAGTTGCCGTTGATCACGGCGGCGTCCAGGTCGGGCAGCGAGCGGGGCAGCTGGGCGGCCTCCAGCTCCTTCCACTTCAGGTGCTTCGGGTTGCCCGTCACGTCGGCCGGGGTGGCGGCGGTGCCCACGCCCTCCTTGAGGGTGATGACGTTGTTGTCGGCGAGCAGCTTGAGCGCCCGGCCCTCGTTGGTGGTGTCGTTGGGCAGGCCGACGGTGGCGCCGTCGGGCAGCTCGGCGGCCGACTTCACCTTCTTGGAGTACAGGCCGAGGGGCTCCAGGTGCACCGTCTCGACCGAGACGATGTCGGTGCCCTTCTTCTGGTTGAAGTCCTTCAGGTACGGCACGTGCTGGAAGTAGTTGGCGTCGGCCGAGCCGTCCTGGACCGAGGTGTTGGGGGTCACGTAGTCGGTGACCACCTTGACGTCGAGCTTGAGCCCGGCCGCGTCGGCCAGGTTCTTCTGGACGTACTCCAGGATCTGGGCGTGCGGGGTGGGGCTGGCGACGACCTTCAGCGGTGCGTCGGGGCTGGAGCCCGAGGACGAGGAGTCGCTGCCGCAGGCGGTCAGGGACAGGGCGAGCCCGGCGGTGGCGAGGATGCTGACGGACTTCAGGACGTTACGCACGAAAAGTGCCTTTCTCCATGGGTGATGCGGGTGGGACGGGGTGTGGTCAGTGCGGGAGGACGAGTTCTTCGTCCTTCTCCGAGGTGGTGGTGCGGGAGCGCAGCAGGCGGGTGGTGCCACCGGAGGAGCCGCGGTCGGTCAGCCGACGGACGATCAGATCGCCGATCAGCTGGATGACGGTCACGATGACGGCCAGCTCGGCGACGATGACCCACATGAAGCCGGTCTCGAAGCGCAGGTAGCCGTAGTTGACGGCGAGGAAGCCGAGGCCGCCGCCGCCGACGGTGCCGGCCATCGCGGAGAAGCCGATCAGCGCGATGATCGTGGTCACCACGGAGGAGACCAGCGAGGGCAGCGACTCGGGGAGCAGCACCTTGCGGACCGAGGTCCAGGTGCCGCCGCCCATCGCGTGGACGGCCTCCAGCAGCCCGCCGTCGACCTCACGGACGGAGGTCTCCACCAGCCGGGCGAAGAACGGGATGGCGCCGACCGTCAGCGGCACGGTGGCCGCCTCCCAGCCGATGGTGGTGCCGGCGATCGCCCGGGTGAAGGTCTGCAGCGCGACCATGATGATGATGAACGGCATCGAGCGGCCGAGGTTGACGACGGCTCCGATGACCCGGTTCACCGGGGCGTTCTGCAGTGCGCCGCCCTTGTCGGTGAGCACCAGCAGCAGGCCGAGCGGGAGCCCGAGCAGCACGGTGACGACGGTGGAGACGCCGACCATCTGGAAGGTCTCCCAGGTGGCGGGCCACATGAGCTCCTGCATCTGGTCCCAGGTCATGCCGCCGCTCCGTCCTTCTGGTCCAGCACGTCCACCTGCAGGCCCTGCTCGCGCAGGAAGCCGATCGGCACCACGTTGTCCTGGTGGCCGCCGGGCAGTTCGACCCGCATCCGGCCGACCATCCGGCCGGAGACGGTCTCGACCGCGGCGCCCAGGATGTTGATGTCGATCTGGTAGGTCCGGGCCAGCTGGGAGACGAACGGCCGGGCCGAGCTGTCGCCCTGGAAGGTGATCTCCAGCACGGTGTTGCCGGGGTGCCCCTGGCCGAACTCGCCGAGCGGGAACAGCTCCCGGGCCACCTCCGACCCCTCGGTCGCGAGCAGGTCGGTGAGCTTGCCGGACTCCACCACCCGGCCGTCGCGCATCAGGGCGGCGGAGTCGCAGACGGACTTGATGACGTCCATCTCATGGGTGATCAGCAGCACGGTGAGGCCCAGCTGTTGGTTGAGGTCGCGCAGCAGCGCCAGGATCGAGCGGGTGGTCTCCGGGTCGAGGGCCGAGGTGGCCTCGTCGGAGAGCAGCACCTTGGGGTCGCCGGCCAGCGCGCGGGCGATGCCCACCCGCTGCTTCTGGCCGCCGGAGAGCTGGCCCGGGTAGTTGCGGGCCTTGTCGGCGAGGCCGACCAGCTCCAGCAGCTCGGCCGCCTTGCGGCGGCGCTGGGCACGGTCCAGGCCGATGATCTCCAGCGGGAGTTCGACGTTCTCCTGCACGGTGCGCGAGGAGAGCAGGTTGAAGTGCTGGAAGACCATGCCGATCTTCTGCCGGGCGGCCCGCAGCTCCTTGCCGGCCCGGTGCTCGGTGCCGGGCAGCGCGGTCAGCTCCACGCCGTCCACGGTGACCGTGCCCGAGCTGGGGCGCTCCAGCATGTTGACGCAGCGGATCAGGGTCGACTTCCCGGCACCGCTGGTGCCGACGACCCCGTACACCTCGCCCTCGCGGACGTGCAGGTCGACTCCGGCGAGCGCGGTGGTCTCGCGGCCTCGGCTTCGGTAGACCTTGGTCAGGTCCTTGGTGGTGATCACGGCTGCTTCCGTTGTTCGGGGGCGGACGAGGGCGTGCGGGGGCACACCTCTGAGGGTGGGTCAGGTCCGGCCATGCTTCGATCGTGGCCGCTGGGCGGCCGGGGCGCGCGTGGGCGTGGCCCTTACGTGTCAGGGCTCGCGGCGCGGGGGGAAGAGGGAGTTGAGCAGCCCTCAGAAGCGACACATTCGACAGCGACACATGCAGCTCTCACCCGTCGGCATGGTGCCGATGGCGGTGCGCGTCGTCGTCGTGGTCATGGGTGAAAGTAAATCAGACATATGGACACGGTCCCAATTATCAGGAGCCGATGTCCGCACTTCGGACACGACACTGTCACCTCAAGGGTGACGGCGCCCCGACCGAGGGTTCGGTCAGGGCGCCGTGGGTGTCGTGAGGGGTGGTTCAGGCAGCGGCGGCGACCGGCGGGTGCTTCTCCAGGGTGACCACGCTCAGCCGGCCGGAGACCTCGCGGACGGTGGTCTGCCGGTAGCCGTGGCGGGCGTAGAGGCGGAGGTTGCCCAGGCTGCGGTGGCCGGTGAAGAGCTGGTACGAGCCGACGGTGTGCTGCTCGTGCAGACGGCGCTCCACCGCCTCCAGGAGCCGGCCGCCGAGGCCGTGCCGCTGCATCCGGGGGTGCACCACCAGACGGCCGATGTGCGCCGTGCCGTCCTCGTCCACCGAGCCGCGGACGGTGCCGACGATCTCGTCGCCGAGGCGGGCCACCAGGACGTGGCGCTCCGTCAGCTCCGCGCGCAGACTCTCCAGGGTCTGGGTCAGCGGTTCGATCGCCCAGTCTCCGTACAGTTCGGCCTCGGACTGGTAGCCGAGGTACTGGAGCTTGAGGATCGCCTCCGCGTCCTCCACGCTCGCCACCGAGATGTTCACGCTCATGCCCATGTGCGGGGGCCTCCCCATCGTTGGTTCCGGTGCGCGCGGTGAGGGTTCCGCACCGGTCGCCCTGCCGAAGGATTGCCCGGCCGGGGATCCGCCCTGACCGGGGGTCGCGCAGACGCGTCCCGGCTGTCCTCCGGAACCGGCTCTGCGCGCACGCCCAGTATCGGGCCGGGTGAGGAGGCGTCAAGGACGCGTTCGCCACCGCTCTACCCACCGGCCCGCCGGCGGCAACCCTCCCGTGGCCTGGACGTGGCGAGGGTCACTCCGGCCGCTCGTTGTGCAGGAGGGCGCGCAGGCAGGCCAGACAGCGCGAGCGGGTCGGTCCGATACTGCCGCGCGGGAGGCCCAGCCGCGCGGCGAGTTGGCGGTACGTCAGTTCGGGCGACTCGGCCAGCGCGGTCATCAGTTCGGGGCAGCGCCCGGGCAGGACGGCCAGCGCGCGGCGCACCGCGCGCGCCCTGGCGGCGGCGAGCGCCTGGTCCTCGGCGGAGGGCACGGTCCACTCCGTCCGGGTGACGGCGGGGTTCTCCGGGTGGAGTTCGGCGTAGCGGATCACACCCGGGAAACGACGGAGGGGCACCCCTGGGGGTGCCCCTCCGCGAGTGAACGTCAGCCCTGGACCCACTCCTGCTGGGCGGCCAGGTCGGCCTTGAGCTCGGCCAGCTGGACCGCCACCGCCGACGGGGCGGTGCCGCCCCGCCCGCTGCGGGAGGCGATCGCGCCGTGCACGCTGAGCACCGAGCGGACCTCCGGCGTCAGGTGCCCGCTGATCTCCGCGAACTGCTGGTCCGTCAGGTCCGAGAGCTCGATCCCCTGGCCCTCGCAGACCTTGACGCAGGCACCCGCGACCTCGTGCGCCACCCGGAACGGCACGCCCTGCTTCACCAGCCACTCGGCGATGTCGGTGGCGAGCGAGAAGCCGGCCGGGGCCAGCTCCTCCAGCCGCTCCCGGTGCACCGTCAGGGTCGCCATCATGCCGGTGAACGCCGGGAGCAGGACCTCGAGGGTGTCGCAGGAGTCGAAGACCGGCTCCTTGTCCTCCTGGAGGTCCCGGTTGTAGGCCAGCGGCAGCGCCTTGAGGGTGGCCAGCAGGCCGGTCAGGTTGCCGATCAGGCGGCCGGACTTGCCCCGGGCCAGCTCGGCGATGTCCGGGTTCTTCTTCTGCGGCATGATCGAGGAGCCCGTGGAGAAGGCGTCGTGCAGCGTGATGAAGCCGAACTCCTTGGTGTTCCAGATGATCACCTCCTCGGCGATCCGGGAGAGGTTGATCCCGATCATCGCGGTCACGAAGGCGAACTCCGCGACGAAGTCCCGCGAGGCGGTCCCGTCGATCGAGTTGCCCACCGAACCGCCCTCGAAGCCGAGCTCGGCCGCGACCTGCTCCGGGTCCAGCCCGAGCGAGGACCCGGCCAGGGCACCGGAGCCGTACGGCGAGACGGCGGTGCGGGCGTCCCACTGGCGCAGCCGCTCGGCGTCCCGGCCGAGGGCCTGCACGTGCGCGAGGACGTGGTGGGCGAAGAGCACCGGCTGCGCGTGCTGCAGGTGGGTGCGGCCGGGCATCGCGGTGGCGGGGTGCGCCTCGGCCAGGCCGACCAGGGCGTGCTGCAGGTCCAGCAGCAGACCGCCGATGATCTTCGCGTGGTCCCGCAGGTACATCCGGAACAGGGTGGCGATCTGGTCGTTCCGCGACCGGCCGGCCCGCAGCTTGCCGCCGAGGTCCGGGCCGAGGCGCTCCAGCAGGCCCCGTTCCAGCGCGGTGTGCACGTCCTCGTCGGCGACGGTCCCGGTGAAGGTGCCGGCCTGGACGTCGGCGAGCAGCTGGTCGAGGCCGGCCAGCATCCCGCCCAGCTCCTCCTCGGTCAGCAGCCCCGCCTTGTGCAGCACCCTGGCGTGGGCCTTCGACCCGGCGATGTCGTACGGCGCGAGCCGCCAGTCGAAGTGCACCGAGGCGGACAGCTTGGCCAGCGCCTCCGAGGGGCCGTCGGCGAAGCGGGCGCCCCAGAGGCGGACGTCGGCATTCTGGTCGGCGGTCATCGCGTGGGCTCCTTCGGGTGACTGTACGAGGATTGGCATAAGTATGCACTGCATCGCATGAAACACCAAACGGGTGTCGCCTGCGGCGGGCTCGGAGGCCGCAGGAAGGGCGGGGTGGTCACCGCCCGCGGCGGGGTCGGAGGCCGGAGGGAGAGCGGAGCGGCCACCGCCTGCGGCGGGGGCGGGCCGTGGGGAGGGGAGCCCGTGGCGGGGCGGGGGTTCGCTACGGGGTCAGGTCGGCGTGGAGGCCGTGGTGCTGCAGCCGGGCACGGAGGAGCTCCATCTCGGCCAGGGTGCCCGTCGTGCCGCCGCCGGTCAGTTCCTCGGCGAGCCGGCGGGCCTCCCCGAGCGGCGCGCCCGTGAGCTCGCGGAAGGCCTTGAGGACCGGGACGAGGCTCGGCACCGGGCCCAGGCGCAGGTGGGTGGGGCCGTTGGCGGCGAGCAGGGCGGGGCGCCAGCCGGCGGAGGGCGGGTCGCCGGGGCCGGCGTGCTCGCACCGGTAGGCGTCGCAGGCGGTGCAGCGGAACTCGGCGTCCCACCACAGTTCGCCGCGCTCGACGAACTGGTTCACCTGACGCTCCGCCAGGGCGCCGCAGTCGCACGGTGCGGGGATGCGTACCGTCTGGCCGGTCATCGGGGCTCCTCGTGGCAGCGCCCGCCCCGCTGCGGTGGCGGGACGGGCGTGGGGGTCACTGGGCCTTGGCCTGGGCGAGTTGCATGAGGTGGTCGGCGAGGGCCTGGCCGCCGAAGGGGTCGCGGCTGATGAGGAGGACGGTGTCGTCGCCGGCGATGGTGCCGATGATCTCGAAGACCTCGGCCTGGTCGATGGCGGAGGCGAGGAACTGGGCGGCGCCGGGCGGGGTGCGCAGGACGACGAGGTTGCCGGAGGCGGTGGCGGAGACCATGAGCTCGCCGGCCAGGCGGGCCATCCGGCCCTCGGTGGCGGATTCGCCCATGGGGGCGCGGGGGGTGCGGTCGCCGCCCTCGGCGGGGACGGCGTAGATCAGGGCGCCGTCGCGGTTGCGGATCTTCACCGCACCCAGCTCGTCCAGGTCCCGCGAGAGGGTCGCCTGGGTGACCACCAGGCCGTCGTCGGCGAGCAGCTTGGCCAACTGGCTCTGCGAGCGGACGGGCTGACGGGTCAACAGGTCGACGATCCTCCGGTGCCGGGCCGTGCGGGTCTGCGGGACCTGCGGCGTCGGCCCGGCGGCGGACTGGTCGGAGCTGGATGCGGTCATGGCGAAGATTCTCCCGGAGTCCGCTCAGACGTTCGCGTCAGGGGTGACGCTGTTCAGGATCTCCGGCAGGGCGGCCAGGAACGAGGCGGCCTCCGCCTCGGTGAGCACGAGCGGCGGGACGAGCCGCACCGCGTCCGGCACGGCCGCGTTCACCAGGAAGCCCGCGGCCTGGGCGGCGGCCTGGATCTGCGCCGAGACCGGCGAGTTGAGCACGATGCCGAGCAGCAGCCCGGCGCCCCGGACGTGGCTGACCAGCGGGTGGCCGAGCGCCTCGATGCCGGTGCGCAGCTGCTCGCCGACCTTCTGGACGTGCTCCAGCAGGCCCTGCGAGGCGATGGTGTCGAGCACCGCGAGCCCGGCGGCGGCGACCACCGGGTTCCCCCCGAAGGTGGTGCCGTGGTGGCCCGGGTGGAGCAGCTCCGCGGCGTCGCCGAAGGCCAGCACGGCGCCGATCGGCAGCCCGCCGCCGAGGCCCTTGGCCAGGGTGACCACGTCCGGCTCGACGCCCTCGTACGCCTGGTGGGCGAACCAGTGGCCGGTCCGGCCGATGCCGGTCTGCACCTCGTCCAGGACCAGCAGCGTCCCGGTGGCCCGGGTGATCGCCCGAGCCTCCGTCAGGTAGCCCTCGGGCAGCGGGATCGCGCCGTTCTCGCCCTGGATCGGCTCCAGGAAGACGGCGGCGGTCTCCTCCGTCACCGCGGCCCGCAGCGCCTCGATGTCGCCGAACGGCACGTAGGTGACGTCACCCGGCAGCGGCAGGAAGGGGGTCTGCTTGGCGGGCTGGGCGGTGAGCGCCAGGGCACCCATGGTGCGGCCGTGGAAGGCGCCCTGGAGCGAGACCACGTGGGTGCGGCCGGTGAGCCGGCCCATCTTGAAGGCGGCCTCGTTGGCCTCGGCGCCGGAGTTGCAGAAGAAGACCCGGCCGGGGCGGCCGTCCAGCTCGAGCAGCTTCTCCGCCAGCGTGATGGTGGGCTCGGCCATGAAGAGGTTGGAGACGTGGCCGAGGGTGGAGACCTGCCGGGTGACCGCCTCCACGATGGCGGGGTGGGCGGTGCCCAGCGCGTTCACCGCGATGCCGCCGACCAGGTCCAGGTACGCCGTGCCGTCGGCGTCCCAGAAGGTCGAGCCCTCGCCGCGGACCAGCGGGAGCCGGGGGGTGCCGTAGTTGTCCATCAGCGAGTGCTGCCACCGCTGGGTGAGTTGGTCGTTCGTCATGCGAGGCCCCCCAGGACCGTGTCGTCGTCGTCCGGCACCACCATGGTGCCGATGCCCTCGTCGGTGAAGATCTCCAGCAGCAGGCTGTGCTGCACGCGGCCGTCCAGCACGCGCGCGGTGCCGACGCCGGAGCGGACGGCGCGCAGACAGCCCTCCATCTTCGGCAGCATGCCGCTGGCCAGCGTGGGCAGCAGCTTCTCCAGCTCACCGGCCGTCAGCTGGCTGATCACGTCGTCGGAGTCGGGCCAGTTGGCGTACAGGCCCTCGACGTCGGTGAGCACCACCAGCATCTCGGCGCCCAGCGCGACGGCCATCGCGGAGGCGGCGGTGTCGGCGTTGATGTTGTAGACGTGGCCGTCGGTGCCGCGGGCGATCGAGGAGATCACCGGGATCCGGCCGTCGGCGATGAGCGCCTTCACGGCGCCCGCCTCGACGTTGACGATGTCTCCGACCAGGCCGATGTCGACCTGCTCGCCGTCCACCACCGCGTACCGCTTCACGGCGGTCATGGTGTGGGCGTCCTCGCCGGTCATGCCGACCGCGAACGGGCCGTGCTCGTTCAGCAGCCCGACCAGCTCGCGCTGGACCTGGCCGGCCAGCACCATCCGGACCACGTCCATGGTCTCGGGGGTGGTGACCCGCAGGCCCGCGGTGAAGCTGGACTCCAGGCCCAGCTTCTCCAGCTGCGAGCTGATCTGCGGGCCGCCGCCGTGCACCACGACGGGGTGCAGCCCGGCGTAGCGCAGGAAGACCACGTCCTGGGCGAAGGCCGACTTCAGCGAGTCGTCGACCATGGCGTTGCCGCCGAACTTGATGACCACGGTCTTGCCGTGGAAGCGCTCCAGCCAGGGCAGCGCCTCGATCAGGGTCATCGCCTTGGGCAACGCGGTGTTGTTCCGGGCCTGTTCGCCCTTGGGTGCGATCTTCACGGTGTGGGTGTCCCCCGGCTCAGGTGGAGTAGGCGCTGTTCTCGTGGACGTAGTCCGCGGTGAGGTCGTTGGTCCACACGCTGGCCTTGGCCTCCCCGGCCCGCAGGTCGGCGGTGATGACGATCTCACGGCCCGTCATGTCGACCAGGTCGCGGTCCTCCCCCACGCCACCGTCCTTGCAGACCCAGACGCCGTTGATCGCGACGTTCAGCTGGTTCGGGTCGAAGGCGGCCGCGGTGGTGCCGATCGCGGCCAGCACCCGGCCCCAGTTCGGGTCCTCGCCGTGCAGGGCGCACTTGAGCAGGTTGTTCCGGGAGATGGTGCGGGCCACCTCGACGGCCTCGGCCTCGGTGGCCGCGTTCACCACGTCGATCCGGATGTCCTTGGAGGCGCCCTCGGCGTCGCCGATCAGCTGGCGGGCCAGGTCGGCGCTGACGGTGGCCACCGCGGCGGCGAACTCCGCCGCGTCCGGGGTGACGCCGGACGCGCCCGAGGCGAGCAGCAGCACGGTGTCGTTGGTCGACATGCAGCCGTCGGAGTCGATCCGGTCGAAGGTGACGTTCGTCGCCGAGCGGAGCGCGGCGTCCAGGCCGGGGGCGTCCACCACCGCGTCGGTGGTGATGACGACCAGCATGGTGGCCAGGCTCGGGGCGAGCATGCCCGCGCCCTTGGCCATCCCGCCGACCGTCCAGCCGCCCTGGCTGACCTGGGCGGTCTTGTGCACGGTGTCGGTGGTCTTGATGGCGATCGCGGCGGCCTCGCCGCCGTCCTCGCTGAGCGCCTTGGCGGCCTGCTCGACGCCGGGCAGCAGGATGTCCATCGGCAGCCGGACGCCGATCAGGCCGGTGGAGGCGACCGCCACCTCGCCCGCGTTCAGCCCCAGCTCGGCCGCGACCTTCTCGGCGGTGGCGTGGGTGTCCTGGAAGCCGGCCGGGCCGGTGCAGGCGTTGGCGCCGCCGGAGTTGAGCACGACGGCGGAGATCTGACCGCCCTTCACCACCTGCTCGCTCCAGAGCACGGGGGCGGCCTTGACCCGGTTCGAGGTGAAGACGCCGGCCGCGGCCAGCTGCGGGCCGTCGTTGACCACCAGCGCGAGGTCCGGGGTGCCGCTGGCCTTGATGCCGGCGGTGACGCCGGCGGCGCGGAAGCCCTTGGCCGCCGTGACGCCGAGGTTCTGACTGGTGGTCACGGTGCGACTCCGATCAAGGGGAGGCCGAGCTCCTCGGGGAGGCCGAGGGCGATGTTCATGCTCTGCACCGCGCCGCCGGCGGTGCCCTTCACCAGGTTGTCGATCGCGCTGATCGCGACGATCCGCCCGGCGTGCTCGTCCAGGGCGACCTGGACCAGCGCGGCGTTGGAGCCGTAGACCGAACTGGTCTGCGGCCACTGCCCCTCGGGCAGCAGGCGGACGAAGGGCTCGCCCGCGAAGGCCTCGGCGTACGCGCGGCGCAGGCCCTCGGCGGTGGTGCCGGGCTTCGCCTTGGCGCTGCAGGTGGCCAGGATGCCGCGCGGCATCGGGGCCAGGGTGGGGGTGAAGGAGACGGTGACGTCCTCCCCCGCGACGGGGCCGAGGTTCTGCGCCATCTCTGGGGTGTGCCGGTGGCCGCCGCCGACGCCGTACGGGCTCATCGAGCCCATCACCTCACTGCCCAGCAGGTGCGGCTTGGCCGCCTTGCCGGCGCCGGAGGTGCCCGAGGCGGCGGTGATCACCGCCTCCGGCTCGGCGAGGCGGGCGGCGTAGGCCGGGAACAGCGCCAGGGACACGGCGGTCGGGTAGCAGCCCGGCACGGCGATCCGCTTGGTGCCCTTCAACGCGGCCCGGTGGCCGGGGAGTTCGGGCAGACCGTAGGGCCAGGTGCCGGCGTGCGGGGAGCCGTAGAACTTCTCCCAGACCGCGGCGTCCTTGAGCCGGAAGTCGGCCCCGCAGTCCACCACCAGCACGTCCTCGCCGAGCGCCTCGGCGACGGCGGCGGACTGGCCGTGCGGCAGCCCGAGGAAGACCACGTCGTGCCCGGCCAGCGTCTCGGGGGTGGTCGGCTCCAGCACCCGGTCGGCCAGTGGCAGCAGGTGCGGCTGCAGCTCACCGAACCGCGCCCCGGCGTTGGACCCGCCGGTCAGTGCGCCGATCTCGACCTCGGGGTGGCCGAGCAGCAGGCGCAGCGCCTCGCCGCCCGCATATCCGCTCGCTCCGGCGACGGCCACACGCAATGCCATGACGATTCCTCTCTAGGACTAGGCATGAATATACGCAGCACGGAACATTCATGCAAGAAGGTCGAGCCGGCAGTCCCGGACGGCGAAGCCGTCGCCGAGCTGCCGGCGCAGCTCCGCCAGGGCCGCGGTGGCCCGGGGATGGAAGGCGGCCCACTGCTCCTCGCTCCAGAGCGACGGGCCACCGGGGTCGTTCCAGTCCAGCGAGGACTGGTAGAGCTCGGACAGCTCCGACAGCTCCGCCCGCAGCCCGTCCTCCACCGGGAGCTCCTCGGGCTCGACCGGGCCGTCGAGGGCCTCCGGCGTGCCGGACTCGGGCCAGAGCGGGGTGGAGACGCCGTACTCGAAGAAGAAGCGCAGCAACTTAGGCATACCTAAGTTTTCCACGGCCGGAGGGGTGCGCAGAACACACCGGGCCCCGACAGGGCGTCATGCCTGTCGGGGCCCGGGCTCCGTACGGGGTGCGGCGGCTGACGGTCAGTCGGTGCCGGACTCCATGGCCGCGCGGTCGAGGGCCGCCTCCTCGGCGGTGGGCTCGACGGTGGAGGCGATGGCCTTGGCTCCGCCCTGGTCCATCGCGCCGATCAGGCCGGTCGAGGCCGCCTGGGCGGCGCCGATCGAGCTCTGGCCGCCGGGGCCCTCGCCGACCAGGCCGAGGGCGGCGTACTGCTCCAGGCGGGAGCGGGAGTCGGCGATGTCGAGGTTGCGCATGGTCAGCTGGCCGATCCGGTCGACCGGGCCGAAGGCGGCGTCCTCGGTGCGCTCCATGGAGAGCTTGTCCGGGTGGTAGCTGAGGGCCGGGCCCTTGGTGTCGAGGATCGAGTAGTCCTCGCCGCGGCGCAGCCGCAGGGTGACCTCGCCGGTGATCGCGGCGCCGACCCAGCGCTGCAGCGACTCACGGACCATCAGGGCCTGCGGGTCCAGCCAGCGGCCCTCGTAGAGCAGCCGGCCGAGGCGGCGGCCCTCGTTGTGGTACGCGGCGATGGTGTCCTCGTTGTGGATCGCGTTCACCAGGCGCTCGTAGACGATGTGCAGCAGGGCGAGGCCGGGGGCCTCGTAGATGCCGCGGCTCTTCGCCTCGATGATCCGGTTCTCGATCTGGTCGGACATGCCGAGCCCGTGGCGGCCGCCGATCGCGTTGGCCTCCATGACCAGGTCGACCGGGGTGGCGAAGGTCTTGCCGTTGATGGAGACCGGCCGGCCCTGCTCGAAGGCGACGGTGACGTCCTCGGTGGCGATCTCCACCGACGGGTCCCAGAACCGGACGCCCATGATCGGGTCGACGGTCTCGATGCCGGTGTCGAGGTGCTCGAGGGTCTTGGCCTCGTGGGTGGCACCCCAGATGTTGGCGTCGGTGGAGTAGGCCTTCTCGGTGGAGTCCCGGTAGGGCAGGCCGTGGGCGACCAGCCACTCGGACATCTCCTTGCGGCCGCCCAGCTCGGTCACGAAGTCCGCGTCCAGCCAGGGCTTGTAGATCCGCAGGTGCGGGTTGGCCAGCAGGCCGTAGCGGTAGAACCGCTCGATGTCGTTGCCCTTGTAGGTGGAGCCGTCGCCCCAGATCTGCACGCCGTCCTCGAGCATCGCCCGGACCAGCAGGGTGCCCGTCACGGCCCGGCCCAGCGGGGTGGTGTTGAAGTACGCCCGGCCGCCGGAGCGGATGTGGAACGCACCGCAGGCCAGCGCCGCCAGCCCCTCCTCGACCAGGGCCGCCTTGCAGTCCACCAGGCGTGCGATCTCCGCCCCGTAGGCGTTGGCACGGCCGGGCACCGAGGCGATGTCGGGCTCGTCGTACTGGCCGATGTCGGCCGTGTACGTGCAGGGGACGGCGCCCTTGTCACGCATCCAGGCGACGGCCACCGAGGTGTCGAGGCCGCCGGAGAAGGCGATACCGACGCGCTCGCCGGTGGGGAGGGAGGTGAGGACCTTGGACATGGGAAGAGTATGCATCATCATGCATGGCCATGCAACGCGGTTCCGCCGCCCTCGCAGAACCGTCCCCGCGCCGCCATCCTGCCAGTCGGCCTGACGCCCCGACAGTCACGAATTGCCGGTGCGCCCCGACCGCCGCGCGGCGTACCGTGCGCCGGTGAACCCACGGACCCCCGGCCGCCCGCTCGACGTCGAGGCCCTCTTCCCCGAGGTGGTGCCCTACCGCCGCCGCACCGTTCGGCTCCACCCCAGGGCCGGCTCGCCCCGCCGCCGGGACAGCTCGGTGGGCGGGCCGCTGCTCTGGCCGGCCGAGGAGCCGTGGCCCACCTGCCCCGAGCACCCCGGCTCGCCGATGGTGGCGGTGGTCCAGCTCCGGCTCGCCGACCTGCCGGAGGAGGTCGTGCCGTTCCCGGACGGGTGCGACCTGCTCCAGGTGCTCTGGTGCCCGCGCGACCACGACGGCTGCTGGGTCGAGCCGCTGGTGGTCTGGCGCCGGGCCCCGGCTGAGGGCGCACGGGTGCGCACCGCTCCGCCGCCGCCCGCCGGGGCGGTGCGGCGGCACCTGCCCCGGCCGTGCACCGTGCACCCGGAGGCCGTGACGGAGTACCCCAGCTGGGACCTGCCGCAGGAGCTGTGGGACGCCCTGGAGGAGCGGTTCGACCGGCTGGAGGAGGAGCGCGGCTGGGCCTACCAGTACCACCTCTCCACCGCACCGGGCATCAAGCTGGGCGGCTACCCGGGCTGGAGCCAGGATCCCGACGTTCCGCGCTGCCCGGCCTGCCGACGGCCGATGGAGCACCTGCTGACCGTCGAGAGCACCGAGGGCGACGCCCTGTCGTCCACGGCCTGGACGCCCGCCGACCAGGATCCGCGGACGGAGGGCCCCGGCCTGACGCTGGGCGACCTGGGCGGGGTCTACCTGTTCGAGTGCCGCCGCTGCCCCGGCCGGCCGTTCGCCCAGCGCTTCGACTGCGCCTGACGGGAGGTCAACTCCCCTCCCGGGGTGGGGAAATCCCCAGTCCGGAGTGGCCTGGTGGCCGCATGGGGCGGGCGGGGCGTTCGGAGAAGACTTCGGGGCATGACAACGCATCGAATCGCCGCCCTCGCCGCCGCGACCGCCGTGGCCGCCTCGCTCCTCGGACTCGCCGTCCCCCGGGCCGACGCGGCCCCGCAGCGCCCGAGCTGGACCAGCTGCCCCGGCAAGGACCTCGACCCCCGCCAGCGGTGCGCCACCGTCGAGGTGCCGCTGGACCACGCCGATCCCGGCGGGCAGCGGATCACCCTGGCCGTCTCGCGGATCCCGGCCGAGCGGCCGGAGCGGCGCCGCGGCGTGCTGCTGATGGTGCCCGGCGGCCCGGGCGGCGGGGCGGTCGACTGGCCGACCAAGGCCGCGAAGCAACTGCCGCCCGAGGTGCGGGAGATGTACGACCTGGTCGGCTTCGACCCGCGCGGGGTCGGCCGGAGCACGCCGGTGGACTGCGGGCTGGCGCACGAGGACCTGTCGATGACGAAGCTGCGCCCCTGGCCGGCCGCCGACGGCTCGACCACCGCCAACGCCGACACCGCCCGGCGGGTCGCGGAGACCTGCCTGCGCAACGGCGGCCCGGTGCTGCGCACCCTCTCCACCGCCAACGAGGCCCGGGACATCGACCGGATCCGGGAGGCCCTCGGGGAGCACAGGCTCTCGCTCTGGGGCATCTCCTACGGCACCTACGCCGGGGCGGTGTACACCACGATGTTCCCGAACCGCACCGACCGGGTGGTGCTGGACAGCAACGACGACCCGGACCCGGCGAAGGTCGGCCGGGGCTGGCTGGCCGCGTTCGGGCCGGGCACCGAGGACCGGTTCCCGGACTTCGCCCGCTGGGCCGCCGCGCCGGACAACCCGCTGCGGCTGGCCGAGCGCCCCGAGCAGGTCCGGCCGCTCTTCCTGGAGCTGGCCGCCCGGCTGGACCGCGAGCCGCTGCCCTGGCCGGGCGCCAACCCGGAGGCCCTGGACGGGAACGCGCTCCGCGAGGCGCTGCTCAACACCCTCTACGACGACGAGCGCTTCCCCTCCCTGGCGCAGCTGATGCGGGCCGGGCTGGAGCGCCGCACCCCGCCCGCGCCGCAGCTGCCGCCGGACAGGGCGCTGCAGAACACCGTGGCGGTCTCGGTCGGCGTGCTCTGCAACGACGTGGCCTGGCCGCGCGACCCGGCCGCGATCGCCGGGGACGTCGCGGAGTCCCGCGCGAAGCACCCGCTCACGGCAGGCATGCCGGTGAACGTGATGCCCTGCGCGTTCTGGCCCGCCCCCGCCGAGCCGCCCGTCCGCATCACCCCGGACGGCCCGCCCAACGTCCTGCTGGCGCAGAACCTGCGCGACCCCGCCACCCCGTACGCGGGCGCCCTGAAGCTCCGTCAGGCCTTCGGCCACCGGGCCCGGATGGTCGCGGTCGACTCCGGCGGCCACGACGTCTACGCCGCCAACGGCAACGCCTGCGGCGACCGGCTGGTGACCGCCTTCCTCACCACCGGCCGCCGCCCGGCGGGCGACGTGCTCTGCCCCTCCGAGGAGACGCCGGCCCGCGGCTGACCCCTGCGGGCGGCACCCGGCACCTCGCACCCGGCACCTCGCACCGCACGGCCCGGTGGAACGATTCGTCATCGAACAGCACCGGCGCACCAAGGGGCGCACCGTGGCGGCTCCCCCGGACGGCGGTATCGCACGTGCGCTCGGCTCACTACCATGCGTAGTCAGCAGATCGCAGCCCGCTGCCGAGGGAGCCGCCATGCCCCAGTCCCCTTCCCCCTCCACCCCCGCCGCCAGAGCCGGAGTCGGTACCGGAGCCGGAGCCGAGGCCGCGCCGGCGGCCCGGGCCGTCTGGTCCGACTTCTGCGCCGTGGCACCCAGCCCGGAGCTCCGCGACCGGCTCCAGCAGGAGCTGGCCCGGCTGCGCTCCGGCCCGGACGAACTGGCCGGCCAGTTCACCGTGGGGCGCACGCCGCACCGGCTCGGCTTCGACGACGGCGCCATCTTCCCGCCCGAGGAGTTCCCGCTCGGCACCCCGTACACCACGATCAAGCAGGCGGCGGCCGAGCGGGCCCCGCTGCGCGGCGCGGTACGGGTCGTGGTCGTCCTGGCGGACTTCTCCGACAAGCACATGACGGCCGATCAGGCGCACTTCGAGAAGCTGTTCTTCTCGCTCGGCGAGCTGCCGCACGGCTCCGTCCGGGAGTACTACCGCGAGGTGACGCACGGTCTGGTCGACATCGTCGGCGAGGTGGTCGGCCCGCTCCGGCTGCCGCAGACGCTGGCCTGGTACGCCAACGGGAACTTCGGCATCGGCCGGCCCACCGGGGAGCCCCGCGCCCACCTGATGGCCCGTGACGCGCTGCTGGCCGCCGACCCGACGGTGGACTTCACCCCGTACGACAACGACGGCAACGGCTTCGTGGACGCCTTCATCGTGGTGCACGCCGGCTCCGGCGGGGAGGCCACCGGCGCCCCTGGCGACATCTGGTCCCACAAGTGGACCCTGCCCGACGTGCAGAACGTGGACGGCACCAAGGTGTTCGCCTACCTCACCATCCCCGAGGACGCCAAGATCGGCGTCTGCGCGCACGAGCTGGGCCACCTGCTGTTCGGTTTCCCCGACCTCTACGACACCGACGGCACCTCCGAGGGCGTGGGCAACTGGTGCCTGATGGGCGGCGGTTCCTGGGGCGGCGGGGGCGACGTGCCGACCCACCCGTCCGCCTGGTGCAAGGTCAACCAAGGCTGGGCCAGCGCCACCGTGGTCACCTCCGGCGGCCCGGTCACCTTCGAGGACGTCAAGTCCAGCCACACCGTCCACCGGCTCTGGAAGGACGGCGCCGGGGGCAACGAGTACTTCCTGGTGGAGAACCGCCAGCAGAGCGGCTACGACGTCTCGCTGCCCGGCGCCGGCCTGCTGATCTGGCACGTGGACGAGAGCAAGCCGGGCAACACCGACGAGAACCACTACAAGGTCGGCCTCGTCCAGGCCGACGACCGCCGCGACCTGGAGCTGGCCCGCAACCGCGGCGACGGCGGCGACCCGTACCCGGGCAGCGCGGGGCGGACGGAGTTCAGCTCCGGCAGCACGCCGAGCTCCAAGTCCTACGCGGGCGCCGACACCTGCGTCTCCGTCACCGGCATCCCCGCCCCGGCGGTCAGCATGACCGCCACCGTCTCCGTCTCCTGCGGCAAGCCGCTGGTCAAGGAGCTCAAGGACGGCGGCAAGGAGCTCAAGGACGCCCGCAAGGAGCTGAAGGACGGGCTCAAGGACCTCAAGGAGCCGTTCAAGGAGCGCAAGGACGCCCGGAAGGAGGTCAAGGAGCCCTTCAAGGAGCGCAAGGACATCAAGGACCGGGTCGAGAACAAGCGGCCCGAGCGGCCCAAGCTCCCCTTCGAGCGCAGCAGCGGGGACACCGACCCGCTGACCGAGGCGGTGCTCGACCTCCAGGCCCGGCTGGCCGCCGTGGAGCAGGCCCTGACGGGCGGTCAGGGCGGCGAGGACGAGCAGTACGGCCAGTACGGCCAGGGTGGCCAGGACGGCGGTCAGGACGCGGGCGGCGGCGAGCCGTTCATCGGGTCCTCGCTCCGCCCCGACCTGCAGGGCGGCCCGGTCTACGACCCGGAGACCGAGGGTCTCCGGCAGGCCATGGCCGGCGGTGACCCGGCCGCCAAGCGGGCCTTCGACAACCTGCCTCCGCAGTGACCCCGGCCCCCGCGGCGCCCCGCACGGTCCTCGTGCTGGCCGACCGGACCGACCTGGGTGCGGCCTCGGTGGCCCGCGCCCTGGCCGGCCGGCCCGGCTGCGGACGGGTGCTGCTGCTCGGGCCCGGAGAGCTGCTCCGGGCCCGGTGGTCGCACCGGGTGGACGCCGCCGGGGCCGCCCGCACCGTGCTCACCCTGCCCGACGGCGAGCGGCTCGCCGACGACGGGGTGGGCGCGGTGCTGCACCGCCTGACGCACCTTCCGCTGACCCGGGCGGCCGGCGTCTCGGCCAAGGACCACGACTACGCCCGGGCCGAGCGGTACGCGCTGCTCGCCAGCTGGCTGCTCGGCCTCGGGCCCCGGGTGCTCGGCCCGCACCACTCCTGCGGCACCTCCCCGGGCGCGCTCTCCCCCGCCACCGCCCTCGCGCTGGCCGGGCACCTCGGCCTGCCGGTGGCCCGCACCGGCCGGGCCACCCGGGGCGGCCTGCTCGCCGCCGGGCCCGGCGAGCGGCTGGTCCGCGAACTGGACTGGCCCGGCGGCCCCGGCGCCCCCGTCCCGGCCGAGCTCCACCCCGCCCGGGCCACCGGGCCCGGTCTCCTCCTCTGCGGCCCCCGCCTCCTCGGCCCCGCCGCCGCCCGCTACGGCCCCCGCGCCAGACTCCTCGCCGACCGCCTCGGCACCACCCTCCTGGAACTCCGCTTCACCCCCACCGGCCACCTCACCGAGGTCGACCTCCACCCACCCCTGACCGCCGGGTCCCACCGCACCGCCGTCGCCGACTGGCTCCACGACACCGCCACCGCCTGCGACGGGCCGACGACAGACAGGAGGACGCCGTGGACGTCGGGCCGGCGGCTCGTGGTCCGTTCGGACCGGACCCGACAGGGCTGCGCGCGGAGCGGGCCGGCGCGACCGGCCTGCGAACCACCATCCGCCGACACCGGTGCCAGGACACGACGCCGTCGCCGTCCAACCGCAGGTGCAGGCGCAGGCGCACGAAAGCCGACCGTCGCCCCCTGACCCTGCCCCAGCCCCGCCCGGCGCAGCCGGCCTGCTGGGCCGGCCCCGGGAGGTGGCGGGATGATCCTTCTACGGATGCCTCGAACGATCCGCCGCTGACCACGGGCGTCGAGGCGCCCACGGGCGGCCGGGTACGAGCACCTGGTGATCGATCAGGCCCGGCTGGCATCCAGGTACGACTTGGTCTGCGGGACGGCACTGGCCGGGTGGTGCCGTGGACGGGCGGCGGGATGCCGTGGCCGAGGTCTCGGCCGTCTACGCCCGCCCGTTGGAGCTGCCGGCCGCCCCGGGGGACGAACCTTGCGGCGCGGGCCGGGCGGCGGCCTCCACCGCTGCACCGACTGGCTGGACGTTTGGCCGAGCACTTGGTGGTGAGATACCGTCCGCTCGCGATGGAGTGTCGGACGTGGTCCGAAGCCCAGTTACCTGCCCATGCTGATCGCCGCGCCGGTCTTCCCGGTGCCGGAGACGCTAGGGGTGACGGGTGACGACCGGAGGAGGTGCGGGATCGTTCGCGCCGAGGAACTTGGCCGGGGTGGTCTAGCAAGTCGGGTCAGCGCATTACCGCACTAGATCTCATGCGAGGAGCTGACCACATACATGCCACACCGGCCCTACACCCCGTACTAAGCCTGCACAGTGAGCGGTTCAGATGCCGAACCACAGTTACAGGGACACGGGGCCGGGTCAACGGCACCCGTCACAGAGGTGGCGCCAACGTGGTCGAGCGGCGAGGAGGTAAAAGTATGTAATACCAGCCGCCGAGGCTCGGAAAGAGCTAACCCGCGCAAGCGATCGAATATCACGCGTACGCCAAAAAAGGACGTGGCAAGCGGGGGACGAAGAGCTGACACGGAAAGTACGAGCGACGCAACAGGCGAGAGTAGTTGACACGGAGCGGTCGTGGAAACGAGTTCGCCAAACGACGGAGTCGAGCGCTGGCCGGGATCGACGGCGGCGGCGGCCGGACGGTGCTTGGGTGTGCTTCCGGAGGATGAATCCGATGCGAAGCCTAACAGCTAATATGAATCGCACAACGGCGACGATCGCCCACCGCCCTGGCCGCGCTCGCTGGCCGCGAGGCTGCCCACACCACCTTCGGTGGCATGTGCAGTAGATAGACCCCACAGAATTGGCGTTACGCGATCGATGGAGAACCTGGCCGCGCTGCGCGGCCCGCTCTTACA
>NZ_BAAAYB010000058.1:0-23711 GCF_039535905.1 Kitasatospora albolonga | reverse complement strand
GACCGTCAGCCCAGTCTCGCCGCGGCGGGCAGAATCCCTGGGTGACGGAGTCGGTGGGGTTGAGCGCGAGCAGGTACATCCGCATGCCGGAAGGTCCTCTTCGGGGTGAGGGGGTGGCCGGGGGAGGCGTGGTGTGGGCACGCCTCCCCGAACGGCCGGGTGGGGGTGACTACTTGGGCGCCTCGACGCCGGCGGCCTTGGCGATGTCGCCGAGCATCTGCTCCGCGGCCAGCACGCCGATGCCCGACATCCAGGTCTCGTCCGGCACGTTGAAGACCTTGTTGTTCTTCACCGCGTTCAGGCCCTGCCAGACCGGGGTTGGCCTGGGTGCTCGGCCTGCTTGGTCTTGCTCGGGTCGGTGGCGACGGTGACGAAGACCAGGTCGGCGTCGGCCTGGCTGATCTGCTCGGTGGAGATGTCCAGGATGTTCTTGTCCACGTCCTGCGCCGCCGGGCGGTTCAGGCCGATGTCCTTCAGCACGGTGCCGGAGTAGGAGGACTTGGCGTAGAGGCGGGTCGGGGCCGGCACGAAGCGGACCACCGAGGCGGTCGGGGCGGTGCCGGCCCGTTCTATGGCCTTGATCTCCTCGCCGAGCTTCTTGGCCTTGGCCTCGTAGTCGGAGAGCTTCTGCTTGGCCTCGGCCTCCTTGCCCCAGGGCCTGGGCGTAGAGGGCCAGGTTCTCCTTCCACGGGAAGCCCGTGGTCTCGGCGAACACGGTCGGGGCGATGGCGTTGAGCTTGTCGTAGACCTTCTCGTGCCGGACCTTCGAGGAGAGGATCAGGTCGGGCTTGAGGGAGGCGATCAGCTCCAGGTTGGGCTCGGCGCTCGGGCCGACGTCCTTGGTGCCGGTGACCTTGCCGGACAGGTAGGCCGGGAAGCCGCCCTCGGTCTTCAGGTGCGGGGCGACCGCGCCGACCGGGGTGATGCCCCAGCAGGACCACGTCGTCCAGCTCGCCGCTGTCCAGCACCACGACCTTCTTGGGCTGGGTCTTGATCTCGGCGGTGCCCATGGCGTGCTTGACGCTGCGCGGGAAGACCGCGGCGTCGGCGGCCTTCGAGCCCTCGGCGGCCGGCTTGGCGTCGCCCGACGTGGCGCTGGAGCCGCAGGCGGCGAGCGAGACGGTGAGGGCGGCGGCCCAGGAGGACGGCGGGGGTTCTGCGCATGACGGGTTCCTTGCTGTGAGAGGTTTCGGGCAGGGTGGGGCGACCGGCGGCGCGGCGGGGAGCCCGGGCCGGGAGTTCGGGGGGTGGGGGTGCGTCAGACGCGCGCCGGGCGGCGGCTCCTGGCGCGGGGGACGACCAGCGGGGTGCCGGTCTCGGGGTCGGGGACGACCTGGCAGGGCACCTGGAAGACGCTCTCCACCAGCTCGGCGGTGAGCACCTCGGCCGGTGCCCCGGCGGCCATCAGGTGACGTCCTTCAGCACCACCAGGTGGTCGGCGTACCGGGCCGCCTGGCCGAGGTCGTGCAGCACCATCACCACGGTGCGCCCGGCCTCCTCGTGCAGGTCGGCGACCAGGTCGAGCACGTCCAGCTGGTGGCGCAGGTCGAGGAAGGTGGTCGGCTCGTCCAGCAGCAGCAGATCGGTGTCCTGGGCCAGCGCGAGCGCGATCCAGGCCCGCTGCCGCTGGCCCCCGCGAGAGTTGGTCCACCGGCCGGTCGCGCAGCTCCGCCGTCCCCGGTCCGGGTCAGCGCCTCCTCGACGGCGGCCTGGTCGGCGGCCGACCAGGGGCTGAGCATCCGCTGGTGCGGGTACCGGCCCGAGCCGGACCAGCGACTCCACGGTGATCGCCTCGGGGGTGACGGGCTGCTGCGGCAGCAGGCCGAGCCGCTTGGCCAGCGCACGGGCGGGCATCCGGTGGATGTCGGAGCCGTCCAGGGTGACGGTGCCGGCCGCCGGGGCCAGCAGCCGGGTGAGGCCGCGCAGCAGGGTGGACTTGCCGCAGGCGTTCGGGCCGACGATCGCGGTCACCGCACCGCCGGGCAGGGTGAGGTCCAGGCCGTCGACGATCACGCGGTCGCCGTAGCGCAGCTGGAGACCGGCGGTGGCCAGCTGGTCGGGCTTGACGGTCATGCGTTCCTCCCCTGGGGCAGCCGCCCCTGGCGGATCATCAGGACCAGCAGCCAGGGCGCACCGAGGGTCGCGGTGACGGCGCCGACCGGCAGGCCGTGGACGGGCAGCAGGTTGAGCACCGCGTAGTCGGAGCCGAGCAGCAGCAGGGCGCCGGTGAGCGCGGTCAGGACGAGGGTGCCCGGGGTGGGCGGTCCGGCCAGGAAGCGGACCAGGTGCGGCACCGCCAGGGCGACGAAGGAGACCGGGCCGGTCAGCCCGGCGGCCAGCGAGGCCAGCGTGACGGTGAGCAGCAGCAGGGCCAGCCGGGTGCGGTGCGGGTCAAGCCCGAGGCCGCCGGCCGAGTCGTCGCCCAGGTCCAGCACCGCGACCTGACGGTTCAGCAGGAAGGCCAGCACGGTGAGCACGGCGATCGCGGAGCCGCAGAGCTGGATCTCGGTCCAGTTCCGCCCGTAGAGCGAGCCGGTG
Source organism: Kitasatospora albolonga (assembly GCF_039535905.1). Classification (GTDB taxonomy): domain Bacteria; phylum Actinomycetota; class Actinomycetes; order Streptomycetales; family Streptomycetaceae; genus Kitasatospora; species Kitasatospora albolonga. The sequence goes on along the minus strand of NZ_BAAAYB010000058.1, from coordinate 21,173 downwards.
GTCCACTGCATCGCGGAGGAGGCCAGCTCGGCCGGGAAGCGGACGATCATCAGGTTGACCGCGGCCGCGAGACCGGACTGCACGGCCAGGCCGACCAGGACCAGCCGGGTGACGGCGATCTTCGAGCGCCAGGCGAAGCCGCCGAGCAGCAGCGCGGCCAGCAGGCCGCCGCCCAGCGCGGCCAGCGGGATGAGCAGTTGCGAGGCGCCCAGCGCCAGCATCAGCACCGCGCCGAAGGAGGCGCCGCCGGTCACGCCGACCACGTCGGGCGAGGCCAGCGGATTGCGGAACAGACGCTGCAGCAGCGATCCGGCCACCGCCAGCGCGGCGCCCGCGATCAGGGCGGAGACCACCCGGGGGGCACGGAACTCCTGCACCACCAGCACGTCGCCCGAGTCGCCCAGACCGACCAGCGCGCGCAGCGCGTCCAGCAGCGGGAGCTTCACCTGACCGGTGCTCAGGGCCAGCCCGGTGAGCAGCACCAGAGCGGCCGTCAGGGCCAGGCCGATCAGCAGGGTGCGGCGGCGCTGCCGGGCGAGGGCGCCGCCGCGCGGGGAGGTGGCGGGAGCGGTGAGGACGCTGGTCATCAGCGGGCCGCCTTCCGGGCCAGGACCGCCAGCAGCGGGGCGCCGAGGAAGGCCGTGACGATCCCGACCTCGATCTCCGAGGGGCGCACCACCAGGCGGCCGAGCACGTCGGCGGCGAGCAGCAGCACCGGGCCGCCGATCATGCAGCCGGGCACCAGCCAGCGGTGGTCGTTGCCGAGGAAGGGGCGGAGCAGGTGGGGTGCGGCCAGCCCGATGAAGGCCACCGGCCCGGCCACCGCGACGGCGGTACCGGCCAGCAGGATCACCGCGAGCCCGCCGAGCACCCGGATCCGGGCCACCGGGACGCCCAGCGACTGGGCCGTCTCGTCGCCGAGCGCCAGTGCGTTCAGCGCGGGGGAGACCAGCAGGGCCAGCACCAGGCCGAGCAGCAGCAGCGGCAGCACCGGGTAGAGCACGTCCAGGCTGCGGCCGCCGATCGAACCGGCCAGCCAGAACCGGGCCTCGTCCAGGGTGCGGCGGCTGGCCAGCATCACGGCCGAGGTCCAGGCGGTGAGCACGGCGGTCAGCACGGTGCCGCCGAGGGCCAGCCGGACGGGGTCCAGGTCGCCCGAGCGGCGGGCCATCGAGTAGGCCAGCACCGCGGCGCCGGCCGCACCTGCGAGGGCGAACCAGACGTACTCGACCGGCTGACCGAGCTTCAGGGTGAAGATGGCCACCACCACGGCCAGGCTGGCGCCGGCGTTGATCCCGAGGGTGGTGGGGGCGGCCAGCGGGTTGCGGGTGACGCCCTGGGCGACCGCCCCGGCCGCGCCGAGCGCGGCGCCGACCGCGAGCCCGATCACCGTGCGGGGGACCCGCAGGCCGGTGACCACGTCGGCGTCGCCTCCGGTGAGCCGCCCTGACAGCGCGTCAAGGACGGTGCCCAGCGGGATCGGTCGCGTCCCGAGGGCGAGGCTGAGCGCCGTGCACAGCACGAGCGCGGCGAGACCGACGAGCAGGACGAGGGATCGCCTGGCCGCGGAGGTCCGCTGCGCCGGGGCTGTGGACTCCGGCTGGTCGGTGGTGAGCACAGGTCAGGATCTTAGGTTAGCTTGCCCTAAGTGAGTCAAGCCGGGGCTCGGCTCTTTCTCATCTCGCCCCGATGTCTATAAGGTGAGGCTCACCTTATTCGATCTAGGAGATCCGATGCTCCAGGTGGTGCCCGCAGCGCCCTCCGAGGCCGCCCGGCTGGCCGACGTGCTGCGCGAGGTGGTCGACGTCTGCGGGACGCTCCGTGTCCGGATCATCGAATCCGGCCAGGACGGGCCGACGGCCCGTCAGGGCTGGCTCCCGGTCTCCGAACTCCCCTCTCGGATCGAGGACCTGATCGCCGGTGAGGTGACCCGGATCACGGAGGAGCACGGCGCCGTCCCCCGCTCGCACGTGGCCGCCTCCCGCCTGCTGCACCACTACCTCTGGTCCGCCTGCCTGCTCTTCACCGGCCCCTGGTACCTGACCGGCCGGATCCCGGCGATCGACCCGTCGCAGCTCTGGATCTCCCCCGCGACGGGGGACCTGACGCTCCGTCCGGGCTGCTCCGCCCCCGGCGACGAGGACGGGCTCCGGGCCGCGGTGGCCGCCCACGTCACCCCCGTGCTGGAGGCCTTCCGGCCGCACGTGAAGCGCGGGGACCGCGCCCTGTGGGGGATGGTGACGGACGACCTGGTCTCCGGCATCTGGTACCTCGGCCGGATGCTCGGCCAGGAGGAGCACGCCGCCCGCACCGCCGCCGCCGTCCTCCCCGGCTCCACCGCCCCCTTCCCCGGCGGCGCCGACTTCCGCCGCCTGCCCGGCACCGAGGGCCGCACCCACCTCACCCGGACCCGCCTCGGCTGCTGCCTCTACTACGCCGTCAGCCCGCCCACCGCCTGCGTGACGTGCCCCCGCACCCCCGACGCCGAACGCGTCCCCCGTCTGGAGGCTTGAACCGTCCGGCAGTTGACGGAGAGCGCGAGGCGGTCTGTGCCGGTCGCGGTTGTTTCCCTACCGTGGTGCTGTCCGGCCTCCGCCACTTCCTGAGGGCGGCGGAGGCCGGCCGCACCAGGCCGCGCCAGGCTGCGCCCCGCAGGGGCGCGAGGCTCTGCTGATCTGCCGCTCCGCGGCGTGGGCGCGCAGGGGAACGGCAACACGTGCAACTGGCTCGTCTGCCCCGATCTCACGCTGGTCCGCCTTCCGTACTCGCGCAGTTCCTCGCGCCCCTGAGGTCGCTGCCTTCCGGGTCGTCCGGCGTCAAGCGACAGCGGGGCGGTAGCGGTCGGCGGTGGCGGTCGTGGCGGTGAGGAGCAGGGCGCCGAGGGCGAAGCAGGCCGTCAGGGTGAAGGGCGCGGTGGAGCCGTAGGACTCCGCGAGGCGCCCGGCGGCCAGGGTGCCGGCGGCCTGGGCCAGGGTGATGGAGCTGACCAGGGCGGCCATCGCCTCGCCCAGCCGGGCGGTGGGGACGGTCCGTTCGACCAGGCCGAACATCGTGATCATCTGCGGGGCGATGGCCAGCCCGAGGCCGCCGACCGCCAGGGCCAGGCCGGTCACCGTGGAGACCAGCAGCAGCGGCAGCGCCGCCGCGAGCAGCAGCCCCGCCGACACCCGCAGTCGCAGCGGCAGGTCCCAACGGGAGGGCAGGCCTGCGGTGATGACGCCCGCCACCGCGCTGGTGCCGCCCATCAGGCCGTAGACCAGCCCGGCTGCCCCCGGGTGTCCGAAGGCCTCGGCGGAGGCGGTGACCCCGACCTGGACCGAGCCGAAGCAGGCGCCGAGCAGCCCCATCCCGCCCAGCAGCAGCGCGTACGGCACGCTCAACAGCCGCCCGGGTGACCGCTGTTGGGTCGCGTGGCCGGGCGCCGCGGTGGGGTGGAGCGCGAACAGTGTGCCGCAGACCGCGACCAGCCCGGCCGCGACCAGCAGCCCCGCCGCCGGGTCGATGAGGGTGGCGAGCAGGCCGATCACGGCCGGCCCGGCCGTGAAGCTGATCTCGTCCACGGTGCCGTCCAGCGAGAGCGTCGCCGAGGTCAACTCCCCGTCGCCGTCGGCCAGTCGGATCCATCGGCTGCGCGAGAGCGGCCCGATCAGCGGCACCGAGAGCCCGATCAGGGTGGCGGCGGCGAGCTGCAGCGCGAAGGCGGCGTCCAGCCGGGAGCCGAGCACCAGGCCGAGGATCGCCAGCGCGTTGACGAGGGCGGCGGGCAGGCCGATCCGGCGCTGGCCGTGCCGGTCGGCCAGCCGGCCGACCAGCGGGCCGCCGGCCGCCTGGCCGAGGGCCAGCACGCCGGTCGCGGCCGAGCCGCGCCAGACGCTTCCGGTGTCGTGGGTGACCAGCAGCAGGGCGCCGATCGGGCACATCGCGTTGGGCAGCCGGCCGAGCGCGGACCAGAGCAGGACCCGCCCGCCGGTCAGCCGTGCGGCGGTCGCGAACGTGGAGAAGACAGCGGCCATCCCAGCCCCCCGGGAGTCCGGGCCGGTCTCGGGGCGCCCGCCTCCCGTCCACCGGCCCTGAGGAGTGGTCATCCCGCGGGTGCGTGACCCGACCCTAGGCAACGGGGGTCGGGTGAAGGAACAGTGCGATCACCCAAGCAGGACACCCCCTGACGGACCGTGACAGGGGGCGTCCTACGAACCGGACGGGCCGCGACCCCTCACGGGCCGCCCGGCAGGACTACTTAGGTAACCCTAAGTTGGCTCCGTCCCGGTGCGCAAGCCGTCTCAGGATTCGATCAGCGCCCGGTACTCCGCCGTCACCCGGCGGTCCATCGCGAGGCCGAACTGGGCGTCCGCCACCGAGCGGGCCAGCGGCCGCAGCCGCTGCACCTTCTCGGCCAGCCGGTCCACCTCACCGGGCGTCAGCTCCGCCACGTGCTCCAGCGAGCCGAGCAGTTGATCGCGGATCAGCGAGGTGAACGCCTCCGCCATCGCGTCCGCGTACTCCTGCGCCCTCCGGCTGACCGCCAGCACCGCCTCCAGCGGGACGCCCTCGGCGACCAGTTCCCGGGTGGCGTCCATCAGCCGGCGGCTGACGTGGGTGATGCCGTCCTCCTCGACCGTGACGTAGCCCTGGGCGATCGACTCGGCGGTGGTGGTCTCGGTCAGCTGCTCGCCGAAGGCGTGCCGCAGCTCGTCCCAGCTGAGGTGGACCGGGGTCTCGTCGGACCAGGGCGCGGTGATCGCGTCCCGCAGCCCGATCAGCCCGGCCACGTCCTGCCCGCTCTCCCCGGCCCCGATCAACTCGGCGATCCCGCCCAGGGTGTGGCCACGCTCCAGCAGTTCGCCGATCACCCGCAGCCGCTCCAGGTGCCGCTCCCCGTACCAGGCGATCCGGCCCTCCCGGCGGGGCGGCTGGAGCAGCTTGCGCTCCCGGTAGAACCGCAGCGTGCGGGAGGTGATCCCGGCCGCCCCGGCCAGCTCCTCGACCCGGTACTCGCGCTCTCCGCGCCGCTGCTCGATCTCCACGGCGCCCAGCATAGGCGCGGCGCGGGCCGGCGGGACCACGGAAAACCGGTACCGTCCGCCTTCTTCCACTGAGTGTCAGCAAGGACTACCCTGCCAATCGCGCCAGCAATTACTGGCGCGGTTCTAATGGAGCGGAGACGCCCGCCCCCAGCGCTCCCACCCCACAGGAGGCCGACGCATGGCAGCCAGCCCCAAGCGCACTTCGCAGGTCCCCGCCCCGGCACCGGAGCCCGCGGAGGCCACCGCGGAGCGGGTCCCGCACGTCCGGGTCGCCGTGGTCGGCTCGGGCTTCGGCGGCCTCGGCGCCGGCGTCCGGCTGCGCCGGGCCGGGATCACCGACTTCGTGATCCTGGAGCGGGCCTCCGCGGTCGGCGGCACCTGGCGGGACAACAGCTACCCCGGCTGCGCCTGCGACGTGCCCTCGCACCTCTACTCCTTCTCCTTCGCGCCCAACCCCGAGTGGCCGCGCAGCTTCTCCTTCCAGCCGGACATCCGCGCCTACCTGGAGCGCGTCGCCGACACCTTCGGCCTGCGCCCGCACCTGCGCTTCGACGCCGAGGTGCTGGAGCTGCGCTGGGAGCAGGAGCAGAACCGCTGGCGGGTCACCACCGCGGCCGGCACCTGGACCGCCGACGCCGTGGTCTCCGCGGCCGGCCCGCTGGCCGACCCGCAGATCCCCGACCTGCCGGGCCTGAAGGACTTCACCGGCAAGGTCTTCCACTCCTCCCGCTGGGACCACGACTTCGACCTGACCGGCAAGCGCGTCGCCATCGTCGGCACCGGCGCCTCGGCCGCCCAGATCATCCCGGCCATCCAGCCGAAGGTCGGCAAGCTGACGGTCTTCCAGCGCACCCCCGCCTGGGTCCTGCCGCGCAACGACCGCGAGATCTCCTCCGCCGAGAAGTGGCTGCACGCGGCCCTGCCGCCCACCGGCAAGCTGCGCCGGGGCCTGCTCTTCGCACTCCGCGAGCTCCAGGTGGACGCCTTCGTCCGCCGGCCCGGCCTGCTCAAGCTGGTCCAGCAGCTGGCCGTGCGCAACATCCACCAGGGCATCCAGGACCCCGAGCTGCGGGCCAAGCTGACCCCGGACTACCGGATCGGCTGCAAGCGCATCCTGCTCAGCAACACCTACTACCCGGCGCTCGCCGCCGCCAACACCGAGGTGGTCGCCAGCGGCCTGCGCGAACTGCGCGGCTCCACCCTGGTCGCCGCCGACGGCAGCGAGCACGAGGTGGACGCGGTGGTCTTCGGCACCGGCTTCCACGTCACCGACATGCCCATCGCCCAGCGGGTGTTCGGCGTGGACGGGGTCAGCCTGGCCGAGGAGTGGAAGGACGGCATGGAGGCGCTGCGCGGCTCCACCGTGCGCGGCTTCCCCAACCTGTTCTTCGTCATCGGGCCCAACACCGGCCTCGGCAACAGCTCGATGATCCTCATGATCGAGTCCCAACTGAACTACCTGATCGACGCGTTGACCACGCTGGACCGGATCGGCGGCGGCGCCCTGCAGCCCACCGCCCGGGCCCAGCGCCAGTGGAACCTCGAACTCCAGCACAAGATGGACCGCACCGTCTGGTCCACCGGCGGCTGCCTCAGCTGGTACCTGGACGGCAGCGGCAAGAACACCGTGCTCTGGCCCGGTTCCACCAGCTCCTTCCGCCGCGCCACCCGCCGGATCGACCTCGCCGAGTACGAGGTGGTCCGCCGCCCCGCCGCCACCGTGACCACCCTGACGGACCCTCAGGAGGCCCTCGCATGACCGCACTTCCGCCCGACTGCGTGATGCCGGTGCCCGCCGAGGAGTACCGGATCCGCTCCGAGGACGGCCACTGGATCCACGCCGCCGCCTTCGGCCCCGAGGACGCCCCGCTGGTCGTGCTGGCCCACGGCTGGACCTGCTCCACCCTCTTCTGGGCCCCGGTCATCCGGCGGCTCGCCGCCGACCACCGGGTGGTCGCCTACGACCAGCGCGGCCACGGCCGCAGCGACGTCCCGCCCACCGCCGCCGGGTACTCCACCGCGAAGCTCGCCGACGACCTGGAGGCGGTGCTGCTGCGGGTGGTCCCGGACGGGCACCAGGCCGTGGTCGCCGGCCACAGCATGGGCGGCATGACCATCATGGCCGCCGCCGAACGCGGTGAGGTGGCCGCCCGCACCGCCGCCAACCTGCTCTGCTCCACCGGGCCGGGCGACCTGCTGGCCGAGCTGAACGTGGTGCCCGCCGCCGTGCCGCGGCCCCTCCGCTCCTTCCTGGGACGGCAGTTGCTGCAGTCCCGGATGCCGCTCGGCCGCTCCAGCGCCGTCAGCCGGGCCGCCCTGAAGTACGCCACCATGGGCCCCGACGCCACCGCCGACCGGGTCGCCGCGACGGCGGAGGTGGTGCACGCCTGCCCGACCGGCGTCCGGTACCGCTGGTCCCGGGTGCTGGGCACCCTCGACCTCTACGCCCAGGTCGCCAAGCTCGCCGCCCCCACCGCGGTGCTGGTCGGCACCCACGACCGGCTCACCCCGCCGGTGCACTCCCACCGGCTGCTCTCCGCCCTGCCGGCCCCCGCCGGGCTGGTCGAACTGCCCCGGATCGGCCACATGGCCCCGGTCGAACGGCCCGCCGAGGTCGCCGACGAGATCCGCCGCCTGGCCGCCGCGCACCTGCCCGCCGCCGGCCTGCCCGCCGCCGGCCTGCCCGCCGCCCGTCCCTCGCGCTCCAGGAAGGCCGCCTCATGAGCCCCCAGCTGAACGGTCAGGTCGTCGTCGTCACCGGGGCCGCCCGCGGCGTCGGCGCCCTGACGGCCCGCAAGCTCGCCGAACGCGGCGCCCGCCCCGCCCTGGTCGGCCTGGAGCCCGCCGAGCTCAAGGCCGCCGCTTCTCTCTGCGGTCCGTCCGCCACCTGGCACGAGGCCGACGTCACCGACCTCGCCGGGCTGCAGACGGTGGCCGGCGAGATCCTCGCCCACCACGGCCGGATCGACGCCGTGATGGCTAACGCCGGCATCGCCATCGGCGGCCCGCTGGTGGACTCCGACCCGCGCACCTTCGACCGCGTCATCGAGGTCAATCTGCTCGGCAGCGTCGCCACCGCCCGGGCCTTCCTCCCCGCCCTCACCGAGAGCCGCGGCTACCTGCTCCAGATCGCCTCGCTGGCCGCCATGACCCCCGCCCCGCTGATGGCGGCCTACTGCGCCTCCAAGGCCGGCGTCGAGGCCTTCGCCCACTCGCTGCGCGCCGAGGTCGCCCACCAGGGCGTCAAGGTGGGTGTGGGGTACCTGAGTTGGACCGACACCGACATGGTCCGCGGCGCCGACCAGGACGACGTCCTGCGCCAGATGCGCGCCCGCCTCCCCTGGCCCGCCAACAAGACCTACCCCCTGCCCCCGGCGGTGGACCGCATCGTCGACGGCATCGCCCGCCGCTCCGCCCACGTCTACGCCCAGCCCTGGCTGCGCGCCATGCAGCCCCTCCGCTGGACCCTCCCCACCCTCATCGCCGCCGTCGGCTCCCGCGACGTCGCCAAGCTCGCCCCCCAGCTCAAGGCCACCGCCGCCACCCGCCTCCGCCCCGTCGGCGCCGGCGGCGAAGCCGACACCACGCGCCCGTCCCACTGACCCCACGCCCGAGGGGCGGCCCTCCCGCTGCGTGCGGGAGGGCCGCCCCTCGGGCGTCCCCCTGCCGTCCGGCCAACCCTCACGGGCTACCCGTCAGTGTCGAGCCACCTGCCGTACTCGAGCGCGTCGTCCCGGACCGGACCGGCGACCGGCAGTCGCTTCCACCACCAGCCCTGGTCCTCGACCTTGTCGCCGGCGTTGCGCGCGACGAGCATCCGCGGATCGTCCTCCGTGAAGGAGCGGTAGCGCTCGTCCGCCCCCCTGACGGCCAGCGCCAGCGCCTCGCGCAACTCCTCAGGAGCGGCCTCGATCTCCCGCTCCACCCGGTCCCGGACGTACAGCGCCCCCGCCATGTCGTACGCGTTCCACCGCCCCGACCGCCCGGAGCCCTCCACGGCCCCCTCGGTCTCCGCGGCCAGACGGGCGACGTCCTGCGCCCAGAACTCCAACAGCTCCCGGAGCCGGACCGTCCGGTCGGGCGAGAGCCGCACCGCGGTCCCGTCCAGGAACTCTTCCAAGCGCTGCGCCTCGTGCGTCACTTGCCCCGTTCCGTCCCGGCGGACCTGATGTCCGTCGCTGTGTCGTTCCGGCAGTGGGTGTCGAAGTGTCGGCGCACCACCAGCAGGTTTCGCCGGTGGATGACGGTGGGTGCCTCAGCGTGCATGGCGGATGAAGTCCGGGACGCCTTCGGTGGCTGCCGGGTCGTGGATCGACCTGATGGCGGCGCCGTCCGGGGCGCTGAGGCGGGAGAACGAGATGCCGTGCAGGCAGGCGTCGCACCAGAGGAGCCCGTAGCCGATCCGAGTGCCGGGGTCGACGACGTACCTGACGGCGAGTCGGTCCCGGGAGCAGTCCGGGCACGGGAGCGCGCCCGGGTCGCCCCGCAGGTCGGCCACCCGTCCCAGGGTTCGGACCCATGTGTCGTGGTTGGCCATCGGATTCGGCTCCTGTCGTTGCCGTGCCTGTTCTTCCTTCATCGCCCCGGCCCGGCGCATCATCTCGTCGGCGAGGTGGTGCCAGGTCGGACCCCAGCAGCGGAGGTCGGCGCCGGCGGTGTGCAGCAGGTCGGCGTCGTGCGGGCGTTGGAGCACGGCGAGGCGGAAGGCGAGGTTGCGGGCCCAGACCGGCAGCCGTCCCCAGTCCTCGGCCAGGACCTCCTCCAGGACGGCGACGATCTCGTCGGCGTCGGTGAAGGTGACGATCTCGACGAAGTCGGTCACCGGCTCTTCGAAGTGGACACCGGGTTCGCGCTCGCCGATGAACCAGCGGCAGATCTGCCGGAAGTCGGAGGGCATGGGACCTCCTGGTCAGAGGGCGCGGGCGAGGGTGAGGGTGCCGGCGATGACGGCGGTGGTGGCGGTGCGTTCGTGGTCGCGGAAGGCCTGGGAGGGGTCGGGGCTGACGGGGGTGGTGTCGCGGGGGGTGAGGCCGTTGGGGTGTTGGGCGGCGCAGAGGCGCTCCCAGGGGTCGAGGCCGCAGACAGGGGTGCCGGTGCAGGCGTCGGCGGCGAGGAGCATGGTGACCAGGTCCCACTGGCCGGTCTCCAACCAGACGTCGACCCAGACCGGGAGCCAGGTGTGGAGGTAGGTGCGGAGGGGCTCGGGCATCCGCTCCGGTTCGGCGCCCCAGTCGGTGAGGTGGAAGGCGGTCTGGGCGAGGTGGTGGCCGGTGGACCAGTCGATGGTCCAGGGTTCGGGGGTGGCGCCGAGCCAGGTGGCGGCGGCCAGGGCGGCCCAGTCCGTGCGCTGGTGGGGGAGGCCGGTGATGCGGCGGGCGTTGGCCACGGCGAGGCGGTGGTGGGGGAGGAGTTCGACGGCGTCGGCGGCCCGCAGGGTGGTGAGGGTGCGCAGCAGCTCGTCCAACTCCCGGTGCCGGTACCCGACTCGGGCGAAGTGCGCGTAGGCCTCCAGCGGGTCGGTCGCCCGGGGGAAGCGCAACTGCCGTTCGTAGAGCAGGTTCCCGCCCTGGAGCTGGTGCCAGCAGAACTCGAGGGTCTCGCCCGCCGCCGCCTGGTCGCGGCGCCCGGCGACGCCGTCCCGCAGGACGAGCGAGGCGGCCAGGGCGGATTCGCCGAGCGGGGTGTAGGCGGTGTCGGGGGCGAACGGGTCGACGGTCGCGTCGGGCGGGAAGGCGCCGTGGCCGAGTTGGTGGGCCCGGTGCAGCCAGTGCAGGGCGCGGGAGGAGAGCTGCTGGGCGGCGTGCAGGAGTCGGTCCGTCATCGGACGCCCCGGGTGGCCAACAGGCGTTCGGTGAGGGTGAGTTGGAGGGTGGTGCGGCTGCTTCCGTCGCCGGTGAGGCGGAGTTCGGCGAGCAGCGGGGGCAGTCGGAGGGCGGGCGGCAGCGGGCCGGGGCCGGGGAGGTGGGCGAGCCAGGCGCACCAGCGGAGCAGGCGCAGGCCGGTGCGGTGGTCGCCGCGGAGCGCGGCGCGGACGGTGCCTCGGGCCAGCGCGAGGGGTTCGCGGCGGACGGAGCGGTGGACGGGGCCGTCCAGGCCGGGCAGTGCGAGCGGTGCCAGCAGGGCGAGTTGGGCCGACCAGCGCTGCCAGGAGTCGGCGGGGTCGGGGGTGCGGTCGGGCTGGGGGACGGGGCGGGCGGCGAGCAGGCCGGAGGTGTGGTCGAGCCACGCGGTGGTGAGGGGGTCGGTGGAGGGCGGGAAGACGGTGAGGGCGGCGGCGAGGGCGGTGGCGGTGCGGCGGTCGGGGGCGGTGCGGGTGAGGAGTTGGGGGGCGAAGAGGTCCGGGCCGAGCAGGCGGAGCGCGGCGAGCTCGGCCGGGTCGGTGGGGTGGGGCGGGGTGACGGGGCGCTCGGCGCCGTTCAGGGCGTCCAGGACGCGGTCGGCGAGGCGCTCGGCGGCGGCGGTGTACTGGTCCCGCAGGACGGTGCTCGGCACGGACGGCTCCTGGCAGGTGGTCGCTTCGGGGCAAGGTGGTCACCCCGGGGGCGCGGGGAACTGCGCGCGGGGGAACGGCAGCACGTGCAACTGGCTGACGTGCCCCGATCTCACGCTGGTCCGCCTTCCGTACTCGCGCAGTTCCTCGCGCCCTCGGGGTGACCATGTACGTTCCCCGCGCCGCAGGTGGACCGACCGGCGCGAAGAGAAGAGTGTCCCCCTGGGCCCGGTGGGACGGCGGGCGCCAGGGGGACGGGGTCAGCCGCGTTCCTCGGGGGGTCTGACCGGGCGCCGTTCCGGGGTGGTCCTCGGGGTGAGGAGGAGGGCGCCGGCGGCCTCGGGACGGTGGGCCGGTGCGGCACTGAGCGTCGTCTCGCCCTCGGCCAGCAGGGCGGCCAGCGCGGCACGTGCGGCCGGGCCGGCGTCCGGTCTTATCCCGGTGCGGATCTGAGTGGGCATCAGATGTCTCCTGTTGTTCGGGTGCGGCGTCGACGTTGGCGCCGCACCCGACAACGCTATGAGCACGAATCGACCGGAATGCCCGGGGCGCGCCGGACGTGCCGTCAGATCGGCGGCGACGCGCCGGTGCACGGGTGATTACCGCCGGGTACGGTCGGTCCATGACGACTGTTCTCATCACCGGCGCGACCGCCGGCATCGGCGCTGCCTTCGCCACCCGTCTGGCCAAGGACGGGCGCGACCTGGTGCTGGTCGCCCGTGACGTGCGGCGGCTGGCCGACGCCGCCGCCGAGCTGACCAAGACGTACGGGGTCGAGGTCGAGGTGCTCCCGGCCGACCTGGCCACCGACGAGGGCATCACCGCCGTCGAGGACCGGCTGCGGGCCACCGTGAAGCCGGTGGACATCCTGATCAACAACGCCGGCTTCGGGAACCGCGGGGCGTACCTGACGGTGCCGCTGGAGCAGGAGCTCGACATGCTCAAGGTGCACGTCGAGGCGATCCTGCGGACCACCTCGGCCGCGATCCCGGGGATGCGCGAGCGCGGGTTCGGCGCCGTGGTGAACGTGGCCTCGGTGGCGGCCTTCCTGCCGCGCGGCACGTACGGGGCGACCAAGGCGTGGGTGGTCTCGTTCACCCAGGGCATCGCCCGGGACCTGGGCGGCACGGGCGTGCGGATGATGGCGCTGGCGCCGGGCTTCACCCGGACCGAGTTCCACCAGCGGGCCGGGATGGGCACCAAGAACGTGCCGGGCTGGGGCTGGCTCTCGGCGGAGCGGGTGGTGGACGAGGCGCTGGCCGACCTGGCGCGCGGGCGCTCGCTCTCGGTGCCGGGCAAGCGGTACAAGGCTGTGGTGGCGATCGCCCGGCTGCTGCCGAGCGGCGGCCTGGGCGGCCTGTCCTCCAAGGCGGCCCGGACGTACCGCACCGACTGAGCCCCGGGACCTGACGGCAGATCAGGATCGCAACTCATTATTAGCGCGCCTAACTATGAGCTATGCTCGGTACGCGGGCGGGACACCCCCTGCCCGCGTACCCGGCTCATGGAGGACGCCCGTGCGGCCCGACTCGGTCGACTGGACACCGCCCGCCAGGGAGAAGGACGAACCGCGCCCACCGGCGCAGTGGCGCCGGATCCTGGCCCTGTTCCGCCCCTACCGGTGGCGGCTGCTGCTGGTCGGGCTGCTGGTGGCGGCGTCCGCCGTGGTCTCGGTGGTGACGCCGTTCCTGCTCCGCGCGGTGCTGGACACCGCCATTCCGCAGGGCCGCACCGGGCTGCTCACCCTGCTGGCGCTCGGCATGGTCGCGACCGCCGTGGTCAGTTCGGTCTTCGGGGTGCTGCAGACGCTGATCTCCACCACCGTCGGCCAGCACGTCATGCACGACCTGCGCACGGCCGTCTACCGGCACCTCCAGCGGATGTCGCTGGCCTTCTACACCCGCACCCGCACCGGTGAGGTGCAGTCCCGGATCGCCAACGACATCGGCGGCATGCAGTCCACCGTCACCTCCACCGCCACCTCCCTGGTCTCCAACCTGACCGGTGTGGTGGCCAGCGTGGTCGCCATGGTCGCGCTGGACTGGCGGCTCACCGTGGTCTCGCTGCTGCTGCTCCCGGTCTTCGTCTGGATCAGCCGCCGGGTCGGCAACGAGCGCAAGAGGATGACCACCCAGCGGCAGAAGCAGCTGGCCGCGATGAGCTCGGCCGTCCAGGAGTCGCTGTCCGTCAGCGGCATCCTGCTCGGCCGCACCATGGGCCGCTCCGGCTCGCTCTCCGACGACTTCGACCGGCAGTCCGCCGACCTGGCCGACCTGGAGGTGCGCACCTCGATGGCCGGGCGGTGGCGGATGGCCACCATCGGGATCGTGATGGCCGCCATGCCGGCCGTCATCTACTGGGCCGCCGGGATGGCGGTGGCGGGCGGCGCGCCGTTCGTCTCGATCGGCACCCTGGTCGCCTTCGTCTCGCTCCAGCAGGGGCTGCTGCGGCCCACCGTCAGCCTGCTCTCCACCGGCGTGCAGGTGCAGACCTCGCTGGCGCTGTTCCAGCGGATCTTCGAGTACCTGGACCTGCCGGTGGAGATCGCCGAGCCGGCCGAGCCGGTCCGCCCGGCGGCCGTCCGCGGCGACGTGGTCTTCGAGGGCGTGGAGTTCCGCTACCACCCCGAGCAGGAGCGGCCCACGCTGACCGGCATCGACCTCAAGGTCCCGGCCGGCGGCTCGCTGGCCGTGGTCGGCGAGACCGGCTCCGGCAAGACCACCCTCAGCTACCTGGTGCCCCGGCTCTACGACGTGACGGGGGGTCGGGTGACGCTGGACGGCACCGACGTGCGGGAGCTGGCCTTCGACACCCTGGCCGGGGCGGTCGGCGTGGTCTCCCAGGAGACCTACCTGTTCCACGCCTCGGTGGCGGACAACCTGCGCTTCGCCAAGCCGGGGGCCACCGACGAGGAGCTGGAGGAGGCCGCCCGGGCCGCCCAGATCCACGAGCTGATCGCCGCCCTGCCGCAGGGCTACGACACCGTGGTCGGCGAGCGCGGCTACCGCTTCTCCGGCGGCGAGAAGCAGCGGCTGGCGATCGCCCGCACCGTGCTGCGCAACCCGCCGGTGCTGATCCTGGACGAGGCCACCAGCGCGCTGGACAACCAGACCGAACGGGCCGTCCAGCAGGCCGTGGACGCCCTCTCCGAGGGCCGGACCACCATCACCATCGCGCACCGGCTCTCCACCGTCCGCCGGGCGGACCAGATCGCGGTGCTGGACGGCGGACGGGTGGCCGAGCTGGGCACCCACGAGGAGCTGCTCGCGCTGGACGGGCGGTACGCGGCGCTGCTGCGCCGCGAGCTGCCGGCCGGGGTCGAGGGGGAGACGGAGCGTCAGGCCGCCATCGGGCGCTCGTTGTAGACCTCGGCCAGCTCCTGGCCGGAGAGCTCGTGGATCGCCGCCATCACCCGGTCGGTGACCTCGCGGCGGGCCCGGGCCGAGCGGGCCTGGCCGTGCAGCTCGTCGAAGTGCAGCGGCTCGCCGAAGCGGACGGTGACCTTCTTCAGGCGCGGAACGCGCTTTCCGACCGGCAGGATCTCCTGCGGGCCCTCCAGCGCCACCGGCACCACCGGCACCCCGGCGGTCAGCGCCAGCCAGGCCACCCCGGTCTTGCCGCGGTAGAGCCGGCCGTCCAGCGAGCGGGTGCCCTCGGGGTAGATGCCGAAGGCCTTGCCGTCGTTCAGGATCTCCAGCGCCGACTCCAGCGAGGCCTGGGCCGAGCGGTAGGTGCCGCGCTCGACCGGCACCGCGTTGATCGCGGTGAAGAAGGCCTTCGAGAGCGCGCCCTTGAGGCCGGTGCCGGTGAAGTACTCGGCCTTGGCCAGGAAGAACACCTGGCGCGGCGCGGTCAGCGGGATCACCACGCTGTCGACGAAGGACAGGTGGTTGCTGGCCAGGATCACTCCACCACCGCGCGGCACGTTCTCCAGCCCCTCGATGACGGGGCGGTAGACCGCCTTCGCCAGGGGCTTGAGCACGAGCTTGGTGATGAGGTTGATCATCTGGTCTCCCTGGCCGGCCGGTGGTCGCACTAAGTTCCCGCCCGGTAACTTCGGACGAGGCCAGTCCGCAGGTTACGTCATCGACCCGGCCGTCCGTCCACTGCTCCGCTCCGTGGACGGTGCGATCCACGTCACGCCGGGCGGTGCGGAATGTCCGTGTTGGGGTGCTCTTCTGACGGATCGTCGCCCTCGCCCTGCGCAGCGGAGTACATCCGCAGGGTGTCGGCCGCCGCCCGGGCCAGCAGCCGGCGGGCCTCCGGCGGCGTCAGCACCTCCACGTCGGTGCCGAACGGCAGCAGCGTCCTGGCCTCCTCGAGCGCCCCGAAACCGAACTCCGCCAGCACGTGTGACGGACCGTCCGCCACCGGCGGGCCGAGCAGTGAGGAGGCGTGGATCCGCAGCAGCAGGTCCAGCCGCCGCCGGTGCACCCGGGCCCGCACCCGTACGTCGTCCCGCTGCCGCTCCACCCTCGCCCGCAACCCGCCCCACACCTCGGCCAGCCCCGCCCCGTCCCGCCGCCGCACCGGCACCCCGGTGCTCCGGGCCCGCAGCACCCGGTCGGCGCGGAACAGCCGCGGCTCCCCGTCCAGGTCCGCCACCAGGTACCAGACGCCCGCCTTGCTCACCAGGCCGTACGGATCCACGGTGTACGCGCTCGGCCCCGTCGCCCTGCCGTGGCGGTAGTCGAGCTCCAGGCGGCTGTCCTCGAAGACCGCCCGCTGGAGCTCGCCCAGGTCGGCCGGGCCGGGCGCGGCCGGACCCTTGGCCCAGCGCGCCGGGTCGACCAGGATCCGCTCGCTGATCCGCTCCGCCTCCGGCCGGTGCGGCGCGGGGAGCGCCGCCATCACCTTGCGCAGTGCCGGACCGATCGCCCCGCCCAGGCCCAGCGCGTCGTGCGTGCCGTCCGTCGCCAGCACGAACAGGGCCCGCGCCTCGTCCGCGGTCAGGCCCGTGACGTCGGTGCGGTAGCCCGGCAGGAGGCGGATCCCCCCGTTGCGCCCGCGCTCGGCGAAGACCGGCACCCCGGCGGCGGAGAGCGCCTCCACGTCCCGGTACACCGTGCGGACGGAGACCTCCAGGCGCTCGGCCAGCTCGGAGGCCGGCACCAGCCCGCGGGTCTGGAGCAGCAACATGATCGACAGCAGACGGTCGGCTCGCACGGGGATCAGCGTAAAACCTGACAGTGGATGGCAGGTAATGGCGGCAGAGTGCGCTCCGTCAGCCCGAGGAACCACTGGAACCCGAGAGGTCCGATCACCATGGACACCAACGCCTTCGACCCCCGTCCCGACTACCTGCGCGCCCTCGAACAGCTGGAGAAGCTGCTGCTCCTGGTCACCCCCGAGCAGCTGGAGCGGCCGACCCCGTGCGACGGGTTCGACCTGCGTGCGCTGCTCGGCCACACCGTGGGCGGCGTCCACCGGATCGCCTACGTGGGGGAGGGCGGGTTGAGCCTGGACGTCGCCGCCTCGGTGGGCGAGGTCGGTGACGGGGAGTGGGCACAGGCGCTCGGACGGGCGCGGGAGCGGGCGGCGGCCGCCTGGGCCGAGGACGCCAAGCTCGACCGCCCGTCCTCCGTGCCGTGGGGCACCATGCCGGGCCGCTTCGCGCTGGGCGGCTACGTGATGGAGGCCGTCACCCACACCTGGGACATCGCCCAGGTGGTCGACCCCGCCGCCCAGTTCGACGAGGAGCTCGCCCTCGGAGCCCTCGCCGTCGCCCGCCAGGTCCTCCCGGCGGACGGCCGCGACGCCACCGTCCCCTTCGGGCCCGTCCGCCCCGCCCCGGCCGACGCCGACCCGACGGCCCAGCTCGCCGCCTGGCTCGGGCGCGACGTCCGGTGAGGGGCAGGTGATTGCGCCCCGCAGGGGCGCGAGGAACTGCGCGCGGGGGAACGGCAGCACGTGCAACTGGCTGACGTGCCCCGATCTAGCACTGGGCCGCCTTCCGTACTCGCGCAGTTCCTCGCGCCCCCGGGGTGACCACTTTCCTCGTGCCGGCCTACCGCTTGATCGCCTTGCGGAGCCTGCCCGGGAGGGTGCCGCCGCGGCGGAGCTCGTTGTAGGCGATCCGGGAGTTGCGGGCGGCGAGGCGGTACTGGATGCCGCGGATGCCGCCGGGGAAGCGGTAGCCGGCCGGGCGGTGGCGGGCGAAGTGGGCGGCGATCCGGGCGAAGAAGTCGGGCCGGAGCTCGGTGGGGACCAGCCCGGGGGTGTCGTAGACGGTGAGGGCCTGACGGACCGTCCGGTCGAAGACCAGCTGCCGCATCGCGGGCCCCGGGTCGTTGGCCGGGCGGTCCAGCGTCGCGAAGATCGCGTCGTACTGGGCGAAGGCGTCGCGCGCTGTAATGTCAACTTTGGGTGCGTGAGGCCGTCGCGGCTGGATCGTGTGTCGGTCGCACTGCAGGGGGCGCACGCGCTCCGATAATTCACGCGGTCCAGATGCCAGTTCCGGCTAGTGCTGGGAGTATGGGTCCCTTCGTACGGATACAATGCAACCTCATCGCGCCGCCGTAATGCCGATCTATCCTCGGTGACAAGTGTCCGGATCACAACGGCGCTTCCAGCCCGATAGAACTGTCAACGGTTCTCCCAACCGGAAGGAACCTGCTCGTTGTTCCTAACCGGGGCATGCAGCGCTCTGGAGAGCGCGGGTGGTGTGGCTCGCTCCTCCCTGCAGGCCCGAGCGTCCAGCCGGGGGCCCCGTTGCGAAACGCAAGTACGTTGCTCCAGGGATTGGCTGCTCTTGGTCAGCTGCCGTCCGGTGGTGTAGACGTGGACGGAATTCGGGTGGGGTAGAAGGTGGGTAGGGGGCTGCGTGTGGGTAGTCCGTTTCAGGGCGGCGGCGGTGCGCCCTCAGGACTCAGACTTGCCAGCCTAGTCCGCGAGGCAGTGCGGTTCCATCGTGGCTCTCGGGCACCCCAGCTCTCAGTCTGTGTCGTGGTCACGGTAACCAGACGTTAGGTCCCGAGTGACCGTCGGCCATTGGGAACCGCGCAAAGAGTAGATTCCGGCGCCGTGCCTCAGGCCCCTGGTTCTCCGTGTCAGGGTTGTGCAGCACCTTGAAGGCGGAGTCGCGGGTCTGGGCGTGCGGGAGTCCAGGGGCAGGGCGGCCGCGAGCCGTCTGGGAATGGTGTCCGTCCACCGCGATGACCTCGAGCCTCGGCCGTCCCTGCGGGCCGTCGTATCTCTGACTTCCATGATCCCATGTGCGCACTTGTATGGGGAGGAAGCGCTCCACGTCCTGCTCCTAGCGTGGCCTAGCCACGATCGTCGCTTGCCACATGAATGGGGCTTCACGCCATTTGGTTATTCAACTCACTTCGCCTAGATGTGGGTCGGCTTGGCCGTGAGTGGCGTGTTTGCCGTCCCTGGGTTCTTGGCCCGCGCACTCGTACTGACATCACACCCTCGGGAGACGTGCGGGGGGGCGCCTCCAGTAAGTTTAAGTTCTGCGATCCGCCGGTGCACGCGCGGCGCTTGTCTTCTACTGGCGCGGGCACCGGAGCACTTTCACTTGGTGTTGTGGCTCTTGATCACGGGCCGACCCTTATAACGAGCCGACACGCTCGATATTTGCCTGGTGCGTTCCACCGTCGCATCGTGAAGGTGATGACGAGCCGGGCCGCCTGCAAGCGTCGAGACGCTTGCCGGCCCGGGTCGGCTCTCAGACCTTGTTTGTCGGATAGGTTCAGTTTGGTTGTGTCAGCGGCTGCCACGTTCAGCTGTTCTTCGTAATTCATTCGACCGTGAGGCGTGGGCCCGTCACTTATCGGCGTCGGAAGAATATTTGCTTGTTAGGTTTTTCAGTGCGCTGTCGTACTGCTTGCGAGTGACTTCTGATATACATTTAGGTATTGACGCACCTAAAGTTGGTACGTTTACTCTCTGAGAGGGCGATATGACATAGTAGAGGGTTGCGATGGTGTCAGGCCTCGGGGGTATCCGTCATTATCAGAGGCCTGAGGTGGCTGCTGCTGGCGCTCGGCGCGGCGGTTACCTGGCTTGGCCGGTGCTGTCTGGTGGACACATCTCGTTGTGGGGTGGTCGTAGCCCTGGGTTCTCACACCGGCACCACTGGTTCGACCTGGCATATAAATGTCCGCGGTCCTCACGCCGCCCTGCTCGGCTCCGGCGTACGGCGTGCTAGCATAATGCGCCAGTAACGGCAATGGCGCTGGCGGGGCGGCCGGTCGCGCTGGTGGACATCCGATAGTGGACGGTGACGCCCGGTGGGCGCTCTGTCATGCCGCTGGCCGGCCATGATGGTCCGGCCGCTGCCTCGCCGGTGGTTCGTTCCAGCTCACCGCCGTGGGCCGCTGGGGCTCCCGAGGCGTTGCTGGCGGTCCCGTGGGGTTGGCCCGCCGGTTGAGCTACGCGGGCCTTCGCCGAGCGGCTTCGGCCTGAGTCGCGCTGGTGGCCCCTGCCTCCAGTTGTGCTGGGCCCGGGAGAGCGTCCGCCCCGGCCGCCCCGGCTGGCCCTGGGGGTCCGCCGGGCGCGGTCACACACTCGTCCGTGGCCTGGGCCTGAGCCGGTGTGGATTCGGCCTGGCGTTGGCTGTCGAGGTCGATATGGGATTGGTGCGTGTAGATGTCTTGGCGGGTCCGGTCATGTGGCCTTAGGGGTACCAGGCGGCCCAGTTTTGGGGGAGGTTACCGACGGTCGTCGTAGCGCTCATTCGCTTGCTGGATTGGTTAATCCATTCCTTGGTATCATTTGTATTCTGGTTTTGTGGCCCCGTTGATGTCACTGCTGCTCCACTGGGTGGAGGACTCTTTCGTGTGAGTTTGCCTCCCGTTGGGTATACGCAAACAGGATTGGGCGGCCACTCGCATGGTCACCGTCGGAGACTAATCAAGTCATGGTCGGACAGGCTAGATCCGGCGAGTCGGGCAGAGGTGGAGATTGAGGGCGGCAGGGACACGCGCCCTGGTGCCGTTGGTTCTGGTGCTCTGCAGCTTTACCTGGGCCTCGTGTACCAATCTCCGGACTTGGGGTCGTTGGCGATGCCTCGATTATACTCTAGTCCCTCGGTGTTCCCTATTCCTAATCTGTCCTTCATTGTACCCCTTGGCCTGCTCGCGGTTTACGCATGCGCACTCGTTGAATCGATTCGTGCTGACCGGATCCTGGTGCGGCGGGTCATGTTTCGCCGCGCAGCGATACGGTGGCGAGATAACCGGACGGTTGCGGCGGACTCGCGTCATCTCGGGATAGTCTTCGCCTCACGGCCCTGGCGCCATCGTAGGGAGTGGAGGACTGAGTGGAACACATGGTTCAAGTGGGAGGGCGCCGACCCCGTGTGACACCAATGGCGGATTCCGTGCGGTAATTCGGCGTCCGGAACTAGGGGGGGCCGTCCGCCGCTTCAGGGAACCGCCATCTTCTCGCTGGTTGTGCGCTCGCAGACTCCGGGGCGGATCTCGTGCTGGTAGGAACACCGCGGGCCTTGAGGCGGCTCGGCCATTACATCAATGGAGGGCTGATCGCCACCGATGGCAGTCAGCGCCCATTACGCGGCCGCCAGATGTGACGGCGTAGCGGACAGCACGCGGGGTGGGTTGGGCTTGGCTCGCGCCGCTGCGGCGGCTCAGAGCGGACTTCCTGTTCGGCAGCAGGGTCTGACGCGCCCGCCCCGGACGACCCGGCAGACC
>NZ_BAAAYB010000057.1:0-59323 GCF_039535905.1 Kitasatospora albolonga | reverse complement strand
CGTACGGCACCGGCGGGCGTCTGGACGGCTACGAGATCCGCACCGCTGCGGTGTCGCGCGGCGTCCGTGCCACGACCGTTCAGCGAGGGCGGCGGCGGTGCAGGGCTCCGAAAACGTGGAGCTGCCTGCGCGGCAGGCAGGCGTGATGTCGCTCCAGGAGCACCCGCGGCCTGACAACGCCGGGCGAAAGTAGCTCATCCAGTGGGGGGCACACCGCAGGTTGGGGTGCCCCCCACACCCATGGCCGCTTTTCTGTTCCGAGGAAGGGTGCGACCCCGTCGTGTAAAGCTGCTGTGCGATCTGTTCTTCAAGAAGATGGACCGGAGAAGGCGCCACCACATGGCGTTCTTCTGGATCCGGCGGCCGCTTCTGCCCGGGCTGCGGCAGCTGGTGACGCGGGTGCTGGCGCCGCGTCACGCCTCGCTGCGACACCACCGCACTTGGGGCTGGACCTGCCCGGGCCGTCGGGCTGGGGGCCGGCTTCGACAAGAACGGGATCGGGATCGAGTGCTGTCGATGCTGGGCTCGACTACGTCGAGATCGGCACCGTGACCGGTGGAGCCGCAGCCGGGAACCCGGCGCCGCGGCTGTTCCGGCTCGGTCGAGGACCGGGCAGCTGATCAAACCGGTGGGCTTCAAAACCAGCGGCTCGGGGGTCGCGGCGCGCTGGCCGGACGGGCCCGGGACCGGGCTCACGCCGGTGGTGGGCGTGAAACATCGCAAGACCAAGGTGGATGGAGGAGGGACGGGAGCACCGCCGACTAGTGAAGAGCACGGAGCGCCTGGCGAGCACGCGGACTACCTGGTGGTGAACGTGAGTTCGACGGAACACGCCGGGGCTGCGCAAACCTGCAAGACGGTGTCACGACGCTTGGACGTGCTGGTCGACGTGCGGCGGGCGGCGGGACCGGTCGGTGCCGCACCAGTCCGCGCTGGTGAAGGATCGCGCCCGACTGGCGGACGAGGACATGACGCCGATCGCCGAATGGGCGATGGAGATTCGGGCTGGACGGGATCATCGCGACCAACACCACCATCGGGCGGGAGGGGCTCAAGGAGTCCGCGGCCCGGGTGGAGGAGATCGGGATGGGCGGGCTGTCCGTGGCTCCGCTGAAGGCGCGTAGCTGGAGGTGCTTGCAGCGGCTCCGGGCGCGGACGGAGGGTGGCTGGGCTGGTCGCCGTGGGCGGGCATCCGAGACGGCGGACGACGCGTGGGAGCGGATCACGCACGGGGCCGATCTGGTGCAGGGGTACAGCGGTTCATATACCGAGGGGCCGTTCTGGATGCGGAAGTGCACGGGGGTGGCGGCCGGTTGAAGGGCGAGCGGGTACAAGAGCATCGCGGAGGCGGTTCGACGGCGAAGGCCTGAGCGCCGGTCCGTGGGGCGGGTGACTGCGCGGCGCGGGAGTGCGGCAAGTGCGTTCCCCTTCGCGCAGTTCCTCGCGCCCCTGCTGTCGTGACCCTGGTTGCCGAATGGTCGAGGCTCGTTCTTGGTTCTGGGACGTTCCCGAGAAAGTGAGAACCGATGGCTCATCCAGTGGTGACCGAGGCGGAGCTGGTGGAGTCGGCGCCGGCCGGGGCGTACCGGCGGTGGTGCTGCGGGCTCCGGAGGTGGCGCGGCGGGTCGGGCCGGGGCACTTCGTGATGCTGCGGGGGCGGGCGTTCTGGATCCACCGGGGATGTCGGGGGCCGGGACGGTCGAGCTGGTGGTGGCCAACGCGGGCCGGGGACACGGGAGTTGGTGCGCAGTCGGGTGGGGGACGGTTGAGCCTGATCGCTCCGCTGGGGACGCCGTTTCCCGGTGCCGGAGGGGCCGTGAGTGCGTTGCTGGTGGCCGACGGGTACGGGAGCGCGGCGCTTTTCGGGCTGGCGGAGGGGATCGGCGGCGGGGGCGGGCAGGTCGGGTTCATCCTGGGGGCGGCGAGCGAGGAGGGCTGTTCGGGACGGAGGCGGCCCGGGAGTGACGAGACGTGCTGTGGTGACGGAGGACGGTTCGGCGGGGCTGGCCGGTGGTGACCGAGGTGGTCGCGCAGGCGGTGAAGGCGATCGACGCCACCGTGGTGTACGCCTGCGGGCCGACCCGATGCTGGCCGAAGTCGCGGCTGTCGCAGGTGAGTTGGGCGCACGGTGCTGGACGGCGGTGGAGGAGGCGATGGCGTGCGGGACGGGGCTCTGCGCGGCCTGCCTGCTGCCGGTGATCGGGGCCGACGGGGTGAGCCGGTCGGTGCGTTTCCTGTACGGACGGGCCGGTGTTCGACGGGGCGCGGGTGCGCTGGGCGGAGACGGGGAAGGCGGCCTGATGGACCCTCGGGAGATCGACCTGACCGCCCCGCTGGGGCACCGTACGCTGCCGAACCCGCTGGACCACCGCCTCGGGCTGCGCCGGTACGGCCGGGAGCTGGCAAGTTCGTGCCGTTGGACGCGCTGGGCTCGGTCACCACCAAGACGGTCATGCGGGAGCCGCGCACCGGCGGGCCCGGCCGCGGACGGCCCGGACGCCCTCGGGATGCTCAACGGCGTCGGCCTGCAGGGCGTCGGCGTCGCGCACCTGGTCCGGACCGAGCTGCCCGGCTGGCCGAGCGCGGCGCCCGGGTGGTGGTCTCGGTCGCGGGGGAGCGCTTGAGGAGTTCGCCGAGGTCACCGCCGCGCTGGACGGGCAGCCCGGGGTGGTCGGCGTCGAGGTCAACCTGTCCTGCCCGAACGCCGCCGACCGCGGGCCAGGTCTTCGCCTGCAACCGCCACCTCCTACGACGTGGTCCGGGCGGTGCGCCGCGCGGCCGATGCCCAGCTGCCGGTCTACGCCAAGCTCTCCCCGGACGTCACCTCGGTCACCGAGATCGCCGCCGCCTGCGTGCAGGCCGGCGCCGACGGACGTTCCCTGATCAACACCCCCCTCGGGATGGCCATCGACCCGTCACCCTGCGCCCGGTGCCGGGCGGCGCGGCGGCGGGCTGTCCGGCCCGGCGATCCGGCCGCTGCCGTGCGCTGCGTGCACCAGGTGCACGCGGAGATGCTGGCCGGACGGATCCCGGAGGGTGCCGATCCTCGCCATGGGCGGGCTCCGGACCGGGCTGGACGCCCTGGAGTTCACCCTGGCCGGTGCCGCCGGCGTCGCCGTCGGCACCGCGCTGTTCCACGACCCCACCGCCCCGCTGCGCATCCTCGACGAGCTGCGCACCGAGCTGGCGGCGAGGGGCTTCGCCTCGTACACGGACGCGGTGGGTACGCCACCGCGCGGAATCCACCTGAAAGGGCCGTCATGACGCTCGCTCCCTTCGGTACCCCGCCTCGCCGCCTCCCTGGAGGCCCGGGGCCGGCTCTGCGTGGGCATCGACCCGCACGCCTCGCTGCTCACCGCCTGGGGCCTGAACGACGACATCGCCGGCCTGGAGACCTTCAGCCGCACGGTGGTCGAGGCGCTGGCCGGTGAGGTGGCGGTGCTCAAGCCGCAGGCGCGTTCTTCGAGCGGTTCGGCTCCCGGGGCATCGCGGTGCTGGAGCGGACCCGTCACCGAGGCCCGCGAGGCCGGCGCGCTGGTGCTGATGGACGCCAAGCGCGGCGACATCGGCTCCACCATGGCCGCCTACGCGGAGACCTTCCTGTCGCCGGACCGGGCGCTGTTCTCGGACGCGCTGACCGTCTCGCCGTACCTGGGCTTCGGCTCGCTGCAGCCGGCCGTGGACCTGGCGAAGGCGAACGGCTGCGGCCTGTTCGCGCTGGCGCTCACCTCCACCCCGAGGGCCACGAGGTCCAGCGGGCCGTCGGCGCCGACGGGCTGACGGTGGCCCAGGGCGTGCTGAACCGGCTGAAGGCGGAGAACGCGGGCGCCGAGCCGCTCGGATCCTTCGGCGCGGTGGTCGGCGCCACCCTGGCGAGGCCGGGGCGGACCTGGCGATCAACGGCGCGCTGCTGGCCCCCGGGGTCGGCGCCCAGGGGGCGACGGCGGCCGACCTGCCGCGGGTGTTCGGCGACTCGGTCGGGAACGTCCTGCCCAGCGTGAGCCGGGACGTGCTCAAGCACGGGCCCTCGGTGGCGGCCCTGCGGGCGGCCTCGGAGCGCTTCGTCGAGGAGATCGCCGCCGTGGTGAAGTGACGCAGTTCATGACGGGCGCCCTGTGAGGCGCGTCACAGCGGCCCGGCGGATGGGTGTCAGGGCGGCTGATTTGGCCGGAAAAGTCCTGGTCGACCTTGGCTGACCAGGACTTTTCGTGTTCTTTTCCTGACGTGCGGCCTCAAGTTGGGTAGTTGTCCGGCGAGAGGTCACCGAGGGGCGGCGGAACGTTGCTCTCGCAGGTCAGAGCCGTGAGGTTCTGCGCTCGGTGCGCTTCGAAGCACCACCCAGTCATAGCTCATTTCCTTCATCTACACTGAGGTGAACGGCGTGGCTCTTCCGCCCCTTACCCTGAACCAGCGCACCGCCGCGCTCGCGAAGGCTGCCGAAGCCGTCGGAAGCGCGCCGATGTGAAGAACAAGCTGAAGCACTCCGGTGCCTCGCTGCACGACGTGATCAAGGCGGGCAAGGCCGACGACGAGGTCATCGCAAGATGAAGGTCTCCGCACTGCTGGAGTCCATGCCCGGCGTCGGCAAGGTCCGCGCCAAGCAGATCATGGAGCGCCTGGGATTCCGAGAGCCGCCGCGTCCGCGGGCTCGGAACGAACCAGATCGCTTCGCTGGAGCGGGAGTTCGGCTCCACGCCTCCTGACCTCGGCCGAAAGCCGACCCGGTGGTCCCCGGATCGTCCGCGATCCGGGATAATCGGTGCATGAGTGAACGTCCGCGGCTGACCGTGCTCTCCGGCCCTTCGGGGGTCGGCAAGAGCACGGTCGTCGCTCATCTGAGGAAGCAGCACCCCGAGCTCTGGCTCTCGGTGTCGGTCACCACCCGCACCCGCGGCCCGGCGAGAAGAACGGGGTCCACTACTACCGTCGACAACGACGAGTTCGAGAAGCTGGTCGCCAACGGCGAACTGCTGGAGTGGGCGTGTTCGCCGGGAACCGCTACGGCACCCCGCGCGCGGCCGTGCTGGAGAAGCTGGCGAGCGGGAAGCCGGTCCTGCTGGAGATCGACCTCCAGGCGCCCGGCAGGTCCGGGAGTCGATGCCCGAGGCCCAGCTGGTCTCCTCGGCCCGCGAGCTGGGGAGAGCTGGTCCGCCGGCTCACCGGCCGCGGCACCGAGCCGCAGGACGTGATCGAGCCGGCTGGAGGCGCCAAGGTCGAGCTCGCGGCCGAGCCGGAGTTCGACAACACGCTGGTCAACCACTCCGTCGAGCAGGTCTCGGCCGAATGTACGTGCTCGGTGTAGCCTGAGCAGACAGTTCTGCTCAGGATTGTGTTTCTTCTTTCGGAAGGTTTTCGCGTGTCCTCTTCCATGACCGCGCCCGGGGCATCATCAAACCGCCGATCGACGAGCTGCTCGAGGCGACCGACTCGAAGTACAGCCTGGTCATCTACGCCGCCAAGCGCGCGCGTCAGATCAACGCGTACTACTCGCAGCTCGGTGAGGGCCTGCTCGAGTACGTCGGCCGCTCGTCGACACCCACGTGCACGAGAAGCCGCTGTCGATGCGCTGCGCGCGAGTCAACGCGGGCATGCTGACGGCCGAGGCCGTCGAGGCCGTGCCTGAGTCTCCCGGTACGTCACCGCAGGGCCCCGTCGGAGCTGACATCGCATCACGCCGGGCCTGCAGCGGTTCCCGGGGAGCTCGCGCGATGTGTCGCGGAGCCATGGTCGCGACGGGTCTTCTGACTGCGGTCGTAGGTGCGGGCTCGTCCCCGCCCGACTCGGCAGAGAGAGCACCGCGATGAACGCTCAGCCCGCCCAGTGTCAGTCACTCGGCGTGAGCGGCGGCATCGTGCTGCCCGCGTACAAGGCGTGCGATGCTGCTGCGCCGGTTGCACCGAGTACGTGTCCACGCCGTGACCGTGGGTGCCGACCGCCGCGCGCGCTGCACGTATCGTCGCGTGAGGCCACTCTGGGCCGCCCTCTATCCGGCCGGCGGCCGCCACGAGACCTGAGGAGACGGGCTGCACGAGGTCCCGCACGGCGGATCGAGCCAGCAGGCCGACCTGGTGGTGGTGGCCCCGCCACCGACCCTGAGCCTGATGGCGCAACGGCCGCCCACGGCCTGGCCACGGACGACACTGCTCACCAACCTACCCTGCTCACCGCCCGCTGCCCGGTGGTGCTAGGCCCCCGCCATGCACAGAACCGAGATGTTGGAGCTACCGGCCACCAGGGAGAACGTGTGCCACCCTGCGCCGCCGCGGCGTCATCGTGCTGGAGGCCCGCCGTCGGCCGGCTCACCGCAAGGACCCGTGGCAGGGCCGGCTAGCCCGAGCCGCGCCGCGATCTTCGAGGCTGTCGCCGGGTGCTGGAGCGCGGCGGCCTGGAGGCCGACTGACCGCGTCACGTGTGGTCTCGGCGTGCGGCACCGCGAGACCGCTGCGACCCGTGCGCTACACACTTTTCCCCATGTTTCTATCGGTCAACTCTCCTCCGCGAAGCAGGGCTACGCGCTGGCCGAACCACCGCCGCCGCCGGCGGCGCCCGGGTCACCCTGCTCTCCGCCAACGCCACCCTGCCGGACCCGGCGGGGGTGGACGTGGTGCACGTCTCCACCGCGCTGGAGCTGCGGGACGCGGCGCTGAGGCGGTGGCCGACGCCGACGCCGTGGTGATGGCGGCCGCGTGGCCGACTTCCGCCCGGCCGAGTACGCCACCGGGAAGATCAAGAAGGTGGACGGGCAGGACCGCGCCGGTCGCCCTGGTGCGCAACCCCGACATCCTGGCCGAGCTCTCTCGCACACCGGGCCCGCCGTGGCGCAGGTGGTGGTCGGCTTCGCCGCCGAGACCGACGACGTGCTCGGCCACGGGCGGCCAAGCTGGCGCGCAAGGGCTGCGACCTCCTGGTCGTCAACGAAGTGGGCGGCGGTAAGCTTTCGTCAGGACACAATGCGGCGGTTCTGCTGAGCGCGGACGGAACCGAGACCGAGATCGCCGACGGGCCCAGGAATCGCTGGCCGACGCGGGTCTGGGACGCGGTCGGGGCCCGCTTGTGCCTGAGCTGGAGGCGTGGTCGAATAGCTCTCATCTTTGAGGGGGAGTGCCCGCCACCTGGTAGCGCGACCGTTACACTCGCGCGGAATCAAGCGTCTTTCCGGATGTCCGGACACGGGCATTCAGTCAGCAGCCGCTGCCACCCCTAGGGAGCGCTGTGTCTCGGCCGCCTGTTCACCTCGGAGTCCGTCACCGAGGGCCCCCCGACAAGATCGCTGACCCAGATCAGCGACACCATCCTGGACGCGCTCCTCGCGGCCGACCCCACCTCGCGGGTCGCCGTCGAGACGCTGATCACCACCGGCTCGTGCACATCGCCGGTGAGGTCACACACCAAGGCGTACTGCGCCGATCGCGCAGCTCGTCGGAGAAGATCCTGAGATCGGCTACGACTCTCGAAGAAGGGCTTCGACGGCGCCTCCTGCGGCGTCTCGGTCTCGATCGGCGCGCAGTCGCCCGACATCGCGCAGGTGCGTCGACACCGCGCGTACGAGGGCCGCGTCGAGGGCGACGAGGACGACTCGACAACGCAGCGCCGGCGACCAGGGTCTGATGTTCGGCTACGCGAGCGACGAGACCCCCGAGCTGATGCCGCTGGCCGATCACCCTGGCGCACCGCCTCTCCAAGCGGCTGTCCGAGGTGCGCAAGAACG
This sequence comes from Kitasatospora albolonga, assembly GCF_039535905.1. Lineage (GTDB taxonomy): Bacteria > Actinomycetota > Actinomycetes > Streptomycetales > Streptomycetaceae > Kitasatospora > Kitasatospora albolonga. The sequence continues at coordinate 51,615 of NZ_BAAAYB010000057.1, read as the reverse complement.
GCCAGATCCCGTACTCGCAGCCCCTGACGGCAAGACCCAGGTTCACCATCGAGTACGACGGTGACAAGGCCGTCCGCCTCGACAGAGCGTGGTGGTCTCCTCGCAGCACGCAGCGACATCGGACCTGGACTCGCTGCTGACCCGGACATCCGCGTAGTTCGTCGTGAGCCGGAGCTCAGCGCCTGGCCGACGACGGCATCAAGCTGGTGACCGCGGCTAACGCCTGCTGTGAGCCCGACCGGCCGCTCGAGATCGGCGGCCCGATGGCGACGCCGGCCTCACCGGCCGCAAGATCATCATCGACACCTACGTGGCGGCATGGCCGCCACGGTGGCGCGCCTTCTCGGCAAGGACCCGTCCAAGGTGACCGTTCGGCCGCCTACGCGCTATGCGCTGGGTCGCCAAGAACATCGGTCGCCGGGCGGCCTGGCCTCGCGCGCCGAGGTCCAGGTCGCCTACGCGATCGGCAAGGCCGAGCCGGTCGGCCTGTCGTGGAGTAACCTTCGGCACTGAGACCGTCCCGGTGCTGAAGATCCGAGGCCGCGGTCTCCGAGGTCTTCCGACCTCCGCGGCCGCGATCATCCGCGACCTCGACCTGCTCGCTCCGTATCTACGCGAAGACCGCCGCGTGGTAGCGGTCCCACGTTCAGGTCGCGCGGACGACGCTGACTTCACCTGGGAGCGGACCGACCGGGGTCGAGCAGCTGAAGATAGGCCGTCAAGCGCCTGACGCTTCTCCTCGAGCGGCGGTCACCCCTCGCGGGGTGGCCGCCGCTTCGTCGTGTCGTCGTGCGTCTGGTAGATGTGGGGAACGATGAGCAGGCACAGACGACGGCGCACAGACAACGGCGCTTTGGCCGCACCGGGAGCAGCTGGCCTTCATCCGGGACAGGTCCGCAGGGCCAAGCCCGGACGTGGCGCGGCGCGCAGCTGGCCGAGCAGCTGCCGGTGGTCCCGGTGGTGGTGGACAAGGGGCTGCTCAGCTGGACAAGTTCTTCGACTACGCGGTGCCCGCCAACCTGGCGGACGGGCCCAGCCCGGCGTCCGGGTCCGGGTCCGCTTCCGGCAGCCCGGTCGGGACCATAACGGTGCGGTCGCTGAGGGCGGTTGTGAGTCGTCTGTTCTCACACGTAATCGTTTGGCTTCACAGTGGTGTTGCCCGGCTGCGAGCCGCACGTCCGACTCTCCCCGCGTCGTGCTGGCCCCACAAAGGCTGGCACCAGAGTGCTGTCCCGGGAGCGGGTGCTGACGCCCACGCGCTGCTACACGCTGTGCGCGACCGTCGCGACCCGCTACGCGCGGCCATCGCTCGGCGACGTGCTCCAGCGGCGGTGCCGCCGCGCACGCCACGTCAGGCGAGGCGGAGCCTCCTGCCAGGACGACCGCTCCCCGACGCACCGCCGTCTCGGCGGAGAGCTGGGCCCGGTACGAGGAGGCGCCCGAGTACCATGGGGACGGCACCTTCGGGACGCCCGCGCGCGCGGTCTGGACGCGCGCGCTGACACGCGAGCCGACTGGCGGGGAGTATCGCCGTCGTGCCGGTGCCGCCACCCTGGCCGGAGGGCCGAGACGGTGCGCTGGTGGTGCTGCCCGAGGGCCGCGTCGTGGACCCGGGTAGACGAGACGAGGCGCTCACTGGCGCTGCTCGAGCGAGGCGCGGCCACGTCGCGCTGGCGCGACCTCGGCCGCGCGAGCGTACCGGTCGCTGCGTGTCCGTCAGCGGGGCCTCGTATCGCGGCGGTGATCGGACCAAGGGCCGTGCGATGTTCGCCCCGTGCGTGACCTCTTCGTTTTTTGGGCCTGGTGGTGGTGTGGAACGTACGGCGACGGCAACCACAGCGACCGTTTTGAGCGCGCACCCGTCACGCCGCAACGTGCGCGAGGTGGCGCGAGCTGCGGGCGCGGAGGAGAAGGCGCGGGTGCTGACCTCGTCGGGGTCTGTCGATGACGGTGGAGGCGTGCGCGCAGCTGCTCTCACACCGAGTGGCTCCCGCCGCTGGCGGCGCCCGCGGTGCGGTGGTGCGCTGCGACGGTGCTCCGCGGGTGCGGACCGTGACGACCGAGGACCAGGGGCGGGACGAGAATAGGCCGCGCAACCAAATGTTCGCGCGGCGTGCCGAGTCCGGCCTGGGCGCGCCCGGACGCGCTGGCGCACGCGCGTCCGGTGCTGATCCAGGTGCCGGCCAGGCGCGGCTACGCTGCCCAGGCTGGCTTGCGGTGGCGGTGCCGGACTCCCGCGCGCTGCCGGACGTGTGAGGGACCGTTCGGCGGCGGGCGCGGCGGGGCGCGTGCTGAACTGTGCCTGGTGCGGGCGGAGCGGAGCCGGCACTGGCACTGCGTGGAGTGCGGCTCGTTCGCGGCGTCGGGCGCAGGTGTCAGAGATGCGGGCGGACGGCGGAGGAGCTGGCAATGGTCTTGCGGCTGCGCTGGTGCGCACGTCCGGCGGGATTACGTGTGCTGTCGGTGTGTCGGGGAGCCGCGCTGGTGATCTCCACGCCGGTGGGCCGTAGCGGTGGCGAGGGCGGGTACGCGCGGCGCGCTGCTGGCTGGACGGAGGCTGGGCGCTGCTCGGCCGTCCCGAACCTGCGGGGGCGAGGACGCGCTGCGCTGTGGATGGCGCGGCGGGGCTGGTGCGGCCGCGGGCGGAGGAGAGCGCCTGGTAGCCAGGTGTGGTGGTCGCCGAGCGACCGCGCCGGCCGGTGCAGCAAGCGCTGGTTGCGCTGGTGACCACGGCCGGCACGTACGCGGGGTATGAGCATGGCGTGAACGGGCACACAGCTGCACGTCCCGCACGTCTCAAGCCGACCGGATGGCCTCGGTGACGCGCTCCGCTGCCAGGCGCGATCGAGGACCTGCTCTTGGGCTGATCCGCCATGCCTGGAGGGCGCGGACGTCAGCTGGGGCCCGTACCGTGCTCTGGCGGGCGACGGCGAGCTGGAGCGGCGCTGCTGCGGTGGCGCCCGGTCAGGGGCCGCGCTGGCGGCCTGCGCATGAAGGCGGCATCAGATCGCCCGGAGTGGCGTCTGCGGCCGCCGGATCTCAGTGCAGATCGTGCATCGCTCGGCATCGAGCTGAGGCTCCTTGAACCCTCGGGGTCGAGCACGGTGGTACGGCAAAAGGGGAGGCGAGCTCCCAGGCGAGACTGCAGGGAGGGCGGCGAGCGAGCACGAGGCCGAGACTGCTGGTACGCGCCGACAGACGGCGACGGCGCGGAGGCGAGGATCAGTCGGCCGCGAGCAGGCCGAGGATCGGTGACGGGCGGGGGAGCAGGCCGGCAGCCGGTGTGACGCGTAACGCCGAGCACGGGGTGTTGTGTTAGGGCCGAGGGGCGACGTTCGGTACCAGCAGAGGTCCTGGCGTGGGATGGGCGGTGAGCAACTCGCGGGCGCGGGCCGGGCTCGGCGATCACCGCGCCTTCGAGCTAGCCGTCCGGCGCCAGGTAGGCGTGGTGGCGGCGGCCCGAGTGTGGACCGCGGTGCGCGGTGCCGATCCAGGCAGACCACGGGCGGTGACCAGGGAACGGATCTCGGCCGAGGGGCCGGACAGCGCGTGCGACTGTCCGGCGCCCTCCCGGCCCGTCCAGCCAGCGTGTTGGTAGAGCAACAGGCCCGCGAACGGGCGGCGGCTAGCTTCGGTGAGCCAAGGAACAGTGCGCCGGTGATTGACGGCGGTCTTCCGGTCTTGGTGCATGACGGCCAGCCCCTCGACGATGTGTAGCGGCGTACACCTGCTGATTGTGGCCCGCCACGGTAGGCGTATACGCGACACTCGGTCAAGCGGCGCTGATTGAGTAGGGGGTGGGTGCGGGTGGCCGTGGGGGGCGGCGGGAGCCGTTGAACTCGGGGGCGGGTGCTGCGGCGGCGGTCGAGCTTGGGGCGGACGCGATCGGGATCGACGCGCTGAGCATGCGGCGGCTGGCCAGGAGCTGGGCGGTGGGTGCCGATGGCGCTCTACAAAAGCACGTCGCCAACAAGGAGCAGCTGCTGACGGCATGGTCGACGCGGTGCTCGCCGAGATCGACCCGGTGGGGAGGGGCCTTGGCGGGGTGGTGCGGGCGCGGGTGCTCTCGGCCCGGGCGGCGCTGCTGCGGCACCCCTGGGCGGCGCGGTGATCGAGACCCGGCCGTGCCGACGGCGGCCGTCTGGCCGTACCCTCGACGCGATGGCGGGCGCGTTCCGGGGCGGGGGGGCTGTCGGTGCAGCTGACGCACCATGTGATGCACGCGATGGGGAGCCGGCTGCTGGGCTTCAGTCAGGAGCTGTTCGAGGCGCCCGGGGGCTCCGGGTCGCCACCGGCCCGCGTTCGTCGAGGCCTTCCCCCGGCTCGCGGAGCTGGCGGAGGGCGGTCATGACGAAGCGTCGGTGGTCGGCGGCGGGTGCGACGACCAGTTCGAGTTCGAGTTCGCGCTGGACCTGCTGCTGGAGGGCTTCGCCCGGCTGCACGAGGCGGGCTGGGCTCCGCCGGTGCGGGGGTAGGGTCGGTGGCCGTGGAGCTGCGCAGGCGCGAGGCGTCGAGGGTGCTGCTGGTCGACGAGGCGAGCGGCTTGTTGCTGCTGTGCGGGGGCGACCCCCGCCGGGCGGGCCACCGGTGTGTGGTTCACCGTCGGCGGCGCGGGGGTGGGCCGGGGACGAGGACCATCTCGGCGCCGCCGTGCGGGAGTTGCGGGAGGAGACCACACTGGCGCTGCCCGCCGGGCGGTTCGGCACGGTGGCCTGGACCCGGCGGGCGTTCTTCACCTACGACGGGCAGGCCTACGACCAGCGCGAGGAGTACCGGCTGGTGAGGATCACCGCCGCCGAGGCCGGGCGGATCCGCGTCGACTCGACGGAGGCCACCCACGGCCACCACTGGTGGACCCTCGACGAGCTCGCGGCCACCGAGGAGACCGTCTACCCGAGCGGATGGCCGTGCCGCTCGCCGAGCTGCTCCGCGCGGGGCCGCCCGAACTGCCCTTGCACCTGGGCGACTTCACCGAAGGGGTCGATCCGGACGTGACCGGGAACATGCACTGGACCGACGCCGTCAAGGCCTTCACCCGAATCCTCCGGACCCACGGGCTCGACCCGGACGCGGTGGTGGACGTGGGGCGGGCGTGGGAGGCGTTCCGGGAGTTCGTCCAGCTGCCACTGGGTGGGGGTCGCGCCGGTGGAGGAGGACGGCGACGGCTTCATCGTCCAGTGGGGGCGGTGGAGTTGGGACGACGGACAGCCGTCGCTGGGCTTCACCCGGCAGGTGGGGGTCTGGGAGGAGGGCGAGGTGGAGCTCTGGGGCGTGGAGCTCACGCTGTACTACGGCGAGGACCCGGCCTGGGCTGGTCTCGGGTCCCTTGCCTGGAACGACAGCATGGGGTTCGACTTCGACCCGATCGGCCCCGAGCGATCCGTGGCACTGGACGGGATCGCGGCGTTCGTCGCGACGATCCCGGAGGTCCGTGCGCTCTGGCAGGCCGTCCCGGTGTCGAGCGCGCTCAAGATGGAGCGGGCCGGCTGAGGGCGCTGCCGGGCGACCTCGGAAGTCTGATCCGGCCCATCCACGCACGAGGAGGCGTTGCGTTCAGGGGGTCAGGTCGATGACTCGGACGGGCTCCCCCTTCCAGCGGGACGGGTCCACGGTGGCGACGACCGCGCCGTCGGGACGGTCCGGCGTGGGGGATGCGGCGTAGCGGGTGTGGGCCTGCGCCCACGTCGTGTCCGTGGCGACGGCCATGGCGGCGGGGAGGTCCAGCTCGAGGACGGTGACGGCCGGAAGGGCCGCGAGGTGAGCGGCGGTGCCGGGGCGTTCGCGGTCCGCCTCGACCAGTGCGCAGGCAGGTGCGTAGAGGTACCAGCCCGGCTCGGTGTGCGCGCGGTGGATCAGGCGTGACGCGAGGAGGTTCCCGCGGCCGGCGGCGACCATGGCCGTGTCGTCGAGGACGACGTGCAGGCCGGTCACCGGAGCTCGGCCTGCGCCAGGCGGCGGTCGAGCTCGGCGTCGAGGCGATCGGTGTCGGTGGTGTCGGTGGTCGTAGCCGTTCCAGGCCTGGAGCTGTTGCCGGGCCTGCTCGGCGCGCTCGGCGCGCTCGGCGGGGGTCAGAACGGTTTCGGCCAGGCGGGCGAGGTAGGCCCGTAGGGAGAGGTGCTCGGCGGCGGCGACCTCGGCAAGACGGTCGCGAGCCTCGGCGGGGATGCGGACGTTGGCGTCGGCCATGGGGCCTCCTCGGGATCGACTCCGGGACGGCGGTGCGTACCTGTGGGCCATTGTAGCGGGTACGGCTGCGTACCCGTACCCGGCTGAGAGGCTGCGGTGTTGATGGCGGTGTCAGGTGGCGAGGCACAGGGCAGCGGCGACCGGGGTGGTCGTGCGTTGGTCGCCGCAGGTGCATCGGGTGCTCAGGTGAGGGCGTAGGCCGTGTAGTGGACGGCCTCCGGGGGTGCGGGCGGCGGTGGCGACGGCGAGGGTGCGGGTCAGCCACCGGTAGCGGGGGTCGCCGGACTCGAAGCGGCAGAAGAGGCGGAAGTAGTAGGCGGTGGAGGGGACTTGGTGGCCGGCGGCGAGGGCGGCGAGGATCTCGGGTGGGCCGGTGCGCAGGCCGGTGGTGGTGAGGTGGAGGTGGGCGCCGTCGTCGGTGTGCAGGGTGTAGCGGGTGTCGATGGCGATGGTGCCGTCCGGGTGGAGGAGCTGCCAGTCCGCGCCGCCGGGGAGGATCTCGCCGCGCAGGCCGGGGCCGGTGAAGCGGCCGCCGGTGATCGGGACGATGCGGCGGTGGCCCTGGGGGGAGGGGCCGAGGTCGAGCGGGGTGGCGACCTGGACGGTGAAGTCGGCGAGGGGTTCGAGGTTCATGCTGAGGTGCTCCGGGTGAGGGCTACTGCGGGACGGTCCAGGAGGGGCGGGAGTTGAGGACGGCCGGGTCGAAGCCGGCGGTGCGCTTGTAGGCCTCGGCGATGGCGGTGCGTTCGGCGAGCGGGACGACGGCCTCGATGTCCTCGAAGCCGAGCGGTGCGCGTTCGTGGGCGAGTCGCATGACCACCTCGGGGCCCTGCTGCCGGTTGGCGAGCTGGAGGGCGGTGGTGGCGGGGCGCCGGTTCTCCTCGTACGCGGTGGTGGAGCCGGTGGTGGCGAGGGAGTGGGCGAGGGCGCGGGCGTCCAGGATGGCCTGGGAGGCGCCGTTGGAGCCCACCGGGTACATCGCGTGGGCGGCGTCGCCGAGCAGGACGACGCCGTCCGCGCTCCAGGAGGCGAGCGGCTCGCGGTCGACCATGGGGTACTCGTAGACGGCCTCGGCGCCGGTGATCAGGGCGGGGACGTCCAGCCAGTCGAAGCGCCAGTCGGCGAAGTGGGCGGCGACGGCGGCCGGTTCTGCCGGGCGGTTCCAGTTGCCGCGGTCGGGGGCCTCGCCAGCCAGGGGCTGTTCGGCGATCCAGTTGACGCGGGTGCCGTCGCCGATCGGGTACGCGACGAACTTCTGGGTGCCGTCGCCCGCCATGATCATCGAACGGCCCGTCAGGAAGGGCGGGGCGACGGTGGTGCCGCGCCAGAGGACCAGGCCGTTCCACGGGGGCGCGCCCTCGCCGGGGTTGAGGGCGGCCCGGACCGTGGAGTGGATGCCGTCGGCGCCGATGAGGAGGTCGGAGTCGTGGTCGAGGGTGGCGATGCGGCTGCCGGTGCGGACGGCGTCGGCGCCGAGGCGTTCCCGGACGGCGTCGAGGAGGAGCATCTGGAGCTCGCCCCGGTGGACGGAGTACTGCGGCCAGCGGTAGCCGGCGGCGAGGCCGCGGGGCTCGGACCAGACGGGCCGCCCGAAGCGGTTGAAGTAGGCGAGTTCGGCGGTCGGGACCGCCATCGCGGCGAGGCGGTCGGCGAGGCCGAGTTCGGTCAACTCGCGGACGGCGTGCGGCAGGAGGTTGATGCCGACGCCGAGCGGGCGGATCTCGGGGGCGGCCTCGTGGACGGTGAGGTCGGTGAGGCCGGCGGCGTGCAGGCTGAGGGCGGTGGCGAGGCCGCCGATGCCGGCGCCGGCGATGGTGATGCGCACGTGCTTCGCTCCTTCGGAGAATGTTATGGCCGTAACAATCTCCTGTCGGAGCCGTCCGCGCAAGACCTGTCGGCTGTCGGAGGGCTGCTGCATGATCGGTGGCGGAGGTGGCAGGCGTGGATGGTGGCGCTGATGAGGTGGAGGGCCTGGTCTCCGACGGGCTCGCGGTCCTGCGGGCGCTCGAACGAGCCCTCGGCCGGAGGTACTCGGACCGGACCCCGGTGTGGGCGGAGCTCGGCTTCCCGGTGGTCGAGCGGGGGAGGTACGCGATCTTCCCCCTGGCGGTGGTTCCGTCGGCGGGGAGTGGCGAGCGGGCGGCGCTGCGGCTGGCGGAGCTGAGGCACGGTCTGCAACGCGCCTGCGTGCACTTCTACGGCGGCGACGACTTCCACGCGGAGCTGGAGCTCGACGTCGGGGAGGGGTACGGGCGCAAGCTCGTCGAGGCCGGAGCCGTCGCCGCCGGGCCGTGCCTGTGGCGCATCGAGCGGTTCGGGGTGGTGCTCGCGCACGTGGTCGACCGGGGGCGGGCACGGGAGACCCTGGCCCTGCACATCGTCCCCGTCGACTGGGTCCACTACCGCCCGATCGGTACGGGGACGAAGCGCGAGGCGTCGCGCCACCGACGGACCGTCAGAGAGCGGGACGCCGCCGACGTGGTGTGGTCGTGGCCGCCCGTCGGCCCGGGGAGTGAGGCCATGGGGGCCGGTGGATCACCGGAGCCGGGATGAGCGAGACTCGGGGCGTGGAGAGCACTGATCGTCCGGACCTCAGGTACGCCGAGTTCGCCCGGGAGCGGTTGGCGGGGATGCCGCCGCCGGCCGATCCGGAGGCGTTCGCGCTGGCGCACCACCTGCTGCACCTGTCGTACCTGGTGGTGGCCGACCTGGAGAGCCGGATCCACCGGCCGCGGGGGTGGACGCTGCCGGGGTTCCGGCTGATGTTCAAGCTGTGGCTGCTCGGGCCGACGCAGCCCGCCCGGCTGGCGGAGCTGTCGGCGATGTCGCGGTCGGCGGTGACCAACGCCGTCAACACGCTGGAGCGGGACGGGCTGGTGGAGCGGCGGCCGCTGCCGGAGGACAGGCGGGCGGTCACGGTGGCGCTGACGGAGGCGGGGGAGGCGGCGGTCCAGGAGGCCTTCGGCGAGCAGACCCGGCGGGAGCAGGAGTGGTTCGCCGGGCTGGACGACGATGAACGGGCCGTGCTCACACGGCTGTTGGGCCGGATCCTGGCCGCCCGGCCCGAGGGGGCCTGAGCCTGCGGGGATGGGCCGGGACCTCGGGCCTGGCGACCGGACCTCCGGGCTCCGTCACCCGACGGGCGGGCAGGCCGAGCCGTTCTCGGCGCCGGGCCGGGCCGGACCGCGATCGGCTGGATCGGCCGGGAGGGGTGTGCCGCGCCGCCGGGCACGGTTGGTGTCACTCGTCGAACCAGACGACCAGGCGGACGGCGTCCTCGCCGTGGACGTCCGCGAGGGTGCGCATGGTTGACCAGACGGGTTGCCAGGGGCCGTCGGTGGGGACGGCGTCGCGGCGGAGGGCGCGTTCGGCGCGGAAGAGGGTGCGGCCGGTGTCCCATTCGGTGCCCTCGGGCCAGAGGTCGGGGATGCGCGCCGGGTCGGTGGTGAGGGTGTCGATGCCGCTGACGTGGGCGAAGCCTCGGCTCCAGTCGTCGCGGTGGCGGCGTTCGAGGGTGCCGTCGGGGAGGCGGCGGTAGCGGGTGATGTGGGTGGCGCGGGGGAGGGCGGGCTCGTCCCAGTCGATGGCGAGGACCTCGGGCCAGGTGAGCCAGGTGGCGCCGAAGGCGGCTTCGCCCCAGGCGGCGTGGGCGGTGCGGGTGGTCTCCGAGGCGTCGGCGGGCAGGCCGCGGCCGGCGGCGACCGGGCGCCAGTGGTGGCCGATGTCGCGGACGCCGAAGAGGCAGGGGAAGCCCGCGTAGTCCCTGGTCATGCCGAGCATGGAGAGCTCGATGGCGGTGAACCAGGCCCGCTGGTCGTAGGCGAGGCCCGGGCCCCAGGTGCGGCACTCCAGGTAGCCGTGAATGTCTGTTCCCACGGCTACGACCCTGCCCGGGCGGGCGGCGGGTCGGCAAGCGGATTGCCGTTCGCGGCCGAGCCGGCGTCGCGCTCGCGTCGCGTTCGCGGGTGATGTCCATCGCTTCGCGAGGCGTGCACGATCCGGCGCGGGACCACCAGCCCTGCCGGGACGGCCGCCCTCTCAGGACGTGGCGCGCAGGTAGCGGAGGCTCTGCCGGAGGTAGCCGCGGGGGTTGGTGTCGAGGTGGCGGGCCCAGGCCGGGGACGGGTCGCCGCGGAGGAGTGTCCAGCGGGCGAGGGCGTAGCCGTACTGCTCCTGGGAGAGGTAGCCGAGGCGGCTCCTGGTCAGGCGGTCGCCGTCGGTGACGCGCGTGAAGACGGAGTTGGCGTTGAAGACGCCGAAGCCGAAGTACACCGTGAGCAGGTCGGTGAGCTCCTCCCCGTCCGGGGCGTCCCAACTCAGGCGGCCGGTGTCGAGCAGGGCGACGTGGCCGAGCTCGTGCGCGATGGTGGCCACCAGGGAGACCGGGCGGCGGGCCTGGGCGCGGTCGATGCTCACCACCGGGCGGCCGGTGGCGTCCCGGCGGAAGTGTCCCGCTGCGCCGCGGCTTTCGAAGGTGGCCCCGATGGCCGCCGCCAACTGGCGCTCGGCGTCCGCCTCTTCGCTGTCCTCCACCTCGACGACCAGTCGCTCCGGATCGACCTCGAAGCGGTCGCAGAACCGCCGCACCAGCCCCCGGATCTCCTCCGGCGTCCCGCCGAACGTCCCCGGAAACTCCTCGGCCGTCGGCAGGACCGGTGCGCGCCGTGCCGGCGCCGTGCCGAACTCCGCTTCCAACCAGGCCAACGACCGGTCCAGCCAGGCCCGTTCGGTCTCCCCGACCGGGCACTTCACTCGTCCGAACATCCGCTCCCCCGTTGCGTGTGCCGTGCCTCCCAGAATGGCCCGGTGGAGAGGCACCGGCGATGCGGAGCGCTCCCTGAAGGCACTGAACATGCTGCCGTTCCTGAACAGGAGGCGCCGGCGGTGTGGACCCGGCCGGTGGTCAGGGGTGGGTGAGGAGGGCGGTGCGGCGGGACAGGGCCCAGGTGCGTTCGGCTTCGATGTCGGGGACGAAGTCGCGGTGCAGGAAGGTGGCCCAGGGGTCGGTGCCGGTGGGGCCGAGGCGGGTGATGCGGGTGGTCTCCTCGCGCTGGAGGTCGGCAAGGGTGTCGAGGACGGTGGCCGGGGTGGCGCCGTAGGCGGTGCAGAGGAGGTGGAGACGGCGGGCGAGGGGTGCGCCGGTGGGGCCGAAGCCGGCCCGGCGTTGGCGTTCTGGGGAGCGCAACGGGACGGTGTACCAGGCGAGTTGGGCGAGGTCCTGGAGGGGTGTGCCGGGGAGGGCGAGGTCCCAGTCGATGACGCCGGTGAGACGGCCGTCGGACCAGACCGTGTTCCAGGGGGTGAGGTCGCCGTGACGGATGATCAGGCCGGGGCGCCACCGGGCGCCGGGGTCGCACCAGACGGCGTCCGGCGGGGGACGGAAGTCGCGGACGGCCTCGTGGTAGTCGCGGAGCCAGTGGCCGAGGGCGGTGATGCCCTCGTCGGTGCGGAGGGCCTCCGGCCAGGGGGCGAGGCCGACCTCGCCGGGGAGGAAGGAGAGCACCTCCTCGCCGAAGTCGGCGCTGCCGCCGAGGACGCGCGGGGCGCCGGTGAAGCCGGCGTTCTCCAGGTGGCGGAGCAGCTCGTGCACGGCGGGGGTCCAGTCCCGCCAGGGGCGGCGGATGGTGTCGCCCTGGCGCCGGACGAGGGAGAGGCCGCCCTGCATCGATTCGCCGTCCTGGATCACGGTGGGAGCCTACGCCGTGCGGGCGCCGCCATGGACGGAGGGCTGACGGGCCGTCGCGGTGCCGAGTTCGTGGATGAGGCGGCGGTAGGTCGCGAAGGCGGGCTTGGGGGAGTAGTCGTCGTGGAGCAGGCCGAAGTGGTGGAAGAGGCCGCCCGCGTGGCTGTCGGCGTCGCGCAGGGAGAAGAGGGAGTAGCCGTCGACGTTGAGGGTGGCGGCGGAGGCGGCGACGGTGCGGATGACGGTTTCGAGGGTGGCGGCCTGCTGGGCTTCGTTGCGGCCGGGGCCGGTGGGCCAGCCGTTCTCGCAGACGCGGATCGGGACGGTGTCGGGGATGCCCGCCTGCGGGAGGCTGGTGCGGCGGAAGCCGGTGAGCACGGCGCCCACGGCGGCGGCGAGTTGGCCGGCCGGGATCGGGCGGAAGACGTCGGGGAAGAAGTCCAGGCCGACGTAGTCGAGGCTCGGCCGGAAGCGCGGCTCGGTGTCGGTGAGGGCGCCGAGGTCGGGCCAGAAGGTGTCGGCCGGGTCGAAGGTCGGGACGGCGTTGAAGCCGACGGCGACGGGGTGGTCGAGGGCGTCGGCCTCCTGGCGGGCGGCGAGGACGCCTTGGACGAGGGCGTTCAGGACGTTGGGCCGGCTGCCGTCGACGGTGGGGAGGTCGAGGTTGGGCTCCTCGCAGATCTGGACGGAGGCCAGGTGCGGGCCGCCGGTGCGGACGGCGTCGCGGACGAACTCCGCCCAGCCGTCCAACTCGCCGGAGGGTTCGCGGAATTGGAGGACCAGGTCGAGGGTGCGGCCGTCGCCGAGGTAGCGGTGCGGGTCGGCCGGGGTGGGGACCGTCTCGGGGGTCGTGGTGGCGGCGAAGGAGCGGTAGGCCCGGACGGAGAGGGTGCGGGCGTCGCCCTGTAGTTCGGCCAGGGCGGCGGCGATGTGCTCGGGGAGTCCGGGGTGGCCGGGTGGATGATGCCGCGCTCGTCACCGAGCATCCCGCCGGGGTAGATGCCGAAGGTCAGGGTCGTCATGGAGGCCTCCAGAATTTTGGTGTCACACCAAATTTGTGGTGACACTACCATGGGGGCCATGGGCCTTCGAGAGACCAAGAAGCGGCAGACCCGGACGGCCATCGCCGACGCGGCGCTGGGGCTGTTCCTGGAGCGCGGCTTCGACCGGGTGACGGTGGCGGAGGTGGCGCGGCAGGCGGGGGTGTCCACCAACACGGTGTTCAACTACTTCCCGGCCAAGGAGGACCTCTTCTTCGACCGGCAGGAGGAGGTGGAGGGCCGGCTCGCCGCGCTGGTGCGCGACCGGGCGCCGGGCGCGTGTCCGGTGGCCGTCGTCCGGGACGACCTGCTCGAGGCGCTGCGGCGGGACGATCCGATGCTCGGACTCCAGTCCGGTGCGGCCGCGTTCTGGGAGGTGGTGCTGGAGAGTCCGGCGCTGCGCGCCCGGGAGCGGGAGATCGGCGAGCACGTCGAGGCGGCACTGGCGCGGGCCCTGACGGAGCGTCCGGTGGGGGCGCCGTACCGGGAGGGCGCAACGGCGGCGGCCGTCCTGGCGGGCGCGGTGGCCGGGGTGCACCGGGCGGCACTGGGGGAGCTACGGCGGATGGTCATGGCGGGAGAGGCGCCCGGGCGGGCGCGGGACGAGGTGTTGGGCGTGGCGCGGCAGGGGTTCGACCTGCTCTGCACCGGGCTGCACGGCGAAGGTGACCCGGCGTCACACGGACACGGGTAGGGGCGCAGTGATCACCGGGCGGGCCCTGCGGAAACCGGTGGTCCGCCGGTGATCACTGCGCCAGACTCCCGGGATGAGCGGCAACCGGATCATCCATCGCACCGCGGACGGCGTCCGCATCCCCGGCACCTGGCGGCACGTCTTCATCTGCAACGGCGGCCAGTACTTCCTCACCGACCTCTTCGTCTACGCGGACGGGCTCGTCGACTGCTGGGGCCTGGTCACGTTCGAGGAGTTCGAGGAGAAGCTGCGCACCGGCTGGGTGGCCACCACCCTCCCGGAGGGTGGCGAGGCGTCCGCGCACGAGCTGGCCGACTGGACGTTCGGCGAGCCGGAGAGCTGGCTCACGCCCGAGGAGCTCGCCGCCGAAGTCCGGGACACCATCGAGGAGTTGAACGGGCGGCCCGACTCGACCGGCCGCTGCCTGGCCGCCGTCGACGCCTTCCTCGCCGACCGGACCGAGGAGAACCGGGCCGTGGCCCGCGCCGCGTACCTGGCGATCCCGGAGACGCAGCGCCACTTCGCCCTGGGCGACATGGACGCCAAGGACTGGCCGCTGCGCGTCCTGGTGGCCGGGCCCGGCGGCCGGGTCTTCGTGGAGTCCGGCGAGGTGATCACGAAGGAGGGCTACGACGAGGCCGTCGCGTACTTCGAGGACCGGGCCCGCCGGCGGGCCGAACGGGCGCAGGCCCTCCCCGCGGACGGACCGGTGCGGTCTTACGCGCCGGCCGTCCAGCTCGGCCACTGGTTCCCCGCGCGAGCCGCAGGCCGATCCCGGCAAGCTCGGCCTGCGCCACGACTACCCCGCCCCGATCACGGTCGCGGACGCGGTCCACCCGTCCGCCGCGCACGCCTACTGGGCGCTGTCGGCCGCCGAGCCCGACGACCGTCGGGCGATCTCGGCTGCGGGGAGCGCCGCCGCCGCACGCACGCTCGCGGGCGGGGTGGCCCGTCGCGAGGGCTGGGAGGGTGTCCGAACCGCCGTCATGACGAGCCTGCTGCGCGCCAAGTACGACCAGCACCCCGGGCTGGCCGAGATCCTGCTGGCGACGGGCGACGCCACGGTGATCTACGACGACATGGACTCGGAGTACTGGGGTGACAACACCGGCCGGGGCCGCAACTGGTCGGGGCGGCTCCTCGAACTCGTGCGCTCGGAGCTCCGGTTGCGGCGTTCGGGGATCCTCGCGGAGTGAGGCCGGGAGGCCTGGCCGGACCTCACCACCGTACGGGGATGCTCCGGGCGACGAGGCGGCGGTAGGCGCGGGCTGCGGGGGTGGTGGGCTCGGTGAGGTGGTGGGGGTCGGGGAAGGCCTGGCTGCCCGCGGTCGGGGGGTGGGGGCCCGGGCCGAAGGCGTTGCCCTGGAGGCGGCCGGTGACCAGGCGGTGGCGGTGATGGGGGAGCGGCCTGGGGCAGCCTGCGAGGGCCGGGCCGCGGTTGACCTGGAACCACACCTCGCGGCCGTCGGCGAAGCGCAGGACGCTCTCGCGGAGGTCGTTCCGGTCGGTGTACACGGTCCAGGCCCGGCCGCCGGGGGCGTGGTGCGTGCGGAGGCGGTGCAGGAAGCGCGCCAGGTCGACGGCGGCGCCGAAGGGGATCAGCGCGTCGGCGTAGGGCTCGCCGCGAGGAAGTTGGAGCCGGAACTCCAGGCCGTACGGCCGCCCGTGGACCGTGCGGCGGACGGGGAGGGAGAAGGTGTCCGCGTCCTCGTGGCGCCAGTGGTGCTCGGGGCGGACGTGCCGGAGCAGGTGCTCGTAGGAGAGTCCGCCCTGACCGGCCGTCAGGCCCGGGATGCGGTCGGCCGAGCCGTGCAGCAGGTAGAGGCACATCAGGTCGACCGGATGGGTCTCGTGGGCCGGCCGGCCGAGGAGCCCGTCGGAGAAGGCGTCGCGCACGGGGCGCCGCCTCAGAAGCTGCGGACGATGAACAGATGGCGGTCCCCGTGACCGCCAGGCCCCCGCCGATCGTGACGGTGCGGCCGAGGCCTTCGTGGACGTACTCGGCGAGGAGGTTGCCGGTCAACGCGATCAACGGCGTGCCGATGACGAGCAGAGCGATGCCGATCACGTGGTAGATCATCATGGGAGCCCCCCGGAACGATCACCCGAGTGGTGATCCGGAGGCAAGATCGTAGAGCGGTGCGGCACGCGGGGAAAGCGGGTTGCCGAGGGGTCGGCGGAACCGTGCGGCGGGGGCGGGGCGTCTCCGGGCGGAACATGTGATCAAGGTCGACGGTGGGAGTGCCCGTGGCGGGTGTGGTGACGGAGACGGTGGCGGCCGGAGAGCGGCGCGGGCGTGGCGGCGGGTGGGATACGTGCTCTGCGGGCTGGCGGCGCTGCCGGCGCTGGTGCTGGCGGCGGTGCGGCTCGGGGGCTTCGACGACGGGACGTACTGGGCGGTGCCGATGGCCACGCTGCCGTACGCGGCGCTCGGGCGGTGCTGTGCGCCGGGCACTTGACCGCCACCAGCAGCACCGCCGGCACCGCCGTCCGCCACGCCCGCAGCCCCAGCAGCCCGGCCGCCCCCAGCACCGCCCCGAGCGCCGCGTACGGCAGCGTGGCCATCGGCACCGCCCAGTACGTCCCGTCGTCGAAGCCCCCGAGCCGCACCGCCGCCAGCACCAGCGCCGGCAGCGCCGCCAGCCCGCAGAGCACGTATCCCACCCGCCGCCACGCCCCGCGCCGCCTCCCGCCGCCACCGTCTCCGTCACCACACCCGCCACGGGCACTCCCACCGTCCGACCTTGATCACCTGTTCCGCCCGGAGACGCCCCGCCCCCGCCGCACGGTTCCGCCGACCCCCTCGGCAACCCGCTTTCCCCGCGTGCCGCACCGCTCTACGATCTTGCCTCCGGATCACCACTCGGGTGATCGTTCCGGGGGGCTCCCATGATGATCTACCACGTGATCGGCATCGCTCTGCTCGTCATCGGCACGCCGTTGATCGCGTTGACCGGCAACCTCCTCGCCGAGTACGTCCACGAAGGCCTCGGCCGCACCGTCACGATCGGCGGGGGCCTGGCGGTCACGGGGACCGCCATCTGGTTCATCGTCCGCAGCTTCTGAGGCGGCGCCCCGTGCGCGACGCCTTCTCCGACGGGCTCCTCGGCCGGCCGGCCCACGAGACCCATCCGGTCGACCTGATGTGCCTCTACCTGCTGCACGGCTCGGCCGACCGCATCCCGGGCCTGACGGCCGGTCAGGGCGGACTCTCCTACGAGCACCTGCTCCGGCACGTCCGCCCCGAGCACCACTGGCGCCACGAGGACGCGGACACCTTCTCCCTCCCCGTCCGCCGCACGGTCCACGGGCGGCCGTACGGCCTGGAGTTCCGGCTCCACTTCCTCGGCGGCGAGCCCTACGCCGACGCGCTGATCCCCTTCGGCGCCGCCGTCGACCTGGCGCGCTTCCTGCACCGCCTCCGCACGCACCACGCCCCCGGCGGCCGGGCCTGGACCGTGTACACCGACCGGAACGACCTCCGCGAGAGCGTCCTGCGCTTCGCCGACGGCCGCGAGGTGTGGTTCCAGGTCAACCGCGGCCCGGCCCTCGCAGGCTGCCCCAGGCCGCTCCCCCATCACCGCCACCGCCTGGTCACCGGCCGCCTCCAGGGCAACGCCTTCGGCCCGGGCCCCCACCCCCCGACCGCGGGCAGCCAGGCCTTCCCCGACCCCCACCACCTCACCGAGCCCACCACCCCCGCAGCCCGCGCCTACCGCCGCCTCGTCGCCCGGAGCATCCCCGTACGGTGGTGAGGTCCGGCCAGGCCTCCCGGCCTCACTCCGCGAGGATCCCCGAACGCCGCAACCGGAGCTCCGAGCGCACGAGTTCGAGGAGCCGCCCCGACCAGTTGCGGCCCCGGCCGGTGTTGTCACCCCAGTACTCCGAGTCCATGTCGTCGTAGATCACCGTGGCGTCGCCCGTCGCCAGCAGGATCTCGGCCAGCCCGGGGTGCTGGTCGTACTTGGCGCGCAGCAGGCTCGTCATGACGGCGGTTCGGACACCCTCCCAGCCCTCGCGACGGGCCACCCCGCCCGCGAGCGTGCGTGCGGCGGCGGCGCTCCCCGCAGCCGAGATCGCCCGACGGTCGTCGGGCTCGGCGGCCGACAGCGCCCAGTAGGCGTGCGCGGCGGACGGGTGGACCGCGTCCGCGACCGTGATCGGGGCGGGGTAGTCGTGGCGCAGGCCGAGCTTGCCGGGATCGGCCTGCGGCTCGCGCGGGAACCAGTGGCCGAGCTGGACGGCCGGCGCGTAAGACCGCACCGGTCCGTCCGCGGGGAGGGCCTGCGCCCGTTCGGCCCGCCGGCGGGCCCGGTCCTCGAAGTACGCGACGGCCTCGTCGTAGCCCTCCTTCGTGATCACCTCGCCGGACTCCACGAAGACCCGGCCGCCGGGCCCGGCCACCAGGACGCGCAGCGGCCAGTCCTTGGCGTCCATGTCGCCCAGGGCGAAGTGGCGCTGCGTCTCCGGGATCGCCAGGTACGCGGCGCGGGCCACGGCCCGGTTCTCCTCGGTCCGGTCGGCGAGGAAGGCGTCGACGGCGGCCAGGCAGCGGCCGGTCGAGTCGGGCCGCCCGTTCAACTCCTCGATGGTGTCCCGGACTTCGGCGGCGAGCTCCTCGGGCGTGAGCCAGCTCTCCGGCTCGCCGAACGTCCAGTCGGCCAGCTCGTGCGCGGACGCCTCGCCACCCTCCGGGAGGGTGGTGGCCACCCAGCCGGTGCGCAGCTTCTCCTCGAACTCCTCGAACGTGACCAGGCCCCAGCAGTCGACGAGCCCGTCCGCGTAGACGAAGAGGTCGGTGAGGAAGTACTGGCCGCCGTTGCAGATGAAGACGTGCCGCCAGGTGCCGGGGATGCGGACGCCGTCCGCGGTGCGATGGATGATCCGGTTGCCGCTCATCCCGGGAGTCTGGCGCAGTGATCACCGGCGGACCACCGGTTTCCGCAGGGCCCGCCGGTGATCACTGCGCCCCTACCCGTGTCCGTGTGACGCCGGGTCACCTTCGCCGTGCAGCCCGGTGCAGAGCAGGTCGAACCCCTGCCGCGCCACGCCCAACACCTCGTCCCGCGCCCGCCCGGGCGCCTCTCCCGCCATGACCATCCGCCGTAGCTCCCCCAGTGCCGCCCGGTGCACCCCGGCCACCGCGCCCGCCAGGACGGCCGCCGCCGTTGCGCCCTCCCGGTACGGCGCCCCCACCGGACGCTCCGTCAGGGCCCGCGCCAGTGCCGCCTCGACGTGCTCGCCGATCTCCCGCTCCCGGGCGCGCAGCGCCGGACTCTCCAGCACCACCTCCCAGAACGCGGCCGCACCGGACTGGAGTCCGAGCATCGGATCGTCCCGCCGCAGCGCCTCGAGCAGGTCGTCCCGGACGACGGCCACCGGACACGCGCCCGGCGCCCGGTCGCGCACCAGCGCGGCGAGCCGGCCCTCCACCTCCTCCTGCCGGTCGAAGAAGAGGTCCTCCTTGGCCGGGAAGTAGTTGAACACCGTGTTGGTGGACACCCCCGCCTGCCGCGCCACCTCCGCCACCGTCACCCGGTCGAAGCCGCGCTCCAGGAACAGCCCCAGCGCCGCGTCGGCGATGGCCGTCCGGGTCTGCCGCTTCTTGGTCTCTCGAAGGCCCATGGCCCCCATGGTAGTGTCACCACAAATTTGGTGTGACACCAAAATTCTGGAGGCCTCCATGACGACCCTGACCTTCGGCATCTACCCCGGCGGGATGCTCGGTGACGAGCGCGGCATCATCCACCCGGCCACCCCGGACTCCCCCGAGCACATCGCCGCCGCCCTGGCCGAACTACAGGGCGACGCCCGCACCCTCTCCGTCCGGGCCTACCGCTCCTTCGCCGCCACCACGACCCCCGAGACGGTCCCCCACCCCGGCCGACCCGCACCGCTACCTCGGCGACGGCCGCACCCTCGACCTGGTCCTCCAATTCCGCGAACCCTCCGGCGAGTTGGACGGCTGGGCGGAGTTCGTCCGCGACGCCGTCCGCACCGGCGGCCCGCACCTGGCCTCCGTCCAGATCTGCGAGGAGCCCAACCTCGACCTCCCCACCGTCGACGGCAGCCGGCCCAACGTCCTGAACGCCCTCGTCCAAGGCGTCCTCGCCGCCCGCCAGGAGGCCGACGCCCTCGACCACCCCGTCGCCGTCGGCTTCAACGCCGTCCCGACCTTCGACCCGGCCGACACCTTCTGGCCCGACCTCGGCGCCCTCACCGACACCGAGCCGCGCTTCCGGCCGAGCCTCGACTACGTCGGCCTGGACTTCTTCCCCGACGTCTTCCGCCCGATCCCGGCCGGCCAACTCGCCGCCGCCGTGGGCGCCGTGCTCACCGGCTTCCGCCGCACCAGCCTCCCGCAGGCGGGCATCCCCGACACCGTCCCGATCCGCGTCTGCGAGAACGGCTGGCCCACCGGCCCCGGCCGCAACGAAGCCCAGCAGGCCGCCACCCTCGAAACCGTCATCCGCACCGTCGCCGCCTCCGCCGCCACCCTCAACGTCGACGGCTACTCCCTCTTCTCCCTGCGCGACGCCGACAGCCACGCGGGCGGCCTCTTCCACCACTTCGGCCTGCTCCACGACGACTACTCCCCCAAGCCCGCCTTCGCGACCTACCGCCGCCTCATCCACGAACTCGGCACCGCGACGGCCCGTCAGCCCTCCGTCCATGGCGGCGCCCGCACGGCGTAGGCTCCCACCGTGATCCAGGACGGCGAATCGATGCAGGGCGGCCTCTCCCTCGTCCGGCGCCAGGGCGACACCATCCGCCGCCCCTGGCGGGACTGGACCCCCGCCGTGCACGAGCTGCTCCGCCACCTGGAGAACGCCGGCTTCACCGGCGCCCCGCGCGTCCTCGGCGGCAGCGCCGACTTCGGCGAGGAGGTGCTCTCCTTCCTCCCCGGCGAGGTCGGCCTCGCCCCCTGGCCGGAGGCCCTCCGCACCGACGAGGGCATCACCGCCCTCGGCCACTGGCTCCGCGACTACCACGAGGCCGTCCGCGACTTCCGTCCCCCGCCGGACGCCGTCTGGTGCGACCCCGGCGCCCGGTGGCGCCCCGGCCTGATCATCCGTCACGGCGACCTCACCCCCTGGAACACGGTCTGGTCCGACGGCCGTCTCACCGGCGTCATCGACTGGGACCTCGCCCTCCCCGGCACACCCCTCCAGGACCTCGCCCAACTCGCCTGGTACACCGTCCCGTTGCGCTCCCCAGAACGCCAACGCCGGGCCGGCTTCGGCCCCACCGGCGCACCCCTCGCCCGCCGTCTCCACCTCCTCTGCACCGCCTACGGCGCCACCCCGGCCACCGTCCTCGACACCCTTGCCGACCTCCAGCGCGAGGAGACCACCCGCATCACCCGCCTCGGCCCCACCGGCACCGACCCCTGGGCCACCTTCCTGCACCGCGACTTCGTCCCCGACATCGAAGCCGAACGCACCTGGGCCCTGTCCCGCCGCACCGCCCTCCTCACCCACCCCTGACCACCGGCCGGGTCCACACCGCCGGCGCCTCCTGTTCAGGAACGGCAGCATGTTCAGTGCCTTCAGGGAGCGCTCCGCATCGCCGGTGCCTCTCCACCGGGCCATTCTGGGAGGCACGGCACACGCAACGGGGGAGCGGATGTTCGGACGAGTGAAGTGCCCGGTCGGGGAGACCGAACGGGCCTGGCTGGACCGGTCGTTGGCCTGGTTGGAAGCGGAGTTCGGCACGGCGCCGGCACGGCGCGCACCGGTCCTGCCGACGGCCGAGGAGTTTCCGGGGACGTTCGGCGGGACGCCGGAGGAGATCCGGGGGCTGGTGCGGCGGTTCTGCGACCGCTTCGAGGTCGATCCGGAGCGACTGGTCGTCGAGGTGGAGGACAGCGAAGAGGCGGACGCCGAGCGCCAGTTGGCGGCGGCCATCGGGGCCACCTTCGAAAGCCGCGGCGCAGCGGGACACTTCCGCCGGGACGCCACCGGCCGCCCGGTGGTGAGCATCGACCGCGCCCAGGCCCGCCGCCCGGTCTCCCTGGTGGCCACCATCGCGCACGAGCTCGGCCACGTCGCCCTGCTCGACACCGGCCGCCTGAGTTGGGACGCCCCGGACGGGGAGGAGCTCACCGACCTGCTCACGGTGTACTTCGGCTTCGGCGTCTTCAACGCCAACTCCGTCTTCACGCGCGTCACCGACGGCGACCGCCTGACCAGGAGCCGCCTCGGCTACCTCTCCCAGGAGCAGTACGGCTACGCCCTCGCCCGCTGGACACTCCTCCGCGGCGACCCGTCCCCGGCCTGGGCCCGCCACCTCGACACCAACCCCCGCGGCTACCTCCGGCAGAGCCTCCGCTACCTGCGCGCCACGTCCTGAGAGGGCGGCCGTCCCGGCAGGGCTGGTGGTCCCGCGCCGGATCGTGCACGCCTCGCGAAGCGATGGACATCACCCGCGAACGCGACGCGAGCGCGACGCCGGCTCGGCCGCGAACGGCAATCCGCTTGCCGACCCGCCGCCCGCCCGGGCAGGGTCGTAGCCGTGGGAACAGACATTCACGGCTACCTGGAGTGCCGCACCTGGGGCCCGGGCCTCGCCTACGACCAGCGGGCCTGGTTCACCGCCATCGAGCTCTCCATGCTCGGCATGACCAGGGACTACGCGGGCTTCCCCTGCCTCTTCGGCGTCCGCGACATCGGCCACCACTGGCGCCCGGTCGCCGCCGGCCGCGGCCTGCCCGCCGACGCCTCGGAGACCACCCGCACCGCCCACGCCGCCTGGGGCGAAGCCGCCTTCGGCGCCACCTGGCTCACCTGGCCCGAGGTCCTCGCCATCGACTGGGACGAGCCCGCCCTCCCCCGCGCCACCCACATCACCCGCTACCGCCGCCTCCCCGACGGCACCCTCGAACGCCGCCACCGCGACGACTGGAGCCGAGGCTTCGCCCACGTCAGCGGCATCGACACCCTCACCACCGACCCGGCGCGCATCCCCGACCTCTGGCCCGAGGGCACCGAATGGGACACCGGCCGCACCCTCTTCCGCGCCGAACGCGCCCTCCGCCGCGACGCCGTCCCCACCGACGGCCCCTGGCAACCCGTCTGGTCAACCATGCGCACCCTCGCGGACGTCCACGGCGAGGACGCCGTCCGCCTGGTCGTCTGGTTCGACGAGTGACACCAACCGTGCCCGGCGGCGCGGCACACCCCTCCCGGCCGATCCAGCCGATCGCGGTCCGGCCCGGCCCGGCGCCGAGAACGGCTCGGCCTGCCCGCCCGTCGGGTGACGGAGCCCGGAGGTCCGGTCGCCAGGCCCGAGGTCCCGGCCCATCCCCGCAGGCTCAGGCCCCCTCGGGCCGGGCGGCCAGGATCCGGCCCAACAGCCGTGTGAGCACGGCCCGTTCATCGTCGTCCAGCCCGGCGAACCACTCCTGCTCCCGCCGGGTCTGCTCGCCGAAGGCCTCCTGGACCGCCGCCTCCCCCGCCTCCGTCAGCGCCACCGTGACCGCCCGCCTGTCCTCCGGCAGCGGCCGCCGCTCCACCAGCCCGTCCCGCTCCAGCGTGTTGACGGCGTTGGTCACCGCCGACCGCGACATCGCCGACAGCTCCGCCAGCCGGGCGGGCTGCGTCGGCCCGAGCAGCCACAGCTTGAACATCAGCCGGAACCCCGGCAGCGTCCACCCCCGCGGCCGGTGGATCCGGCTCTCCAGGTCGGCCACCACCAGGTACGACAGGTGCAGCAGGTGGTGCGCCAGCGCGAACGCCTCCGGATCGGCCGGCGGCGGCATCCCCGCCAACCGCTCCCGGGCGAACTCGGCGTACCTGAGGTCCGGACGATCAGTGCTCTCCACGCCCCGAGTCTCGCTCATCCCGGCTCCGGTGATCCACCGGCCCCCATGGCCTCACTCCCCGGGCCGACGGGCGGCCACGACCACACCACGTCGGCGGCGTCCCGCTCTCTGACGGTCCGTCGGTGGCGCGACGCCTCGCGCTTCGTCCCCGTACCGATCGGGCGGTAGTGGACCCAGTCGACGGGGACGATGTGCAGGGCCAGGGTCTCCCGTGCCCGCCCCCGGTCGACCACGTGCGCGAGCACCACCCCGAACCGCTCGATGCGCCACAGGCACGGCCCGGCGGCGACGGCTCCGGCCTCGACGAGCTTGCGCCCGTACCCCTCCCCGACGTCGAGCTCCAGCTCCGCGTGGAAGTCGTCGCCGCCGTAGAAGTGCACGCAGGCGCGTTGCAGACCGTGCCTCAGCTCCGCCAGCCGCAGCGCCGCCCGCTCGCCACTCCCCGCCGACGGAACCACCGCCAGGGGGAAGATCGCGTACCTCCCCCGCTCGACCACCGGGAAGCCGAGCTCCGCCCACACCGGGGTCCGGTCCGAGTACCTCCGGCCGAGGGCTCGTTCGAGCGCCCGCAGGACCGCGAGCCCGTCGGAGACCAGGCCCTCCACCTCATCAGCGCCACCATCCACGCCTGCCACCTCCGCCACCGATCATGCAGCAGCCCTCCGACAGCCGACAGGTCTTGCGCGGACGGCTCCGACAGGAGATTGTTACGGCCATAACATTCTCCGAAGGAGCGAAGCACGTGCGCATCACCATCGCCGGCGCCGGCATCGGCGGCCTCGCCACCGCCCTCAGCCTGCACGCCGCCGGCCTCACCGACCTCACCGTCCACGAGGCCGCCCCCGAGATCCGCCCGCTCGGCGTCGGCATCAACCTCCTGCCGCACGCCGTCCGCGAGTTGACCGAACTCGGCCTCGCCGACCGCCTCGCCGCGATGGCGGTCCCGACCGCCGAACTCGCCTACTTCAACCGCTTCGGGCGGCCCGTCTGGTCCGAGCCCCGCGGCCTCGCCGCCGGCTACCGCTGGCCGCAGTACTCCGTCCACCGGGGCGAGCTCCAGATGCTCCTCCTCGACGCCGTCCGGGAACGCCTCGGCGCCGACGCCGTCCGCACCGGCAGCCGCATCGCCACCCTCGACCACGACTCCGACCTCCTCATCGGCGCCGACGGCATCCACTCCACGGTCCGGGCCGCCCTCAACCCCGGCGAGGGCGCGCCCCCGTGGAACGGCCTGGTCCTCTGGCGCGGCACCACCGTCGCCCCGCCCTTCCTGACGGGCCGTTCGATGATCATGGCGGGCGACGGCACCCAGAAGTTCGTCGCGTACCCGATCGGCGACGGCACCCGCGTCAACTGGATCGCCGAACAGCCCCTGGCTGGCGAGGCCCCCGACCGCGGCAACTGGAACCGCCCGGCAGAACCGGCCGCCGTCGCCGCCCACTTCGCCGACTGGCGCTTCGACTGGCTGGACGTCCCCGCCCTGATCACCGGCGCCGAGGCCGTCTACGAGTACCCCATGGTCGACCGCGAGCCGCTCGCCTCCTGGAGCGCGGACGGCGTCGTCCTGCTCGGCGACGCCGCCCACGCGATGTACCCGGTGGGCTCCAACGGCGCCTCCCAGGCCATCCTGGACGCCCGCGCCCTCGCCCACTCCCTCGCCACCACCGGCTCCACCACCGCGTACGAGGAGAACCGGCGCCCCGCCACCACCGCCCTCCAGCTCGCCAACCGGCAGCAGGGCCCCGAGGTGGTCATGCGACTCGCCCACGAACGCGCACCGCTCGGCTTCGAGGACATCGAGGCCGTCGTCCCGCTCGCCGAACGCACCGCCATCGCCGAGGCCTACAAGCGCACCGCCGGCTTCGACCCGGCCGTCCTCAACTCCCGCCCCTCCTGGACCGTCCCGCAGTAGCCCTCACCCGGAGCACCTCAGCATGAACCTCGAACCCCTCGCCGACTTCACCGTCCAGGTCGCCACCCCGCTCGACCTCGGCCCCTCCCCCCAGGGCCACCGCCGCATCGTCCCGATCACCGGCGGCCGCTTCACCGGCCCCGGCCTGCGCGGCGAGATCCTCCCCGGCGGCGCGGACTGGCAGCTCCTCCACCCGGACGGCACCATCGCCATCGACACCCGCTACACCCTGCACACCGACGACGGCGCCCACCTCCACCTCACCACCACCGGCCTGCGCACCGGCCCACCCGAGATCCTCGCCGCCCTCGCCGCCGGCCACCAAGTCCCCTCCACCGCCTACTACTTCCGCCTCTTCTGCCGCTTCGAGTCCGGCGACCCCCGCTACCGGTGGCTGACCCGCACCCTCGCCGTCGCCACCGCCGCCCGCACCCCGGAGGCCGTCCACTACACGGCCTACGCCCTCACCTGAGCACCCGATGCACCTGCGGCGACCAACGCACGACCACCCCGGTCGCCGCTGCCCTGTGCCTCGCCACCTGACACCGCCATCAACACCGCAGCCTCTCAGCCGGGTACGGGTACGCAGCCGTACCCGCTACAATGGCCCACAGGTACGCACCGCCGTCCCGGAGTCGATCCCGAGGAGGCCCCATGGCCGACGCCAACGTCCGCATCCCCGCCGAGGCTCGCGACCGTCTTGCCGAGGTCGCCGCCGCCGAGCACCTCTCCCTACGGGCCTACCTCGCCCGCCTGGCCGAAACCGTTCTGACCCCCGCCGAGCGCGCCGAGCGCGCCGAGCAGGCCCGGCAACAGCTCCAGGCCTGGAACGGCTACGACCCCGACACCACCGACACCGATCGCCTCGACGCCGAGCTCGACCGCCGCCTGGCGCAGGCCGAGCTCCGGTGACCGGCCTGCACGTCGTCCTCGACGACACGGCCATGGTCGCCGCCGGCCGCGGGAACCTCCTCGCGTCACGCCTGATCCACCGCGCGCACACCGAGCCGGGCTGGTACCTCTACGCACCTGCCTGCGCACTGGTCGAGGCGGACCGCGAACGCCCCGGCACCGCCGCTCACCTCGCGGCCCTTCCGGCCGTCACCGTCCTCGAGCTGGACCTCCCCGCCGCCATGGCCGTCGCCACGGACACGACGTGGGCGCAGGCCCACACCCGCTACGCCGCATCCCCCACGCCGGACCGTCCCGACGGCGCGGTCGTCGCCACCGTGGACCCGTCCCGCTGGAAGGGGGAGCCCGTCCGAGTCATCGACCTGACCCCCTGAACGCAACGCCTCCTCGTGCGTGGATGGGCCGGATCAGACTTCCGAGGTCGCCCGGCAGCGCCCTCAGCCGGCCCGCTCCATCTTGAGCGCGCTCGACACCGGGACGGCCTGCCAGAGCGCACGGACCTCCGGGATCGTCGCGACGAACGCCGCGATCCCGTCCAGTGCCACGGATCGCTCGGGGCCGATCGGGTCGAAGTCGAACCCCATGCTGTCGTTCCAGGCAAGGGACCCGAGACCAGCCCAGGCCGGGTCCTCGCCGTAGTACAGCGTGAGCTCCACGCCCCAGAGCTCCACCTCGCCCTCCTCCCAGACCCCCACCTGCCGGGTGAAGCCCAGCGACGGCTGTCCGTCGTCCCAACTCCACCGCCCCCACTGGACGATGAAGCCGTCGCCGTCCTCCTCCACCGGCGCGACCCCACCCAGTGGCAGCTGGACGAACTCCCGGAACGCCTCCCACGCCCGCCCCACGTCCACCACCGCGTCCGGGTCGAGCCCGTGGGTCCGGAGGATTCGGGTGAAGGCCTTGACGGCGTCGGTCCAGTGCATGTTCCCGGTCACTCCGGATCGACCCCTTCGGTGAAGTCGCCCAGGTGCAAGGGCAGTTCGGGCGGCCCCGCGCGGAGCAGCTCGGCGAGCGGCACGGCCATCCGCTCGGGGTAGACGGTCTCCTCGGTGGCCGCGAGCTCGTCGAGGGTCCACCAGTGGTGGCCGTGGGTGGCCTCCGTCGAGTCGACGCGGATCCGCCCGGCCTCGGCGGCGGTGATCCTCACCAGCCGGTACTCCTCGCGCTGGTCGTAGGCCTGCCCGTCGTAGGTGAAGAACGCCCGCCGGGTCCAGGCCACCGGGCCGAACCGCCCGGCGGGCAGCGCCAGTGTGGTCTCCTCCCGCAACTCCCGCACGGCGGCGCCGAGATGGTCCTCTCCCCGGCCCACCCCGCCGCCGACGGTGAACCACCACCGGTGGCCCGCCCGGCGGGGGTCGCCCCCGCACAGCAGCAACAGCCGCTCGGCCTCGTCGACCAGCAGCACCCTCGACGCCTCGCGCCTGCGCAGCTCCACGGCCACCGACCCTACCCCCGCACCGGCGGAGCCCAGCCCGCCTCGTGCAGCCGGGCGAAGCCCTCCAGCAGCAGGTCCAGCGCGAACTCGAACTCGAACTGGTCGTCGCACCCGCCGCCGACCACCGACGCTTCGTCATGACCGCCCTCCGCCAGCTCCGCGAGCCGGGGGAAGGCCTCGACGAACGCGGCCGGTGGCGACCCGGAGCCCCCGGGCGCCTCGAACAGCTCCTGACTGAAGCCCAGCAGCCGGCTCCCCATCGCGTGCATCACATGGTGCGTCAGCTGCACCGACAGCCCCCCGCCCCGGAACGCGCCCGCCATCGCGTCGAGGTACGCCAGCACGGCCGCCGTCGGCACCGGCCGGGTCTCGATCACCCGCGCCGCCCAGGGGTGCCGCAGCAGCGCCGCCCGGGCCGAGAGCACCCGCGCCCGCACCACCCCCCGCCAAGGCCCCTCCCCCACCGGGTCGATCTCGGCGAGCACCGCGTCGACCATGCCGTCCAGCAGCTGCTCCTTGTTGGCGACGTGCTTGTAGAGCGCCATCGGCACCACGCCCAGCTCCTGGGCCAGCCGCCGCATGCTCAGCGCGTCGATCCCGATCGCGTCCGCCAGCTCGACCGCCGCCGCCAGCACCCGCCCCCGGTTCAACGGCTCCCGCCGCCCCGCACCGGCCACCCCGCACCACCCCTCTCATCAGCGCCGCTTGACCGAGTGTACGGCGTACGCCTACCGTGGCGGGCCATCAGCAGGTGTACGCCGTACACCTCGTCGAGGGGGCCGTCATGCACCAAGACCGGAAGACCGCCGTCATCACCGGCGCACTGTTCCTGCTCACCGAAGTCGCCGCCGTCGCGGGCCTGTTGCTCTACCAACCGCTGCTGGACGGCCGGGAGGGCGCCGGACAGCGCGCGCTGTCCGGCGCCCTCGCCGAGATCGTCCTGGTCACCGCCGTGGTCGGCACCGCCACCGCGCTCCACCCGGTGCTCAGCAGGCGCAGCGCGGCGGCCGCCCACGCCTACCTGGCCGGACGGCTGCTCGAAGGCGCGGTGATCGCCGTCGGCATCCTGGCCGTGCTCACCCTGGTGACGCTCCCTCAGCAGCCCGGCCCCGCCCGCGAGCTGCTCACCGCCCTCCACGCCAGGACCTTCCTGCTCGGTCCGAACGTCGCCCTCGGCCTCAACACCACCGTGCTGGCGTACGCGCTCCACCGGGCCCGGCTGCTCCCCCGCCCGATCACCGTCCTCGGCCTGCTCGGCGGCCCGCTGATCCTCGCCTCCGCCGTCGCCGTCCTGTTCGGCGCGTACCAGCAGGTCTCGGCCGCCGGCTCGCTCGCCGCCCTCCCGGTCCTCGCCTGGGAGCTCGCCCTCGCCGTCCACCTGCTCGCCCGAGGGTTCAAGGAGCCTCAGCCGATGTCGAGCGGATCCACCCGGATCTTCACCGAGTCCGGCGGCCGCAGCGCCACCCGGGCGATCTGAGCCGCCTTCAGCGCGGCCGCCAGCGCGGCCCCCTGACCGGGCGCCACCCGCAGCAGCGCCCGCTCCAGCTCGACGCCCCGCCCGCCCGAAGCCGGTACGGGCCCCAGCACGTCCGCGCCCTCCGGCAGGCGGATCAGCCCGAGCAGGTCCTCGACCGCCTGCGCGGAGCCGGTCACCGAGGCCATCCGGGAGACGGGCGGGAAGTGCAGCTGGGCCCGTTCCGCCAGCTCCAACCCCGCGTGCCCGGCCGGGTCCCAGCGCACCAGCGCCTGCACCGGCCGGGCGGTCGGCTCGGCGACCACCACCACGGCACCGCCCTCCTCCGCCGGCCGCACCAGCCCCGCCGCCGCCATCCACAGCCGCAGCGCCTCCTCGCCCGCCCGCAGGTCGGGACGGCCGAGCAGCGCCCAGCCGTCCAGCAGCAGCGCCGCCGCGTACCCGCCCTCGGCCACCGGCTCGGCCCCCGGCGTGGAGATCACCAGCGCGGGCTCCCCCGACACCACCGACAGCACCGAATCCCGCCCGGACGTGCGCACCGGCACCCGGGGGAAGGCCTTGCCCAGCTCCTCCGCCGTCCGCCCCGCCCCGACCACCTGCGCCCGCAGCCGGAACGAGCCGCACTCCACGCAGTGCCAGTCCGGCTCCTCCCGCCCGCACCAGGCACAGCTCAGCACCGCCCCGGCCGCGCCCGCCGCCAACGGTCCCTCACACGTCCGGCAGCGCGCGGGAGTCCGGCACCGCCCGCAGGCCAGCCTGGGCACGTAGCCGCGCCGGGGCACCTGGATCAGCACCGGCCCGTGCGCCAGCGCGTCCCGGGCCGCCTCCCAGGCCGGCCTCGGCAGCCGGGCGAACTGCGCGGCCTCGTCCCGCCCCTGGTCCTGGTCGGTCACGGTCCGCACCCGCGGAGCCGTCGCACGCACCACCGCCCGCGGCGCCGCCAGCGGCCGGGCCCACCCGGTGGAGAGCAGCTGCGCCGCCTCCACCGTCATCGACAGCCCGCCGAGCAGCACCCCGGCCTTCTCCTCCGCCGCCCGCAGCAGCGCCACCTCGCGCACGTGCGGGTGCGGGGCGCGCTGGTCGCTGTGGTTGCCGTCGCCGTCGTTCCACACCACCACCAGCCCGAGGTCACGCACCGGGGCGAACATCGCGGCCCTGGTCCCGATCACCGCCCGCACCGAGCCCCGGCTGACGGACAGCCAGCGCCGGTACCGCTCGCGCGGCCCGAGGTCGGCGGCCAGCGCGACGTGCCGGCCCTCGCCGAGCAGCGCCGTGAGCGCCTCGTCTACCCGGGCCACCGAGCGGCCCTCGGGCAGCACCACCAGCGCACCGCGGCCCCCGGCCAGGGTGGCGGCCACCGCGCGGGCGATCTCCCCCGGCCAGTCGGGCCCGGGCAGCGCCGTCCAGACCGCGCGCGGGGCCACCCCGTCCCGAAGGGCCGTCAGGTACTCCGGGCCCTCCTCGTACCGGGCCCAGCTCTCCGCCGAGGGGAACGGCGGTGCGGGGAGCGGCTCCGGCGAGGCCTCCGCCTCGGCCTGGGCGTGCCGCGGCGGCACCGCCAGCTGGAGCACGTCGGCCAGCGAGCCCGCGTAGCGGTCGGCGACGGTGCGGCACAGCCGTAGCAGCGCGGGCGTCAGCACCCGCTCCGGGGACAGCACCTGGGCCAGCGGGGCCAGCACGCCGGGGAAGTCGGAGTGCTCCAGCCGGGCCACCACGAAGCCGTCGTGGAGCTCACCGCCCTCGCGCCGCCCGTTGGTCCCGACCCGGGCGCCGAAGCGGACCCGGACCCGGACGCCGGGCTGGGCCTCGTCCGCCAGGTTGGCGGGCACCGCGTAGTCGAAGAACTTGTCCAGGCTGAGCAGCCCCTTGTCCACCACCACCCGGGCCACCGGCAGCTGCTCGGCCAGCTGCGCGCCGCGCCACGTCCGGGGCTTGGCCCTGCGGACCGTGTCCCGGATGAAGGCCAGCTGCTCCCCGGTGCCGGCCACAGCGCCGTTGTCTGTGCTGCCGTCGTCTGTGCTGCTCATCGTTCCCCACATCTACCAGACCGCACCGACGACACGACGAAGCGGCGGCCACCCCGCGAGGGGTGACCGCCGCTCCGAGGAGAAGCGTCAGGCGCTGACGGCCTTCTTCAGCTGCTCGACCCGGTCGGTCCGCTCCCAGGTGAAGTCAGCGTCGTCGCGGCCGAAGTGGCCGTACGCGGCGGTCTTCGCGTAGATCGGGCGGAGCAGGTCGAGGTCGCGGATGATCGCGGCCGGGCGGAGGTCGAAGACCTCGGAGACCGCGGCCTGGATCTTCAGCACCGGGACGGTCTCGGTGCCGAAGGTCTCCACGAACAGGCCGACCGGCTCGGCCTTGCCGATCGCGTAGGCGACCTGGACCTCGGCGCGCGAGGCCAGGCCCGCGGCGACGATGTTCTTGGCGACCCAGCGCATCGCGTAGGCGGCCGAACGGTCCACCTTGGACGGGTCCTTGCCCGAGAAGGCGCCGCCACCGTGGCGGGCCATGCCGCCGTAGGTGTCGATGATGATCTTGCGGCCGGTGAGGCCGGCGTCGCCCATCGGGCCGCCGATCTCGAAGCGGCCGGTCGGGTTCACCAGCAGGCGGTAGCCGTCGGTCACCAGCTTGATGCCGTCGTCGGCCAGGCGCTTGAGCTCCGGCTCCACGACGAACTCGCGGATGTCCGGGGTCAGCAGCGAGTCCAGGTCGATGTCGCTGGCGTGCTGCGAGGAGACCACCACGGTGTCGAGGCGGACGGCCTTGTCACCGTCGTACTCGATGGTGACCTGGGTCTTGCCGTCGGGGCGCAGGTACGGGATCTGGCCGTTCTTGCGCACCTCGGACAGCCGCTTGGAGAGGCGGTGCGCCAGGGTGATCGGCAGCGGCATCAGCTCGGGGGTCTCGTCGCTCGCGTAGCCGAACATCAGACCCTGGTCGCCGGCGCCCTGCTTGTCGAGGTCGTCCTCGTCGCCCTCGACGCGGGCCTCGTACGCGGTGTCGACGCCCTGCGCGATGTCGGGCGACTGCGCGCCGATCGAGACCGAG
Source organism: Kitasatospora albolonga (assembly GCF_039535905.1). GTDB lineage: Bacteria > Actinomycetota > Actinomycetes > Streptomycetales > Streptomycetaceae > Kitasatospora > Kitasatospora albolonga. The sequence continues at coordinate 19,408 of NZ_BAAAYB010000057.1, read as the reverse complement.
ACGCCGCAGGAGGCGCCGTCGAAGCCCTTCTTCGAGGAGTCGTAGCCGATCTCCAGGATCTTCTCCCGGACGAGCTGCGCGATCGGCGCGTACGCCTTGGTGGTGACCTCACCGGCGATGTGCACGAGGCCGGTGGTGATCAGCGTCTCGACGGCGACCCGCGAGGTGGGGTCGGCCGCGAGGAGCGCGTCCAGGATGGTGTCGCTGATCTGGTCAGCGATCTTGTCGGGGTGCCCCTCGGTGACGGACTCCGAGGTGAACAGGCGGCGAGACACAGCGCTCCCTGGGGTTGCAGCGGCTGCTGACTGAATGCCCGGGTGTCCGGACATCCGGAAAGACTTTGATTCCGCGAGTGTAACGGTCCGCTACCAGGTGGCGGCACTCCCCCCTCAAAGATTGAGACGTATTCGACCACGCCTCCAGCTCAGCCCAAGCGGGCCCCGACCGCGTCCCAGACCGCGTCGGCCAGCGATTCCTTGGGCCCGTCGGCGATCTCGGTCTCGGTTCCGTCCGCGCTCAGCAGAACCGCCGCATTGGTGTCCTGACCGAAAGCCTTACCGCCGCCCACTTCGTTGACGACCAGGAGGTCGCAGCCCTTGCGCGCCAGCTTGGCCCGCCCGTTGGCGAGCACGTCGTCGGTCTCGGCGGCGAAGCCGACCACCACCTGGCCCGGGCGGGCCCGGTGGGCGGAGAGCTCGGCCAGGATGTCGGGGTTGCGCACCAGGGCGACCGGCGCGGGGTCCTGCCCGTCCACCTTCTTGATCTTCCCGGTGGCGTACTCGGCCGGGCGGAAGTCGGCCACCGCGGCCGCCATCACCACGGCGTCGGCGTCGGCCACCGCCTTCAGCGCCGCGTCCCGCAGCTCCAGCGCGGTGGAGACGTGCACCACGTCCACCCCCGCCGGGTCCGGCAGGGTGGCGTTGGCGGAGAGCAGGGTGACCCGGGCGCCGCGGGCGGCGGCGGTGGTGGCCAGCGCGTAGCCCTGCTTGCCGGAGGAGAGGTTGCCCAGGTAGCGCACCGGGTCCAGCGGCTCGCGGGTGCCGCCGGCCGAGACCACCACGTGACGGCCGGTCAGGTCGGCCTCCAGGCCGCCGCGCTCCAGCACCCGGCGACAGGCCTCGAAGATCGCGGCCGGCTCGGGCAGCCGGCCCTTGCCGGTGTCCTTGCCGGTGAGCCGGCCGACGGCGGGCTCCAGCACGATGACGCCGCGGCGGCGCAGGGTGGCCACGTTCTCCTGGGTGGCCGGGTGCTCCCACATCTCGGTGTGCATGGCGGGGGCCAGCACCACCGGGCAGCGGGCGGTGAGCAGGGTGTTGGTGAGCAGGTCGTCGGCCAGGCCGTGGGCGGCCTTGGCCATCAGGTCGGCGGTGGCCGGGGCCACCACCACCAGGTCGGCCTGCTGGCCGATCCGCACGTGCGGGACCTCGTGCACCCGCTCCCAGGTCTCGGTGGCGGCCGGCCGGCCGGAGAGGGCGGCCCAGGTGGCCTCGCCGACGAAGTGCAGCGCGGCGGCGGTCGGCACCACGGTCACGGCGTGGCCGGACTCGGTGAACCGGCGCAGCAGCTCGCACGCCTTGTACGCGGCGATGCCGCCGCTCACGCCGAGGACGACACTGGGCGGGCTGGCGTTCATCGCGGTGGCTCTCTCTGCCGGTCGGGCGGGGACGAGCCCCACCCTACGACCCATCAGAAGCCCGTCGCACCATGGCCCGCGACACACCGCGCGAGCCCCCGGGAACGCCGCAGGGCCCGTCGGAGCATCAGCTCCGACGGGCCCTGCGGTGACGTACCGGGAGACTCAGGCGGCCTCGACGGCCTCGGCCGTCAGCATGCCCGCGTTGATCTCGCGCAGCGCGATCGACAGCGGCTTCTCGTGCACGTGGGTGTCGACGAGCGGGCCGACGTACTCGAGCAGGCCCTCACCGAGCTGCGAGTAGTACGCGTTGATCTGACGCGCGCGCTTGGCGGCGTAGATGACCAGGCTGTACTTCGAGTCGGTCGCCTCGAGCAGCTCGTCGATCGGCGGGTTGATGATGCCCTCGGGCGCGGTCATGGAAGAGGACACGCGAAAACCTTCCGAAAGAAGAAACAAATCCTGAGCAGAACTGTCTGCTCAGGCTACACCGAGCAACCGTAGCAGTTCGGCCGAGACCTGCTCGACGGAGTGGTTGACCAGCGTGGTGTCGAACTCCGGCTCGGCCGCGAGCTCGACCTTGGCGGCCTCCAGCCGGCGGTCGATCACGTCCTGCGGCTCGGTGCCGCGGCCGGTGAGCCGGCGGACCAGCTCCTCCCAGCTCGGCGGGCCGAGGAAGACCAGCTGGGCCTCGGGCATCGACTCCCGGACCTGCCGGGCGCCCTGGAGGTCGATCTCCAGCAGGACCGGCTTCCCGCTCGCCAGCTTCTCCAGCACGGCCGCGCGCGGGGTGCCGTAGCGGTTCCCGGCGAACACGGCCCACTCCAGCAGTTCGCCGTTGGCGACCAGCTTCTCGAACTCGTCGTTGTCGACGAAGTAGTAGTGGACCCCGTTCTTCTCGCCGGGCCGCGGGTGCCGGGTGGTGACCGACACCGAGAGCCAGAGCTCGGGGTGCTGCTTCCTCAGATGAGCGACGACCGTGCTCTTGCCGACCCCCGAAGGGCCGGAGAGCACGGTCAGCCGCGGACGTTCACTCATGCACCGATTATCCCGGATCGCGGACGATCCGGGGACCACCGGGTCGGCTTTCGGCCGAGGTCAGGAGGCGGTGGAGCCGAACTCCCGCTCCAGCGAAGCGATCTGGTTCGTTCCGAGCCCGCGGACGCGGCGGCTCTCGGAGATCCCCAGGCGCTCCATGATCTGCTTGGCGCGGACCTTGCCGACGCCGGGCATGGACTCCAGCAGTGCGGAGACCTTCATCTTGCCGATGACCTCGTCGTCGGCCTTGCCCGCCTTGATCACGTCGTGCAGCGAGGCACCGGAGTGCTTCAGCTTGTTCTTCACATCGGCGCGCTTCCGACGGGCTTCGGCAGCCTTCGCGAGCGCGGCGGTGCGCTGTTCAGGGGTAAGGGGCGGAAGAGCCACGCCGTTCACCTCAGGTGTAGATGGAAGGAAATGAGCTATGACTGGGTGGTGCCTTCGAAGCGCACCGAGCGCAGAACCTCACGGCTCTGACCTGCGAGAGCAACGGTTCCGCCGCCCCTCGGTGACCTCTCGCCGGACACTACCCAACTTGAGGCCGCACGTCAGGAAAAGAACACGAAAAGTCCTGGTCAGCCAAGGTCGACCAGGACTTTTCCGGGCAAATCAGCCGCCCTGACGACCCATCCGCCGGGCCGCTGTGACGCGCCTCACAGGGCGCCCGTCATGAACTGCGTCACTTCACCACGGCGGCGATCTCCTCGACGAAGCGCTCCGAGGCCGCCCGCAGGGCCGCCACCGAGGGCCCGTGCTTGAGCACGTCCCGGCTCACGCTGGGCAGGACGTTCCCGACCGAGTCGCCGAACACCCGCGGCAGGTCGGCCGCCGTCGCCCCCTGGGCGCCGACCCCGGGGGCCAGCAGCGCGCCGTTGATCGCCAGGTCCGCCCCGGCCTCGGCCAGGGTGGCGCCGACCACCGCGCCGAAGGATCCGAGCGGCTCGGCGCCCGCGTTCTCCGCCTTCAGCCGGTTCAGCACGCCCTGGGCCACCGTCAGCCCGTCGGCGCCGACGGCCCGCTGGACCTCGTGGCCCTCGGGGTTGGAGGTGAGCGCCAGCGCGAACAGGCCGCAGCCGTTCGCCTTCGCCAGGTCCACGGCCGGCTGCAGCGAGCCGAAGCCCAGGTACGGCGAGACGGTCAGCGCGTCCGAGAACAGCGCCCGGTCCGGCGACAGGAAGGTCTCCGCGTAGGCGGCCATGGTGGAGCCGATGTCGCCGCGCTTGGCGTCCATCAGCACCAGCGCGCCGGCCTCGCGGGCCTCGGTGACGGTCCGCTCCAGCACCGCGATGCCCCGGGAGCCGAACCGCTCGAAGAACGCGGCCTGCGGCTTGAGCACCGCCACCTCACCGGCCAGCGCCTCGACCACCGTGCGGCTGAAGGTCTCCAGGCCGGCGATGTCGTCGTTCAGGCCCCAGGCGGTGAGCAGCGAGGCGTGCGGGTCGATGCCCACGCAGAGCCGGCCCCGGGCCTCCAGGGAGGCGGCGAGGCGGGTACCGAAGGGAGCGAGCGTCATGACGGCCTTTCAGGTGGATTCCGCGCGGTGGGCGTACCCCACCGCGTCCGTGTACGAGGCGAAGCCCCTCGCCGCCAGCTCGGTGCGCAGCTCGTCGAGGATGCGCAGCGGGGCGGTGGGGTCGTGGAACAGCGCGGTGCCGACGGCGACGCCGGCGGCACCGGCCAGGGTGAACTCCAGGGCGTCCAGCCCGGTCCGGAGCCCGCCCATGGCGAGGATCGGCACCCTCGGGATCCGTCCGGCCAGCATCTCCGCGTGCACCTGGTGCACGCAGCGCACGGCCAGCGGCCGGATCGCCGGGCCGGACAGCCCGCCGGCCGCGCCGCCCGGCACCGGGCGCAGGGTGACGGGGTCGATGGCCATCCCGAGGGGGGTGTTGATCAGGGACAGTCCGTCGGCGCCGGCCTGCACGCAGGCGGCGGCGATCTCGGTGACCGAGGTGACGTCCGGGGAGAGCTTGGCGTAGACCGGCAGCTGGGCATCGGCCGCGCGGCGCACCGCCCGGACCACGTCGTAGGAGGTGGCGGGGTTGCAGGCGAAGACCTGGCCGCGGTCGGCGGCGTTCGGGCAGGACAGGTTGACCTCGACGCCGACCACCCCGGGCTGCCCGTCCAGCGCGGCGGTGACCTCGGCGAACTCCTCCAAGCGCTCCCCCGCGACCGAGACCACCACCCGGGCGCCGCGCTCGGCCAGCCAGGGCAGCTCGGTCCGGACCAGGTGCGCGACGCCGACGCCCTGCAGGCCGACGCCGTTGAGCATCCCCGAGGGCGTCCGGGCCGTCCGCGGCGCGGGCCCGCCGGTGCGCGGCTCCCGCATGACCGTCTTGGTGGTGACCGAGCCCAGCGCGTCCAACGGCACGAACTTGGCCAGCTCCCGGCCGTACCCGGCGCAGCCCGAGGCGGTGGTCAGCGGGTTCGGCAGCGTACGGTGCCCCAGCGGGGCGGTCAGGTCGATCTCCCGAGGGTCCATCAGGCCGCCTTCCCCGTCTCCGCCCAGCGCACCCGCGCCCCGTCGAACACCGGCCCGTCCGTACAGGAACGCACCGACCGGCTCACCCCGTCGGCCCCGATCACCGGCAGCAGGCAGGCCGCGCAGAGCCCCGTCCCGCACGCCATCGCCTCCTCCACCGCCGTCCAGCACCGTGCGCCCAACTCACCTGCGACAGCCGCGACTTCGGCCAGCATCGGGGTCGGCCCGCAGGCGTACACCACGGTGGCGTCGATCGCCTTCACCGCCTGCGCGACCACCTCGGTCACCACCCCGGCCAGCCCCGCCGAACCGTCCTCCGTCACCACCAGCACGTCCTGCGTCAGCTCCCGGGCCGCCTCCGTCCCGAACAGCCGCTCCTCGCTCGCCGCCCCCAGGATGAACCCGACCTGCCCGCCCCGCCGCCGGATCCCCTCCGCCAGCCCGAACAGCGCCGCGCTCCCGTACCCGTCGGCCACCAGCAACGCACTCACCGGCCCCTCCGGCACCGGGAACGGCGTCCCCAGCGGAGCGATCAGGCTCAACCGGTCCCCCACCCGACTGCGCACCAACTCCCGTGTCCCCGGCCCGCGTTCGGCCACCACCAGCTCGACCGTCCCGCCCCCGACATCCGCCCGGTGGATCCAGAACGCCCGCCCCCGCAGCATCACGAAGTGCCCCGGCCCGACCCGCCGCGCCACCTCCGGAGCCCGCAGCACCAACCGCCGGTACGCCCCGGCCGGCGCCGACTCCACCAGCTCCGCCTCGGTCACCACTGGATGAGCCATCGGTTCTCACTTTCTCGGGAACGTCCAGAACCAAGAACGAGCCTCGGACCATTCGGCAACCAGGGTCAGCGACAGCAGGGGCGCGAGGAACTGCGCGAAGGGGAACGGCACTTGCCGCACTCCGCGCCGCGCAGTCACCCCCGCCCACGGACCGGCGCTCAGGCCTTCGCCGTCCCGACCGCCTCCGCGATGCTCTTGTACCCGCTCGCCTTCAACCGCGCCGCCAGCCCCCGGTGCACCTTCCGCATCCAGAACGGCCCCTCGTAGATGAACGCGCTGTACCCCTGCACCAGATCGGCCCCGTGCGTGATCCGCTCCCACGCGTCGTCCGCCGTCTCGATGCCGCCCACGGCGACCAGCACCAGCCGACCCTCCGTCCGCGCCCGGAGCCGCTGCAGCACCTCCAGCGACCGCGCCTTCAGCGGAGCCCCGGACAGCCCGCCCATCCCGATCTCCTCCACCCGGGCCGCGGACTCCTTGAGCCCCTCCCGCCCGATGGTGGTGTTGGTCGCGATGATCCCGTCCAGCCCGATCTCCATCGCCATGTCGGCGATCGCGTCGATGTCCTCGTCCGCCAGGTCGGGCGCGATCTTCACCAGCAGCGGCACGTGGTGCGGCACCGACCGGTCCGCCGCCCGCCGCACGTCGACCAGCAGCGGTGCCAGCGTCGACACCGTCTGCAGGTTGCGCAGCCCCGGCGTGTTCGGCGAACTCACGTTCACCACCAGGTAGTCCGCGTGCTCGGCCAGGCGCTCCGTGCTCTTCACGTAGTCGGCGGTGGCGTCGGCCTCCTCCACCACCTTGGTCTTGCCGATGTTCACGCCCACCACCGGCGTGAGCCCGGTCCGGGCCCGTCCGGCCAGCCGCGCCGCGACCCGCGCCGAGCCCTGGTTGTTGAAGCCCATCCGGTTGATCAGCGCCCGGTCCTCGACCAGCCGGAACAGCCGCGGCGCCGGGTTCCCCGGCTGCGGCTCACCGGTCACGGTGCCGATCTCGACGTAGTCGAAGCCCAGCATCGACAGCCCGTCGATCCCGATCCCGTTCTTGTCGAAGCCGGCCCCCAGCCCGAACGGCCCGGGCAGGTCCAGCCCCAAGGCGGTGGTGCGCAGCGAGGCGTGACGCGGCGCCAGCACCAGCTTCACCAGCTGCCGCAGCCCGGGCACCGAAGCGGCCAGCCGGATCCAGAAGAACGCCAGGTGGTGCGCCTTCTCCGGGTCCATCTTCTTGAAGACCAGATCGAACAGCAGCTTGTACACGACGGGGTCGCACCCTTCCTCGGAACAGAAAGCGGACATGGGTGTGGGGGGCACCCCAACCTGCGGTGTGCCCCCCACGGGGATGAGCTACTTGCGCCCGGCGTTGATCAGGGCCGCGTGCTCCTGGAGCGACATCACGCCGACCTCGCCGCGCAGCAGCGCGTCGGAGCCCTGCACCGCCGCGCCCATCGCCTGAACGGTCGTCAGGCACGGGACGCCGCGCGACACCGCAGCGGTGCGGATCTCGTAGCCGTCCAGACGGCCGCCGGTGCCGTACGGGGTGTTGATGATGAGGTCGACCTCACCCTCGTGGATCAGCTGGACGATGGTCTTCTCGCCGTTCGGGCCCTCGCCCTCGCTGTGCTTGCGCACCACGGTGGACGGGATGCCGCCGCGCTGCAGCACCTCGGCGGTGCCGGAGGTGGCGAGCACCTCGAAGCCCATCTCGACCAGCGCGCGGGCCGGGAAGACCAGGTTGCGCTTGTCGCGGTTGGCGACCGAGACGAAGACCTTGCCCTTGGTGGGCAGGGCGCCGTAGGCGCCGGCCTGGGCCTTGGCGTAGGCGGTGCCGAACACCTTGTCGATGCCCATGACCTCACCGGTCGAGCGCATCTCCGGGCCGAGCACGGTGTCCACGCCGCGGCCGTGGATGTCGCGGAAGCGGCTCCACGGCATCACGGCCTCCTTGACCGAGATCGGGCAGTCGGCCGGCAGCGTGCCGCCGTCGCCCTCGCTCGGCAGCAGGCCCTCGGCGCGCAGCTCGGCGATGGTGGCGCCGAGCGAGACCCGGGCCGCCGCCTTGGCCAGCGGCACCGCGGTGGCCTTCGAGGTGAAGGGCACGGTGCGCGAGGCGCGCGGGTTGGCCTCCAGGACGTACAGGATGTCCCCGGCCAGCGCGAACTGGATGTTGATCAGACCGCGGACGCCGACGCCCTTGGCGATGGCCTCGGTGGAGACCCGCAGGCGCTTGATGTCGTAGCCGCCCAGGGTGATCGGGGGCAGGGCGCAGGCCGAGTCGCCGGAGTGGATGCCGGCCTCCTCGATGTGCTCCATCACGCCGCCGAGGTAGAGCTCGTGGCCGTCGTAGAGGGCGTCCACGTCGATCTCGACCGCGTCGTCCAGGAAGCGGTCGATCAGCACCGGGTGCTCGGAGATCAGACCGGCGTGCCGCTCCAGGTAGGAGGCCAGCGAGGCCTCGTCGTAGACGATCTCCATGCCGCGGCCGCCGAGCACGTACGAGGGGCGCGCCAGCACGGGGTAGCCGATCTCGTCGGCGATCGCCTTGGCCTCCTCGAAGGAGAAGGCGGTGCCGTGCTTGGGGGCCGGCAGGCCGGCGTCGCGCAGCACGCGGCCGAAGGCGCCGCGCTCCTCGGCCAGGTCGATGGCCTCGGGCTGGGTGCCGACGATCGGCACGCCGTTGTCCTTGAGCGCCTGGGCCAGGCCGAGCGGGGTCTGCCCGCCGAGCTGGACCAGCACGCCGGCCACCGGGCCGGCCTGCTGCTCGGCGTGGACGATCTCCAGCACGTCCTCCAGGGTGAGCGGCTCGAAGTAGAGCCGGTCGGAGGTGTCGTAGTCGGTGGAGACGGTCTCCGGGTTGCAGTTGACCATGACGGTCTCGTACCCGGCCTCGGCGAGCGCGAAGGAGGCGTGCACGCAGGAGTAGTCGAACTCGATGCCCTGGCCGATGCGGTTCGGGCCGGAGCCCAGGATGATCACGGCGGGCTTGGAGCGCGGGGCGACCTCGGTCTCCTCGTCGTAGGACGAGTAGAAGTACGGGGTCTTGGCGGCGAACTCGGCGGCGCAGGTGTCCACGGTCTTGAAGACCGGGCGGATGCCCAGCGCGTGCCGCACCTCGCGGACCACGTCGGAGCGCAGGCCGCGGATCTCGCCGATCTGCTGGTCGGAGAAGCCGTGCCGCTTGGCGTGGCGGAGCAGCTCGGGGTCGAGCTTCTCGGCCTCGGCGAGCTCCTCGGCGATCTCGTTGATCAGGAAGAGCTGGTCGACGAACCACGGGTCGATCTTCGTGTTGTCGAAGACCTCCTCCGGGGTGGCGCCGGCCCGGATGGCGTCCATGACGGTGTTGATCCGGCCGTCGGTCGGGACCTGGCTCTTCGTCAGCAGCTCGGCCTTGTCGCCGAGCTCGCCGGTCCAGCTGAACTGCGAGCCCTTCTTCTCCAGCGAGCGCAGCGCCTTGTTCAGCGCCTCGGGGAAGTTGCGGCCCATGGCCATCGCCTCGCCGACCGACTTCATGGTCGTGGTCAGCGTGGCGTCGGCGCTCGGGAACTTCTCGAACGCGAAGCGGGGCACCTTGACCACGACGTAGTCGAGCGAGGGCTCGAAGGAGGCCGGGGTCTTCTCGGTGATGTCGTTGGGGATCTCGTCCAGGGTGTAGCCGACCGCCAGCTTGGCCGCGATCTTGGCGATCGGGAAGCCGGTGGCCTTGGAGGCCAGCGCCGAGGAGCGGGAGACGCGCGGGTTCATCTCGATCACGATGATCCGGCCGTCGACCGGGTTGATCGCGAACTGGATGTTGCAGCCGCCGGTGTCGACGCCGACCTCGCGGATGATCGCGATGCCGATGTCACGGAGCGTCTGGTACTCACGGTCCGTCAGGGTCATCGCCGGGGCGACGGTGATCGAGTCACCGGTGTGCACGCCCATCGGGTCGAAGTTCTCGATCGAGCAGACGACCACGACGTTGTCGTTCTTGTCGCGCATCAGCTCGAGCTCGTACTCCTTCCAGCCGAGGATGGACTCCTCCAGGAGCACCTCGGTGGTCGGCGAGAGGGTCAGGCCCTGGCCGGCGATGCGGCGCAGGTCCTCCTCGTCGTGGGCGAAGCCGGAGCCGGCGCCGCCCATGGTGAAGGAGGGGCGCACGACGACGGGGTAGCCGCCGAGCGTCTCCACGCCCTTGAGGACGTCGTCCATCGAGTGGCAGATGACCGAGCGGGCGGACTCGCCGTGGCCGATCTTGGCGTTGACGGCCTCGACCACGCCCTTGAACAGCTGGCGGTCCTCGCCCTTGTGGATCGCCTCGACGTTGGCGCCGATCAGCTCGACGCCGTACTTGGCGAGGGTGCCGTTCTCGTGCAGCGAGATCGCGGTGTTGAGCGCGGTCTGCCCGCCGAGGGTCGGCAGGAGCACGTCGGGGCGCTCCTTGGCGATGATCTTCTCGACGAACTCCGGGGTGATCGGCTCGACGTAGGTGGCGTCGGCGATCTCCGGGTCGGTCATGATCGTGGCCGGGTTGGAGTTCACCAGGACGACCCGCAGGCCCTCCGAGCGGAGCACCCGGCAGGCCTGGGTGCCGGAGTAGTCGAACTCGGCGGCCTGGCCGATGACGATCGGGCCGGAGCCGATCACCAGGACGGACTTGATGTCAGTGCGCTTCGGCACGGGTCAGCTCCCTGCGGTGGTGCGGGCCGGGGCACCGGCCATCAGGTCGACAAAGCGATCGAAGAGGTAGGCCGCGTCGTGCGGGCCCGCTGCCGCTTCGGGGTGGTACTGGACCGAGAAGGCCGGGGTGTCCAGGCACTGGAGGCCCTCGACCACGTCGTCGTTCAGGCAGACGTGGGAGACCTCGGCGCGGCCGAACGGGGTGTCGCTCACCTTGTCCAGCGGGGCCTGCACGGCGAAGCCGTGGTTGTGCGCGGTGACCTCGACCTTGCCGGTGGTGCGGTCCTGCACCGGCTGGTTGATGCCGCGGTGGCCGTACTTCAGCTTGTAGGTGCCGAAGCCGAGCGCCCGGCCGAGGATCTGGTTGCCGAAGCAGATGCCGAAGAACGGGGTCTTCTTGGCCAGCACCTCGCGGGCGACCGCGACCTGGTGGTCGGCGGTGGCCGGGTCGCCGGGGCCGTTGGAGAAGAACACGCCGTCCGGGTTCACCGCGTACAGCTCCTCGGCGGTGGAGTTCGCCGGGAAGACGTGCACCTCGATGCCGCGCTCGGCCATCCGGTGCGGGGTCATGCCCTTGATGCCGAGGTCCAGCGCGGCGACGGTGTACTTCTTCTCACCGATCGCCGGGACGACGTAGGTCTCCTTGGTGGCGACCTCGGCGCACAGGTCGGCGCCCTTCATCTCGGGCGCGCGGCCGACCCGGGCCAGCAGCTCGGCCTCGTCGGCCAGCGCCTCGCCGGAGAAGATGCCGACCCGCATCGCCCCGCGCTCGCGCAGGTGCCGGGTCAGGGCGCGGGTGTCCACGCCGCTGATGCCGACGACGCCCTGGCGGACCAGCTCCTCGTCCAGCGAGCGCTCGGAGCGCCAGTTGGAGGTGACCCGGGAGGGGTCGCGGACCACGTAGCCGGCCACCCAGATCTGCGAGGACTCGTCGTCCTCGTCGTTCCAGCCGGTGTTGCCGATCTGAGGGGCCGTCATGACGACCACCTGGCGGTGGTAGGACGGGTCGGTCAGGGTCTCCTGGTAGCCGGACATGCCGGTGTTGAAGACGGCCTCGCCGAAGGTCTCGCCGACCGCGCCGTAGGCCTGGCCGCGGAACACCCGGCCGTCCTCCAGGACGAGCACGGCGGGGATGCGCTCCCGCCTGTGGCGCGTGGTGGTGGGGGCAGGTGCGGTCATTTGGCGGCCTCTTCTTCCGTCTTCTTCGTCGTACGTCGTGTCACGAGAGCCTCGACCGCCTCGACCCAGGCGGTGTGCTCCTCAGGGTGGTCGGCCCGGAAGCCGGAATCCAGCGCGACACCCTGGTTGTCCCAGGTGATGACGAGGAGTCCGGCGGGCACGACCTTGCCCGCGATCCCGGAGTCCGTCCGGGCGGCCGTCAGGCTGCCCGCAGGGATCCAGAGGTCCACGTCACCGGGCCGGCGGACCAGCAGGCCCCGCTCGGTGAGCGTGAGTTCGGCCAGGCTGCGGGTGCCGAGGCCGTGCGCGACGACCCGGTCCAGCCAGTTCCCGGCGGTGGTCGAGCCGTGGTAGCGGCCCTTCGCCTCCAGCAGCGGCGCACCCGGGTCGGCGGGCACCTCCGGCAGCGGGGGGCAGGTCGGACTGGAGCGTGCGGCGCCAGTTCCAGCCCTGGCGCATCAGCCAGTAGACGAGCCCGACCAGGATCGCCAGGCCGGCCATCCACCCCAGGTACGGGGTCCAGTCGGTGATCTTCGCCTTCTCCTGGGCCAGCTGAAGGAGCATCACGCGTCCTCACCCAGCTCGGTCAGGGCCCCGGCGAGCACCGTGGCGGTGCCGCGCAGGAAGGTGGCGTGCACCTTCCCGGGCAGGTCGAGGCCCTTGAAGGGGGTGTTCCGGCTGCGGGTGGCGAAGGCGTCGGGGGTCACGGTCCCACGGTACGCGGGATCGAACAGCACCAGGTTGGCGGGCTCACCGACCGAGATCGGGCGGCCCTGCCCGGTGAGACGGCCGATCCGCGCGGGGCGGTGCGACATCCGGTCCGCCACGCCCTGCCAGTTCATCAGGCCGGTGTCCACCATGGTCTGCTGGACCACCGAGAGCGCGGTCTCCAGGCCGACCATGCCCATCGCAGCCACCGCCCAGGCGCAGGTCTTGTCCGCCTCGGGGTGCGGCGCGTGGTCGGTGCCGACCGCGTCGATGGTGCCGTCGGCCAGCGCGGCGCGCAGCGCGAGCACGTCCTCCTCGGTGCGCAGCGGCGGGTTGACCTTGTAGACCGCCTCGCCCGTGCGGACCAGCTCGTCGGTGAGCAGCAGGTGGTGCGGCGTCACCTCGGCGGTCACGTCCAGGCCGCGGGACTTGGCCCAGCGGACGATCTCCACCGAACCCTTGGTCGAGAGGTGGCAGACGTGCAGCCGGCCGCCGGTGGCCGCGGCCAGCGCGACGTCGCGGGCGATGACCGCCTCCTCGGCGACGGCGGGCCAGCCGGGCATGCCGAGCTCGGCCGAGACGGTGCCCTCGTTCATCTGGGCGCCCTCGGTCAGGCGGGGCTCCTGGGCGTGCTGGGCGACCACGCCGTCGATGCTCTTGGCGTACTCCAGCGCGGCGCGCATCATCACGGCGTCGTCCACGCACTTGCCGTCGTCGGAGAAGACCCGGACGGCGGCGGCGGAGCGGTGCATGCCGTCCCAGTCGGCCGCCTCCTTGCCCTCCAGGCCGACGGTGACGGCGCCGACGGGGTGCACGTCGCAGTAGCCGGCCTCCAGGGCCAGGCGGTGGACCTGCTCGACCACCTCGGCGGTGTCGGCGGTCGGGGTGGTGTTGGCCATCGCGTGCACGGCGGTGAAGCCGCCCATGGCGGCGGCCTGAGTGCCCGTCAGGACGGTCTCGGCCTCCTCCTTGCCGGGCTGGCGCAGGTGGGTGTGCAGGTCCACCAGGCCGGGCAGCACCAGCAGGCCGCGGGCGTCGATCTCGACGTCGGCGGTGGCGTCCAGGTCGGTGCCGATCTGCTGGATGACGCCCTCGGCGAGGAGGAGGTCCTGCGGGGCGCCGCCCAGGATCTGGGCGTTGCGGATCAGGTACGTGGTCATGACTGTGCTCCGGGGGTCTTCGGTACGGGGGTACGAGGCAGCACGGCGGGGCGGGCACGGAGCACCGCCCGGCCGCTACTCCCCGGAGGGCTCGGAGGCGAAGGCCTGCGAGGAACGGGCCGCGTAGTCGCGGTCCCCGACCAGCACGGCGTCCCGGCCGTCCACGTCGGCGAGCCGGACCTGGACCGCCTCGCGCAGCGAGGTCGGCAGGTTCTTGCCCACGTAGTCGGCACGGATCGGCAGTTCGCGGTGGCCCCGGTCGACCAGCACCGCGAGCTGGACGGCGCGCGGGCGGCCGATGTCGCTCAGCGCGTCGAGCGCGGCGCGGATGGTGCGGCCGGAGAAGAGGACGTCGTCGACCAGGATGACCAGCTTGCCCTCGATCCCGTCGGCCGGGATCTCGGTGTGCTCGGCGGCCCGGGCGGGCTTCAGCCGCAGGTCGTCCCGGTACATCGTGATGTCCAGGGTGCCCATGGGTATCTCGCGGCCGGTGATCTGGGCCAGCTTGGCCTGCAGGCGGCGGGCGAGGTGCACCCCGCGGGTGTGGATGCCGAGCAGCACGACGTCCTCCGCGCCCTTGGCGCGCTCGACGATCTCGTGCGCGATCCGGGTGATCACCCGGGTCACATCGGTGGCGTCCAGCACCTGGTGCGGTGGACGCGCTGAGTCAGTGCGTGTGGTCATGCCGAAGCCGACCTCCTTCCCCGCCTCACAGGACGGGCTTTAAAGGATGTCTGTGGAACGACCCCCGGGCTGCGCCGGAAGCCGCCGCCATCCTAACAGGGGGATCATGTCTGCCTGGTCAGGGGCCCAATCGCACGAGTGCACCATTCGGCTTGACGCAACTACCTCACTCTACGTAACCTCACAGTGAGTTACGAGACCGCCGCCGAACCCACCGGTAACGCAGCCGGGTCCGGCAGCTGAACCACCAGCCCGCTCGTGCTCACCCTTCAACGCGAAGCAATCTCGTCCGGGGAGACCAATGTCCAGCGACTACGCGAAGCAGCTCGGGGCCAAGCTCCGGGCGATCCGCACTCAGCAGGGGCTCTCCCTGCACGGCGTCGAGGAGAAGTCCCAGGGGCGCTGGAAGGCCGTGGTGGTCGGCTCGTACGAGCGCGGCGACCGCGCGGTCACGGTGCAGCGCCTCGCGGAGCTGGCGGAGTTCTACGGCGTGCCGGTCCAGGAGCTGCTGCCCGGCGGCACCCCCGGCGGCGCGGCCGAGCCGCCGCCGCGCCTGGTGCTCGACCTGGAGAGACTGACTCAGGTGCCGTCCGAGAAGGCCGGCCCGCTGCAGCGCTACGCGGCCACCATCCAGAGCCAGCGCGGCGACTACAACGGGAAGGTGCTGTCGATCCGTCAGGACGACCTCCGCACCCTGGCCGTCATCTACGACCAGTCCCCCTCGATCCTCACCGAGCAGCTGATCAGCTGGGGCGTGCTCAACCCGGACGCGCGCCGCGCCGTCCGGGAGGAGGACGTCAACTGACCTGACGTCACCTGCAGAAACGTCACGGCGGAGCGGCCCCCCGCGGGGCCCGCTCCGCCGTTCGCGCGTCCCGGCCCCCCGGTCAGCACACCGTCCCCAGGCTGAACCCCGGCCCGGACGCCACCCCGTCCAGCTCCACCGCCGCCGGCACGTACCCGTGCCCGCCGCCCTGCCAGCCCCAGGCCGTCTGCCGGTACTCCCCGCAGGCCGAGCCCTGGGTCCCGTGCAGCAGCGCCGCTCCCGGGAGCTCCCGGTACAGCCCGGCGCAGAGCACCGCGCAGACCAGGTCCAGGTCCTCGTCGTTGATCCGCACCACGCCGTCCTCCCAGTGCAGGATCCGGGCCTCCGCCGTCAGCCGCCCGCCCGGCGCCCCGACCGCGCAGCGGAACTCGTACGTGCCCGGGCCGGCCCCCACCAGCATCCGGCGGAACACCTCCGCCCCCGCCTGGTAGGCCCGCCGCACCGCCGGGTCGGCGTCCTCCTCCGCCGCGTACAGCCCGCCGTCCAGCAGCAGGTCCGCGTGGCGCAGGGTCAGCCCGTTCTCCCGGGCCCGCACCAGGCGCGGCAGGAAGTCCCCCGAGAGCTCCTCGCCCTGGTAGGGCAGCAGTTGGGTCTGCAGCGGCGGGTTGACCAGGTAGCGGTCCCGGGAGGTCTGCTCCGCCGGGTCCAGCCCGTGCAGCAGGCAGAACTCGGCGAAGTCCTGCGGGTGGAACACCCGGGCCTGCACCACCCCGAAACTGCGCCGCGCCTCCTGGAGCAGCACCGCGGTGTCCAGCAGGTAGGCGTCGTAGTCCGGAGCGTCCGTCAGCCGCCACTCCCGCACCCGCTCGAAGTCCTCCGGGCCGGCCAGGATGCCGGTCACGAACGCCTGGTCCTCGTGTCGGGCCGGCTGGTGGGAGGTGCAGCGGGAGGCGCGGGACGGGCGACCGTTACGGCTCATCGGAGGCTCCTGATGGTTCGTCGGCGGCGGAGTGCCGCTGCCCCTCTACCTCCCCCTCCCCGGCGGGCGCACACGTACCGCACGTCACAAGCCTGTAACCGTCCGTGACGCATCCGCCACCGCGAGCGCCTGAGTACGGGTGCTCATGCGCGGTTCACCCGCGCCCCCCACACTGCTCTGCGGATGGCACGCCGACGGGGGGGAAGCGGGATGTTCGGATCACGGGTGCTGCGGGCGGCCCTGGTGGGATCGGTGGGTGGCGCGGCCCTGCTCGGCGCGGGGGTGGCTGACCGCCCGGGCCGACCGCAGCTGGTGCACGGCCGACGGCTGGGGCTGCCTGAACTGGATCGTCCTCGGCGTCCTCGGCTCCGTCACCGTCCTCTCGGTGCTGGCCGGCATCGCCCTGCACCTGCTCGACGTCCGCCCCGCCGTCCGGGTGGTCACCACGGCGCCGCTGGTCGTCTGGTTCGTCGCCGCGCAGACCGTCCCTGGCCTGCACCGCGCTCACCGACACCACCTGGCGGGCCGTCATGCAGTCCAGCACCGTGGCGTTCTTCGTCCGCCACGGTGGGTCGATGGTCACCCTGACCGCCGATGGCGTGCACGTGACGGACGGGACCCTGGCCGCCATGGCCACCAGCCTCGCCGTCCGCGAGCCGTCCTACTTCGGCTGACTACTTCGGCGGCCGCGGCGCCCGGGCCAGCTGGCGGGACTGGGCGACCAGCCGGCCGGAGGCGTCCCAGACCTCGCAGTCCTCCTCGAAGTGACCCGCCGCCAGGTTCCTGGTCGAGTGCACCACCCGGAGCCAGCCGGGCACCGGCCGGGCCCGCAGATGGACCGTCAGTTCGATGGTGGGCGCCCAGCCGGGCATGCCGAGGTCGAAGGTGACCGGCGGCAGCGCGTCGGCCACCAGCAGCAGCGAGAGCGGGTCCGGCTCGCGCCCGTCGGCCAGCTTGAACCAGCCCTGGATCAGCCCCCGCCCGGACGGCTGCCCGAGCGCCCAGCCGACGCTGGCCGGGTCCAGCCGCAGGTCGAACCGCTCCAGCAGCGCGGCCTGCGAGATCAGCTGCGGCGGCGCGTGCTCCACGCCGATGCACTGCTCCACCGGCGGCAGCTGCGGCGCCACCGCGGTGGTCCGCACCTCCCCCTGATGGGTGCTCAGGTCCCCGTAGGTGGCGAGTACCCGCAGCCGCTCCTCCCCGCCCTGGCTCAGCGAGGCCGTCGCGGTGGAGAGCGAACGCCCCCGCCGCACCGACTCCGTCCGCACCTCCGCCGGCCCGGGCACCGAGGCCGACAGGTAGTACCCGCTGATCGAGACCGGATCCGGGTGCTCGGGGTGGTCGAGCGAGAGCGCGTGCCCCGCCACCGCCAGCAGCAGTCCCCCGTTGATCCCGCCGCCGATCTGCCAGCCCTCGCCCAACTCCGCCCGGTACGCCCCGGGGCCCGTCGGTCTTGAGGGCGATGCCCTGGTCGAACTCGCTGAGGATCGCGGTGGTCATCGGTGGAGCCGCCTTCGCAGAGCAGTTACCCGTCAGTAGCCACCATAGGCCAGCCGCCCCCGGGAACGACAGAGCCGCCGGACCCCCGAAGGGGCCGGCGGCTCCGTGGCTCGGTGCTCAGTCGCGACGCAGGGTCGGCTTGAGCTCCAGGAAGCGGGCGAGCAGGCCGTTGACGAAGGCCGGGGAGTCGTCCGTGGAGTACTCCTTGGCGATCTCGACGGCCTCGTCCAGGACGACCGCGTCCGGGACGCCGTCCTCCCAGATCAGCTCGTAGGCACCGAGGCGCAGGACGTTGCGGTCCGCGATCGGCATCCGGTCGAGGGTCCAGCCCACGGCGTAGGTCGAGATCAGCTCGTCGATCTTGCGGGCGTGCTGCACGTAGCCCTCGATCAACTGCATGGTGTACTCGCCGACCTGCGGGATGCCCTCGTCCGGCTTGGGGTCGCGCGCCCGCGCGATCCAGTCGGCGAGCACCCGCTGGGGGTCGACCCCGCGGTGGTCGGCCTCGAAGAGGATCTGGAAGGCCCGGGTGCGGGCCTTGGTGCGAGCAGCGGACACGGTTACTTGACCCGGCCCAGGTAGCTGCCGTCGCGGGTGTCGACCTTGACCTTCTCGCCGGTGGTGACGAAGAGCGGCACCTGGATCTCGGTGCCGGTCTCCAGGGTGGCCGGCTTGGTGCCACCGGTGGAGCGGTCGCCCTGGACGCCCGGCTCGGTCTCGGCGATCACGAGCTCGACGGCGGCCGGGAGCTCGACGTACAGCGGGGAGCCGTCGTTCTGCGCGACCAGGGCCTCGAAGCCCTCGAGCAGGTACTTGGCGGCGTCGCCGACCACGGACGGCTCGATGGTGAGCTGGTCGTAGGTGTCCATGTCCATGAACACGAAGTTCTCGCCGTCCTTGTACGAGAACTGCATGGTGCGCTTGTCGACGTTGGCGGTCTCCACCTTGACGCCGGCGTTGAAGGTCTTGTCGACGACCTTGCCGCTGAGGACCTCCTTGAGCTTGGTGCGCACGAAGGCCGGGCCCTTGCCGGGCTTCACGTGCTGGAACTCGACGACGGACCACAGCTTGCCGTCGATGTTGAGGACCATGCCGTTCTTGAGATCGTTCGTGGAAGCCACGGGCGCACTTACTCCTGGATATAGCTGTCAAGGAACCAAGGGATTGCGCGTGCCGCGGCCGCCGGGGCGGCTACAGCGCGAGGAGCTCCTTGGTCGTGATGGTGAGCAGCTCGGGCCCGCCCTCTTCGAGGGGGCGCACCACGAGCGTGTCCTCGATCCGGACTCCGCCCTTTCCGGGGATGTGCACCCCGGGGCCGACGGTGACCGGCACGCGATTGTCCAGTTTACCCATGTCCGCGGGCCCGAGACGCGGCGCCTCCCTGATCTCGAGTCCGATGCCGTGACCGAGCGGGTGCACGGCGTTGCCCGCGTGGCCCGCGGACTGGAGGATCTCGCGGGCGGCCAGGTCCGGTGCGTGCTGCGGGACACCCGGCTGGAGGGCCTCCCGGCCGGCCCGCTGGGCGCGGAAGACCAGGCGGTGCAGGTCGACCTGCCAGGGGGCGGGGGCGGCGCCGATCACGAAGGTGCGGGCGGTGGAGACCCGGTAGCCGCGGTACTGGGCGCCGAGCACCACGGTGAGGAAGTCACCCTCCTCCACCCGGCGGTCGGTGGGCAGGTGGGCCTCCTGGCCGGAGTGGCTGCCGGTGCCGACCGAGACCGGGAAGGCGGCCCGGTCCGCGCCGTGGTCGATCATCCGGCGCTCCAGCTCCATCGCCAGGTGGCGCTCGGTGCGGCCGACCAGGATCGACTCCAGCAGCTCGCCGAGCGCCTGGTCGGCGAT
>NZ_BAAAYB010000056.1:0-27954 GCF_039535905.1 Kitasatospora albolonga | reverse complement strand
TCGGCCGTGAGCCGTTCGGCCTCCTCGTGCAGGCCGCAGGCCAGCGCCGCCTGCACGGCGACCGGCACCAGCTCGGTCGCCCAGAACCAGCCGCCCTTGTGACGTCTGACCGCGAGCGCCCCCTGCACCCGCTCCCACGCCCTGGAGGGCCGGCCCTCCAGCAGGTCGATGCGCCCCAGCAGGGCGACGCCCTGCTGCCCGAGCTGCCAGTAGGTGTGGTCCTCGTCGGCGTCCTCGAAGGTCGCGAGGTCCTCGCGGGCCCACGGCCACTGCCCGCGCGCCACGTTCAGCATCGCCCGGACCATCACCGTCTCGGTCTGGAAGCCGCTGCCGTGGGAGGTCCGCGGGATCATCTCCGCGATCCGCTCGTCCAGGCCGTCCCAGCGTCCCGCCGCGAAGTCCAGCCTCACCCGGATCAGGTCGCAGCCGTACCCGAACAGCTTGTAGCCGGTGCGCCGGGCCAGTTCCTGAGCCTCGTTCAGCGGGCTGCCCGCCCGGTCGTCGTGGCCGAACACGAAGGCCGCGTCGGCCAGGTTGTGCAGCGCCCGGGTGACCTGACGCAGGACGTCGCGGTCCGTGCTCTGCCGGGGCAGTGCCCTCGCGAGCTCCCAGGCCTGCGGGTCACCGGAGACCGCCAGCAAGGTGATCGTCAGAGCGAGCACGGTCGCCCGGGCCACCAAGTCGTCGCTACGGGCCACGATCTCCCCCGCCCGGTCCATCATCTCCCGGTCCTGCGCGAGCGTGGTGGCCGAACGGTGGCCCATGCCGAGCGCCGCCATGGCACTGGCGGCCAGACCCGGTCGGCTCTCCAACTCGGTGATCGCGCGCTCCAGTTCCGCCATCTGGCGGGCCCGGTCGGTGCTGGTGTTCATCAGGGTGCGGGCGAGGTTGAGCCGGATCTCGCCGCGGACGGGGGTGGGCAGCGCCGGGTCGGCGATGATCCGGCTCAGGATCGCCGTACTGGCCACCGAGTCCGCGCTCCAGAAGGCGACGTTGCTCAGCGTGAGAGCAGTACGGGCCCGGTCCACCGGGGAGAGGGCGGGTTCGGCGAGGAGTTGCTGCAGGAGTTCGGCGGCCACGCCCTCGTCGCCGACGGCCACCGCGTGGTCGGCCGCCGCCAGCGCCCTGGGCAGCCAGGCCGCGACGTCGCCCAACTGCCGGGCGTGGTGGGCGATCTGCACCAGCGCCGGCCTGCCCTGCCCGCTCAGCGACTCGATGGCGCGCAGGTGCAGCCGCCGGCGGCGCGGGCCGAGGATCCGCTCGTACACGGCCTGGCGGGCCAGGACGTGGCGGAACCCGTACCGGCCGGGGGCGCGTTCGACCAGGACGTCGGCCTCCAGCGCGGCCGTCAGCGCCTGCTCCGCCTGCTCGTCCGCGAGCCCGGCCAACGCCGCCAACTGCTCCTCGCCGGCCGGCACGGCGAGCACCGCGGCGGCCTGCACCACCGCGACGGCTCCCGGGTCGAGCACCGCCACCCGGCTGTTCACCGCCTCCTGCAAGGCCCGCGGCACCGCCGCGTCCGCCAGCAGCGAGGCCGGGCTCACCCCCTCGACCTGACGGTCCACCAGAACCAGCAGGTCCTCCTCGGCGACCAGTGGGAGCCCGCCGCTGCGCTCGAACAGCACCCGGCCGAGCCGCGCCGCGGCCGGCCCGCCGATCGCCGAGGCGGCCAGCTCGCGCACGTCCGCCTCGGCGAGCGAGCTCAGCGCGATCTCGGTGCCGCCGATTCCCACTGGCCGCCGGTACGGCACGCCGAGCACGTTCCGGGCGCCCGGCAGGTCGAACCGCCGGTAGGTCAGGACCATCCGCAGCTGCTGGGGCGGATTCCTGGCGAGCAGCAGGAGCAGGTCCCGGGTCGCCTCGTCCACCCAGTGCAGGTCCTCCACCATCAGCACGGCCGGGCCCAGCGCACCGAGCAGGTCGTGCACCCCCCGCATGAGCTGCTGCTTGCGCGGCTCGGTGCCGATCTCCGGACCCAACTCCGGCAGGCGGTCGGCGAGTTCCGGCAAATGGGGAGCCAGCACGGCCGTCGCCGCAGTGAAACGGGTCGCGGGGCCGAACAGCGCGTGCGCGTCCCGCAACGCGTCGACGACCGGTCCGTAGGGCAGCGGCTCGCGCAGCGGATGGCACCACCCCCGCAGGACCGCCAGCCCCTCCCCCTCCAGCAGCGGGACGGCCTCCTGCAGCAACCGGGACTTCCCCACCCCGGCCTCACCCTCGACGAACACCACCGCCGGCCCGTGCCGCAGAGCCTCCACCAGCAGCCGCAGCTCGTCCCCGCGGCCCACGAACGCGAATCCCGCGCGGCGCCCCGAGCCGCGCTTGCCGACCGACGAGCTTGCCATGGCGACCTTACGGATCAGGGCCGGGCGAAAGGGACACCCAGGCTACTCCGCTCGCCGGAGCGGGGCCTGGGCCCGCCGGAAGTCCCGGGGTCGCGCCACCTCCTCCCCGCCTTCCGCAGTCGCCGGACGGGCACGTTCGCGCTTCGCACCGAGTCGGTCGGCCTTGCGGATCCAGCTCTGCGGCGTCTTCAGGCGGACGCCCGGGTCCGCGGCGACCGCTGAGACCGTGGCGCCCGGGCACCAGCGTGACAACACGACCGTGTCCGCCCAGAACTCCGGGGGGCAGCTCCTCGTCCCCGCGGGGACCCCGTCCTCCCGAATCGTCAAGACCCGGGCTCCGGTGTCCTCAGCGCAGGGGAAAGCCCGATCCCGCTGGATGGGCCGTTGGGGCACTTTAGACCCTTCGGCCCAGCCGCCCCGGGTCAACACGCCGCCGTCGGCCTAACCTCCGCGCTACCCCCACCCCAGACCTGATTATCAAATCGCCCGGTGATCATGTTCCCGGGCGTTGAAGGGACCATGCGAGCATTCCGACGAAAGGCACGTCATGGCACGTACGCCACTATCCCGTCGCAGAGCCCGGCTCATCTCAACGGCCGCCGCAGTAACGGCCGTTGTGACGGTTCTTCCGGTCGCTCAAGCGGCCGCCGACTCAGTGACCGTCGCCGAGATCACGGTCAGCACGTACTTCAAGCCCAACCAGGTCGCCGCAGGCGGCAAGACCACACTGGAGCTCACCTACACCGGCCCGGCGGCCGGCATGAGCGCCGCGCCCACGGCGTTCCTCAAGTCCGGCTCCTCCCTCGGGCCGGTCGGCCTACCGGATTGGCTGGTCCTTCCCGGCTGCACCCGGACCAACTACCTCTACGGCTGCCCGCTGAGCGAGGTCAGCCGGACCGGCGGCCAGGTCACCTACCGGGCCGAGATTGCCGTCAGCGTTCCGGCCGGCCTCGCCGCAGGTGAATCGGCCAACGTCGAATGGGACGTCTCCGGCCCCCAGGTCAAGGACACCCTGACCGTCCTGGCGGCAGCACCCGCAGCACCGGCAGCGCAGGCAGCACCGGCAGCAGGGGCACCGGCCGCACCCGCAGCCGCGGCCCCGCACACCGGGGGCACGCCCGCGGCTGCGGCTCCTCCCCCCGCGTCCGCCCACGGGCCCGACACCGGCGGCGGCGGCGCCGCCGACGAACTGACGCGTGGCCGAACGGCACAGGAGACCAACCTTCGGGCGTCCGACAGCTCCGGGCCGGGCATCGGCACGGCCGCGGCCGCCATCACTGGTGTGACCCTCCTCGCGGGCGCGATGGCACTGGTCAAGCGGCGTCGCCGCGCTGTCCGCTAGACCGTGCTCTAGAAGGCGCCGAAGGCGTGTCTGGTTGGCCGTCCGGGGAAGGTCCGGACGGCCAGCCAGCGGATGAGGTCGCGCACGACGGTTCGAAGTCGGCGAGGCTTCGTCGATGCCTGGTGGTGCCGAAGGTGCAGTCATCACCCGGATGCGGGGAAGGTCCCTGTGTGTTGCGGTCGCTGTTGTTGATCAGTGCCTCTTGAATGGCCGAGTGACACGCAGAGCGGTGATTCGACGGCGGCGGACGGTGCGGCCCGGGCCTCGGGGCCCTCGCGACACGGCGCCGCGCGCCTGGGGCAGGTGGCCGGGGAGGGCCGCGGCAGTGGTGTGCGCCGGTGTGCTTCTCACGGCGCTGGTCGGTGGCGGCGGAAGTGGGACGCCGCAGGCCACGGTGGGTCACGCCGCGGACGACACCTCCCCTTGCCCGGAGTGCGTGGACGAGTCCGATCCGGGCGCCTTGCAGACACCACGGCCCCCGTCGACCCCGGTGCGACTGCAGGTACCGGACATCAAGGTCGACACCCCCCTCGAAGTGGTGAGCACCGATCCAGCAGGCCGGATCGGCGCCCCTCCGCTCCAGCGCGCCCAGACGGCGGCCTGGTTCAACGGCAGTGTGATGCCGGGATCAGCCGGTTCGGGAGTGATCGTGGGCCATGTGGACGACGCCCACGCACGAGGCGTCTTCTTCCGCCTCAGTGAACTGAAGCCCGGGCAGCGGATCCTGGTGGGCCGTGCCGACGGGACGACGGCAGCGTTCGAGGTGCAGTCCCGCCAGTACGTGAGCAAGACCCGTTTCCCGACCACCCGCGTCATGCAAACAGGAGCAGAAGCCGGCCTGCGCCTGATCACCTGCGCCCCGCCCTTCGACCAGCGCAACCACCAGTACCTGAGCAACCTCATCATCTACGCCCACCTGGTGGCCTGGACTTGACCGCCGCGCTGCGACCACCCCGGGGCGCTTTCGGGACCGCCGCCCCGGACACCCGCACCACGTTGCCCGCCGACGGGTGGCCGCCGACAGCGATCGCGGCGCTCCGTCGTGGACCACGCTCAGGTCAGCGCACCCGCCCGCGCGGCTTCAGCGGCACCGGCGGCAGCTCCGGAGCCGCCAGCCGGGCACCGTCGTAGCCGTGCACCGCCCCGAACAGCGAGCCCTCCATCCACTCCGCGCGCGCCTGCGCGATCTCCTCCCCCGACCGGGCGATGAAGTTCCACCACATCACCAGGCGCTCCTCGAAGGGGACGCCGCCCAGCAGCAGGACGGAGGCGTCGGTGCGGGCCAGCAGCGGGAGTTCGCGGCGGCCGGTGCCGAGGTAGAGGATCGAGCCGGGCTCGACCCGGACGCCGTCCACGTCGACGGAGCCGGTCATCGAGAGGACGGCGTACTCGAACTGCTCCTCCAGCGGGACCCGCTGCGCGGCCCCCTCACGGAGCGTCAGGTCGGCGCCGACCAGCGGGGAGTAGGTGGTGCCCGGGGAGGCGGCGCCGTCCAGGGTGCCGAGGATGACGGTGGCGTCCAGGCCGGACGCGGTGACGGTGGGGAGTTCGGGGTGGTGCTCGAAGGTGGGGGCCGTGTGCCGGTGGCCGTCCGGGAGGGCGACCCAGAGCTGGGCGCCGTGCAGGTAGCGGGCGTGCTGCCGGGGGGACTCCTCGGAGTGGGTGATGCCCCGGCCGGAGGTCATCAGGCCCAGCTCGCGGGCCCGGACCTGCTGCAGGCTGCCGAGGCTGTCGCGGTGCAGCACGGAGCCCTCGTGCAGCCAGCTGACGGTCTGCAGGCCGGCGTGCGGGTGGGGCGGGACCTGCATGCCGGGCTCGTCGGTGATGTCGTCGGGGCCGTAGTGGTCGACGAAGCACCAGGCGCCGACCATCCGCCGTCCGAGGTTGGGCAGCAGGCGGCGGACCTCGGTCGACTCGCCGAGCTGGACCAGCCGCCCCGTCAGCAGCTGCTTCACCGGGCCGGA
Source organism: Kitasatospora albolonga (assembly GCF_039535905.1). Lineage (GTDB taxonomy): Bacteria > Actinomycetota > Actinomycetes > Streptomycetales > Streptomycetaceae > Kitasatospora > Kitasatospora albolonga. Next base: position 22,303 of record NZ_BAAAYB010000056.1, on the reverse strand, counting down.
GTCGGCCTCGCCGCCGCAGGGGGTCGGGGTGGGCTTGAGGTCGAGGTTGCTCATCGCGGGCGCACTCCATCCGGGTCGGCGGCGGGACGCATCCGATCATCCGTCAGTTCGGGCCCGCAGCAAACCGAAGGGCGGGGATCGCTCCCCGCCCTGTCAGGTCGCGCCAGCCCCCGGGGGGGGTTCAGTGCCCGCAGGCCCAGGCCGCCCCCGCCGTGGCCGCCTCCGCCTGCGCCCGCAGCGAGCGGACCGCCTCGGCCGGGTCGGCCGCCCCGTACACCGCCGAGCCGGCCACGAAGACGTCCGCGCCGGCCTCGGCGCAGCGCTCGATGGTGGAGGCCGCGACGCCGCCGTCCACCTGGAGCCAGAGGTCGAGGCCGTGCTTGGAGATCAGCTCCCGGGTGCGGCGGATCTTCGGCAGCATGATGTCGAGGAAGGCCTGCCCGCCGAAGCCGGGCTCCACGGTCATGATCAGGACCATGTCCAGCTCGGGCAGCAGGTCCTCGTACTGCTCGATCGGGGTGGCCGGCTTGAGGGCCATCGAGGCGCGGGCGCCCTTGGCGCGGATCTCGCGGGCCAGCCGGACGGGCGCGGCTGCGGCCTCGGCGTGGAAGGTCACCGAGCCGGCGCCGGCCTCCACGTACTGCGGGGCCCAGCGGTCGGGCTGCTCGATCATCAGGTGGCAGTCGAGCGGGATGTCGGTGGCCCGGGCCAGCGACTCCACGATCGGGACGCCCAGCGTGAGGTTGGGGACGAAGTGGTTGTCCATCACGTCCACGTGCAGCCAGTCCGCGCCTCGGACGGCCTCCGCCTCCTCGGCCAGGCGGGCGAAGTCCGAGGACAGGATGCTGGGACTGATCTGGGCACGGTTGATCTGGGCCATATGAGGGAACCTTCAGACTCGGTGCGGGGCGGCCGGAGCAGCCGCCCGGCTCCATCATCTCCCCTGCCCGAGGCGGGCGGTGAGAGCCCGGGGGGCCGGGTGACCCGCGTCACAGCCGCGCCCCGGGTCGTGGCACCACCCGAGACTCCGCCCAGGGGAAGCAGCCCCCGGGAGCGGCGCCCGGGCCGTGGCACCCGGCCGGGCGCAGCCCGGCCGCACCGGCCCGCCGTCCGACCCGAAAGGTCTCCGATGGCCCAGCCGGTCCACCCCGCCCGTGCACTGTGGTGGCTCTTCGAGCCCGTGCACGCACTCACCTACTTCACCCCCGAGGGCCGAGCTGCTACCGAGGCCGCCGGGCTGCGCGGCAGTTGGCGCGGGTACTTCGCCGGGCGGGCCGCGCCGCTGGGGGCGGTGGACGCGCCGCCGGTGGTGGCGGCCTTCTTCAACTTCGCCCCGCAGATGGTGGAGCGGGCCCTGCCGGACGTCTGGTCCCGGGCCACCCCCGAGGCCGCACTGGCGGCCCGGCTGGACGGGGCGGTCGCCGCGCTGGAGCGCGTCCTGGCCGAGGTGAAGCCGGATCTGATCGACCGTTCGGTGGAGCTGCTGGAGCGCGGGGTGGCCGGGCTGGACTGTTCCGGCCGGGTGCTGGCCGCCGCCAACGCCGCCCTGCCGACCCCCGAGGGGCGGCTGGCCCGGCTCTGGCACGCCACCACCGTGCTGCGCGAGCACCGCGGCGACGGGCACATGGCCGCCCTGGTCTGCGAGGGCCTGGACGGCTGCGAGGCGCTGGTGCTGCGCTGTGCGCTGGACACCCGGCGCGAGCAGCTCCAGCCGTTCCGGGGCTGGACGGACGAGGAGTGGGACGCGGCGGCCGCCCGCTTGGTCGACCGCGGCTGGCTCAACCCGGACGGCACCGTCTCCCCCGACGGCCGCCACCGCCACCAGGCCCTGGAGGCCGCCACCGACCTGGCCGCCTCGCGGGTCTGGTCCGCCGCGTTCCACCGCGCCGAGCTGGACCAGCTGGCCGACGCCCTCACGCCGATCGCGACCGCGTGTCGGGCCGAACTCCCCACCCTCAACCCGATCGGACTGCCCGTCAGCAGCTGACCCGCCGGTCCTCCTCGTCAGCCCGGGCAGGGCAGGAAGCCACCGCCGAACAGGGTGGCGAAGCCCACGGCCGTGCCGGCGAGGAGGACCAGGAACCGTCGGCCGAGGCCGCGCTGCGAAGAGGTCATGCCCCGATCCTGTCCGGCCGCTGACCACACGTCATCGGGGCCCGTCCCCCATCCACCCCTGAACCGGCCCCCTACGGAACACCGGACGGCAGCGCCGGGCGGCAACGACCGAGGCCTCGGGGAGCGGCGGACAGGTAGGTCCGGGCGGCCTCAGGGAGCCACCGCCAGGGCCCGCACCGCAGCGACGGTGTCCGCCTCCTCCGGCCGCTTGTCCTCCCGGTAGCGGAGGACCCGGGCGAAGCGCAGCGCCAGCCCCGCCGGGTAGCGCGGGCTGCGCTGGAGCCCGTCGAAGGCGATCTCCACCACCAACTCGGGCCGGACGTACACCGTGTACGCGTCCCGGTGGGTCTCCCGGGCCAGCAGCTGCTCCGTCTGCCAGGTGAGCAGCTGGTCGGTCAGGCCCTTGAAGGTCTTGCCGAGCATCACCCAGGGCTCCAGCCCCGGTTCCCCGGTTCCCTCGGGGTTGCGGGCGGCCAGGTGCAGGTTGCTCAGCCACCCCTGCCGCCGTCCGCTGCCCCACTCGGCGGCGGTGACCACCAGGTCCAGGGTGTGCCGCGGCTTGACCTTGATCCAGCCCGCCCCGCGCCGACCCGCCGCGTACGGCGCCGTCAGCTCCTTCACCACCACGCCCTCGTGACCGTGCGCCAGCGCTGCCGCGAAGAACCCCTCCGCCGCCTCCGCCGTCGCCGTGACCAGTCGGGGCACCCGCAGCTCCTCGGGGACGAGCTCCGCCAGCGCGGCCCAGCGCTCGGCGGCCGGGCGGTCGAGCAGGTCGGCGCCGTCGCGGTGCAGCAGGTCGAAGAAGAGGACGCTCAGCGGCGTCTCGGCGCGCAGCGCGGCCGGGTCCTGCCGCGAGGCGGTCCGGGCGGCGGTCTCCTGGAACGGGCGGGGGCGGCCGCCGGGCCCGAGCGCGATGGCCTCGCCGTCCAGGACGGCGCTCCGCACGTCCAGCGAGAGCGCCGCCTCGACCACCTCCGGCACCCGGGCGGTGATCTCGTCCAGGCTGCGGGTGAAGACCGAGACCCGTCCGCCGTCCCGGTGCACCTGCACCCGGATCCCGTCCAGCTTCCACTCCACGCCGACGGCGCGGCCCTCCCCGGCCTTCTCCAGCGCCGCCGCCACGTCCGGCGCGGAGGCCGCCAGCATCGGCCGCACCGGCCGCCCCACCTCCAGCCCGAACTCCCGCAGCGCCGCCACCCCGCCCGTCAGCGCCGCCTCCGCCACCACCCGTGCCGAACCGCGCAGCATCAGCGCCCGCCGTACCGCCACCGCCGGGACCCCGGCCGCCTTCGCCACCGCGTCGCCCATCAGCGCGTCCAGCGCACCCTGTCTCAACTCCCCCACCAGGACGGCCCGCAGGAACTCCTGCTCCACCTCCGTGGCCCGCCCGAACAGCTCCGCCAGGAGCCGCGACCGCTCGGCGCGCGAGCCCGCTCCGTGCACCTCCCCGAGCCGCACCAGCAGCCCCTCCGCCTCCGCCACTCCGAGGCTCGCCGCCGCGGCCGGCTCCGGCAGCTCCCGCACCGCGGCCCATCCGACCCCGGCCCGCCGCGCCTCGCCGGCGAGCAGCGCCACCGCCGCCGGGATCTCGGCGGGCCCCAACTCCCGCAGGCAGTCGGCGATCAGCGCCACCTTGCCGTTCCGGGCCGGTTCGGCCGCCACCGCCCGCGAGGTCGACGCCAACCGCTCCAGCAGCACCGCTGTCCCTCCTCCTGCCGCCCCGTCAGCCCCATCATCGGCCGCCCGCCGCCCCGCCGCACCCGCTCGGCCGGCGCGCCGCCCCGCGGCCCACCCGGCGAAGTACCCGCGTCGACCGAACGGAGTACGTCCCGCTCCGCCTCCCTGCGCGCCGCCAACTCCCCCACCCGGCAATCCTGTTCACACCCATCACCGCAGCCCGGCCCGGCCGCCCGGCGGCCCTCCCCGTGCCAGGCTGCCCGTCACGAGCGCCCTCCCCCGGCGCTCCCGGTACCGGAGGAGGACGAGGAGTGCGGACCGTGGTGGAACGGACCGGTAACAGCAGCCCGACGGCCCGGGTCGGCTCCGTCCTGGCCGGGAACCGGGTGACGACCTTCGAGCTGTTCTTCGACCTGGTCTACGTCTTCGTGCTGACCAAGGTCACCAGCGCGATGGCGCACGAGCACGACGCCGTCAGCGTGCTGCGCGGCCTGCTGCTGCTCGCGCTGGTCTGGTTCTCCTGGTCGGCGTACGCCTGGCTGGGCAACCAGGCCCGGGCGGACCCGGGCGTGGTGCGGGCGGGCATGTCGCTGGCGATGGCCGGGATGTTCGTGGTGGCGTTGGCCGTGCCGGAGGCCTGGCACGACGCGCCCGACGGACTGTCAGGGCCGGTGGTGCTGGCAGCGGCCTACCTCTCGGTGCGCTGCGTCCACCTGGTGCTCTACAGCGTGCTGGCCCGCGGCGACCAGGACCTGCTCCGTCAGGTGGCGATCTCGTGGGGCCCGGTACTGGCCGGCGCCGGGCTGCTGGTGACCGGGGCGCTGATCGGCGGCGAGGTGCAGACCGTCTTCGTGGCGGTGGCCATCCTGGTCGACTGGGGCGGCGTGTACGTGACCTCCCGGCGGGGCAACTGGCGCATCCACGACGCGGGTTGGTTCGCCGAGCGGCACGAGCTCTTCATGATCATCGCGATCGGCGAGTCCCTGCTGGCGATGGGCGCGGGCGCCGCCGAGCAGTCCGTCACCGGCCCGCTGCTGGTCGCCGCCGTGCTCGGCGTCGCGGTCGCCCTCGGCCTGTGGTGGCTCTACTTCGACGTGGCCGCCCTGCACGGCGAGCACCGGCTGCGCGGCGCGGAGGACTCCGAGCGGCTCGGCCTGGCCATCCGGGCGTACGGCTACGCGCACTTCCCGATCGTGGCCGGCGTGGTGCTCACCGCCCTCGGCGTGGAGGGCGTGGTCGCACACGCCGCCGACGGCGAGGCGCTCGGCGGCTTCTACGCCGCCGCGCTGTGCGGCGGGCCCGCTCTCTACCTCACCGGCCTGGTCCTGTTCGGGCGCATCCTGCACCGCTCCTGGAGCCCCGTCCGCCTCGGTGCCCTCGTCCCCCTCCTCGGCTGGGCCCCGGCCGCCGCCGCCCTCCCCCCGGTCGCCGGCCTGGCCGGGGTGGCGTTCCTGCTGGCCGCCGTCGCCTCCGCCGAAACCCGCCACTACGCCGAGCTCCGCCGCAACCTCCGCCCGATCTGACCCCCCGTCGCCCCAGGTCCCGAACACCGCCCCCCAACCGCTCGCCCCGGGCCACCCCCAGCCGGCCCGGGGCGAGCACCCACGGCCCTCACGCCCCCGCGGCCCCCAGGGCCACCACCCGGTACAGCGGATCCGACCTCGGCACGTCCTGCCCCGGCAGGTCCGCCAACCGCCTCCGCGCCTCCGCCGCCTCTCCCGCCGGGGCGTCCGCCGCCCACGGGAGGTGCCCGGACGCCATCTCCGCCAGCCAGCGCCGCGGGCTGCGCCCCTGCCCCACCCCGGGGAACACCGTCTCGCCGACCACCCCCAACCCCCGCTCCGCCGCCCAGCCCCGCACCCGCCCGAACCCGTCCGAGGCCCGCGGCGCGTGCCGGCGCCGCAACTCCGCCGTGGCCCGGGCGACGTCACCGTCCTCGACGAAGTACCCGCCGTTCTTGTCCACGGTGGTGACCACCACCCCGCCCGGCCGCACCACCCGGACCGCCTCCGCGAACACGGCCTCCGCCACCGGCTCCGGCAGCAGGTGCAGCAGCCAGACCATCACCACGGCGTCCACGCTGCCGCCCGCCAGCGGCAGCCGCGTCGCGTCCGCGCACACCACCCCGCCCGGCACCCGCCCCGCCGCCACCCCGAGCATCCCGGCCGAGAGGTCCGCCCCCACCACCCGCCGCCCGGGCCGCAGCAGACGCTCCGTCACGATGCCGGTGCCGCAGGCCAGGTCCAGCACCGTACCGGGGCCGGGCGGCAGCAGCCGCTCCAGCGCCGCCGCCGCGGCCGCCGCCCTCGGCTCCCCGCCCCGGGTCTCGTCGTACTCGCGCGCCTCGTCGTCGTAGTCGAGCACCTGCCGCCCCTTCCGTGAGCCTCCACGGTAATTCCAGCGCACCGACCGCCGAGCCGTGCCTAGGGTCTCGGCCATGGAACTGGCGCTGAACGAGGACGGCCGGAGCTGGGTGAGGACCCGGGCCTGGGTGGAGGGCCAACTGGCCCCCGGGGAACGGATCGTGGCGGCCGAGCGGCTGCGCGGCGGCTGGACCTCCGAGATGCGGCGGCTGCGCGTCGAGGGTCCCGGCACCGGGCGGGACCTGGTGCTGCGCTCCTTCGTGCTCCCCTTCTTCCTGGAGCACGCGGACGGGCTGCTCACCCGCGAGGCGGACGTCCTCGACCTGCTCGGCCCGACCACCGTTCCGACGGCCGGGCTGGTGGCGGTGGACTCCACCGGCGCGCACTGCGACCACCCCTCCCTCCTGATGACCCTGCTCCCCGGTACCGTCCGGCTGGACGACGGCCCGGACGCCGACCATCGGGCCGAGCTGCTCGCCAGTCAGCTCGCCGCGATCCACCGCACCGCGGCGGACGGCCGCCGACGCCCCCGTGGCTACCAGGCCTGGACCGCCCCCGACCGCGTCCGGGTGCCGGAGCACACCACCCGCCCCGAGCTCTGGCGGCGGGCGGTGCACGTGCTCCGCCAGGCCCCGCCGCCGTACACCGGGCGCTTCCTGCACCGCGACTTCCACCCCGGCAACGTGCTCTTCTCCGGCGAGGGCCCCGGGCTGCGGATCAGCGGGGTGGTGGACTGGGTGGAGACCTCCTGGGGCCCGGCCGACCTCGACGTCGCCCACTGCTCCACCGCCCTGGCCCTGCTCCACGGCGCCCCGGCCGGCCTCCGCTTCCCCGACCGCTACCGGGCGGCCGGCGGCGAGCTCGCCCCGTCCGCCGGAGCCCGCCGCCACTGGCGCCTGCTCGACGCGCTGGCCTTCGCCCCCGACGCCGAGAAGGTCGCCGTCCCCTGGCGCGAACTGGGCCGCACCGACCTCACCCCGGCCGTGCTGACCACCCGTCTGGAGGACTACGTCGCCGGGGTCCTGGCCCGGCCGTAGGCCACGCCGGGGCGGCTCCGCTACCCCGCCTCCGGCGGGCCGAGCACGATGCCGCGCCCCGCGTAGAAGCGCGGCAGCGCGTCCCAGGGCACCCGGGCGAAGCTCTGCGAACCGTCCGGGTAGCCCGAGGGGTTGTGGATCAGCAGCTCCTGGTCCGAGGCTCCGACCGCGAGGACCAAGTGGCCGCCCTGGCGCGGCGGGTCCGGGTCCAGGGTGCGGATGGAGGGGTGCACCGAGAGCATCACCAGCCGGCCCGCCGCCAGCTCCTCGCGGATCTCCGCCTCGGAGAGCGGGGAGCGGGCCTCGGCGTACAGGCCCCAGCGGGTGCGCACGTACGCGGCGAACGGCGCGTGGATCAGCCCGTCCAGCCGCCCGTCCGGGTGCCGCACGTACGCCCCGGCGGCCAGGCACTCCTCGGCCAGCCGGACGGCGGGCGGGCTGACGCCCCACCAGTAGTCCAGCGCCATCCGCAGGCAGGCGACCCCGCACAGGCGCCACGACCAGTACTCGTACTCCTCCTCGTCGGCCGCCCCCGACCGCGCCCACAGCGGGTCGTCCACCGCGAGCGCCGTCCCGGCCAGGATCCCGGGCACCAGCTCGGGCGACTCCCACTGCGCGTGGTAGGGGACCTGATGAGTGATCGGCTTCATCTGATAATCCTCACCCATCCACCGGGGCACTGCCGACCATGAACGGCACTCTTGGTCACACCGGGTGCCGCACTTCCGTCCCGCCGCCGACGGCCCGCGCGCCCTCTGTCCACGAACCGGACCCGCGCCTACCGTGTCCCCATGACCGCCCCCAGCCGTCGCACCGTCCTCACCCTCGGGCTCGGGGCCGCCCTCGCCCCGAGCAGCACGCCCGCCCGAGCGGCCTCGACCGGCCCCGACTGGGACGGCCTCGCCACCGCGCTCCACGGCGATCTGCTCCGCCCCGGTGACCCGCGCTACGACTCCGCCCGCCTCCCCCGCAACCTCCGCTTCACCGACCGGGCCCGACCCGAGGCCGTCGCCCGCTGCGCGGACACCGCCGACGTCGCCGAGTGCCTGCGCTTCTCCCGCCGCCACGGCCTGCGCTTCGCGGTGCGCAGCGGCGGCCACTGCTACGGCGGCTGGTCCAGCGACGCACCCCTGGTGCTCGACCTCGCCGGCCTGGACTCCGTCCGGGTGACGGAGGGTCGGACCGGGCCGGAGGCCGAGATCGGCCCCGGCACGCCGCTGATCACCGTCTACACCGCGCTCGCCCGGCACGGCGTCACCGTCCCCGCCGGGAGCTGCCCCACCGTCGGCCTGGCCGGCCTGGCCCTCGGCGGCGGACACGGCGTCACCAGCCGCGCGTACGGGCTGACCTGCGACAGCCTGCTGGAGGCCGAGGTGGTGCCGGCCGACGGCCGCACCCTCCGCTGCTCCCCGGACCGCGAGCCCGAACTCTTCTGGGCCCTGCGCGGCGGCGGGAACGGCAACTTCGGCGTGGTCACCTCCCTCCGGCTGCGCACCCACCCGGCCCCGGACTGCACCTTCTTCCAGTACTCCTGGGACTGGCCGGACGCCGGCCGCGCCCTCGACGAGTGGCAGCGCTGGGCCTTCGCCGCACCGGACCGGCTCTGGTCGAACTTCCACGTGTGGACCCGCCCTGACGGCCCGTCGGTGGACGCCGGCGGCATCCTCCTCGGCCCGGCCGACGACCTGCACCGCCTGACCGCCCCGCTGCTCGCCCGCACCGGCCGCACCACCTCCGAACAGGTCGTCACCCGCCCCTACCTCGACACCGTCCTGGCCTACGCGGGCTGCCGCTCCGAGCAGGACTGCCTCCGCCAGGGCAGCCAGGCCTTCGCCGCCGCCTCCCACTTCTTCGACGAGTTCCTCCCCGACGCCGCGCTCACCGACCTGCGCCGCTTCGCCGAACGCCCCGACTCCGTCGAAGCCTCCGTCACCTTCACCGCCCTCGGCGGAGCCGTGAACCGCGTCCCCGCCGACGCCACCGCCTTCCGCCACCGCTCCTCGCGGCTCCTCGCCCAACTGATCACCGAATGGCCCCCCGACGCCGACCCCGCCCCCCGCCTCCGCTGGGTCACCGAAGCCCGCACCACCCTCGCCCCCTACGCCAACGGCCACGCCTACCAGAACTACCGCGACCCCACCCTCGCCACCTGGCGCACCGCCTACTACGGCGAACACCTCCCCCGCCTCGAAGCCGTCAAGGCCGCCTACGACCCCGACCACGCCTTCGACTTCCCCCAGGGGGTCTAGGACCACCGACGGACTGCCGAAGCGTTCCGTCCCGTCCGCACACGGAGGACCGGGTCGGGACCACGGCCCCTGGAGCCCGGGCGGGCGGGACCGGAAGAGTGAAACCCCGGCCGGGCCGCATGAGCGGTGGCGGCCTCCGGGCAGGAGGCCCGCATGACCGCACCCGAACCGGCCGCCCCCGCCACCGCCGCCGGCCCGCCCGCGGCGGCGTCGGAGCGCCCCTCCGGCACCGGACGGCCTGCCGCCCGGTCCAGCCTGCTGCCCGCATACGCGGTCTTCGCCCTCACCCTGCTCGGCGCCCTGGTCTGGGTGCTGGTGGTGCTGGGCAGCTCCAGCGAGGAGCTGGTGGACTTCGCCTCCGGCTACGGCGGGGTCCAGGTGGTGACCGGGACGGGGATGGCGATGGCCGGGGTGCTGTTCGCCACCCAGCACCCGGCGATCGGCCTGGGCCGGCTGCTGCTGGCCGGCGGCGCGGGCGCGGTGCTGGCCGAGGCACTGCCCGCCGCGACCGCCGAACTCGCGCCAGGGACGGCCCTGTTCACCCTCGCCTGCGCGCTGGCCCTGGCGGGCAAGAGCCTCTTCCTGCTCGGCCTGTTCGCCCTGCCGCTGTTCCTCCCCGGCGGCCGCCTGCCCCGCCGCTGGGGGCCGCCGTACCTGGTGCTGCTGGCCCTGCTGGCGGGCGTGCAGACCACGGTCGGCACCGGTGCCTTCGACCCCTGGTACGGGCAGCCGCTGCCGCTCGACCCCGAGCTGCTCTCCCGCCCGTACGAGTGGACCTTGGACTGGCCGTACGCCGAGTGGCTGGGCGACGCCGTGGTCGGGGTGAACCTGCTGGTGATGACGGTCCGTTGGATCCGCTCGCGCGGGGCGGCGGGCCCGCGCGCCCGGGTCTCGGGGGTGGCGATCCTGCTGCCGTACCTGCTCTGGATCGTGGTCGAGCTGCTCGCCTCGCTGCTGGGCCTGAGCTCCTCCACCACCGAGGTGCTCTGGTACCTGACCGCCGCCTCCTGGCCCGCCGCCACCGTGCTGGCCTGCGTCCGGGACCGCTCGCTCCACCTGGACCGGCCCGCCCTGCGGGCTCTCACCGGGCTGCTCACCGCCACCGTGCTGATCACCGGCTACGGCGCGGCCGCGCTGCTCTCCTACCGCCTGCTCCCGGCCGGTTCCCCCTCCACCGGGCTGCTGCTCGCCCCGGTCGCCCTGCTGATCGGGATGCTGCTGCGCCCCACCGTGCGCTGGGCCACCCGGATGGTGAACCGCTACTACTACGGCGAACGGGCCGAGCCCTACCAGGTGGTGCGGCGGCTGACCGACCGGCTGGGCCGGGCCGTCTCCCCGGCCGAACTGCCCCGGCTGGTCTGCGCCACCGTGGTGGAGACCCTCCGCCTGCCCGGCGCCCGGGTGGTGGTGCGCACCAGGGACGGCGAACTGGAGCTGGCCCTGCTCGGCTCGGTCGACCCGCTGCACGCGGCCGAGTTCCCGATGACCTATCAGAACGAGGTGATCGGGCGGCTGCTGGTGCCGCCCCGCCCGGGCGAGCCCGCCGTCGACCGGCAGGACGCGGACATCCTCGCCACCCTCGCCGCCCACGCCGCACCGGCGGTCGCCTCGCTCCGCCTGTACGAGGAGCTCCAGGCCAGCCGGGAGCGGATCGTGCTGGCCCGCGAGGAGGCCCGGCGCCGCCTGCGCCACGACCTGCACGACGGACTGGGCCCGATGCTCTCCGGCCTGCGGCTGCGGGTCGACGCGATCCGGGCGCTCGACGGCCCGGGCGGTCCCGGCGACCGGCCGCTGGCCGAGGTCTCGGCCGGCATCGGCCAGGCCATCGTCGAACTGCGGCACATCACCGACGGCCTGGCCCCCGCCGCCCTCGACAAGTACGGGCTGGGCAACGCCGTCGCCACCCTGGTCGGCCGGCTGGCCGGGGCAGGCCCCGAGATCACCGCCGTGCTGACGCCCGATCCGCTGCCGCCGCTGCCCGCCGCCGTCGAGGTCGCGGCCTACCGGATCTGTGCCGAATCGCTCAACAACGCCGTCCGGCACGCCCGGGCCACCCGGATCAGGCTGGCCCTCACCGTGCGGGACGGCCACCTGGAGACCGAAGTGGCCGACGACGGCCGTGGTTTCACCCCACCGGCCGAGGGCGGCGGCATCGGCCTGCGCTCGATGGCGGACCGCGCCGAGGAACTGGGCGGCCGCTTCTCGCTGGCCCCGGCCGCGACGGGCGGCACGGTGGCCACGGCCGTCCTGCCACTGCCCGTCACCACCTGAACGGCGCACGGCCCGTGGGACCTCGTCGGGACCGCTGCCTCATGCGACGGCACCCGCCCGACCGTAGCGTTTGTGGGGCGCCGGCTGATCGACCGGCGCACGGAGGAAGGACCCGATCATGAATACCGACCCGACCCCGCAGGACGCCGCTCCGCAGGCCACCGCCGGCGAGCAGGACGCGCAGCGCAAGCCGGGCGGCCCGGCCGACATCCAGAACGGGTGCAAGCTCGCGGGCCAGCCGCACGGCCGGAACGTCTCCTGCGTACCCAACCCCGGCCACTGCCCCCGGCAGTGACCGCGCCGCCCCACTGACCAACCGTCACCCGGCCGGGCCCCGAGGCAGCACGCCTCCGGGCCCGGCCCACTTCCGCGGGACTACCAGGCGTAGGCCTCCGGGGCGGGCTTGAAGCCCGGGAAGATCTCGTCCAGCCGGTCCAGCGACTTCTGGTCCAGCGTCAGGTCCAGCGCCCGGACCGCCGCGTGCAGCTGGTCCAGGGTGCGCGGGCCGACGATCGGCGCGGTGACCGCCGGGCGGCTGAGCAGCCAGGCCAGCGCGATGTCGCCCGGCTCCTCGCCCAGCTCGGCCGCGAAGTCCTCGTACGCCTCCAGCTGCTCGCGCCGCTTGGCCACCTCGTCCGCCACCCAGCCGTCGGCGAGGCGCCGCACGCCCTCGCGCTCCTTGCGCAGCACCCCGCCGAGGATGCCGCTGAACAGCGGCGACCACGGGATCAGGCCGATGCCGTAGTGCTCGGCGGCCGGGGCCACCTCCAGCTCCACGGTGCGCACCGCCAGGTTGTAGACGGACTGCTCGCTGACCAGACCGAGGAAGTGCCGCGCCTTGGCGGCCTCCTGGGCCTGCGCCAGGTGCCAGCCGCCGAAGTTGCTGGAGCCCACGTAGAGGATCTTGCCCTGGGCGACCAGCACCTCCATCGCCTGCCAGATCTCCTCCCACGGCGTGGCCCGGTCCACGTGGTGCATCTGGTACAGGTCGATGTGGTCGGTGCCGAGGCGGCGCAGGCTGTCCTCCACCGCGCGCCGCACGTGCAGCGCGGAGAGCCGGCCCTCGTTCGGCCAGTCGCCGGTCTGGCCGTAGAGCTTGGTGGCCAGCACGGTCTTCTCCCGGCGGCCGCCGCCCTGCGCGAACCAGCTGCCGAGGATCTCCTCGGTGCGGCCGCGGTGGCCGGGGCCGCCGTAGACGTTGGCGGTGTCGAAGAAGTTGATGCCCACCTCGTGGGCGGTGTCCATGATCGTGTGCGAGTCCGGCTCCGTGGTGTGCGGGCCGAAGTTCATCGTGCCGAGGCAGAGGCGGGACACGGACAGGCCGGTGCGGCCGAGCTGGGTGTACTCCATACCGGCCACCCTCCCGCCCGGCCGCCGCCGCTGTCCAGCCCCTTCCGGCCGTCCCCGACGAACCGTCAACTCCGTGACACGATCGGGTGATCAGGCCGTCCGGCGGAACAGCGCCAGGTACATCGCGTCCGTCCCGTGCAGGTGCGGCCAGAGCTGGACGTCCGGGCCCTCGCCCAGGCCCGGCATCTCCGGCAGCAGGGGGCGGGCGTCGATCCACTCCACGCCCAGGCCCTCGCGCAGCACGTCGTCCACCACCGCGCGGGTCTCCGCCAGGTGCGGCGAACAGGTCGCGTAGCCGACCACGCCGCCCGGCCGGGTGGCCTTGATCGCCCCGCGCAGCAGGTCCCGCTGGAGCGGCCCGAAGCCCGCGATGTCCTCCGGGCGGCGGCGCCAGCGCGCCTCCGGACGGCGGCGCAGCGCGCCCAGGCCCGAGCAGGGGACGTCCACCAGCACCCGGTCGAAGGTGCCCTCGGCCCAGGCCGGCCTGGTGCCGTCGGCGGTGATCACGGTGTACGGGCCCGGGTTCCCGGCCAGCGCGCGGGCCACCAGGCGGGCCCGGTGCGGCTGCTTCTCCGAGGCCACCAGCGCGGCGCCGCGCTCGGCCGCCAGCGCGGCCAGCAGTGCCGCCTTGCCGCCCGGCCCGGCGCAGCCGTCCAGCCAGAGCGCGTCCCGGCCCTCCACCGGCGCGGCCGCCAGCGCGAGCGCCACCAGCTGGCTGCCCTCGTCCTGCACGCCCGCGCGGCCCTCGCGGACCGCCTCGATCCCGCCCGGCTCGCCGCCCTCGGCGAGGCGCACCGCGAACGGCGACCACCGGCCGGCCTCCGACTCCGGCCTGGCCTCCCGCAGTTCGGCCGCCGTGGACCGCCCGGGGCGGGCCACCAGGGTCACCGCGGGGCGGACGTTGTCCGCCGCCAGCAGCTCCTCCACCGCGGCCCGGCCGCTCGCCTGCGGCTGCCAGCGGCCCAGCGAGTCCCAGAGCGCCGAGACCACCCAGCGCGGGTGCGAGTGCACCACCGCGAGGTGCTCCTCGGCGTCCTCCTCGTACGGCGGCGCGATCTGCCCGACCCAGGTCTCCAGGTCCTGCGCGCTGATCCGCCGCAGCACCGCGTTGACGAACTTCGCCCGCCCGTCCCCGAGCACCACCCGGGCCAGCTCCACGGTCGCCGACACGGCGGCGTGGCTCGGGATACGGGTCGTCAGCAGCTGGTGCGCACCCAGCGACAGCACGTCCAGCACCGGCGGGTCCACCTCGCGCAGCGGCCGGTCGATGCACGCCGAGATCACCGCGTCGTACGTCCCCTGCATCCGCAGCGTCCCGTACACCAGCTCGGTCGCCAGCGCCGCGTCGCGCCGGTCCATCCCCTTCTGCTCCGCCTCCCGCAGCAGCGAGGGCAGGATCAGGTTCGCGTACGCGTCCCGCTCGTCCACCGCCCGCAACGCCTTGAACGCCACGATCCGGGCCGGGTCCTTCTTCGGACGACGGTGCGGCCGCGGGGGACGCTTGGCGCTGGGGCTGGCGGGGGTGCTCACGTGCGGGGCCTCTCGAAAGGTGCTGCGGATCTCAGAACGGCCAGTCTACGTGGAGCGCCCGCGCCGCCCCGCGACGCGCCACATCACGTATCCGGCCCGCGCCGCACCGAGCCCGCACGCCAGCGCCAGCAGCCCGAGCAGCACCGACCCCTGCAGCACCCCGACGAAGGCGCGCAGCCCCAGGAAGGCGAACAGCCCGAAGTTCGCCCCGAGCAGCAGCCAACCCGAGTCGGTCCCGGGCCTGTTGAACCGCTGCCAGGCGGTCCGCCGCGGTGCCCCCGGCGGCGGACCGGCCCACCGGGCGAGCACCGTGCGGCGACCGTTCGACGTCATGACGGCTCCTCAGCTCCGCAGTGCCCGGCCCCTCAGAGGCCGAGGCGCTCGCCGGGCTCCAGGCGGACGCCGCGGGCCCAGTCGGCGCCGCGCATCGGCTTCTTGCCCTGGGGCTGGACCTCGCCGAGCTCGACGTCGTGGGAGCCGGTGCCGACCCGGACGGAGTTCTTGCCGACGGCGGCGATCTCGCCGGGGGCCAGCTCCGCACTGTCCGTCAGGAGCTTGACGGGGCCGGAGAGCTTGAGGCGCTCGCCGCGGAAGGTGGTCCAGGCGCCGGGGTTGGGGGCGCAGCCGCGGACCAGGCGGTCGACCCGCAGGGCGGGGTGGGTCCACTCGATCCGGGCGTCCTCGACCGAGATCTTGGGGGCCAGGGTGATGCCGTCGGCCGGCTGCGGGACGCCGTGCAGGGTGCCGTCCTCCAGCCCGTCCATGGTGGCGGTCAGCAGCCGCGCACCGGAGACGGCGAGGCGGCCGAGCAGCTCGCCGCTGGTGTCGCTCGGACGGATCTCCTCGGTGAGGACGCCGTAGACCGGGCCGGAGTCGAGGCCCTGCTCGATCAGGAAGGTGGAGGCGCCGGTCACCTCGTCACCGGCCAGCACCGCGTGCTGGACGGGCGCGGCGCCGCGCCAGGCGGGCAGCAGCGAGAAGTGCAGGTTGACCCAGCCGTGCTTGGGGATCTCCAGCGCGCCCGGGCGGATCAGCGCACCGTAGGCGACCACCGGGCAGCAGTCCGGGGCGAGTTCGGCCAGCCGGGCGAGGAAGTCCGGGTCGCTCGGCTTCGCGGGCTTGAGCACCTCGATCCCGGCCTCCTCGGCCCGCTGGGCGACGGGGCTGGCGACCAGCTTGCGGCCGCGTCCGGAGACCGCGTCGGGACGGGTGACCACGGCGACCACCTCGTGGCGGTCGGAGGCGATCAGGGCGTCCAGGGCGGGGACGGCGACGTCGGGGGTGCCGGCGAAGACGAGGCGCATGCGGGTGGGGCCTTTCGGTTCGTGGAACGGTTGCGTCGGCGCCGGTGCGTCGGTGCCGGTGCGCCGGCGCGGCGGCGTCGGCGCCGGTGCGTCAGCGCGGGAAGCCGAAGGTCGGGTGCGGCGAGACCTTCACCCGGGGCACCAGGCCCTGTCCCCAGTCGGCGTCCCGGATCGCCTTCATCGCCGCCTTGCGCTGCTCGCGGTCCAGACGGTCCAGGAAGAGCACGCCGTCCAGGTGGTCGGTCTCGTGCTGGATGCAGCGGGCGAGCAGCTCGGTGCCCTCGATGGTCACCGGGTCGCCGTACATGGTGAAGCCCTTGGCCACCACGCCGTAGGCGCGCTTGGTGTCGAAGCGCAGGCCGGGGAGCGAGAGGCAGCCCTCGGGGCCGTCCTGCTCCTCCTCGCTGAGCGACAGGTCGGGGTTGACCAGGTGACCCAGCACGCCGTCCACCCGGTAGGTGAACACCCGGAGGGAGACGCCGAGTTGAGGGGCGGCGAGGCCCGCGCCCGGCGCGTCGACCATGGTGTCGGTGAGGTCCTTGACCAGCCGGCGCAGCTCCTTGTCGAAGGTGGTGACGGGCTTGGCGGTGGCCCGCAGGACCGGGTCGCCGAACAGCCGGATCGGCTGGATCGCCATGCGGGAGGTCTCCTGACGGTCGGTCGGCACGGGCAGCGGCCAGTCTATGCAATCCCGGCGCACCCGTTCGGCGGCGTTTCTGGCATATCCCGTCTGCACCGGTCGCGTGACCAGCGGCGCACTCGGGCGTTGGTCAAGTGGGATTGACCGGGCCGCCCAGGCCCGGGCCGGGGCCGGCGCCCGGACGCAGCCGGAAGCAGCACGTTGGGAAAGGTGGCAGCAGAGGCCATGGCCGAGCAGATCAACCACGACGCCCGGGCGCGGGCCAGCCTGCACCTGCTGGTGCGCGACATCGAGCGGGTCCGGCGCCAGGTGGACGCGCTGCGCACCCTCACCGCCCAGCTGGGCAACGTCTACCGCCCCCGGCGGCCCTCCACCTCCGCCGGGTTCGTGGTCTACGGCCGGGCCCCCGCGCCGACCGTACGGCTGGCGCAGGAGCTGCGGGAGAGCGTGGAGACGCTGGTGGCGGCGGCCGTCGAGTTCGACCGGGCGCTGGGCTTCTCCTGGGACTCGGTGGGCTCGGCCCTCGGCGTCACCAAGCAGGCGGTGCACCGCCGTTACGGCATGCGGCGGCCCACCGGCGAGCTGCTCGCCACCACCGTGCCCTCCCCGAGCCGCCCGCCCGAGGACCTTCCGCACGCCCGCACGGCCGACGGCATCCCGCACACGCGGCCCGCCGACGGCCTCCCGCACGCACGCCCGGCCGACGGCCTCCCGCCGGCCCGCCCGGTCCGCCCCGCCGAGGAGCACCCGCTCACCCGCAGCCTGCCGCCCGCCATCCCGCCGGCCCGTCACCCCGAGCACCCGGGCGTCCCGCTGCGCGGCTGACGGCAGCCCCGCGGCGCCGTTCCGGACCCCGTACCGGACCCTGCCGAACGCCTCACCGGGTCCGTGCGGGGCACCGCCCCCGCACAGACCCCACCGGCCGCGACCGGTGACCGGCCGTCAGCCGGCGAGCACCACCAACTCCCTCGTCGCCCGGGTCATCGCCACGTACCGGTCCACCGCCCCCTCGACGCCCTCGCCGAACGCGGCCGGCTCGACCACCACGACCAGGTCGAACTCCAGGCCCTTGGCGAGCGTCGGGGTGAGCGACCGGACCCGGGGGTCCGTCGGCCGGTGGCGCGGCGCACCGATCACGCAGACGGTGCCCTCGGCGTTGGCGGCCAGCCACTCCTCCACCACCCGGTCCAGCTCCGCGACGGCCCCGTGCCGGACCGGCACCCCGCTGCTGCGGATCGAGAGCGGGACGTTGGCGTCCGGCAGGGCGGCCCGGATCTGCGGCTCGGCCTCGGCCATCACCTCTTCCGGGGTGCGGTAGTTGACGGTCAGGGAGGTGACCGTGACGCGGTCCAGGCCGATCCGGTCCAGCCGCTCCTGCCAGCTCTCGGCGAAGCCGTGCCGGGCCTGCGCCCGGTCACCGACCACGGTGAAGCTGCGGGAGGGGCAGCGCAGCAGCAGCATGTGCCACTCCGCGTCGCTGAGCTCCTGCGCCTCGTCCACCACCACGTGGGCGAACGGACCGGTCAGCGGCTCGGCGGCGGCCTGCGGCACCGCGCCCGAGTCCAGCAGCGAGTCCTGGAGGTCACGGCCCATCAGCATGGTGACGGCGCCCTCGCCGTCGTCGTCGGCGCCGGTCATCTCCCGGATCACGTCGTCCATCCGGGCCCGCTCGGAGGCCACGGCGGCCCGCTGACGGCGCTTCAGGCGCTCGGCCTCCGGGTCGCCGAGCCGGTGCCGGGCGGCGTCCAGCAGCGGCAGGTCCGCGGTGGTCCAGGCCCGGGGGTCGGCCCGGCGCAGCGCCCGGACCTCCTCGGGGGCCAGCCAGGGCGCGC
The DNA here is from genome assembly GCF_039535905.1 of Kitasatospora albolonga. Classification (GTDB taxonomy): domain Bacteria; phylum Actinomycetota; class Actinomycetes; order Streptomycetales; family Streptomycetaceae; genus Kitasatospora; species Kitasatospora albolonga. Next base: position 3,935 of record NZ_BAAAYB010000056.1, on the reverse strand, counting down.
ACAGCCGCAGGTAGGCGGGCACCTCCCAGAGGTCGCCGACCAGGTCGGCCGCCTCGATCAGCGGCCAGGCCTTGTGGAAGGCGGTGACCAGCTCCGCGTCCCGGCGCATCGAGCGGGAGAGCAGCTCGGTGGTGATCCCGGCCTCCTCGTCCAGCTGCTCGTGCACGATGGCGACCAGCTCGTCCCAGATCTGCTCGCGCGCCTCGTTGTGCGGGGTGCCGGGCTCGACGGCCTCGAAGGCCTGCGCCCAGTCCCGCGCGTTCAGCCAGAACTCGCCCCAGTGGGTGGAGACCTGGATGCCCGCGGTGGGCGCCTCCTCGTAGATCCGGACGGCCGACTCGATCGCCCCGACCATCTCGACGGTGGACTTCAGCCGGGCCACCTCGGGGTCGGTCTCGGGCAGCGCCACGGCGCCCTCGGGGACCAGGTCGCGCAGCGTGCAGGTCCGCACGCCCTCCTCGCCGAGGCTGGGCAGCACGTCCGCGACGTAGTTCAGGTACGGCTGGTGCGGGCCGACGAACAGCACCCCGCCCCGGCGGTGGCCGAGCCTGGGGTCGGCGTACAGCAGGTAGGCGGAGCGGTGCAGGGCGACCACGGTCTTTCCGGTGCCGGGCCCGCCGTCCACCACCAGGGCGCCGCGCGAGCCGGCCCGGATCACCGCGTCCTGGTCGGACTGGATGGTGGCCAGCACGTCGCGCATCTTCGGCGAGCGGGTGCTGCCGAGGCTGGCGATGAAGGCCGACTGGTCGTCCAGCGCGGCCCGGCCCTCCAGGCCCTCGGCGGTGAAGACCTCGTCCCAGTAGTCGGTGATCCGGCCCCGGGTCCAGCGGTAGCGGCGGCGGCTGGCCAGGCCCATCGGGTTGGCGTGGGTGGCGGCGAAGAACGGCTCGGCCGCCGGGGAGCGCCAGTCCACCAGCAGGCGGCGGCCGTCGGCGTCGGTCAGGCCGAGGCGGCCGATGTACACCGCCTCGCCAGTGGCCTCCTCCACCACGTGGCCCAGGCACAGGTCGAGTCCGAAGCGGCCCAGCGCGCGCAGCCGCCCGGCGAGGCGGTGCACCTCGATGTCGCGGTCCATGGCGGCCCGGCCGGCCCCGCCGGGGGCCTTGCGGGCGGAGTCGAGCTGCTCGGTCAGCTCGGCGACGGTCTCCTCCAGACTGGTCGCGATGGCGGCGAAGTGCCGCTCGTCGGCTGCGGTCAGAGCCGGGTCGGCCTTGGCGGCCAGACGGTCCGGCAGGTCGAAGGCGCTCTCGGCGGTGCGCGAACCGGATTCCGACATAGAGGTGTGCAACTCGCGAATCTCCCATTTGCGCAGGTTCTGGCTTCGGCCTGCGATTGTGGGGCATCAGGGGGGCCTTGCCACAAGGCCCCCCTCGCGCTATAAGTTGGTAGTGGCCAGAAGAGTGCTTTCTCCCTCTCCCAGCCGCCCTCAGCCCGTCAGGGCCAACTCCGCCACCACTGCCCGGTGATCCGTGCCCTTCAGGGTGTGCTCCGACACCGCCACCGGTCGCAGTGCCTCCCCGTGCAGCACGTGGTCGATCTGGATCACCGGCGGCAGCCCCGGCAGGTCGTGGTAGTCCTCCGGCCAGGTCGGCACCAGGCCCTTGCCCAACTGCTCGTGCGTGTCGGCCAGTCCGACGCCCAGCAGCTCGCGCATCGGCGCGTGGTCGAGGGTCGCGTTGAAGTCCCCCAGCATCACGGTGTTGCGGGGGGGACCGCGCCGCCTCCGCCTTCAACTCCCGCATCCCGCCTGCCCACTTGGCCGGGTCGCCCATCGGGTAGAAGGTGTGCACGGGGACCACCCGCACGCTCTTCCCGCCCACCGTCACCTCGCCCGCGGCCGCCGCCCCGGCGGTGGTGCCGATCCCGACGGGCGTCAGCGGCGTCCGGGAGTAGAGCACGGTGTCCCCGGTGACGATCCGATGGGGCATCAACTCCGCCAGCCCCGCGGCCTCCACGCGCCGGGCCGCCACCGGGTTCAGCTCCACCGCGGCCAGCACGTCCACCCGCTGGTCCCGCACCAGCCCGACCAGCGCGGCCGGGTCGATCTGCCCCATGTACGCGTTGCTGACCGCCACCCGCAGCCGCGGCGCCTCCGCCGGAGCCGCACCGGCGTCCGCAACCAACCGCGGTGCGAACCAGGCCACTTGGACCGCCACCAGCAGCACCGCCGGCACCGCCGTCCGCCACGCCCGCAGCCCCAGCAGCCCGGCCGCCCCCAGCACCGCCCCGAGCGCCGCGTACGGCAGCGTGGCCATCGGCACCGCCCAGTACGTCCCGTCGTCGAAGCCCCCGAGCCGCACCGCCGCCAGCACCAGCGCCGGCAGCGCCGCCAGCCCGCAGAGCACGTATCCCACCCGCCGCCACGCCCCGCGCCGCCTCCCGGCCGCCACCGTCTCCGTCACCACACCCGCCACGGGCACTCCCACCGTCCGACCTTGATCACCTGTTCCGCCCGGAGACGCCCCGCCCCCGCCGCACGGTTCCGCCGACCCCCTCGGCAACCCGCTTTCCCCGCGTGCCGCACCGCTCTACGATCTTGCCTCCGGATCACCACTCGGGTGATCGTTCCGGGGGGCTCCCATGATGATCTACCACGTGATCGGCATCGCTCTGCTCGTCATCGGCACGCCGTTGATCGCGTTGACCGGCAACCTCCTCGCCGAGTACGTCCACGAAGGCCTCGGCCGCACCGTCACGATCGGCGGGGGCCTGGCGGTCACGGGGACCGCCATCTGGTTCATCGTCCGCAGCTTCTGAGGCGGCGCCCCGTGCGCGACGCCTTCTCCGACGGGCTCCTCGGCCGGCCGGCCCACGAGACCCATCCGGTCGACCTGATGTGCCTCTACCTGCTGCACGGCTCGGCCGACCGCATCCCGGGCCTGACGGCCGGTCAGGGCGGACTCTCCTACGAGCACCTGCTCCGGCACGTCCGCCCCGAGCACCACTGGCGCCACGAGGACGCGGACACCTTCTCCCTCCCCGTCCGCCGCACGGTCCACGGGCGGCCGTACGGCCTGGAGTTCCGGCTCCACTTCCTCGGCGGCGAGCCCTACGCCGACGCGCTGATCCCCTTCGGCGCCGCCGTCGACCTGGCGCGCTTCCTGCACCGCCTCCGCACGCACCACGCCCCCGGCGGCCGGGCCTGGACCGTGTACACCGACCGGAACGACCTCCGCGAGAGCGTCCTGCGCTTCGCCGACGGCCGCGAGGTGTGGTTCCAGGTCAACCGCGGCCCGGCCCTCGCAGGCTGCCCCAGGCCGCTCCCCCCATCACCGCCACCGCCTGGTCACCGGCCGCCTCCAGGGCAACGCCTTCGGCCCGGGCCCCCACCCCCCGACCGCGGGCAGCCAGGCCTTCCCCGACCCCCACCACCTCACCGAGCCCACCACCCCCGCAGCCCGCGCCTACCGCCGCCTCGTCGCCCGGAGCATCCCCGTACGGTGGTGAGGTCCGGCCAGGCCTCCCGGCCTCACTCCGCGAGGATCCCCGAACGCCGCAACCGGAGCTCCGAGCGCACGAGTTCGAGGAGCCGCCCCGACCCAGTTGCGGCCCCGGCCGGTGTTGTCACCCCAGTACTCCGAGTCCATGTCGTCGTAGATCACCGTGGCGTCGCCCGTCGCCAGCAGGATCTCGGCCAGCCCGGGGTGCTGGTCGTACTTGGCGCGCAGCAGGCTCGTCATGACGGCGGTTCGGACACCCTCCCAGCCCTCGCGACGGGCCACCCCGCCCGCGAGCGTGCGTGCGGCGGCGGCGCTCCCCGCAGCCGAGATCGCCCGACGGTCGTCGGCTCGGCGGCCGACAGCGCCCAGTAGGCGTGCGCGGCGGACGGGTGGACCGCGTCCGCGACCGTGATCGGGGCGGGGTAGTCGTGGCGCAGGCCGAGCTTGCCGGGATCGGCCTGCGGCTCGCGCGGGAACCAGTGGCCGAGCTGGACG